>CAXULX010000030.1:0-48386 GCA_964252005.1 uncultured Acetobacteraceae bacterium | reverse complement strand
TGGTCGAGAAGCCCATCAGGAACATGCACACCAGCAGCACGCCCTTGCGCCCATGGGTGTCGCCGTAATGGCCGAGCACGAAGGCGCCGATGGGCCGGGCGACGTAGCCGACGCCGTAGGTCGCGAGCGAGGCGACGATGGCGACCGTGGGATCGGCGGAGGGGAAGAAAAGCTGCGGAAAGACCAGCGACGCCGCCGTGGCGTAGATGAAGAAGTCGTAGTATTCCAGCGCGGAGCCGATCCAGCCGCTGGCCGCAGCCTTCCTCGATTGCCGCCTGCCGTGCGGCTCGTGGGTTCCGGCGTTGTCCATCCTCGTGTCCTCCGTTTTTTATGATTGATGTGCCAGGCGCCCGGCCGTGGCGGCTGCGCCGTCCGCTGCCGGCAGTTGCGGGGCTTCGGCCCATGCTGAACGATTTGGGGGGGCATCGGCCATGGCACGTTCCTCGACCGGGGCCACTCGCTGCTGGCGCCTTCTGGCTGATTGAGCTTTATCGCCCTGCCGGCCGGTCTTCCAGCAGAAATTGCGCCCTATTGTGCCGGCCGACCGCATCGACGAAACCCCGCGGACCGCCCGGCGCTGATGTGACCGGCGCCGCGACGGGGGATGGGAATGGCCGACAGGACCGATGCCAGGACGCCGACCGGCGCGGCCGGGAGCAAGGACCCCTTCGACATCCATGAGGTGTTCCGCCACCTGCGCGCGGCCTGCCTCCCCTTGCCCAAGGCGGCGATGTTCCAGCTTCGGGACGAGGGGCACCGCACCCCCTACGAACAGCTCGTCGCCAGCCTGATCAGCGCCCGCACGCTGGACGAGGCCACGATCCCGGTCTGCCGCCGCCTGTTCGCCCGCGCCCGCACGCCTGCCGCGATAGCGGCGCTGGAGGAGGCCGAGCTGGCCGCCCTGCTCCGCGGGGCCACCTTCCCGGAACCGAAGGCGCGCGACATCCTCGCCTTGTCCCGCATCATCCTGGAGCGCTACGGCGGTGCCGTCCCGGACACGGCGGAGGGCCTGACCGCGTTCCGCGGCGTCGGCCCGAAGGTCGCGGCGCTCACCTTGGCGGTCGGCTTCGGCAAGCCCGCCATCTGCGTGGACATCCACGTCCACCGGGTCGCCAACCGCTGGGGCTACGTCGCCGCATCCACGCCCGAGCGCACCATGGCCGCGCTCGCCGGCAAGCTGCCGCAGCAATACTGGATCGAGATCAACGAGCGTCTGGTGCCCTTTGGCAAGCGCGTCTGCACCGGGCCGCGGCCGAGGTGCCCGACATGCCCGTTGCTGTCCATGTGCCGGCAGGTGGGCGTGGACCGGGCTTGAGGCCAGCGTCCGGAGACGCCTTGATCGCCGGCCACGCCCGGCCTCAAGCGTCAGGGCGCCGCCATCGCGCGCCCGCCCTTGGACAACGGCCGCGGCCGTTCAAAGCCCGTAGAGCCGCTTTGGGTTGTCCACCAGGATCTTCTGCCGGACCGCCGCGTCGGGCGCCCATTCCGCGAGCAGGTTCAGCACGCGCCCGTCGTCGATAGGCTGCGCCGGGGCCAGGTCGGTGGGTGCCCGCCCGGGCTTCGGCGTACTGTCGGGATGCGGCCAGTCGCTGCCCCAGATCAGCCGGTCCGGGTTGGCGGCGATCAAGGCCCGCGCCAGCGGGGCGACGTCGGCGAAGTCCGGCGCCCCCGTCGAGGCCCGGTAGGCGCCGGACAGCTTCACGTACGCCCGGCCAGATTTCACCATGTCCAGCACCGTCCCGAACCCGGCCTGCTGCGGGCCCGGCGCCGCGTCCGCGCCGGCGAAGTGGTCGAACACCAGCGGGACCGGCACGGCCGCCAGTTGCGCCCGCAGCGCCTCGATGACCGGAAGCCGGGTGTAGATCTGGAGGTGCCAGGGCCGCCCCCCGATCTGCTGCACGGCGGCCTCCAGCCGCTTGGCGGAGACGCCGGGATCGACGATCCCCGCTTGCTCCAGGTTCACCCGGATGCCACGGATGCCGGCGCGGCCCATCGCGTCCAGCTCGGCGGCGCCGGTCTTGTCGTCGATGACGGCGACGCCGCGCGCCCGCTGCGGACCCAGTTGCTTCATGCCGTCCAGCGTGGCCGCGTTGTCGGTGCCGTACACGCTGGGCGTCACAATCACCACGTGGTCCATGTGCAGGGCCTTGTGCAGCGCGAGCAGCTCATCCGCGGTGGCGACCGGCGGCGAGTAGCCGCGCCCGCTCCAGAAGGGGAACGCCGCCGGGTCGGGGAAGACGTGGACGTGGCAGTCGCAGGCGCCCGGCGGCACCGCGAAGCTCACGGCCGTCCTCACGGTGGGCGCCGGCGCATCGGCGGCCCGCGCCGCCGGGCCGCTCCCCAACGCTGCAACCGAGGCGGCGAGCTTCAGGCCGTCCCGGCGTGAGACCATGCGGGGTGACAGCATGGCGCTACTCCGCCGGCACGGCGAGGGCGGGGCTTTGCTTGCCCATGGCCAGCACGACAAACCCGGCCACCACGGCGAACGCGATCAGCGGCAGCAGCCCCAGGGTGAAGCTGCCGGTCGCGTCCTTGATGGCGCCGATCAGGAACGGTCCCACGAAGCCCGCGAGGTTGCCGATGGAGTTGATCGCGGCGATCCCCGCCGCCGCCGTGGCGGCCGGCAGCATCTCGGTCGCCGTGGCCCAGAACGGCCCCTTCACGGCATAGACGCCCAGCAGGGTGAAGCACAGCGCCAGCACGGTCGGTACCAGGCTCGCCGCGAACGCCATGCACGCCAGGAGGCCGGCGGCGCAGACGAACAGCGGGACCGCCGTGTGCCACAGCCGCTCGCGCTTCTGGTCCGACCGCCGGCCCCACCAGATCATCGCGACGCAGCCGAACGCGAACGGCACGGAGTTCAGCAGCCCGGTCTCGATGTCCGTCAGCCCGAAGCCCTTGATGATCTGCGGCTGCCACAGCGTGAGGCCGTAGCTGCTGGCGACGCTTCCGGCATAGACCAGCGCCAGCAGCAGCACCTTGCGCTGGCTCAGCACCTGCCACAGCGGCACCGCCTGCGCGGTCGCCGTGCGCCTGCGCTCGATCTCCAGCCGCCGGCTGAGCCAGTCCCGCTCGGCCTCCGGCAGCCAGCGCGCCGTGGCCGGCCGGTCCGGCAGCCAGACCAGGACGGCGAAGCCCAGCAGCACCGACGGCACCGCCTCCAGGATGAACAGCCACTGCCAGCCGCGCAGGCCCAGCACGCCGCTCATGCCCAGGATGGCGCCGGAGACCGGCGAGCCCAGCAGGCTGCTGATCGGGATCGCCACCATGAAGATGCCGACGACCTTGGCCCGGTGCTCGCTCGGGAACCAGTAGGTCAGATAGAGGATGATGCCCGGGAAGAACCCGGCCTCCATGGCGCCCAGCAGGAAGCGCAGCCCCATGAACGACCAAGGCCCCGTCACCAGCGCCATGGCGGCCGAGACGAGGCCCCAGGTGACCATGATGCGCGCGATCCACTTCCGCGCGCCCACCCGCTCCAGCGCCATGTTGCTGGGCACCTCGAACAGGAAGTAGCCGAGGAAGAAGATGCCGGCGCCCCAGCCGTACACCGTGCCGGAGAAGCCGAGGTCGTCGTTCATCTGCAGGGCCGCGAAGCCGACGTTCACCCGGTCGAGGAACGCCACGAAGTAGCACACGATCAGGAACGGCACGAGGCGCCACGTCACCCGACGCACGGCGGACCGCTCCAGCTCCGCTTCATTCATTAGGACCGACATTGCCGTCCCTCCCGTTTTTGTTAAACCGAGCCTATCGAACCGCGGACGGAGACGCCAGCACCAACAACCGCGTGGGCGGAATCGGGGCGCGGGCGCCTGGCCTGGGACGGCGGCCGGGGAACGGCCCCCTCGCCCAAACGTTGCATCGCTGTCTGTTCACGGAGTTCCGAATGGCGAGCTGGGCCAGGACGCTGCGATATGCCGTTGTGTCCGGAAGCTGCGCGAGCGTCGCCTCGACGGTGGCCCTGGCGCTCCTCGCGCGCGCGGAGGGCAAGGGCGCCCTCCAGCCGGTCAACTCCACGAGCCACTGGCTTCACGGAGAGCAGGCCGCCTCCTTCAAGGGGGCCGACCTGGCCCACACGGCGGTCGGCTATGCGACCCATCACGCGGCCACGCTGTTCTGGGCGGTGCTGTTCGAGCGTTGGACCGGGCGACGCCGCCCTGCGGCCCTGCCCGTGTTGCAGGACGCGCTGCTGATGACGGCCATCGCCGCGGCCGTTGACTACACGGCGACGCCCAAGCGGTTCACGCCGGGATGGGAGTTCGTGCTGTCCAAACGGTCGATGGCGGCCGCGTATGGCGCGATGGCGGCCGGGCTGGCGGCCGGCGCGTTGATCGCGCGCCGCTGACCCGGCCATCGTCCAGCTTGCCCGCTGGGGTCATTCCGGCGACGTCGCGGGGTTAGGCGAAGATTTCGCTTTCGGCCTCGATCTTCGCCGGGTCGAGCTCCATGCCCAGCCCGGGCAGCGTGGGCACGTGGATCAGGCCGCGGGTGGGGTCCACGGGGTCGCGCAGGAAATGCTGGTGGATGGCGTTCCACTTCACCAGGTATTCCTGGTACGGCGTGTGGATCGGCGACTGCGTGACCGAGAAGTGGATGGTCGCGCCGCTGGAATGGCCGTGCGGGATCGTTACCAGGTCGTGCGCCGTGGCGTAGGCCGCGATCTTCAACGCCTCCGACAGGCCGCCGCACCAGTAGATGTCGGGCTGCAGCACATCCAGCGCCTCCGCGTCGATGAAACGCTTGAAGCCCCACCGCGTATACTCGTGCTCGGCGCCCGCGAGCGGGATGTTGGTGCGCTCCTTGATGCGCCGGTAGCTGTCGATGCGGTCCGGCATCACGCATTCCTCCAGCCAGCGCGGCCGGTACTCGGCGATCCGCTCGGCCAAGTCCACGACGTAGCCGACATCCATCGCCTGCCAGCAGTCGAACATCAGGTCGTAATCCTCGCCGACCGCCTCGCGCAGCGTCCGCACCAGCGCGACGTTCTGGTGCAGCCCTTCCTTGCCGCTCATCGGGCCGTGGCGGAAGAACCACTTCTGCGCGACGTAGCCGAGCGCCTTGTATTCCAGCGCCCGCTCCCGCACCCGCCCGAGGTCGAGCACCGCGAAGCCCAGCATGGAGGCGTAGGCCGGCACGGCCTCGCGCGTCGGGCCGCCGAGCAGGCGGTGCACCGGCTGCCCCAGCCAGCGCCCGCGCAGGTCCCACAGCGCGCAATCGACGGCGCTGATCGCCAGCATCGCGTCGCCTTGGCGGCCATGCACCATCGCGCGGTGCATCTGGTCCCACAGCTTCTCCCCCGCGATGGGGTCCTGCCCGAGCAGCAGCCGGCGCAGGCTGTGGGCGACGATGTACGCCACCGCCTCCGGGATCGGCCCGGCGCGGCCGGAGACGCCATCGTCGGTGTCGATCTCGACGAACACGGTGGCGATGCGGAACCCGTCCGCCGTCTGCACGCCGCCCTCGAAGTCGTTCCGATGCCGGTACTCGTCGTAGATGTCGAGCGGCCGGACCAGCCGCTCCTCCCAGATGTTGCCCCGGGTGGGCAGGGTGCCGGTCAGGCGGCGCAGGCGGACGGCGGTGATGCGCATGTCAGCGGGCCTCGTTGAGGATGGCGCCGCCGGGTCGTGCGGCCTTGGGGCTGCCCCACAGCGAGAAGATGACGGTGATGACCACGATCGACATGCACGCCATGGCGGCGAGCCAGAACAGCCCGCCGTTGAAGCTGCCCGTCGCGTCGCGGATCATGCCGATCACCCAGGGGTTGACCACGCTGGACAGGTTGCCGAGCGCGTTGACCATGGCGATGCCGCCCGCCGCCGCGGTGCCGGACAGCAGCGTGGTCGGCAGCCCCCAGAACACCGGCATGGCGGCGAACACCCCGAACGCGGTGAAGCACAGCGCCGCCATCTTGAGAGCCGGGTCGCCGATGGTGGCCGCCGCGAGCAGGCCCGCCACCGAGATCGTCAGCGCCACGTAGTTGGCCAGGCCGCGCCGCCCCGGCCGGTCGGCGAAGCGCCCCAGCACGACCATGCCGACCGCTCCGAAGCCGTACGGGATGGCGGCCAGGAAGCTCGCCTGCAGGTTGCTCACCCCGAACTCCCGCAGGATCAGCGGCAGGAAGGTGCTGATGGCGCCGTTGAGGTTGGTCAGGCCGTAATAGCCCAGGCACAGCAGCAGGATGCGCGGGCTGAGCAGCGTCCGCAGCAGGCCGGCGTGGCTGCCGGTCTCCCGCCCCTGCCGCTCCTCGGCCAGGCGCGCGATCAGGCGCTCCCGCTCCTCCGCGGTGAGGAACCGTGCCTGCTCCGGCGTGGCCGGCATGATGAAGGGGATCGCCACGGCCAGCACGAGCGCCGGCACCGCCTCCACCAGATAGACCCACTGCCAGCCATGCAGCCCCATCACGCCGTCCATCTCCAGCAGCAGCCCCGAGAGCGGCGAGCCGAGCACGAGTGCGATGGGAATGCCGGTGAAGAACGCGGCGATGACCCGGCCGCGATAGGCGGCGGGAAACCAGAGCGTGATGTAGAAGATGACGCCCGGCACGAACCCGGCCTCCGCCGCACCCAGCAAGGCCCGCGCGACATACAGGCTCTGCGCGTCCCACACGAGGGCATGGGCGCCGGACATCAGCCCCCAGGTGAACATGATGCGCGCGATCCACAGCCGCGCGCCGAACCGGGCCAGGGCGAGGTTGGACGGCAGCTCCAGCAGCACGTAGGGCACGAAGAACACCCCGGCGGCGACGCCGAACGCCGTCATGCTGAGGCCCAGGTCACGGTTCATGGTCAGCGCGGCGACGCCGACGTTCGAGCGGTCCAGCACCGCCACGAAGTAGCTGAACGTCAGCAGCGGCACCAGCCGCCAGACGAGCTTGCGTACGATGGCCTCATCCGGATCGGTCACGGGCGTTCCCCTGTTTGCCGCGCGGTGCGCCCGGGTTCGGGTCGCCGCCCAGCGTTGTCGATATTGGCGTCGTCGATGTCGGCGTCTCACCGGCGCGTTGGCCGGAAACGTTTCCGGACTTTCGGAGCGGCGGGCTTTCCTGTCAATGGGCCTGGAACAGAGAATGGAATGCCCAGTGGGACGGCACAGCACCGGCATACGCGACGTGGCACGCCATTTGGGGCTTTCGGCCAGCACGGTGTCGCGCGCCATGAACGGCCGGGCCGAGGTGAGCGCCGCGACGCGCATGCTGGTGCAGGAGGCGTCCCTGGCGCTCGGCTACGCCCCCGACCAGTCCGGCCGCAGCCTGCGCCAGGGCACGACCGACACGGTGGCGCTGACGATCCGCACCGACATCGGCCGCACCACGATGGGCGAGACGTTCTTCCTCGGCCTGTGCGAGGGGTTGCAGCCGGTGCTGGCGGAGCACGGCCTCGACCTGGTCATCCTCCCCTGCGGCTCGGCGGCGGAGCAGGAGCGGTACCTGCGCCGGGCCGTGGCGCGGCGCCTGGCGGACGGGTTCATCATCTCCGACACCCAGCGCATCGACGGCCGCATCGACCTCCTGATCGACGGGGGCGTGCCCTTCGTGGCGCTCGGGCGCAGCCTGTCGGGCGGCAGCCACGCCTGGCTCGACCTCGACGTGGCGGACATGGCGGAGCAGGCGGTCGCCCGCCTGGCGTCGCTCGGCCACCGCCGGATCGCGCTCGGGACGATGCTGCGGGAGGTGAACCAGGCGCATGTCTTCGAGCACGCCTACCGCACAGCCATGCGCGCCCATGGGCTGGACTGCGACCCGGCGCTGGTGGTGCGCGTGCCCGACGCGCCGGACGGCGGACGCGACCTGGCCGACGCCCTGCTGGCCATGGCGGACCGGCCCACCGCGGTCGTCCTGTTGCAGGAGACGATGGCCATCGGCCTATACCGGCGGCTCCGGGAGGCAGGGCTGCGGCCCGGCCACGACCTCGCCGCCATCGGCTTCCGCGAGAACCGCGTCATCGAGCACCTCACGCCGGCGCTGACCTGCTTCCGCGTGTCGCTGCGCGACTACGGCGCCCGGCTCGGCGCGATGATCGTGGACCGGATCAAGGCGGGTTCGGGTCCGCCCTCCCCGGCGATCCAGGAGCTGTGGGCGATGACGCTCAGCCCCGGGGGCAGCGACCTTCCCCCGGCGGCGTGACGGCGGCCCCGGCCCTCACCCCTTCCGCGCGTTCCAGAAGATCGGGAACGGGCTGTCGAGCACGCCCGTGACGTTGTCCCGCATCGCCGCGGACTGGAAGAACTGCCCGAGCGGCACGTAGGGCACCTCCTCCCACACCGCCGCCTGGATCGCGTCGGTCGCCCGGCGGCGCGCGGCGTCGTCCGGCGCCTCGAACCAGTCGGTGCGGAGCTGCTCGATGCGCGGGCTGTTGGGCCAGCCGAACCAGGCGCTCCCGCCGTTGCCGAGGATCGGGTAGTGGCCGCCGGGGTCGGCGGTGTTCAGCCCCTCCCAGCCGGTGCAGAAGACGCTCCAGCCGCCCTTCTCCACCGGCTCCTTGCTGGCCCGGCGCTGCACCACCGTGCCCCAGTCGCTCGCCTGGTAATCGACGTTCAGCCCCAGTTGCAGCAGCAGGTCGCGCGTGACCTGGCAGAACGCCTCCAGCCAGGGATAGTCGGTGGGCGCGATGATGACGATCCGCTCCCCCTTGTAGCCCGCCTCCGCCACCAGGCGCTTGGCCGCCTCCAGGCTGCGCGGCCCGGTAACGGCGTCGAGGCCCACGTCGCTCGCGGCCGGCGACCCCGGCGTGAACACGCCGACCCCGGTCTTGTACGTGCTGGTCTCGTCGCCATAGGCGGCCTGCATGAAGGCGGTCTGGTCCGCCAGCCGCAGCACGGCCTGCCGCATCAGCGGGTTGTTGAACGGCGGGTGCAGCTGGTTGAAGCGGATGATGTAGATGCTGCCGACGCTGGTCATCGGCACCACCTTGACCCCGCGCATCCGGCGGAGCTGCGGCAGCAGGTCGGCGATGGGCGTCTGCCACCAGTCCGCCTCGCCCGTCTGCATCGCGGCGGCGGAGGTCGCGGAATCCGGGATGATGTTCCATTCCACCCGGTCGAAATAGGCGGCCTTGCCGCCCGCGGTGAAGTCCGGCGCCTCCTGCCGCGGCGCGTAGCCGTCGAAGCGCGCATAGGCCGCACGCGCCCCCGGCGTCCACTCGTCGCGCACGAAGCGGAACGGGCCGGACCCCGTGAAGTCGGTGATCTGGGTGAAGGCGTCGGTCTGCGCCACCCGCTCCGGCATGATGAAGCACACGTTGGCCGCGGGCTTCGCAAGCGCCGCCGCGAGCAGCGGGAACGGCTTCTTCAACTTGATCGTGAAGCTCCGGTCATCGGCCGCCGACATGCCCTCAAGCTGTGCGGCCAGGCGTTGGCCGAAGCCGTCGCGCTTGCTCCACCGGCTGATGGAGGCGATGCAGTCGGCGCCGCGGACCGGCGCGCCGTCATGGAACCGCAGCCCGTCGCGGAGCCGGAAGGTCCAGGCGAGCTTGTCGTCCGAGAGCGCGTAGCCCTCGCACATCTGCGGCTTGGGGGCGAGCTTCGCGTCCACGCCGAACAGGGTGTCGTAGATCAGGAAGCCGTGGTTGCGGGCGACCGTGGTGGTGGTCCAGATCGGGTCGGGGTTGGCGAGGTTGCCCTCGGGGATGAAGCGCAGCGTGCGCGCGGCGGTCCCTTGGGCGATGGACGGCCGCGGCAACGCGCCGGCCAGGGTGGCGGCGGCCAAAAGCTCTCGTCGTCTCATCAGGTGTGCCTCCGCTTGGGTCGGCTTGGACAAGCAAACGAGGGGCCAGGGCGATGGACGAGGCCCAGGCCGGCTTTCGTCACGGAGGATTGCCGGCGATCAGCTCCCTGATCCGGCTGGCCAGGGCTTCCAGGGGAAAGGGCTTGGTCATCACGTGCATGCCGGGGTCGAGGTGGCCGTGGCTGAGCACGGCGTTCTCGGCATAGCCGGTGATGAACAGCACCTTGAGGTGGGGCCGCAAGGCCCGCCCGGCATCGGCGACCTGCCGGCCGTTCATGCCGCCGGGCAGGCCGACATCGGTGACCAGCAGGTCGATGCGGGCGTCCGACTGCAGGACGCGCAAGCCCCCCGCCCCGTCCACGGCCTCGATGGCGGCGTAGCCGAGGTCCTGCAGCACGTCGCTCACCAGCATGCGCACGGTCGGCTCGTCGTCCACCACCAGCACCGTCTCGCCCTGCTCGGCGCGCGGCGGCCCGCCGGGTTCGGCCATGTCCTCCACGCTCTCGGTCTTGCCGAGATGCCGGGCGAAATAGAGGCCGACCATCGTGCCCTGGCCCGGCTCGGAGTAGATGCGCGCCTGTCCGCCGGATTGCCGCATGAAGCCGTAGATCATGGACAGGCCCAGCCCGGTGCCCATGCCAATCGGCTTCGTCGTGAAGAAGGGATCGAAGGCGCGGCGGGCGACCTCGGACGCCATGCCCGTCCCGGTGTCGCTGACCGAGAGCGACACGTATTGCCCGGGCGGCAGGTCATGGTCGCGGGCCGCATGGATATCGAGCCACCTGTTGCCCGTCTCGATGGTGAGCTGCCCGCCGCCGGGCATGGCGTCGCGGGCGTTGATGCACAGGTTCAGGAGCGCGTTCTCAAGCTGGTTCGGGTCGATGAGCGTGTTCCACAGCCCGCCGGCGGCAACCACCTCGACGGCGATCTCCGGACCCACCGTGCGTTGGATCAGCTCCGCCATGCCGGTGACGAGGCGGTTGATGTCGGTGGGCTTGGGCGCCAGCGTCTGCCGCCGCGAGAAGGCCAGCAGGCGGTGCGTCAGGGCCGCCGCGCGCTTGGCGGCGCCCTGGGCGGCCGTGATGTAGCGGTCGAAGTCGGTGAGGCGCCCCTGCGCGAGCCGGTGCTGGAGCATCTCCAGGCTGCCGGTGATGCCGGTCAGCAGGTTGTTGAAGTCGTGCGCGAGGCCGCCGGTGAGCTGGCCGATGGCCTCCATCTTCTGCGATTGCCGCAGCGTCTCCTCGATCCGCTCGCGCTCCGCCGCCTCGGCGCGCAGCTTCGCGTTGGCTTCGGCCAGCTCGCGGGTGCGTTCGGCCAGGTTCTCGCGCTCCAGGGTGACGTCGAACTGGCTCGCGAAGAAGTAGGCCAATGTCCCGTCCGCGTCGCGCACCGGCGCGATCAGCAGCCGGTTCCAGAACGGCCGCCCGTCCTTGGCATGGTTGCGGATGTCGATCTCGATCGACTCCCGCGCCTCGATTGCGGCGCGGACACGGCTGACCGTGGCCGGATCGGTCTGGGGTCCCTGCAGGAAGCGGCAGTTGCGGCCGAGCACCTCCTCGCGCGCATAGCCGGTGAGGCGGCAGAACGCATCATTGGCGAACACGATGGGGTTGTCGGCCTCGCGGGGGTTCGTGACGATCATCGGCATCCGCGTCGCCCGCACCGCGGCGGCGAACGGGTCGGACCCGTCGTCGAGGCCGGCCAGCTCGGCACTGATGCGCGCGCCTTCGCGCCGCGCGTTTTCCCGGGTCGCGTCAAGTGGCTGCCCGGCGCCGGGCATGTCTTTGTCAGGCACAGGCCGTGCTCCTCGCCAATGTTGCATGTCGCGGCATCATCGCCGTGCGCGCCCGGCCAGCTTGACCCCAGCGAGCTTTACAAGGTGCCGCGCATGACGTCGTCAACTCGCGGTGTACCATACCGCGGGCGGCCGGGGTTTTCAGCGGTGCCCCAACCGTGACAATCTGTTACGGGGAGACGACGAATGCAGGACGCGGCGCGGCAGGTTTGGTGGGTTCTCGGGGCTGCCTTGGCCACTGCGGCGGCAATCGCCCCGGCGGCGGCCCAACCGGCCGCGGCGGGGACCGCGCAGGGCATCGGCTGCGCCAAGGCCCGCTCCGTGACCGAGAAGGCGATCTGCGCCAGCCCCGCCTTGATCGCGCTGGACCGGCAAGCCGCAGCCGCCTATGCCGAGGCCCTGGCCCAGCAACCGGAGCGGCGGGACGCCCTGCGCCAGGAGCAACTGGCTTGGCTGAGGCAGCGGGACGCCGCCTGCGCGCTGCCGTCCCGGACCGTCGAAGCCTGCCTGGGCGGCCAGCTCACCGCCCGCGTCGCCGCCTTGGCCCCGCCCGCCCCGGCCGCCCCCCGGATCGACGCGCCGGCCGCGCCCCGTCCGGACCCGGCCCTGCCCGGCGTGACCGCGCCGCCGGCCGCGGCGGCGCTGGACCAGGCCAACCTGCCCGCCGCGGAACAGGCGGAGACCCTGCTGCGCGTCACCGCCGCCGGGCGCTTCACCCTGGCGGCCAAGGGGCCGGGCGGGGCGGCGCTGCAACTGGTGGACATGCTGACCGGGCCGTCGGAGCTGGCGGGCGCGGCCGGGTCGCAGGACGGGCGGCTCGACCTGATGCTGGACGTGGGCGTGTACAAGCTGCGCGTTCTGTCGGCCAAGGGGGCGGCCGGCATGGTGGCGCTGCGCGTGGCCGCGTTCCAGGACGCTGCGCCGCCCGCCGCCCTGCCGCGGCCCGGACAGACTTTGACCGCCACGCTGCGGGATGGGGAGCAGCGGGCGTTCTGGCTGTCCGTCCCGCCCTCCGGCGCCGTGCGGATCGAGGCGGCGGGACGCGCCCTGGCCGACCTGCGGCTGTGGCGCGACGGGCGGGAGCTGAGCGCGCTGGAGCCGGTCGTGACGCCCATCGAGCCGGTGCCGGGCCGCCCGCTGACCGACATCCGGCTGTCCGGCACGGTCGAGCCGGGCACCTATCTGGCCGTCGCCTATGGCGGCCCGGCCGCCACCTGGACCGACGGCGACGCGGCGCAGCCGTTCCACCTGCGGTCCGGCGCCTCCGACGCGCTGCAGGCGGGCTGGGCCGGCGGCCCGGTCGGGCCGTTCGGCAGCGAGGTGTTCGACCTCCCGGCCTCCATCGCCCTGCTGCGGCTGCACCTGCCGCAAGCAGCGGCGGCGGAGGTGGCGGCGGGCAGCGCCGCGGCCCGCATCGCGCGGGACAGCCGCGAGCCGGTCGCGAGCCTCGCCGTGACGCCGGGGCAGCAGCCGGTCGTGGAGGTGCGGGCCGCCGCCGGGCAGCCCTTCACCCTGCGGGCGCTGGACCGTCCGCCGGGCCTCACGCTGGACCGGCCCGGCACCTACTGGGTGTCCGCCGTCGCCAACGGGGCCGGCGGCGACGAGGTGCCGCCGACCGTGCTGCTGGAACGGTCGGACCGGTCCGATGCGCCCCCGCGGATCGTCGCCGACACCCTGCCGCAGATCGGTCCCAACGCCGCCTGGCATGCTCGCTTCAACCTGCGGGGCGCGACCACGCTGCTGGCCCGCAGCGCCGGCGGGCCCGTCGCCCTCCGCACCACCGGGGCGGCCGTCCGGGGCGGGCGCGTGACGGCGGACCTGCCGGACGGGTTCTACGCGCTGTCCCTGACGCCGCGGGAGGGCGCGGGCGGCGCGCTCGACCTCGTGCTCGGCCCGCCCGGCGCCGCGCCGCCGCTCGTTCCGCCCTTGCCGCCCGACCCGGTGCTGCCGCTGGGCATCCAGGCGGTGGCGCCGGGCGAGCGGCTGCGGCTCCGCGGCGGCGAGGCGCCGGGCCTGTCGCTGGGGCTTTCGGCCCGGCCGGTGCCGGTCGCCCTGGTGGAGGGGCCGCTCTTCCTCACCCTGGCCGCCGGCGCCGGCACCGACGTTCCGGTGCAGGTCGCGCCCGGCGGCACGCTCAGCGTGACGGAGGTCGGCGGCGGCGCGGCGCCCTATGCCCTATGGAAGGAGACGGGGCGCAGCACCGTCACCCTGCCGCCGGCGGACCATGCGCGGACGGTCGTGCTGGCCTGGCGCCGCGCCCCGGCCGCCGTCGCCGCGATCCCCGCGCCGCCCCCGCCGGACGCGGAGGCGGCGGTGCAGGCGGGCACGCCGACGTACTTCGACCTGGCCCGCGACGAGGGGCGCAGCTTCGGGCTGACCGTCGCCGAGGGCGGGCTGTATCGCATCGAGACGCTCGGACGGCTGCGCACCAGCGGCCGGCTCGCCACGCCGTTCATCCCGCGGCTGGGCGAGGCGGCGGGGGGTGTCGGGCAGAACATGCTGATCCAGACGACCCTGCGGGCCGGGCGGTATCGCGTGCAGGTGTCGGCGCAGGACTCCGCGGGCCATGCCGGCCTGCTCGCCACCCCGGCGCCGCTGCTCCCCACGGCGGAGTTGCGGCCCGGCGGCAGCGTGCGCGCCACCCTGCCGGCCGGCAGCGGGGCCGCCATCCCGGTCATCCTCGACGCCGAACAGGCCGTGCATCTGGATGTCATGGGCCTCGGCGCCCCCTGGCACGGCCGGCTGGAGGACGCCGACGGCTGGCCGCTGACCACGCCCGGCGCGCTGGACGGGATCGAGCGGACGATGCCGCCCGGCCGCTACCGCATGGTGGTGGAGCCTGCGCCGGTGACGCGCCAGGTGGTGGCGCGGCTGCGCACGGTCGAGCAGCCGGCGCCGGTCGCCGGCCACGGCCCGCACAAGCTGCCGTTCGGCCAGGCGCAGACCGCCATTTGGCGCGAGCCGGACAGCCAGGCGGCGCCGCGCACGCCGGACCGCTGGACGTTCACGCTGGACGGGGCGGCGGAGGTCACGCTCACCTTGGGCGACGCCATGGCGGGGGAGCTGCGGCTGGCCGGGTCGGACCGGCCGGGCCGCCGCGTCGTCCGGCAGTTCAATGGGCGGCTGGAGCCGGGGTCGTACGAGCTGGACGTGACCAGCCTGGGGCGCAACGACCGCGCCGACTACGCCGTCGCGCTGGACAGCGCCGCGTTGCAGCACAGCGTGCCGCGCCAGGTCGCTGTGCCGGCGACGCTGCCGTTTGCCATCGCCGCGGCGCGGGTGGTCAGCCTGACCAGCTTTGGCGGCACGCCGGTGAAGGCCGTGCTGCGGGACGCCGCGGGCCGGGTGGTCCTGCGCGCCGGGGCCAGGGCGGATGACTGGAACATCGCCGTGACCCGGCCCTTGCCGGCGGGGTCCTACACGCTGGACCTGCTGGCCGCCGCCGCCCCGGGGATGGCGGACACGGCCCTGCGCGACGCCGCCGCCCCGGACGACAGCAGCGGCAATGACGACGACGTGCCCGACAGCGACGAGCAGGCGGCTCAGACGCCCGCCAGCCAGGCGCCCGACACGGCGCAGGCCACGGCGCCGAGACCCGACAGCGACGATGCGCCGGCGCCGACGGTCGAGGTCCGGCTGTCCCTGCCGCCCACCCTGGCGCCCGCGCCGGCGCCTTCGGAGGCCAGCCTCCTGCCGGGCCAGGGTGTCCACGTCCTCACGCTGGAGCCGCCGCCGCCCGGCAGCCTGGTGGTGGCGCAGGCCCAGTCGGCCTCGGCCGTGGCGCTGACGCTGGAGCGGCAGGACGCCCAGGGATGGCAGGTCGTGGCGCTGGATGAGGGCCGCACGCCGGTGGTCGCCAGCCCGGCCGATGGCGATGCCCGGCCGTGGCGGGTCCAGGCTTGGGCGGTCGATGGCGGCCCGGACACGATACGGCTGGCGGCGCGGGCGGTGACGGCGGCGGCACAGGCGCCGGGCCGCGTCGCCCTCGCGGCGCTGGACGGCATGGCGGCGCCGCTGGCGGTGGCGCAGGTGCAGATGGCGCCGGGCCTGGCCACGCTGGGCGGCGCGCCGGACGGGCTGCTCGTTGGAAGCTGGCCGGGGCGCGGGCTGAGCCTGGCGACGGGCGGGGCATTGCCGCAGGGCGGCGGCCTGTGGCTGCTGGGTCCCGCCGGGGCGCTGGACGTGTCGCCGCTCGCGGTGCCGCCGGGGCAGGCCGTGGCGCTGACGGTGCCGGCCGGTGTTGAGGCGACGCTGCCGGCCGGGGACGCCATGCAGCTTTGGCTGGCGCAAGGCGGGGCGGGGCTGCCCAGCCTGGGCGCGGCCATGGGCTGGGCGCCCGGCAGCGCCATCGCCCTCGGGGCCGCGCCGCTGCGCGACGGGGCCGGCGGGGCGCTGCGCGTGGACCTGCGGCGCTTCGACCTGACGCCGGCGGCGGCCCGGGCGGTGGACACCGCGCTGCACGCCGTGCTGCCGCCCGGCGGCGCCCTGCCGGTCACGCTGCCGCCGGGGGACAAGCAGGTGCAACTGGACCTGTCGGCGGGCACCGGCGCCATCCCGGCCTGGCACGCGCCCGGCAGTGCCGCATGGGCCGGCGACGCGGCGGTGAGCCGCACCCTCTCGGGCGACTGGACCGAGCTGCTGCTGGTCAATCCTGGCGCCGTTCCCGCGCCGGTGGCGCTCGCGGTGTCGCCGTCGCCGCCGGCCGTCGTGCTGGCGCCGGGCCAGGTGCACAAGCGTTTCTTCGGCGCGGCGGGATCGTTCGAGATGGCGGTGCGGGGCGCCCCGGATGCCCGGCTGCATCTCGCCGGACCCGGCGCGCTCACGGTGATCGGCGCGGATGGGCAGGTGGGCGCCGGCCGCGACCTGCCGATGGCGCAGCCCGGCCGCGTTGTCGTCAGCCACGGCATCGGCGCGCTGGCGCTGTGGATGGACGCGCCCGATGCCTCGCCCTGGCCGGCCCCGGCGGCGCAGCCGATGGCGGCGCCGGGGCGCGTCGCCCTGTCCGGGCCGGCCATGGCGTTCACGCTGGTGCCGACGACCCCCGTGCTGCTGCACGTCAGCACCACCGCCCCCGTGCTGCTGGGCCTGGCGCAGGGGGCGCGCACGGAGCCGCCGGCGCTGTTCCCGGCCGGCGCCGAGCTGCACCGCATGGTGGCGGCGGGCCAGGCGGAACTGCGCCTGTATCCGCCGCAGGACGGCGGGCTGACCGGCACGCTGGACGTGCGGGCGGAACCGATCCTGCCGGTCTCCGAGGGGTTGGGCGCCGCCGTCGCCGTCCCGCCCGGAGGGGCCGCCGCCTTCGGCTTCACCCTGTCCCGGGCGGCCACGGTCGGCGTCGGGGTGCGGGCGGAGCCGGACCGGGCCAGCGCCCGCCTGCTGGACTCGGCCGGCCGCGTGGTGGGCGAGGGCGTGGCGCAACTGGCCGCCTTGCCGCCCGGCCGCTACGTCCTGGAGCCGCAGGTGCCGCCGGACGCGCCCGCCACGCTGCTGCGCCCGGCGGTCGTCGGCATCACCCCCCGCCCCAACGGCCCGCCGCCGGACGTGGTGCAACGCTACCTCGAACTCGCCGGCATGAAGCCGCAGGGACCCGCGCCATGAACGTGCTCGCCGCCGCCGCCGTGATCCTCGCGGTCCTGCCGGTCCCGCTCGCCACGCCCGCACGCGCCCAAATGCCGCCGGTGCTCGACCGCTTGCAGCGCGCGGACGGGACGCAGGTGCTGCCCGACCGGTTCCTGCGCCGATGGGACCCGGTGACGGTGCTGTTCGGCCACGATGCCGGCCCGCAGGGCGGCGGCCCCGAGGACGCGCCGGAGCGGCTGGTCACCCTGTCCCCGCCCAAGCCCGGCGCGTGGACCTGGCTCGGCCCGCGCACCCTGCAATTCCGCCCGACCGAGCCATGGGAGCCGCTGCGGCGCGAGACGGTGACGCTCGGCGGCGCGGCGGCCACGCTGGTGCCGCTGCTGACGCCGCCTTCCGCCACCGGCCCGGCCGACTCCGCGGGCGGCGCCACGGACCTCGACACCATCTCGCTCACCTTTCCGGAGCCGGTGGACGCGGCGGTGCTGGCCCGGCTGCTGACCATCGAACTCGGCCCGCAGTCGGGCGGCCCCGGGCTGAGGCAAACCTTGTCGCCGCAGGACTACGACCTGCGCGCCGTGGAGCGCAGCGCCCGGACCGATCCGCAGACCTACCTCGTCGTGCTGCGCCGCCCGGTGCCGGACGGGCAGGTCGCGACCCTGCGCCTCCGCCTGTCCGACGCGCCGGAGCTGGACGACCCGATCTTCGAGCTGGCGCTCCGCAGCGCCGCGCCGTTCCGGCTGAGCGACACGTATTGCGGCGACGGCTACGGCCACTCTGTGGTGGACGACGTGACCGTCTGCGACCCTGCCGCCGGCACAGCCGCCCGCCGCCGCCAAGCGGTGCTGCAATTCACCGCCATGCCGCAGGCGCTCGATGTGGTGCAGGCGCGGGACCAGGTTCGAATCACCCCGCCGGTGGACGGGCTGACCGCCGAGAGCGCCGGCGACAACGAATTGCGGCTGACGGCGGAGTTCGCGTCGGGCGTCACCTATGAGATCGCGGTCGCCGCCGGGTCGCTGCAGGATGCGCGGGGCCGGCCGCTGGGCGAGCCGGTGACCCGGCGGGTGCGGTTCAACGCCGCCGTGCCGTCTTTGGCCTGGGACGTGCCGCAGGGCATCGTGGAGCGGCTGGGGCCGCAGATGGTGCCGGTGCGTGGCCGCGGCTACGACCGGGCGGATGTGCGGGTGGTGCCCATCGACCCGTTGTCACGCGATTTCTGGCCGTTCCCGGCCGGGGGGCTGGCCACCCATGACGGGCGGGCGCCGCCGCTGCCCGGCAACGAGCCCGCCCCCTATGTGGAGGCCGTGCCGATCCCCGGCGACGAGATGGCGGCCCGCATCGGCGCCCTCGGCACGCCGGCAACGAGCGAGCTGCTGCCGCTGCCGATCAAGCGCGGCGGGCTGGACGCCAAGTTCGGCCTGGACCTGAAGCCGACCTTGGCGCGCATCGCCGGGCCGCAGGCGCCCGGCACCTATCTGGTCGGGCTGCGCGCGGTGGACGGCGTGCTGCGGCACTGGGCGCGGCTCCAGGTGACCGACCTGGTGCTGACGACCGTCGAGGACGCGGACCGGGTGCGCTTCGCCGTCACCTCCCTGTCCGGCGCGCAGCCGGTGGCGGGCGCCGAAATCCGGCTGCAAGGGCTCCGCGACGGCGGCTTCGTCACGCTGGCGCAGGGCGTGACCGCGGCCGACGGCGGCTGGACCCTGCTGGCGCCCCTCGCCAAGGGGCGGGACGGCGAGGAGGCCAGCCTGCGCCGCATCGTGGTCACCAAAGCCGACGACACGCTGGTGCTGGAACCCGGCCGCGGCCCGCAGCAGTACGCCGATGGCCGATGGAGCAAGCCGGCCTCCCCTTGGCTCGGCTGGACCGTGTCCCCGGTCGCGGGCCGTGAGCCGAAGCCGCAGCTCCTGTGCCACGTCTTCACCGAACGCCCGATCTACCGGCCGGAGGAGCCGGTGCTGATCGCCGGCATGATCCGCCGCTCCCAGGCCGGCGCGCTGTCCTACGCCTCCGGCCCCGGCCAAGTCCTGGTCACCGGGCCGGGCGAGCAGGAATGGCGGCTGCCGGTGACGCTCGACGAGGTCGGCGGCTTCCACCTCCGCTTCGATGCGAAGACGGAGGCGACCGGCGACTACGCCATCCAGTACCAGCCCGGCGCCGGCACCGGCAAAGGCGAGGGCTGCGGCGGCATCACCGTGAAGAAGGAAGCCTACCGCCTGCCGACCTTCGAGGCGGTGCTGAACGCGCCCGCTCGGGTGCCGCTGGACGCGCCGTTCTCGGCGGACCTGCTGGCCCGCTTCTTCGCCGGCGGCCTGCTGTCGGAGCGGCCGGTCGCCTGGCGGGTCACGCAGTTCCCCTACGTCTGGACGCCGCCGAACCGGGAGGGCTTCCTGTTCAGCTCGGATAGCCGCTTCTCCGGCGACGGCGCCTTCCGCACCACCCCGGTGCTGAGCCGCGAGGTCAAGACCGATGCCGGGGGCGCCGCGCAACTGACGCTCGACCCCACGCAGGAGCCGACCGCGCAGCCGCGCACCTATCTGGTCGAGGCGACGGTGACCGGCGACGACGACCTGCAGGTGCGGAGCACGCAGCGCGTCGTGGCGCTGCCGCCCTTCGTGCTCGGCGTGAAGCAGCCGCGCTACCTGCCCGGCCTGGGTGCTATCGACCCGGAGGTGGTGGCGCTGGACGGCGAGGGGCACGAGGTCGCGGATGTGCGGATGACGGTGAAGCTGATCCACCGGCAATGGACCTCCATGCTCCAGGCCAGCGACTTCGCCCAAGGCTCGGCCAAGTACCAGACGGAGGTGGTGGACGAGACGATGGCGGAACGCCAGGTCACGAGCGGCGCGCAGCCGGTGCCGGTGCATTTCGGCGCGTCCGAGGCGGGCGTGTACCTGGTCGAGGTGTCCGCGCAGGACAAGGTGGGCCGCACGCAGACCGTGAAACTGGACCTGTTCATGGCCGGCGGCACGCCCGTCACCTGGCAGGCGCCGCCGGCGCAGACGGTGACGGTGACGACGGACAAGGACCGCTACGACCCCGGCGAGACCGCGACGCTGCTGGTGCAAAGCCCGTTCCAGTCCGGCCGGGCGCTCGCGGTGGTGGAGGAGCCGGAGGGCCGGTTCCGCTACGATTGGCTGGACATCGCCAACGGCTTCGGCCGCTACGCCGTGCCGGTCCGCAAGGCGCAGGTGCCGCGCCTCGCGGTGCATTTCCTGCTGATGCGCGGCCGTTTGCCGGGTCCGGCCAACCCCGCGTCGCCATTCGACCAGGGCAAGCCCGTGACCCTGGCCGCCACCGCCGCCGTCGCCGTGAACCCGACCGAGAACCGGGTGCAGGTCAGCTTCGAGGCCCCGGCCCAGGCCCGGCCGGCGCAGGAGTTCGACCTGGTGCTGCATCTGTCCGACGCCGCTGGCCGCCCGGTGGCGGGAGAGGCGACGGTGTGGATGGTGGACCAGGCGGTGCTGGCGCTGGCGAAGGAGCAGCCGCTCGACCCGCTGCCGACCTTCATCGTGAGCCGGCCGGCGCGGATGGCGGCGCGCGATACCCGCAGCATGGCCTTCGGCGTGATCCCGCTGGCCGAGGCGCCGGGCGGGGACGAGGCCGGGGATTTCGGGATGGAGAACATCTCGGTCCGCAAGAACTTCACCCCGGTGCCGCTGTATGAGCCGCGGGTGAAGGTGGGGCCGGACGGGACGGCGCGGGTCCATGTGACGCTGCCGGACACGCTGACCGTGTTCATGCTGCGGGCGAAGGCGGTCAGCGGGCCGGACCGGGTCGGGTTCGGCGCCGGGCAGCTGCGGGTGCGGCAGCCGCTGGTGGCGCAGCCGTCGCTGCCGCGCTTCGTGCGGCCGGGCGACAGCTTCACCGCCGGGCTGATCGGCCGCATCGTGGAGGGACCGGGGGGCGCCGGGCGGGCGGTGATCTCGCTCGACAAGCTGACGGTGGAGGGCGCGGCGGACCAGGCGGTGGCCTGGGACGGGCAGCGGCCGGCCCGCACCGACTACGCCGTCACGGTGCCGGAGCCTGCCGCCGGGACGCAGACGGCGCGGGTCCGCTTCCTGCTGCGGCGCACGGCGGACGGGGCCAGCGACGCGGTTCAGGTGGACCTGCCGATCCGGCCCGACCGGCCCGTGCTGCACCGGCAGGACCTGCTGACGACCGGACCCGGCCGCACGCTGGACCTCCCGCCGCTTTCGGAGCCGGTGCGCCCCGCCAGCTATGCCCGCACCATCACGCTCGCAACCGACCCGGCCGTCACGCGGCTGATCACCGGCGCCCTCGCGCTGACCCGGCCGGCCGTGGGCGGCGTAGAGCAGCGCCTGGCGCTGGCCCGGGGGGAGTTGGCGCTGCTGCCGTTCACGCCGCTGCTGGACGCGGCCGGGCTGCGCGGGCGGATGGCGGCGGACGTCGCGGGCGCCATCGCCGCGATCAGGCCGGCGACCGACGACAACGGCCTGGTCGGGTTCTTCCCGGGCACGCCCGGCGCGGTCTGGCTGACCGCCACCGCCTACCGCGTCCTGGTGGCGGCGGGCCGGGCCGGGCTGCCGGTGGACAAGGCGATGGCCGAGCGGATGGCCAAGGTGCTGACCGCGGCGCTGCGCAGCGACTACCCGCATCTGACCAGCGACGCGGAGCTGTTCGATCGCGTGATGGCGCTGCTGGCGCTGGCGGATGGCGGCCAGGTCTCGACCGAATACGCCACCGAGCTGGCCCGGCGGGTGCCGGAGCTGCGGACCGGCCCCATCGGCGACGTGGCCCAGGTGCTGGCCCGTCTGCCGGCGACGGACCGGCGGCTGCTGCCGCAGGTGCTCGACTTCCTGTGGGGCCGGGTCAACCTGCTGGCCCGCGACGGGCGGCCGGCCTATGCCGGGCTGACGGACCGGGCGGACACGCCGCGCATCCTGCCGTCCGAGGCGCGCAGCCTGGCGCAGGTGACGCAGGCGGTGGCGGCGGCGACGCCAGACGACCCGCGCCTCCCGGTGCTGCGGGCGGGGCTGCTGGGCCTCGCGGGCGGCGAGGGCTGGGGCACGACCAACGCCACCGCGGCGGCGCTGGAGGCGCTGGCGGCGTCGTGGCAGGCGCCGTCCGCGCCCGTCTCCGCCGGCATCACCCTGCCGGACCGCCGGGTGGCCGGCACGCTGGACCGCGCGCACCCGATCCTGCAGGCGCGCACCACGGCGCAGGGTCCGGTGCAGGTGCAGGCGCCGCCGGGCACGGCCGTGCTGACCGCCACCGAGTACGTGCCGGCCCAGCCGGGTGCCGTGGCGGTGGCGGAGCAGCGCGGCTTCGCCCTGACCCGCACGCTGTTCCGCGTGAACGCCGGCGGCCCAATGACCAGGCTGGAACCGGACGCGGACGGCACGATCCGCCTCGCGGTCGGCGACGTGGTGGAGGAGCTGGCCGAGCTGGTCAGCGACGCGGACCGGCCGCAGGTGGCGCTGATCCTGCCGCTGCCGGCCGGGATGGAGCCGCTGAACCCGGTGCTGGCCACGGCACCGGCGGAGGCGCAGCCCTCGGCAGGCCCGACGCTCGCACCAAGCTGGGCCAGCTATGCCGACGACGCGGTGACCGCCGTCTGGCTCCAGCTACCGCGCGGCACCTACGGCCTGCGCACCCGCATGCGGGCGACGATCCCGGGCCGCTACACGGAGCCGCCGGCCACCGCCGCCATGCTCTACAGCCCCGGCACCATGGGCAGCACCGGCGGCGCGCGGGTGGTGATCGCGCGGTGAGGCTCGGCGCCGCCGCGGCCGGGATTGGGGCCGCGCTCGCGCTCGCCGCGGTGGCGGCCGGGACGGTGCAGGCCGTCGCCGACATGCGGCTGCAATCGCCGGCGCCCACCGCCTACGTCACCGACCGCAACGGCACCTTCGTGACCCAGGCCGGCCACGAGACGACCCGGCCCGGCGGCGGCCGGCAGGTTGAATACGGCTACTGGCCGGTCGATCCGCCCGATGCCGTCATCCGCGCCACCCTGGCGCTGGAGGACCGGCGGTTCTGGTCTCATCCCGGCGTCGATCCCGCCGCCCTCCTGCGCGCCGCGTGGCAGCATCTGCGCGGCGGCCATGCCTCCGGCGGCTCCACCATTGCGATGCAGGTGGTGCGGATGCAGCACCCGCGCCCGCGCACCCTGTGGTCCAAGGCGGTCGAGGCCGGCGCGGCGCTGGGCCTCACCCTGCGCTACGGACGGGCAGCCGTGCTGGCGCACTACCTGCGGCTCGCCCCGTATGGCGAGGGGAGCCACGGCATCGCCCACGCCGCCCGTTGGTACTTCGACCGACCCGCGGCGGACCTGAGCCTGGCGCAGGCCGCGCTGCTCTGCGCGGTCCCGCAGGCGCCGGGCCTGCTGTCGCTGCGCCCGCGCCGCCTCGCCCGGACGCAGGCGCGCGCCCGGCAGGCGATCCTGGCGATGCACCTGCCGGCGGCGGCGCGGACGGATGCCCTGCGCGACCTCGACGCCACGGCGCCCGGCGCCGCGCCGCGCCGTCCGGCCGACCTGCTCGCGGCACTGCGGCTGCAACACTCGGCGGCGGGGCAGGCCGGGCCGATCCTGCGCGCCACGCTCGACCTGCCGACGCAGGACTGGATCGGCCGCCTTGCCGCCGCGCATCTGGCCCAGTGGCGGCCGGCCGGTGCGCAGCAGGTGGCGGTCATGGTCGTGCGGCGCCGGGACCGCGCGGTGCTGGCCGACCTCGGCTCCGCCGGCGCAACCAGCCGGCCCGGCGGCGCCATCGACTTCACCCGCGCCCTCCGCTCCCCCGGCAGCACGCTGAAGCCGTTCCTGTATGCCATGGGCCTGGAGCGCGGCCTGATCGCGCCGCAGGAGATGGTGGCGGACTGGCCGGGCGGCGCGGGCGGCATCAGCAACGCCGACCACGACGACCTGGGGCTGCTGCTCCCGCGCCAGGCGCTCGCCAATTCCCGCAACATCCCGGCGGCGGACCTGCTGCGCCGCATCGACCTGCCCCGCGCGTTCGAGGCGCTGCGGACCCTGGGCCTGCACCGGCTGGACGGCCCCGCCGAGCGATTCGGCCTCGCCATGGCCATCGGCGCCCTGCCGACCAGCCTCGAGCGGCTGATGCGCGCCTACGCCATGCTGGCCGATGACGGGCGGGACCGCGGCCTCGCCTGGTTCACGGGCGAGGCGGAGCCGGAGCGCCAGCTGATCTCCGTCGATGCCGCCCGCCTGGTCGGACGGTTCCTCAGCGACCCGATGGCGCGCCTGCCGAGCTTCCCGCGCTACGGGTCGTCCGAGTTCCCCTTTGCCGTCGCGCTGAAGACCGGCACGTCGCAGGGCTACCGCGACGCCTGGACCATGGCCTGGTCGCGCGACTATTTGGTAGGCGTCTGGGTCGGCCGCGCCGATGCCGGGCCGATGAGCCGGCTGAGCGGGGCCAGGGCGGCGGCGGGCCTGGCGCAGGACGTGATGCTGCGGCTGCACGGCGGCGGCCGCACCGAGCTGGTGGCGGGCGAGTTCGCGCCGCCGCCGGGCCGGGTGCAGGCGGAGCTGTGCCTGGCCGCGGGGCGGACCGGGCCGGGCTGCAATCAGCGATTGTCGGAATGGGTGCGGCCGGGCCTGCCCGCGTTGCCGCCGGAGCCGCCCGCCTTGCGCCTGGCCATCGTGCGGCCCGGCAACGACCTGCATGTCTGGCGCAACCCCGACCTTCCCGATGCCCTCAACCGCCTGGTGCTGCGCGCCACGGCGGACCCGGCGGTGCCGCAGATCGTCTGGTTGCGGGATGGCGAGCCGGTGTCCGTCGCGGCGCCCGACGCGCCCCTGGTCTGGACCATGACGCCCGGGCGGCACCGTTTCCAGGTGAGGCTGCCGCTGCGGGACGTGGTGTCGGCGGCGGTCACCATCGTCGTCGAGTAGGCGTGACGGCCCTGCTCAGCGCCCCTGGCGCCGGCCGCCGCGCCCGTGCCATCGTCAGCCGGAACGATGGGGACCGGACCATGCGTGCGCTGCTCCTGCTGTCTGCTGCCATCGCCTGCGCCGGCCCGGCCGCGGCGGCCGAGCTGGCGCTGACGCGGGTGATGCTGTCCTCCGCTGGCGTCGGCTACTTCGAACACGAGGCGGCGGTGGATGCCCCGGCCGCCCTGGGCCTCGACGTCAGGCTGGACCAGGTGGACGACGTGCTGAAATCCCTGGTCGTGTTCGACGGCGCCGGCGGCGTCGGCGCGGTCGAGCTGCCCGGCCGCGACGAGGGCCACGGCGCCTTCGGCAACGTGCCGTTCGGGCCGGAGGGGCTGGCCTCGCCGCTTGCCTTCCTCAACGGCCTGCAGGGGGTCGAGGTCACGGTGGACGGACCCCACCCGATGCAGGGCCGCATCCTGCGCGCCGAGACCGTGCGGGACCCCGGGCCGGCGCCGGGCCGCGACGGGCCGGCCCGGACCCGCGTGAGCCTGCTGACCGACGCCGGGCTGCGGCAGTTCGTGCTGGAGGAGAGCGACGCCGTCCAGGTCGCCGATCCCGCTTTGCGCGCCCGCATCGCCCGCGCCCTCGCCGCCGCCCGGCGCGAGACGCCCCAGGACGCGCGCCGCCTCACGATCAGGAGCGTCGGCGACGCCCCCCGCACGGTCCGGGTCGGCTACGTCGCGGCGGCGCCGCTGTGGAAAGCGTCCTACCGCCTGGTCCTGCCGGACGCGGGCGCCGACCCGGCGACGGCGCAGGCCCGGCTGCAAGGCTGGGCGACGCTGGAGAACGCCTCGGGCACGGACTGGTCCAACGTCTCGATCACCCTGCAATACGGCAATCCCGTCACCTTCCGCCAGGCGATCTACCGCAGCTACTTCGTGGCGCGGCCGGAGGTCCCGGTGGAGGTGCTCGGGCGGCTGCTGCCCGATGTGGACACAAGGGCGCGATCCCTCAGCCTGGCGCCGCCGCCGGCCCCGGCGCCCCCGCCCGCCCCCGCCATGACCGCCCCCGCCCGCAGGGCCGCGCCGGAGGCGGACGCGCAGCAGGAGACCGCCCTGGCGGACGCCGTGGGCGCCGTGGCGCAGGAGGGCTCCACGGAGACGGTGTTCGCCCTTCCCAACCGCATCGACCTGCCCGCGGGCCACAGCGCCTCCGTGCCGATCCTGGACGGCGCAATGCCTGCGGTTCGCGTGTCCCTGGCCAAACCGGGCGAGCCGCACCCGCTGGCGGCGATCCGCCTGACCAACGGCTCGGCCTCCAGCCTGCCGGCCGGCGTGCTGACGCTGTACGACGCGCAGGGGGACGCGCCCTATGCCGGCGACGCCCGGCTCGGCGGCCTGCCGGCGGGGGAGAGCCGCCTTTTGCCCTACGCGCAGGACCTCCGGACCACCCTGGACTGGCGGCAGGAGGACGCGGTCACGGTCTCCGCCCTCTCCGCCGCCGACGGCGTGCTGCGGGTGGACCAGCGCAACCGCCAGCTGACCCACGCCGTCCTGACCGCCCCGGCGCTGTCGCCCCGCCGCGTGCTGGTTGAGGTGCCGAAGCCGGAGGGCGCCACGGTGGCGGACGGCTTCGCGCGGCCCGCGGAGGAGACCTCTGCCGCCTGGCGCTTCGTCGTCGACCTGAGGCCGGGCGAGACGCGGGAGCTGACCTACGCCATCGACCGGCAGGAGCGGCAGTCCATCGCCCTGCTGGACGACGAGGACGCGGTGGCCGCTGTGCTGAACCTGCAAGGCGCCAGCCCCGCCGCCCGCACGGCGCTGCGCGGCATCGCTGCGTTGCGCGCCCAGGAAGCGGCGCGCGCCGCCGAGCGGGACCAGCTCGTGACGCAGCGGGAGGCGGTGGAGAGCGATGAGGCGCGGCTGCGGGCCAATCTCGGCGCGCTGCAGCCGGGCGACGCGCTGCGCAGCCGGCTGATCCGTCAGCTCGATGCCGACGAGACCCGGCACGCCCAGCTCGACGCCGCCCTGGACACGGCCAGCGCCGCGGTGGCGCGGGCGCATCGTGCCCTGGTGGACGCCGTCGCCGGCCTGCGGCTGTAGGGGCGCCCTATGTTCGATGAGCTTTTGGGGTGGCTGCTGCTCGCCGTGCTGGTCGGGGGGGTCGGCTGGCTGCTCGGGATCGCCGCGTTCTTCCGTGCCGGCCGGGCGCTGCGGGAGGTCGCGGCGCTGCGCGCCGCCTTGGCGCAGGCCCCGGACCGCGTGCCGGGCCAGGCCGGCGCGGTCCCGGTCACGCCCCCCGTCGTGCTCCCCGTCATGCCTGCGGTTGCGCCCATCCCGGAGCCGGAACCGGATGCCGCCGCCATTCCGCTATCCGTCCCGCCCCCGGCGCCGAGGCAAAGGCCCAAGCGGCGCGATATCGAGGACCTCATCACCGCGCGCTGGGGGGTGTGGCTGGGCGCCGCCGCGCTGCTGTTCGCCGGCGTGTTCCTGGTGCGCTACGCCGTCGAGGAGGGCTGGCTGGGGCCTGCGGTGCGTTGCACGGCCATGGCGCTGCTGGGCCTCGCCCTGATCGGCGGCGGCCTGGCGCTGACCCGGCGTCCCGCCACGGCGCTGCCCTTCCCCGATCAGGCGCCGGCCGGGCTGGCCGCGGGGGGCGTGGTGATGCTGTTCGGCGGCGCCTACGCGGCCAGCGTGCTCTATGCGTTGGTGCCGCCCTCCATCGGCTTCGTGCTGATGGCCGCCGCCTCGCTCGTGGGGCTGCTCGTGTCCCTGCGACTGGGCCAGCTCGTCGCCGCGGTCGGCATCGTCGGCGCCTTCGTGACGCCGGCGCTGGTGCAGGCCGAGGACCCGTCCTTGCCGGGGCTGTTCGCCTATCTGCTGTTCGTCGGGGCCGCCTCGCTGGCGGTCGTGCGGTACTCGGCCTGGGTCTGGCTCGGCTGGGCGACGACGGCGGCCGGGGCGGCCTGGGTCCTGCTCGCGGCCGTGGGCGGTTCGGACGCAGCTTGGGCGCCGGCCCTGTTCGTGCCCGCGCTGGCGGCGCTGCATGTGCTGCTGCTGCCGGGCGCGGCGCTCGACCGTCCGCTGGGCCGCAAGCTGGCCTGGGTGCCCGTGGCGGCGCTCGGGGCCGCTGGGCTGCTGCTGGCCCTGGCCGATCCCGGTGTCGCCACCCGGGCCGGCGTCCTGCTGCTGGCCCCGGCGACCCTGGCCAAGGCGGCGGCCGAGGACCGGCTCGCCCGCCTGCCCTGGGTGGCGGCGACGCTGTTCCTGCTGCTGGTCGCCTTCTGGGGCCTCCCACCCTGGAGCCCGACCGGGGAGGCCGTTTATGCCAACGGCCTGCTGGCCGTGCTGCCCGGCGACTGGACGCCGGCGGCCCTGCGGCCCTTCCTGCTCACCACGCTCGGCATGGCGGCACTGTTCGCCGCCGCCGGGCTGGCCGGGGAGCGGAGGCTGCGCCGGCCGTTGCCGTGGTCGTCCCTGGCGGCGGCGGTGCCGGTCCTGGCCCTCGTTTTGGCCTATGCCCGCGTCCGCTGGTTCCAGCCGGATGCGGCTTGGAGCGCGGTCGCGCTGCTGCTCGCCGCGGGGCTGACCGGGGCGGCGGCCCTGGCGG
This sequence comes from uncultured Acetobacteraceae bacterium, assembly GCA_964252005.1. GTDB lineage: Bacteria > Pseudomonadota > Alphaproteobacteria > Acetobacterales > Acetobacteraceae > CAHJXG01. The sequence continues at coordinate 19,820 of CAXULX010000030.1, read as the reverse complement.
CGCGGGCCACGGCACGGGTCCAGCCACGGCAACAGGCGGGCGTGCACGCGGCCGGCGCCACGGCGGCGCTCGCCTTGGGCTTCGCGATGCTGCTCACGGGGCAGTGGCTGACCATCGCCCTGGTCCTGCTGCTGCCGGCCCTGGCCTCCATCGAGGCGCGGGCCGACCTGCCGTCGTTGCGCCGGGTCGCCCTGGCGGTGGCAGCGGTGGCGCTGGCCCGGCTGCTGCTGAACCGGGAGGTGCTGGACTACGTGACCGGCCAGCCGCCGGTGCTGAACAGCCGCGCCCTGGCCTACGGGGTGGCCGCGGCCGCCTTCGCCGTCACTGCCCGCATGGCCCGGCGCCGCGCCGACGACAGGCTGGTCGCCGTGCTGGAACTCGGCAGCGCCGCCTTCGTCACCGCGCTGGTGACGCTGGAAATCCGGCAATGGGCCACGGCGGGGCTGCCCCAGACCGGGGACCTGTCCTTCGCCGAGGCGGCGTTGCAGGTATCGGCGCTCGCCGTGCTGGCGACGGTTACGCTCTGGCTGGACCGGCGGACCGGCCGGGCGACGCTGCGCTGGATCTGGGGCGTGCAGGGCGCGCTGGCGCTGCTGGGCGGGATCGGGTTGATCCTCGCCAACCCGATGGCCGTCGAGGGCCTGGCCGTGGGCCGCCTGCCGCTGCTCGACGCCCTGCTGCCGGCCTATGCGGTCCCCGCCTTGCTCGCCGCCGCGGCGGCACGGGGCGGACGGTTGGGCACCGGCCTGGTCCGGGCGCTCTCGCTGTATGCGCTGGCGGCGGCCTTTGCCTGGATCACGCTGGAGGTGCGCCACATCGCCCATCCCGACGCGATGGGCCTGGACAGCGCGCCGGTCCTGGACGGCGAGCTTTGGGCGTGGTCCGGCGCCTGGATGGCGCTGGCGGCCGCGCTGATGGCCGGCGGCCTGCTGCGCCAGACGCGCAGCCTGCGCCTGGCCGCGCTGGCCGTGATGGCGCTGGTGACGGCGAAGGTGTTCCTGGTTGACATGGGCGGGCTGACCGGGCTGTGGCGCGTGCTGTCGTTCCTCGGCCTGGGCCTGACGCTGATCGGCCTCGGCAGCCTCTATGGCCGGTTCGTGGCCCGGCCCGCCGGCCCCGATGCCTGAGCGCCCCCTTGTTTCATGGTCTCACCCTGGCCAGCATGCCGCCTTATGGCCGAGATCACACGATTCTTCTCCTATCGCCACCTCCGCAGCGAGGCGGCCAGCCACGTCGTCGTGTTCCGCCGCGGGCGCCGGGTGCGGTCCGGCCGCGGGCTTGCCTTCTGGTTCGTGGCCGACCGCACCAGCATCATGGAAATCCCGGCCGACGACCGCGACACGGATTTCGTGTTCCAGTCCCGGTCCCGCGACTACCAGGTCGTCACCGTGCAGGGTACGATCACCTGGCGCGCGGCCGAGCCGGACGCGCTCGCCGACCGGGTGGACTTCACCATCGACCTGCGCACCGGCCGGCTGCGGACCGATCCGCTGGACCGCATCGCCAGCCTGCTGATCGGCCTCGCGCAGTACCAGGCCGCCCGCTACGTCGAGCACCGGACGGTCAGCGACCTGCTGGCCGAAGGGGCGGCGCCGATCCAGGACGGCATCGCCGCCGCCCTGGCCGTGGACCCGCGGCTGCGTGAGATGGGCCTCGCCGTGGTCACCGTCCGGATCGCCGGCGTCAGCCCCAGCGCGGAGCTGGCCCGGGCCTTGGAGACCCCCACCTTCGAGCGGGCGCAGAGCGTCGCTGACGAGGCGTCCTTCACCCGCCGCGCCCTGGCGGTCGAGAAGGAGCGCGCCATCGCCGAGAACGAGCTGGACACCAAGGTGGAGCTGGCGCGGCGCCAGGCCGCCCTGATCGCGCAGGAGGACGAGAACGCGAGGCGCACCGCGGAAGGACGGGCCGAGGCGGGACGCGTCGCCGCCGAGGCCGAGGCCGCGCGGATCCGCGTGGTGGAAGCGGCGCGCAACGGCGCCGAAAGCGAGCGCCTGACCATGCTGCGCGGCGTGGACGCGACCGTGCTGCAATCGTTGACGCTGCGCAGCTTTGCCGAGAAGCTGACCAGGATCGACACGCTCAACGTCACGCCGGACCTGACGGCAGCCCTCGGCGGCCTGCTGCGCCCGCCCGCCCCCGAAGCGCCCAGGGCCAACGCGCCGCCCCGTTGATGACCGGCGCCCTCGCCCCGCGCCTCGTCCTGGTCACGCGGGACACCGAGTACGAGGGCCTGCTCGCCCGCCACGCCACGCGCGGCCAGGCCGCCGCCTTCCTGCGCCGGCGCGCGCAGTCGTTGGAGGGGCTGGACGCGCAACGGGACCATCTCCAAGCCATGCTCGCGGAGATCCGGGCGGCGGTGCCGAAAGGCTGGCGGATCGCCGCCGTGCGCCGGGCCGAGCTGGACCGCTTCCTGTTCGGCCCCGAGGACGTGGTGGTCGCCGTGGGCCAGGACGGGCTGGTCGCCAACGTCGCCAAGTACCTGGACGGCCAGCCCGTCATCGGCGTCAACGGCGACCCGTCCCGCAATCCCGGCGTGCTGGTGCCGCACACCGCCGCGGCTGCGGCGGCCCTGCTGCAGACGACCGCCACGGCGCCGCTACGGACGCAGGGCCGCACCATGGTGCGCGCGGAGCTGGATGACGGCCAGGCGCTGCTGGCGCTGAACGAGGTCTTCGTCGGCCACGCGAGCCACCAGTCCGCCCGCTACAGCCTCGCCTACGCCGGCCGGGAGGAGATGCAGTCCTCCTCCGGGCTGATCGTCGCCAGCGGGACCGGCGCCACCGGCTGGGCGCTGTCGATCAGCCGCGCCACGGGCATCACGGTGGGCCTCGACCCCGGCGAGGCCGCCGCCATGTTCCTGGTGCGCGAACCCTGGCCGAGCCGGGCGACCGGGGTGGACCTCGCTTCGGGCCGCCTGGGCAAGGGCGACGTGCTGCTGGTCGTGTCGCGCATGAACGAGGGCGGCGTGGTGTTCGCCGACGGGATGGAGCAGGACCGGCTGGACTTCGCCTGGGGCCGCACGCTGCGCATTTCGGTGGATGACCGGCAGTTGCGCTTCGTGCCCGGCCCTGACGGCGCCCCGGCGCCGGGTCCGGCCCGTACTGCCCGGCGGGCCGCAGCGCCGGCAGCAAGGCCGGCGGTTGGGCGCAAGCCGGTGCCGCCGCCCCCACCTGCCGCCCCGCCCCTGCTTGCCGCCCAGCCCCTGTCTGCCGCCCCGCCCTGGCGTCGCCGGTGGGTCTGGGTCAGGCTGCTTCTGCTGCTCCTGGCGCTCGCCGGGCTGTATTGGCTCAATGACGTAAACGGAGCGCCGGCGCCAACCGCCCCGCCGGTCCGGTGAGGACGCGAGCAGATGACCGCGTCCGGCAGGGCAGTGCGCGCCGTGGGCGGCAAGCCCGTCGCCCCGATGCCTGAGCGCCCCCCTCGAACCCACACCGGCGCTCACATGTTGCGACCCGATCCACGCCGCGGCGCCGGTCTAACCGCTTGACGCCTCCGCCGCGATGCCGGTTCATGGTCGCGGCTGCAAGGGCGGAGCGGAATGACGGTCGGCGTTGGGGGTTCGAGTTTCGAGGCGGAGTTGGCCCGCATGTCGCCGATGCTCGACGGGACCGCCCCCATCGGCGAGCCGGAGCTGCGGCAACGGGTCGAACAGGCGCAGCGCCTGATGCGGGCGCAGGGGGTCCAGGCCCTGTACTTGGACACCTCCACCAACCTCGCCTACTTCACCGGCATCGGCCTGAAGCTCACGGAGCGGCTGCACGGCGCCATCATCCCGGCCGATGGCGAGGTCGCCTATCTCAGCCCGGCCTTCGAGGAGCCGAAAACCCGCGCCTGCCTGCGCTTCGGCGACGACATCCGCTGCTGGGAGGAGCACGAGGACCCGACCGCCCTCGTCATCGAGACCGTCCGCAGCAAGGGCTATGACAGCGGCACGGTGGCGATCGACCCGGCCACCCCGTTCTTCACCGCCGATGGCCTCCGCAAGGCCGGCAACAGCTTCGCCTTCGCCAGCGCCGGCCCGATCACCGCCGCCTGCCGCCAGGTGAAGTCCGCCGCCGAGATCGCGCTGATGCAGCGGGCCAACGACATCACCCTGGCGGTGCACAAGGCCGCCGCCCGCGCCCTCGCCCCCGGCATGACCACGCTGGAGGTCAAAGCCTTCGTGGACCAGGCCCACCTGAGGCTCGGCGCCGCCACCCCCGGCAGCGCCGTGCAGTTCGGGGAGGCCACGGCCTACCCGCACGGCGTCCCCACCCCGCAGACCCTGCGGGAGGGCGACATGGTGCTGATCGACATCGGCGGCTTCGTCCACGGCTACCGCTCCGACATGACCCGCAGCTTCGTGTTCGGCGAACCCACCGCCCGGCAGCGCGAGATCTGGACCCTGGAGCAGCGCGCGCAGCAGGCCGCCTTCGACGCCGCCGTGCTCGGCGCCCCGTGCGAGGCGGTGGACCGCGGCGCCCGCACCGTCATCGAGGCCGCCGGCTTCGGCCCCGGCTACAAGGTGCCGGGCCTGCCGCACCGCACCGGCCACGGCATCGGCATGGACGTGCACGAAGACCCCTTCATGGTCGGCGGCAACAAGACGCCGCTCGCGCCCGGCATGTGCTTCTCCGTCGAGCCGACGATCTGCATCTACGGCGAGTTCGGCGTCCGGCTGGAGGACATCATCCACATGACCGGGGACGGCGCCTGCTGGTTCACCCAGCCCTGCCACTCGGTGGACGACCCGTTCGGCTACGAGGCCGGGTAGCGGGTGGACGCTGCCCTTACCGCCGGCGCAAGCCGCCGCGCCGCGCCCGCCGGGGCCGGCCGGGCCGCCCGGTGGACCGGACGGGCGCTGCTGGCGGCCGGCGGCGCCCTGGTGTTCCTGCCGCTGCTGCTGACCGTGTTCCTCAGCGTGTTCGACGAGGCCATCCTGGCCTTCCCGCCGCGCGGCTACACGTTGGCCTGGTATGGGCGGATCCTCGGCACGTTCGCCGGGCCGATCTGGACCAGCACGGAGATCGCCCTGGTGGCGGCCGCGTGCGCCCTGCTGACCGGCGTGCCGGCCGGGATCGGGCTGGCCCGCTACCGGTTCCGCGGGCGCGGCGTCGTCAGCACCCTGCTGCTCTCGCCGCTCACCGTGCCCGGCGTCGCCCTGGGCCTCGGCATCTACGTCTTCGCCGTTTGGGTCGAGGAGAACACCAGCGCGCCGCTCAGCGGCTCGCTGCCGATGCTGGTCGCGGCCCACGTGCTGATCACGACGCCCTGGGTCGTCCGGCTGTGCCTCGCGGGCCTCGCCAACCACGACGGCGCGGCCGAGGAGGCCGCCGCCAGCCTCGGCGCCCGTCCCTGGACGGTGATCTGGCGCGTCACATTGCCAGCGATGCGGCCCGGCATCGTCGCCGGCGCGCTGTTTGCATTCATCGTCTCGTTCGAGAATCTGGAGATGACAATTTTCCTGGTCGGGCCTGGCATGAACACGCTGCCGAACGCGGTGCTGCAATACCTGATCTACCGCATCGACCCGCTGGTCGCCGCGGTCGCGGTCGTGCAGATGGCGCTGGTCGGCGCGGCGCTGGTCGCGCTGGACCGCTTCGTGCGGCTGGCGCAGGTGCTGAAATGAGCGCCTCGCTCGCCCTGCGCGGCCTGACCCGCCGCTACGGCGCGCACCTCGCGGTGGACGGCCTGACGCTCGACGTGGCGCCCGGCGAGCTGCTCGTGCTGCTGGGACCCTCGGGCTGCGGCAAGACCACGACCTTGCGCATGGTGGCCGGCTTCGTGGAGCCGAGCGGCGGCGCCATCACCCTCGACGGCCAGGATGTCACGCGCCTGCCGCCCCATCGCCGCGAGATGGGCATCGTGTTCCAGAGCTACGCCCTGTTCCCGCATCTGAGCGTCGCCCGCAACGTGGCGTTCGGCCTCGAGATGCGGAACGTGCCCAAGGCCGCGCGCGCGGCCCGCGTCGCCGAGATGCTGCGGCTCGTGAAGCTCGAACCCTACGCCGACCGCCTGCCGCGGCAGCTTTCGGGCGGGCAGCAGCAGCGGGTGGCGATCGCCCGCGCGCTCGCCATCCATCCGCGCCTGCTGCTGCTGGACGAGCCGCTGTCCAACCTCGACGCCGCGTTGCGCCAGGAGGTCGCCCGCGAGATGCGCATCATGCAGCGGGACAGCGCGCTCACCACGGTCATGGTCACCCACGACCAGGACGAGGCGATGGCGATGGCCGACCGGCTCGTGGTCCTGCGCGACGGGCGGGTGGAGCAGGTCGGCCGGCAGGAGGACCTGTACGAGCGCCCGGCCTCGCCCTTCGTCGCGGGCTTCATCGGCCACAGCAACCTCCTGGCCGGCACGCTGCACGACGGCGCCACCCTGGTCGTCGAGGGCGGCCAGGTCGCGCTCGCCGGCCGCTACGGCGTGCCGGGGCAGGCGACGCTCGCGGTGCGGCCGGAGCGGATCGGCCTGGCGCCGCCGGGCACGCATCCGCAGGAGCGGGCGGTCGGCCGCGTGGACCTCGCGACCTATCTGGGCGCGGTCGTGGAGCATGTGGTCCATCTCGGCGCCGACCTGCGGGTCGTCGTGAGCGGCGCCTCCTCCGGTGCCGCCGCGGTGCCCCGGCTGCGGGTCGGCGAGGCCGTCGCCCTGTGCTGGCCGCCCGAGAGCGAGCGTGTCTTCGACAGCGCCGGCCGCCCAGCCGAACCCCGCGTTCCCCATCCCCACCCCACAGGCGAGAAGGTCGAAAACCATGCGTGACGCCCACATTGCGACGCTGTCGCGACGCCTGCTGCTGGCCGGGGCCGCCAGCCTGTCCGCCCCCGCCGTGATCGGCAGCGCCGCCCGCGCCGCCGGCAGCCAGGTCGTGCTCGGCACCTGGGGCGGCGACTACCGCCGGCTGCTGGACGAGAACGTGGAGCAGCCGTTCCTCGCCAAGCAGGGCATCGAGGTCGTGCCCGACATCGCCGACGAGCCGCCGCGGCTCGCGAAGCTGCAGGCGCAGCGCCGGCTGCCGCGCGGCGCGCTCGACGTGGCCTGCGTGCAGGCGGTGGTCGGCTACCAGCTTGCGGAGATGGGCCTGCTGGAGGAGCTGACGCCCGAGAAGGTGCCCAACATCGTTCACCTGAACCCGAAGCTGCGCGCCCCCACCTACGCGCCGCACATCTACAGCCCGCAGGTGATCGCGTTCAACCCGGAGCGGGTGCCGGTCCCGCCCGCCACGCTGACCGACCTGCTCGATCCCAAGTTCAAGGGCAAGATCGGCTTTCCCGACGCCAACTTCTTCTACGCGATGCTGGCCGCGTCCCTGGCCAGTTCCGGCACGGCCAGCGAGATGGAGGGGGCCCGCGCGCTCATGGTCAAGCTGAACGAGAACGGGCTGCGGCTGTATCCCTCGACGGATTCCGCCGGGCCGCCCTACAAGACCGGCGAGCTGGATGCGGGGCTGATGTGGCTCGCGCGGGTGAACATGTGGCAGAACGCCGGCATCCCGGTGAAGGCGTCGTTCCCCAAGGAGGGCTGCATCCTGTATGTCTCCGGCATGGTAGTGCCGAAGAACGCGCCCAACAAGGAGGGCGCCTATAAGTACCTGAATGCCATGCTGGAGCCGGACGCCCAGCGCGGCTTCGCGAAGAACATGGGATACCTGCCGACGGTGGTCAACGCGCCGCTGAGCGGCATCACCGCCGAGCAGCTCGCGTTGCCGGCCGACCTCAAGCTGGTGACGCCCGACTACGCCTACACCACCAGGATGTCGCCCGAAACGGCGGATTGGTGGAAGAAGACGATCCAGCACAGTTGAGCAGCCTCGTGCAAGTCGGGATCAGCGGAGCGCCATCCGCCTCCCGTTGGCACCGCCGGGTGGCGCATGGCGCTCCGCTTATGCGCCCTACACGTCCTTGGTACTGTTGAGCGCCGCGCGCCGGGACGGCATGGCGGCGGCGAGCTTCCTTGCCCCGGCCAGCTTGGTCGTTACCCTGATGCTCGGCGCGCCGCTCGCCTTGATGGCGCGTTACAGCCTCAACCGCTACAGCGCGACCGAGCTGATGGTCGATGCCGTGACGCCCGAGAACTTCCTCCGCTTCTTCACCGACCCGTTCTACGGCAGCGTCATGCGCACGACCGTCGGCGTCGCCGTGTCGAGCACGGCGCTCTGCCTGCTGCTCGGCCTGCCGATGGCCTGGTGGATCGCCCGAATGCAGTCGCGCTGGAAGGGCGCGCTGATGCTCGCCACCGTGCTGCCGCTGTTCATCGGCAGCACGGTGCGCACGGTCGGCTGGATGATCGTCTTCGCCCGCGGCGGCGTGATGGACCAGGTCGCCCAGCACGCCGCCGGCACCCGGCTCGACCTGATGTTCACCCCGGCCGCCGTCGTGATCGGCATCGTCTCGTTCAACCTCCCCTACCTGATCCTCACCACCCAGAGCGTGTTCGAGGGCATCGACACGCGGCTTGAGGAGGCTGCGCAGGGCCTCGGCGCCGCGCCCTCGCGCGCCTTTTGGCGCGTGATCTGGCCCTTGGCGCTCCCCGGCATCGGCGTCGCCGGCATCCTCTGCTTCATCCTCAGCATGAACGCCTACGCCACCCCGGTGCTGCTCGGCGGCCCCCGCTTCCACATGATGGCGCCGCTGCTCTACTGGGAGTTCGGCACCAACAACAACTGGCCCTTCGCGGCGGCGCTCGCCTTCGTCCTGATGGGCACCACGCTGCTGCTGACGGCCTCGGCCAGCGTCCTCATCCCCCGCCGCTACCGCGTTTGAAGGAAGCGGCCAGAACGCGATGCAGCACGACTCGCTCGCGGCGCTCCGCGCGTCGCGGGTAATGAATGCGCGGCCATGACGGCCGGCTGACGCAGCCCTCACGGCGGCCTTGCGTCCGCGTCGGATTCGTCTCATTTTAACGACGGCGCTTGCCGTCCGGGACACCGCCCAACAATTGCAGGAGGACCATTCGATGGCATGCCGCCTTTTAGCTGCCGCAGCCCTGGCGGCCCTGCTGGTCCCGGAGGCCCAGGCGGCGCCGGCCCAGGAACCCGGCCGCGTGCCGTTCGACGTCAACAGTCCGCAGGTCCAGGAGCAGGCGCGCACGCTCGCCCGCAAGCCGCCGCTCGCCCCGGTCCACGGCCGCCGCATCGTCGAGGACCACAGCGGCCGCAAGCAGGCCGGCAAGGCGTCGTTCTACGCGCCCTCGTTCCAGGGCAAGACGATGGCCGACGGCCGCCGCTTCAACCATGCCGGCCAGGCCGCCGCGAGCAAGACCCTGCCGCTCGGCACGGTCGCCAAGGTCACCAACACCGCGACCGGCAAGACCGCCCAGGTGACGGTCGAGGACCGCGGACCCTATGTGGACGGCCGCACCATCGACCTCACCCGGTCCACCGCGCGGCAGATCGGGCTGGACAGCCATGCCGGCGTCGCCCCGGTCATCGTGGCGCCCATCGCGGTGCCGCAGCCGGACGGATCGGTGAAGCCCGGCGCCGGCGCGCTCCCCGGCCCCGCGACCGCCTCGCCCTCCAGCTAAACCTAGCAGTTGATCCGCTCGCTGTTCAGGAAGTCGATCAGTTCCAGGTGCCGCGTCGGCTGCGTGAACCAGCAGGCGATGTCCGACGCGGGCCTGGGCCGGTCGAAGTAGAAGCCCTGGGCGTGCGTGCAGCCGGCCTTCCGCACCTGATCGAGCTGTTCCAAGGTCTCGACACCCTCCGCCGTCGTGGTCATTCCCAGCCTCTGCGCGAGTTGCGCGACGGATTGGACGATGGCCAGGCAATCGGGACGACGGTCCATCTCGCCCACAAAGGACCGGTCGATCTTGATCCTGTCGAACGGGAAGCTCCGCAGGTAGCTCAGCGACGAGTAGCCTGTCCCGAAATCATCCAGCGCGATCTCGACGCCGAGGTTGCGGAGTTCGTGCAGCATCGCCAGCACCTTGTCATTGTCCTTGAGGAGCGCCGACTCGGTGATCTCCAGCTCCAGCCGCCGCGAGGGCAGCCCCGCGGCGTCCAGCGAGGCGCGGACCGCCCGCGCCAGGTTGCCGGTCCGGAACTGGATCGGCGACAGGTTCACGGCCACCGCGACGTCGTCGGGCCACGTTGCGGCATCCTGGCACGCCTGCCCAAGCACCCATTCGCCGATCTTGTTGATCAGGCCCATCTCCTCGGCCACCGGGATGAACTGGGCCGGCGGGATCATGCCCAGCACGGGATGGCGCCATCGCAGCAACACCTCGAAGCCGGTCACCCGGTTCGCCGCGATGTCGAACAAGGGCTGGTAGAACAGGATCAGCTCGTGCCGGGCAATCGCCTCGTGCAGGTCCAGCTCCATGGCCCGGCGCGCTTGCAGCTCCGCATCCATCTCGCGCTCGAACAGGCGGTAGGTGCCGCGCCCCTCGCCCTTGGCCTTGTAGAGGGCGATGTCCGCGTTCTTCAGCAGGCGGTCCGCGTCCTTCCCGTCGCCCGTCGCGATGGCGATCCCGACGCTCGCGCCGATGACGACGCGCGTCCCGTCGATGTCGTAGGGCGCGCCGAGGACCTTCACCAAACGCTGCGCCAGCCCCTCCGCATGCTCGGGCTGGCGCGCGGAGGATTGCAGGATCGCGAACTCGTCCCCCCCGAGGCGCGCGACGACGTCCCCGCCGCGCACGCACTCGAGCAGCCGCCGCGCGACCTGCTTCAGCAACTGGTCGCCCGCGGGGTGCCCCAGGCTGTCGTTCACGTCCTTGAAATGGTCCAGGTCCAGGCAGAGCACCGCCGAACTGCCGTCCTCCCGCCGCACGCCCTTGAACAGCTGCTCAAGCTTCTCCTCGAACAGGAGGCGGTTGGGGAGCGAGGTGAGCGCGTCGTGATGCGCCATGAAGTGGATGCGCGCCTCGACCTGCCGCCGTTCGGAGATGTCCTCGTATGTCGCGACCCAGCCATTCCCGGGCATCGGCTGGTGCGACACGGCGACCGCCCGCCCGCTCGCATTTTCCTGGAAGAAATTGCCGGTCCGCGCGGCCGCGATCAGGTCCCGTTGCCGTTCGCAGATCGCCTCGATCACGTCCCGTTCGTAGCGGCTCGCCACCGAGGCGCTGCGGAACACGTCCTCGATCAGCGCGCCGGGCTGGACCATGGCCGCCGAGAGATCGAACAGCTTGAGGAACTGGTTGTTGCACACGATGACCCTCTGCTCCTGGTCGACCATGCAGAGGGCCTGCGACATGTTGTTGAGCGCCGCGTCGAAGCGTGCGTTCTGCGTCGCAAGGGTCCGGTCACGTTCCCGGAGGTCGCGCACCAGCGTGTTGACCTCGGCATGGGCGCGTCCGAGCAGCCTGTTATGCGCCGTGACCACGCCGAGCAATCCGAAGCCGCAAACCGTCAGCCCGGCGATGATGGCGGAGAAGATCACGTGCAGTTGGCTGAACTGCGCCTGGTTGCGCGCCACCAGGTCGGCGTCATGGGAGTTGGCGGCCACGGCGAGCCTCACGAGCTGGGGTCCCAGTGGGGACACCAGCCTGAGCAGTTGGCCCACGACGGCGGGGTTGCCGAAATCGTCAACCAGCGGCTGTGCCGCGTCGACCATGGAGCGCAGCTGCGCGACGGTCGCCACGAGGTCGGGCTGGTCTCGGATGATGTCCCCGACCTCGCTGTTGTCCAGGAGGCTGATCCGGTTCCTGACGATGTCGAGCCTGAGCTGGATCTGGTCCTGGTCGACGCCGCTGCCGGGGATCGCCGCCTCGGCGATCGTCGCTTCCAGGCGGGAGACCTCGACCGGGGCGAGGCTCGCGACGAAGGTCAGGTTGTAGCGCGACACCTGCTTCAGGGCGCTCTGCCGCTCCGTGATGAAGTAGGAGGTGACGGTGCCGGCAAGGACGAGGAGGCAGGTCATGCCGCCAAGGAAGATCTTGATCCGCCTGACAGTGATGTAGGGAAGGCAGCCTTGCAGATGCGTGGCCGCCCTCATGGATGCCGCGGCGAGGCCGCCCATCGCAGCGGCCCAAGCCTGCTTCGGACCGGGCCGGGTCGTCCTGCTAGAATCGGCCGAAGCACGTCTCCCATCGCCCGCGAAGCGGGAGGCGGCTTCGGTCTTGGACATCACCGACCGGGCTCACGCCGCGCTTCGCATCCCGGCCGCGACGGAGGCCGCCAACGGGCGGGTTCCCTGCCCATTCCCACCCCTAGCGGACAACGAGCTGGGCGAGCTGCCATGCCGACCGATTGTAGAACTTCTGGGCCTGCAACTCGGGGGAGCTGTCGAACGGGTAGACGATGAACAGCGGCCCCTTGTCACGGATGGGCATGTACTCGCCGTCGCGCTTGAGCGCGAGCAGCACGTCGTACTGCTCGAAGTCCGAGACCGGGATTTCCGTCGTGTAGTCGTTCAAGGCGACCGCGAGGACGCGGTCGCCCGACGCTTGGACGGTGCGCAGCAGCGTGCGCATCGAAACCCCGTCGAAGCGGTTGGTTCCCTTGTACCAGGGCGTGCTGGTGACGAAGCCCAGCGTGCCCAGGGCCTCCAGCATCGGACGGTCGAACCGGGCCGCGTCCCCGTCGTTGTGCGCGCCGATGCGCCCCGAGATCGTCAGGATCGGCTTTTCCTGCGGCGTCGCCAGGCCGCCCGCGAGCGCCGGGCGCACGGCCAGCCCGGCTGCGACGACACCGCCGAACGCCCGGCGGGACAGCGGCCTATTCATGGGAACCGCCCCTGGGGGCCTCGCACCCGCGCAGCTTCGCTGGGGTGCCGTGGCGGGCGCGGGCGGTGCAAGCTGAGGCTCATGGCGAATGTCCTGTATAAGGCGGGGTTCAGTGCCGGCCGGAGTAGGTGCAGCCTTCGGACACGCCGGGCTGGCCCCGGCGCACCACCACGTGCTCCAACCCTTGGAGCCGGTTGTTCAGCCGGTGCCAGATCCAGCGGGCCACGTTCTCCAGCGTCGGCACCGAGAGGCCCTCGATGTCGTTGAGGTAGCGGTGGTCCAGCTCGCGCCGCACCGCGTCGATCACGGGTTCGACCTCATCGAGGTTGTGGGACCAGCCAAACACCGGGTCCGGCTCCCCGCTCAGGACCACCTCCACCCGGAACGAGTGCCCATGCAGCTCGGAATGCGGCGGGGTCTGGTGGGCGGCCTCGAAGCCGAACTCTTTCAATGTCTGCTGCATCACCACGCGGCCAAGGCCGGCTCCTCTTGTGCCTAAGGTTTTGTAAACGGAATGCATTGTTCTTACAATCATCGGTGGTAGGAAAAGCTGCTAGGAAACGTCATGGTTGTCATCGGCTTGGGATTTCGTGAGGGGCCGCCGGCCGTGCCGCACGGACCGGAGATCGGGCGTCCGGGCTCCAGCGGGTCTTCGAGGCCGCATATCGTTGAGGAGAGGGGCGGCGACGGCGGGTTCGCGACGCGGCAGCGCGGCGTCGTGCCCGAACGGCGGGACAGGGCGGCTCCGCAGCCGATGTCAGGCTACGGAGCCGCCTTGCGCCAAGGCCCTGGGCGGGCGGCACTCAACGGCATCGGGCAGCGGCGTCAGGTCTGCGGACTGAGCGCGAGGCTGCCCGCTTCTGCCTTGTGCGCCTCTGACATCGCCGCCTGTTGCTGGATCAGGTCCGCGGCCCGGTCGGGCGTCATCGGGCGGCCGAGCAGGTAGCCCTGCACCATCTCGATCCCCTCGCAGCGCAGCATCTGAAGCTGCCCCTCTGTCTCCACCCCCTCCACGGTCACGCCGATGCGCAGCGCACGTGCCATCTCGATGATGGCATGCACGAAGGCGTAGCTGCGCGGATCGGTCTCGATCCCGGCCGTGAAGCTGCAGTCGATCTTCAGCCCGTCGAACGCATAATCCCGCAGATAGGCGATGGAGGCATGGCCCACCCCGAAATCGTCCAGGATGACGTGCGTGCCGAGCTCCCGCAGCGCCGCGACGACGTTGCGCACACGGGCGGGGTCACGGAGCAGCACGGTCTCGGTGATCTCCAGCTTCAGGCGGCCCGGCGCCAGGCCGTGCCGCTCCAGGATGGCCCGCACGTCCTCCACCAGGTCGCCGGCATAGAAGTTCGCGGCCGAAAGGTTGGAGGAGATCTGCAGGTGGCCGGGCCAGCCCGCGGCCAGGGCGCAGGCCCGGTCCAGCACCCAGCGGTCGAGCTGCACCACCAGCCCGGTCGCCTCGGCCACGGGGATGAAGTCGGAGGGTTCCCGGACGGTCCCATCCGGGTTGGGCCAGCGCACCAGCGCCTCGAACCCGGCAAGCTGGCCGGTGCGGCCCTGGAAGATGGGCTGCACTGCAAGCGCGAACGGCTCACATCCAGGCGTCTGCAAGGCGCTGCGCAGCAACGCCTCCATCCCGTTGCGCCCCGTCGGGACCGGCGCGTCGCGGGCGTTGAGCCCGGCGGCGAACCGCGTGGTGCCACGCCCGGCCTGTTTCGCGTCGTACAAGGCGGTGTCGGCCTTGCAGACCAGGGTCTCAGGATCGCTCGAACCGGCCGAGCAGACGGCGATGCCGATGGAGGTGCGAAGCGGCACCGCCTGCCGCTCGATGAGGAAAGGCTCGGCCAACTTCGCATGGATGCGGGAGCCGAGCGCATGCAGGTCGGCGGGGTCCTGCACGTCCTCGACCAGGATGCAGAACTCATCCCCGCCGAACCGGCTCACGGCGTCGCGCGGACGGGTCACGGACCGCAGCCGGTGCGTCACCTCCCGCAACGCCGCGTCCCCGCCTGCATGCCCGAACAGGTCGTTGATCGCCTTGAAGCCGTCCAGGTCGAGGAACAGCAGCCCGACGCGCGACACCGGCGCGTCCTTGCGCCGCACAAAGGCCGCACGCAGACGCTGGTTGAACCCCGCACGGTTCTCCAGGCCCGTGAGCGCATCGGTGATCGCGAGCTTCCGCAGCTCCTGGATCGAGGCGTGCAGCTTGAGGGCGCTGCCGACGCCGACCGCCAGTTGCTGAAGCTGCTGCAACGTTTCGGCGCTGACGGTCCGGGGTTCGCGATCAATGACGCACAGCGCGCCCAGGGTATGGCCATCCGGACCCATGATCGGGGCGCCGGCATAGAAACGCAGCCCGAGGTCGCCCGTCACGAGCGGGTTGTCGACGAAGCGGGGGTCCTTGGTCGCGTCTGGGACGCAGAATGCTTCCGCCGGGTTCAGGATCGCGTGCGCGCAGAACGAGTGGTCCCGCGGCGTCTCCGACATGCTCAGGCCGACGCTGGCCTTGAACCATTGCCGGTCCTTGTCCACCAGGGAGATGGCGGCGATTGGGGTCGAGAACAGGCCCTTTGCCAGCAGGGGAAAGATGTCGAACTCGGTCGTGCGCTCCGTCCCGAGGATATCGAGCGCGATCAGGGCCGCCAAGCGTCCATCCTCGTTGATAGGCATCGCTGCTGGTGGCATGCTCTTGCTCCGGAGGGCCGCGGCTCTCCTATCACCTCGTCAAACGCAATGACCCGTAAGTTTTTGTCTGGAGGGCGGCGAGCGGCACCAGGGACCGGCATGTCCCGCGGAGGGGGCGGGCCATGCCGCCATCCGATCCGTCAGCGCAGCCCGAGCCGGGTCAGCTTCTTGATCAGCCCCACGCGGGACAAGCCCAGGCGCCGCGCCGCTTCGGACTGGTTGCCCCCGGTGGCCGCCAGCGTATCGCGCAGCAGCCGCGTTTCCAGCTCGGCCACCGCGGCGTCGAGCGTGCCGACCGCGGCCGGTCCAGGCTCGTCGTCCATGCCTTGCTCATCCCCTGCGGCGAAGCGCAGCAGGGCCGCGTCCACCACCGCGGCGCCCGGCAGCGCCAAGGCCGCGGCCGATTCCAGCACGGACCGCAGCTCACGCACGTTGCCGGGCCACGGACGGGCCGACAGGTAGGCCAAGGCGTCCACCCCGAGCCGTGCGGTGGGGGCAGCCTGGCGCAGGAACCGGGCCGCGAGCAGCGGCACGTCCTCCGGCCGGTCCGCCAGCGCCGGCGTGCGCAGCACCATGCCTTTCAGGCGGTAGAACAGGTCCTCGCGGAACGTCCGGTCCGCCACCATCGTCTCCAGGTCGCGATGCGTCGCGGCCACCACGCGCACGTCCGCGCGCTTCTGCACGCGCCCGCCCACCGGCACGAACGTGCCCTCCTGGAGGAAGCGCAGCAGCTTGACCTGCATCGGCGCCGGCATCTCGCCCACCTCGTCGAGGAACAGCGTCCCCCGGTGCGCCGTCTCCACCAGCCCCGCCTGGTCCCGATGGGCGCCGGTGAAGCTGCCCTTGAGATGTCCGAACAGCTCGCTTTCCAGCAGTTCCGCCGGCAGGGCCCCGCAATGCACCGGCACGAACGGCCCGGCCGCGCGCCGGCTGCACGCATGGAGTGCCCGCGCGACCAGCTCCTTGCCCGTCCCGGTCGGCCCCAGCACCACCACCGGAATGCTGGCCGGACCCAGCCGACGCACCATCTCCCGCAGGCGCTGCATGGTGGGCGACAGGCCGATCAGCCCCAGCTCGTCCGTGGCGTCCCGCGCCCGCAAGGCCCGCAGCTCCGCGTCCAGCTGCGCCTTCCGCACGGCGCGCGCGACCACGAAGCCCAGCATGTCGGGGTCGGCGGGCTTGGCCAGGAAGTCCCATGCCCCCAGCTCCGCCGCCCGCAGCGCCAGCATGTGGTCGGCATGGCCGGTCAGCACGATGACCGGGGCAGGGGCGAAGCGCGGGATCAACTCCAGCCCGGCCTCCGGCGTGAGGCGGGGCGGCATGGCCAGGTCCAGCAGCACCGCGTCGGGCGGGTCGTCGCGCATGCAGGCCAGCGCCGCCTCCGCGTCCCCCGCCACCGAGACGCGGTGCCCGGCCGCGCGCAGGAACGCTGCCCCCAGCCGCTGGAATGCCGGCTCGTCATCCACCAGCAGCACGTGGCCCGCCGCGGTCACGACGCCGCCCGCGGGAAGGCCAGGGTGACGCAGGTGCTCCACCCCGGCCGCTGCGTCAGCCCGGCCGTCCCGCCATGGGCCGCCATGATGCGCGCGACGATCGCCAGGCCCAGCCCCGTGCCGCCGGGGCTGCGGGACACGAAGGGCTGGAAGATCCGGTCCTGCAGCTCCGCCGGCACGCCCGGCCCGGCGTCGCAGACATGCAGGCGGACCAGCGCCGGCGACGCCTCCGCCTCCACCGCCACCCGCGCCCCCGTCGCACAGGCGTTGTCGAGCAGGTTCGTCAGGGCCTGGTCGAGCCGGCCCGCATCGGCCTGCACCGTCATCGGCCCGTGCAGCCCGGCGCCGACCTCCACGCCAGGGAAGCGCCGGGCCGCGGCCCGCACATGGTCGCCCAGGTCGAGCGGGACCATCTCCGGCTGCCAAGGGCGGGCGTAGTCCAGCAGGTCGCGGGACAAATGGGCGATGCGGTCGACCTGCGTGCGGATCTCCTGCCGGATGTCGGGCGCCACGGCGGCCGCGGCCATGTTGATGACGTTCAACGGGTTGCGGACGTCGTGCGCGACCGCCGCCGCGAGCTGGCCCAGCTCGGCCAGGCGGGCCTGCGTCTGCCGCTCCCGCTCCCGCTCCGCCAGCAGCGCGGCCCGCTCCAGCCGGGCCGCCTCGTCGGCCAGCACGGCGCCGAACAGCCCGGCCAGATGCCGCACGCCGGGCGGCGCCGCGTCCCAGTCCAGCAGGGCGGTGCGCCATCCCTCCCCCACGCGCCGGCACCACAGCCCGGGCAGGACCGGCCCGGCCCCCTCGCCCACGGCGACGCCCACGCCCACGCCCAACCGCCGGGACAGCAGCGCCCCGGCGTCCCGCGCCAGCTCGCCCGGGTTCTCGGCACGGGACAGCACGGCGCGCCAGCCGTCCAGGTCCTCCGCCGACACGCTGCCGCCGGGATAGACCAGCCGCCCCGCGAGGCGCCGGGCCGGGCCGACCAAGCCGAGGCACAGCGCCGCGACCAGCGCGCCGGAGGCGAGCCGCCCGACCGTCCCCTCCAGCGGCAGCAGCGGCACCAGCGCCACCACGAGCAGGGCCAGGGCGGTCAGCATGGCCCAGACCAGCGCCCGGCGCGCCCAGGCGTTCGCCACGAACACGCGGTAGCGCAGGATGCCGTACACCAGGATCACCGGATAGGCCGGCAGCAGCAGCAACGGCCACGGATAGATCGGCAGCCGCAACGCCGCGATCCCATACCCCGACATGCACAGCAGGCCCCAGGCGCTGGACACCGTGACGGCCGCCACCTGGCGCTGGGCCAGCCCCCGCTCCCGCACCAGCGCGCGCAGCAGCACGGCCTGGCCCGCGGCGGCCAGCGTCGCCCAGACGATGCTGGTGCCCCAGCCCACCTCGTTCGGCATCGCCACCCGCGCCACCCCGGCGAACGGCTCGAACCCCCCCGCCGGCAGCACGACGGAGGCGAGCGTCGCCGTCATGCCCAGCCCATACACCCCGGCCAGCACGGCGCGCGGCGCTTCGGCGCCGCAGAACACCGTCGTGAAGTGGAAGAACACCGCCGACGTCGTGGCGGCCGTCGCCAGCAGCATCAGCGCGGGACGCTCGGCATCCGGCCCCAGCCAGCTCGGCAGCTCGTTGCCGACGATCCAGAGGGCCACGCCGCACAGGAACACGACCAGCAGCCGCGCGCCCGCGACCTCCTCCGCCCAGGCCAGCAATATGAAGGCCAGCGTCAAGCTGCCGACCAAAGAGAGCGCGAGGGAAACGTGGATGGCCATGCTGCGTCCCCGCAAAACCGATGCCGTCGTGGAAGCGGCGCTTATCCTGGCGCAGGCTGCGCAGCCTGCAAACATCGTTGACAGGCTGCGATCCCAACCTGTTCCCAGCGGTATGCAGATGAGAGTCATGAATTGTTTAAATACAAGGCATCGTCGAGCTGGCACACGATGTGCGCTGCGTCCGGTGTGCAACCCACAACCGGAGCAACACGCATGAACACGATATACGCCCATGATCCCGTCCTGACGGTGGACTGGCTCCAACTGGTCCTCGCCGCCGTGCTGACGCTGAGCCTCACCAGCATCGTCGCCCTGGTGATCCGCCGCCCGCTCTATGGCGTGCTCCAACTGGTCTGCGGCACCGACGTCGCCGCCCGGTTCTGGACGACCTTCGCCGCGGTCCTGCTGGTGATGGGGCCATTGTTCCTGGTCTTCACCGCCGCGGGGGGGGCGTCCAACCTGGCCGACTTCGTGCGACGCGCCGTCTATCTCGTGTCCTTCGGCGTCATCGGCGCCTTCATGGTCATGGGGGCCGCCGTGATGCTGAGCGCACCGAGCCGGGCCTTGTCGGAACGGCGGGCGGCGGAGATCAGCCGCGACGGCGCCGGCACCCCGCAGGGCGCCCCGGCCGAGTAGAGGCCAAGCGTCCCGAAAACCGGCCGAACACAAGGAGGCCCCGAGACATGACGGATCGAGCGACAGCGATGGCGAAACCCGGGGTGTCCGGACTGCCGGCACCGCCCGGCGTGCCGGACGGCACCGTGCTGTATGACGGCGTCTGCGTCCTGTGCTCGGCCTGGTTCCGCTTCGTGGCGGCCCGCGATCCCCAGGCACGCTTCCGCTTCACGCCCATCCAAGGCGCCTACGGCCGCTGGCTGGCGACGCAGCTCGGCATCGACCCTGACAGGCCGCAGACGAACGCCGTGGTGTTGGACGGCCGCGCCTACGTCCGTTCCGACGCCGCCCTCCAGGTGCTGCGCCGCCTCCCCGGCTGGTCCTGGAGCGCGGTGGCCTTGCTGGCGCCGCACCCGTTGCGCGACGGGATCTACACCCGCGTGGCCCGCAACCGCTATCGGCTGTTCGGCCGCACCGCGACCTGCTTGGTGCCCAGCCAGGAGTTGATGCGCCACGTCCTGCCCGAGGCCGTGCCTCCCGAGACCACGCCCTACCAGTCTATCGGATTCACAGGTGTGGTAGATTTCTGACGGACGGCGGCAGT
>CAXULX010000029.1:21378-48522 GCA_964252005.1 uncultured Acetobacteraceae bacterium | reverse complement strand
CGCCGCCCAGCGTCTCGATGCCGAGCGACAGCGGCGTCACGTCGAGCAGCAGCACATCCTTCACGTCGCCCTTGAGCACCGCGCCCTGCACCGCGGCGCCGATGGCCACGACCTCGTCCGGATTCACGTTGCGGGCCGGCTCGCGGCCGAAGAACTGCTTCACGACCTCAATCACCTTCGGCATGCGCGTCATGCCGCCGACGAGGATGACCTCGCCGATCTCGCCCGCGGTCACGCCGGCATCCTTGAGCGCGGCGCGGCACGGCGCCAAGGTCCGCTCGATCAGGTCATCGACCAGGCTCTCGAGCTTGGCGCGCGACAGCTTCATCACGAGGTGCTTCGGCCCGCTGGCGTCGGCGGTGATGAACGGCAGGTTGATCTCGGTCTCCTTCGACGAGGAAAGCTCGATCTTCGCCTTCTCCGCCGCCTCCTTCAGCCGCTGCAAGGCGAGCTTGTCTTGGCGGAGGTTGATGCCCTGCTCGCGCTTGAACTCGTCCGCCAAGTAGCCGATCACCCGGTTGTCGAAGTCCTCGCCGCCCAGGAACGTGTCGCCGTTGGTGGACTTCACCTCGAACACGCCGTCGCCGATCTCCAGCACCGACACGTCGAACGTGCCGCCGCCCAAGTCGTAGACCGCGATGATGCCGCCCTGCTTCTTGTCCATGCCGTAGGCGAGCGCCGCCGCCGTCGGCTCGTTGATGATGCGCAGCACCTCCAGCCCGGCGATGCGGCCGGCGTCCTTGGTCGCCTGGCGCTGCGCGTCGTTGAAGTATGCGGGCACGGTGATGACGGCCTGCGTCACCTTCTCGCCGAGGTAGGACTCGGCGGTCTCCTTCATCTTGCCGAGCACGAAGGCGCTGACCTGGCTCGGCGAGTACTTCTCGCTGCGGGCCTCGACCCACGCGTCGCCGTTGTCGCCGCGGGCGATGGTGTATGGCACCATGCCCTTGTCCTTCTCCACCAGCGGGTCCTCGAACCGGCGTCCGATCAGGCGCTTCACGGCATACAGCGTGTTGGTCGGGTTGGTGACGGCCTGGCGCTTGGCGCTCTGGCCGACCAGCCGCTCTCCGCTGTCGCTGAAGGCGACCATGCTGGGCGTGGTGCGCGCGCCCTCGCTGTTCTCGATCACCCGGACATCCGCGCCCGTGCTGCCCTCCATGATCGCGACGCAGGAGTTGGTGGTCCCGAGGTCGATGCCGATGACCTTGCTCATTGGTATTCCTTTCTCAGCAGCGGCGTGCGGCCCGAAGCACCAGACGCCACCCTATGGTTGTAGTGATGCGGATGTATTCAGCGAAGGCCCGCCGGACAAGACCCGGCGGCGCACAACAGTCTTGCCGCCTATGCAGTCTTGCCGCCTATGCGGCCTCGGTGCCCGACGCGGCGCCGGCGGGTGCGCCCTTGGACACGACGACCATCGCCGGGCGGAGCAGCCGTCCGTTCAGGGTCCACGCCGCGGTCCAAGCCTGGACCACCGTGCCCGGCGCGTGCTCCTCCGAGGGCTGCTCGGCCATGGCCTGATGCAGGTTGGCGTCGAACGGCTGGCCGGTGGGGTCGGTCCGCTGGATGCCGTTGCGCTCCAGGATGGCGACGAAGCTGCGCTCCACCCCCTCGAACCCGTCGCGCAGCTTGGTGACGATCTCCGGCTCCTCCGCCGTCTGCGCCGGCAGGTTCGACAGGCCGCGGCGAAGGTTCTCCGCCGCCTCCACCACGTCGGCGGAGAACTTCTGCACGGCGTATTGGCGCGTGTCGTCCACGTCGCGCTTGGCGCGGGCCCGCACGTTGGCCATCTCGGCCTCCGCCCGGATCCAGCGGTCGCGCATGTCGTCGCGTTCGGCCGTCAGCCTGGCGATCTCGGCCTCGTGGTCCAGCGGCTCGCTCGCGCCGGCATCGGGCGCCGTGGCGTGGGCCCGTGCGTCGCCCTGCAAGGCGGGGTCCTCTTCGGTGGGCATGGTCGGTTCGTTGCTCATGGCCTCTCAGGTAGGGCAGGGCGGCCCGCCGGACAAGCGCCGCGGCCCCGGCCATGATGTCATTTGCTAATTCACCAGTTGCGCCAGCAGCGTGTCGAGGCGCAGCCGTCCCTCGGTCGTCGCGGCCAGCCGCCCATCGCCTTGGATCAGATAACCCGCGTCCAGCGCCTGCCCCAGCACATCCGCGTCGAGCGCGTCTTCCAGAGCCATGCCGGTGCGGGCGGCGAACCGGGCGGCGTCGATCCCCTCGGTCAAACGGAGGCCCATCAGCAGCATCTCGCGGGCGCGGTCCCGCGGCGCGACCCGCTCCTCCGCCGTGCTGCCATGGCCTTGGCGTTCGACCCGGTCGGCCCAGGGTTCCGGCGCGCGGTGCCGGCGGGTCGCCACCAACTCGCCGCCCAGCGTCACCCGGCCATGCGCCCCCGGCCCGATGCCGGCATAATCGGCGTAACGCCAGTAGGCCAGGTTGTGCCGGCTCTCGGCGCCGGGCCGCGCCAGGTTGGAGACCTCGTACGGCAGCAGCCCGTGCGCGGCGCAGGCGTCGGCGGTCGCGACGTAGAGCGCCGCCGCGAGCTCGTCATCGGGCAGCACCAGCTCGCCCCGGCGGTGCAGCGCCTCGAAGCCGGTGCCCGGCTCGATGGTCAGTTGATACAGCGAGAGATGGTCGGCGCACAGCGACAGCGCCC
This sequence comes from uncultured Acetobacteraceae bacterium, assembly GCA_964252005.1. GTDB lineage: Bacteria > Pseudomonadota > Alphaproteobacteria > Acetobacterales > Acetobacteraceae > CAHJXG01. The sequence goes on along the minus strand of CAXULX010000029.1, from coordinate 45,866 downwards.
GGTCCAGCTCGGCCCGCCAGGCGGCGAGCGACTGGCCGGGCCGGGCGTAGATCAGGTCGAACGACACGCGCGGAAAGGTGGCGCGCGCCGCCTCCAGCGCCGCGACCGCCTGGCCCGCCGAGTGCTCGCGGCCCAGCAGGCGCAGCGCGTCGCCGTCGAGGCTCTGGACGCCGAGCGAGAGACGGTTCACCCCGGCGCCGCGGAACGCCGCGAGCTTGCCGAGCTCCACGCTGGTCGGATTGGCCTCCAGCGTGACCTCGATGTCCGGCAGCGGGTCGAACAGCCGGGCGGCGTCGGCGATCAGGCCGGCGACGGTGGCGGGGTCCATGAGGCTCGGTGTGCCGCCGCCGAAGAAGATAGAGGCGAGCGGACGGCGGCCGAGGCGCGCGGCCTCCCAAGCCAGCTCGGCGCGGAGTGCGGCGGCGAAGCGGGCCTGCGGGATGCGCTCCCGCACGTGGCTGTTGAAGTCGCAATACGGGCACTTGGCCCGGCAGAACGGCCAGTGGATATAGAGGGCGAGGGGGTCCATGGCCCCGATATGGTGTCGCGGCGCGGCTGCGGGATCAGGCCGGTTCGAAGCAGCTCAGCAGCAGTTGCGCCATGGCGCGCGCGCGGTGGCTGGTCGCATGCTTCTGCGCAGGGTCCATCTCGCCATAGGTTTCAGAGCCTCCCAACGGCACGAAGATGGGATCGTAGCCGAAGCCGTGCGCGCCGCGCGGCGGCCAGGCGACCGTGCCCTCGACCCGGCCCAGGAAGGTCGCCGTCGCCCCGTCCGGCCAGGCGAGGCTCAGCGCGCAGGTGAACCAGGCGCGGCGGTCGGCGTGTCCGGCCATCTCCCGGCGCACCCGCTCCATCGCGGCGGCGAAGTCCTTGGACGGCCCGGCCCAGCGGGCGGAGAGCACGCCGGGCGCGCCGCTCAGCGCCGCGGCGGAAAAGCCGGAGTCGTCGGACAGCGCCGGCAGGCCGGCCCCCCGCGCGGCGGCCAGCGCCTTGAGCCGCGCGTTGCCTACGAAATCCGGCGCATCCTCCACCGGCTCCGGCAGGCCGAGCGCGCCGGCGGACACCACCTCGACGCCATGCGGGCGCAGCATCTCCGCGAGTTCCCGCACCTTCCCCGGGTTGTGGGTGGCCAGCACCAGGCGCGTGCCAGAGGACAGGCGGTAGGATAAGCGGCGCATCAGGCGAGCGCGGCCCGCTGCATATCGTACAGCCGCGCTGTGCCCTGCTTGGCGAGCTGCATCAACTGCGAGAACTGCTCCTCGGAGAACGGCGCCTTTTCCGCGGTGCCCTGGATCTCGACGATGCCGCCGCCCTCCGTCAGCACGAAGTTCGCGTCGGCCTCGGCATCGCTGTCCTCGGCGTAGTCGAGGTCCAGGACTGCCGCGCCCCCCACCAGGCCGCAGCTCACGGCCGCGACCTGCCCGGACATCGGCGACTTCGCGATCACGCGGTTGCGCTCCATGTGGCGGAAGGCGAGGCTCAGCGCCACCCAGGCGCCGGTGATGCTGGCGCAGCGCGTGCCGCCGTCGGCGTTCAGCACGTCGCAGTCGAGCGTGATGCTGCACTCGCCCATGGCGGAGCGGTCCACCACGGCGCGCAGGCTGCGGCCGATCAGGCGCTGGATTTCCTGGGTGCGCCCGGACTGCTTGCCGCGCGCCGCCTCCCGGTCGCCGCGGGTGTGGGTGGCGCGGGGCAGCATGCCGTACTCGGCGGTGATCCAGCCCTGGCCGGTGCCGCGCAGGAAGGAGGGCACCCGGCCCTCGACGCTCGCGGTGCACAGCACCTCGGTGCCGCCCATGCGGATCAGGCACGACCCTTCGGCGTGATGGGCGAACCCCGTGGTGAAGGAAACCTCTCTAAGAACGTCGGCGGCGCGGCCGGATGGGCGCATGATGCTGTCCTGATCGTGGGCCCTCCCTATATCCTATCGCGGGCACGCATGGCAGGGAGCTTGGGACCGCGGCATGACAATCGGAGTGGGCATCATCGGCGCCGGGATCATGGGCGAGCGGCTGTTGCGGGCGGCGCTGGAGCACGCAGGCGACGTGGTGCACGTCACCGGCCTCTGGGACCACGCGCCGGCCGCGCTGGACAAGATCGGCGGCAGCGTGAAGCGGGCCGCCTCGGCGGAGGCGGTGATCGAGGGTGCCGAGTGCGTTTACATCGCGACCCCGCCCGGCACGCATCTGGGCTACGCCCGCGCGGCGCTCGCGGCCGGGCGCGCGGTGTTCCTGGAGAAGCCGCTGGCGGTGGACCTCGCGGACGCGCGGGCGTTCGTCGCCGAGGCCGGCGATGCCCGGGTCGCCGTCAACTTCCCCTTCGCGTCGTCGCCGGCGGTCGAGCGTCTGCAGGCGTGGCTGCGGGACAACGTCGCCGGCGCGCCGCGCGGCTTTGCCATCGACGTCGGCTTCGCCGCCTGGCCCCGGCCTTGGCAGCAGGGCGCCGCCGGCTGGCTGGACGGCACGGCGGAGGGCGGCTTCACGCGGGAGGTCGTGTCCCACTTCCTGTTCCTGTCCCGCCGCCTGCTCGGGCCGCTGTATCTGAAGTCGAGCCAGGCCGAATACGGTGCGGGCGGCGGCACGGAGCGGCGGGTGGCGGCGCGGCTGGACGCAGGCGGCCTGCCGGGCCAGTTGAGCGGCAGCGTCGGCGGCACGGCGCAGGACGACCACAACAGCTGGACCATCCAGGGCGTCGCCAACATCCGCCTGCACGATTGGTCCATCGCCGAGCGCCAAAGGCCCGACGGCACCTGGGCCTCCGATCCCGACGCCCTGCCCAACGAGCGCATGAGGCCGCTGGCGCTGCGCCGGCAGTTGGAGCAGGTCGCCCGCATGGTCCGGGGCGAGCCGCACCATTTGGCGACCGTCGCCGAGGCGTTCGACGTGCAGCAGGTCGTGGAGGCCATCCTGGCCGGGCGACCGATGACCGGCGTGGCCGAGGGGGGATGAGCCAGCGTCCGCCGCGCATGCCGCCGGGGCTTGATCCCCGCTCCGCCGCCGTGCTGCGGGAGATCGTGGAGCAGTACGTCGCGACCGGCGAGCCGGTGGGCAGCCGCACCTTGTCGCGCAGGCTGCCGGTGGCGCTGTCGCCGGCCACCATCCGCAACGTGATGTCGGACCTGACCGACGCCGGGCTGCTGTTCGCGCCGCACACCAGCGCCGGGCGGCTGCCGACGGAGCGGGGCCTGCGCCTGTTCGTCGATGGGCTGCTGCAAACCGGCAGCCTGCCGGAGGAGGAGCGCGAGGCCATCGGCCGTGCGCTGGAGGCCCGGGGGCGCAGCCTGGAGGACACGCTGGCGGAGGCGAGCACCATGCTGGCGGGCTTGGCGGGTGCCGCCGGGCTGGTGCTGGCGCCGAAGTCGGACGGCGCGGTGCGGCACATCGAGTTCGTGCCGCTCGGTCCCGGGCGGGCGCTGGTGATCCTGGTGGCGGCGGACGGGCAGGTGGAGAACCGGGTCATCGAGATCCCGCCGGGCCTGCCGCCCTCCGCGCTGACGCAGGCGGGGAACTACCTGAACGCCCGGCTGTCGGGCCGCAGCCTGGCGGAGCTGCGCCGGGTCGTCGGCGCCGACATGGCGGAGGACCGGACGCAGCTCGACGCGCTGACCACCAAGGTGGTGGAGGCGGGGCTTGCGACCTGGACCGGGGAGGGGCGCGGCGGGGCGCTGATCGTGCGCGGCCAGGCGCGGCTGCTCTCGGAGGTCACGGGCATCGAGAGCCTGGCGGCCATCCAGACGCTGTTCGAGCGGCTGGAGCGGCAGGAGACGATGCTGCGCCTCCTGGAACTGGCAGAGGCGTCGGACGGGGTGCGCATCTTCATCGGCGCGGAGAGCGGCCTGTTCGGCGGCACCGGCGTCTCGATGGTGGTGGCGCCGGCGCGGAACGGCGCCGACCGGATCGTGGGCGCCATCGGCGTGATCGGGCCGACGCGGATCAACTACGGCCGGATCATCCCCGTCGTCGACTACACGGCCCGGGTAATCGGCCGGCTGCTGGGATAGCGGGACCGCCGCCCGCGGCCACTTCTTTTCCTGATTGCGACGGCAGGGCTGAACGAATGGGCAGGTGGTCCGTTCTAAGGGGGCGACCTCACTGTGGCGGCCCTGATCGATGCAAAAACCCGACCGCATCTGCTTGTTGCTCGTAGAGGACGACGTGCTGGTCCGCACGACCGTCGCGATGATGCTCGAGGATGAGGGGTTCTGCGTCGTCGAGGCGGCCACTGCGGGCGAGGCGCAAGGGCTGATCCAAGACGGCCTCGACGCCTCGGTGATGGTGACCGACGTGGACCTGGGCGCCGGGCCGAGCGGTCCGGAGCTGGCCGATTGGCTCCACGGCCAGCGGCCCGACTTCGCCATCATCTTCATCACCGGGCGCACCGCCTCCCTGGCCGGGCGGCGGCAGAACGTGCGCGAGGCGATGCTGCCCAAGCCGTTCGAGGGCAGCGCGCTGTCCGAGCTGGTCCGCAAGATGATCCCGTAACGACGCCGCTGCAACCGCGGCGGCATGCCGGCGTTTGGCATGCAATCGCGTCCCGCCGGGAGTACGGTCCGGCATCGCGTCTCCCAGGGCGCTGGCGCGTTGCGGGCCTGAACAAGACCATCCAGGAGACAACCCATGCGAACAATCGCACATACCTATTCCAGCTATTCCGAAGCGACCAGCGTGGTCAACGCGCTGGAGGCCGCGGGCATCCCGCATGGCGACATCAGCATCATCTCCGGCGACAAGACTGCCAACGCGGCGGGAAGCGGCACGGCGACGGGCATGACTAGCGGCGACGCCGCGCAGGGTGCCAGCACCGGCGCCGGGACCGGGGCGACGCTCGGCACGGTGCTGGGCGGCGGCGCCGGGCTGCTCGCGGGGCTTGGTTCCCTGGCGATCCCCGGCATCGGCCCGATCGTGGCGGCGGGCTGGCTGGTCGCGACGTTGACCGGCGCGGGGGTCGGCGCGGCGGCGGGCGGCCTGGCGGGGTCGTTGACCGGGGCCGGCGTGAGCGAGGCCGATGCGCAGACCTACCAGCAGCACGTCAACGAGGGCGGCACGCTGGTGACGGCGCGCGTGGACGACGCGCAGGCGGTGCAGGTCGAACAGATGATGGGCGTGGGAGGCGGCATGACCGGCAGCACCCTGACCCGGCCGTCCAGCTATGCCGTCCCACCGGCCACAACGGAGTCCGCCACCCTAGTCGGCGGCACGGGCGCCCAAACCGTCGGCACGTCCGCAACGGCGGGCGAGACGACGGCCCAGCGGGACATTGACGCTGGCCTGACCCGCTAGGCTGGCCAAGCGGGCGGCTGTCTCAATGGGCAGCCGCCCAGTTCCGCCCGCTTCCGGTCTCCACCACGAGCGGCACCGAGAGCGTGGCCGCTTCCTCCATGATGCGCTTGGCGACCGCGGCCGTCGCGTCCGCTTCTTCATCCAGCGTCTCGAACAGCAACTCGTCGTGCACCTGCAACAGCAGGCGGGCGGCCAGCCCGGCCTCCGCAAGGGCCGCCGGCAACCGCGTCATGGCTCGTTTGATGATATCCGCCGCGCTGCCTTGCAGGGGCGCGTTGATCGCCTGGCGCTCGGCATAGGCCCGGCGCTGCGCCGACTTATCGGCGATGCCGGGGACCCAGCAGCGGCGGCCGGACAGCGTCAGGACGTAGCCGTGTTGCCGAGCCTCCTCCTTCGTGCGGTCCATGTAGGCGCGTATGCCGGGATACCGCTCGAAATACGCCTGGATGTATGACCGCGCCTCGCCGGGGTCGATGCCGAGCTGCCGCGCCAGGCCGAACGCGCTGATGCCGTAGATGATGCCGAAGTTGATCGCCTTCGCCCGGCGCCGGGTGGCCGGGTCCATGCCGGCCATTGGGATGCCGAACACCTCCGACGCCGTGCGGGCGTGGATGTCCTGTCCCGTCGCGAACGCCTCCTTCAACGGCGCGATGTCGGCCGCGTGCGCCATCAGCCGCAACTCGATCTGCGAGTAGTCGCAACTCACCAGGACGTGGCCCGGTTCGGCGACGAAGGCCCGGCGGATGCGGCTGCCTTCCTCCGTGCGGATCGGGATGTTCTGCAGGTTCGGGTCGGTGCTGGACAGCCGCCCAGTGCTGGTGATCGCCTGGGCGAAGCTGGTGTGGACGCGCCCGGTCTCCGGGTTGATCTGGCCGACCAGCGCCTCGGTGTAGGTGGAGCGCAGCTTGGAAAGCTGCCGCCAGTCGATGATGCGGGCCGGCAGTTCGTGCCCTTGGTCCGCCAGGCCCTGCAGCAGGAAGACGTCGGTGCCCCAGGCGCCGCTGGGCAGGCGCTTGCCGCCGGGCAGCTTCTGCTCGTCGAACAGGACCTCCCCCAGCTGCTTCGCGCTGCCCAGGCTGAATGGGCGGCCGGCCATGGCGTGGATTTCGGTCTCCATCACGCCCATCCGCTCGGCGAAGTCGGCCGACATGCGGCGCAGCTCGGCCTCGTCCACCTTCACGCCCGCCTGCTCCATACGCATCAGCACGGGGATCAGCCGACGCTCCATCCGCTCGTACAGCACGAGGCTGCGGGTGGTGCGGAGGCGCGGGCGCAGGGCGTGCCACAGGCGCAGGGTCACGTCCGCATCCTCGGCCGCATAGGGCGTGGCGCGGTCGAGCGGCACCAGCGCGAACGGGACACGCCCGCGCCCGGTGCCGGTCACGCTGTCATAGGTGATGGGCTGGTGGCCCAGGTGCATGACCGAGAGTTCGTCCATGCCGTGCCCGTGCGCGCCGGCCTCCTGCGCGTAGGAGATCAGCATCGTGTCATCCACCGGCGCGATGTCCGGCAGCCCGGCGCGGTGCAGCACCAGCATGTCGTATTTCGCGTTGTGCAGCACCTTGAGCACGGCCGGGTCCGCCAGGAGCGGCGCCAGGGCTGCCAGCGCCTCCGCCGGGGCAAGCTGCGGCACTTCGGCCACCGTTTCCGGCGCTGGGGCGTCCAATGTGCCCTGCGCCGGCGCCTGAGCCGCCCGGTGCCGCACCGGGACGTAGCAGGCCCGGCCCGGCGCGGTCGCGAGCGAGAAGCCCACCAGCTCGGCCCGCAGCGCATCCAGGCTGTCGGTTTCGGTGTCGAGGCCGACGATGCCGCCCGCCCGCGCCTCATTAATCCAGGCTTGCAGCCCGTCGAGGGTGGTCACGCACTCGTAGGGGCCGAACGGCGGCTGCGCCGTCGCTTCTGGCGGAGTCTCCGACTGTGGGACCGGCCCGTCGATGCCGAGCTTCGCCACCATGCTGCGGAACCCCTGGGCGAGCAGCCAGGCCACCAGGGTCTCCCGGTGCGGCTGCTTGGCGCGCAGCTCCTCCAGCGGCAGCGGCAGCGGCACGTCGCAGCACAGCTCCACCAGCTTGCGGCTGATCCGCGCGGCGTCCGCGTGGGCGAGCAGCATGTCGCGGCGCTTCGAGGGCTTCATGGCCTCCGCCGCCGCCAGCACGCCCTCCACGTCGCCGAACTCCTGGATGAGCTGGGACGCGGTCTTGGGACCGATGCCGGGCACGCCGGGCACGTTGTCCACGCTGTCGCCCATCAACGCCTGCACGTCCACCACCTTCTCGGGCGGGACGCCGAACTTCTCCATCACCTCGGCCGGGCCGATGGGCTTCTGCTTGATCGGGTCCTGCATGACCACGCGCTCGCCCACGAGCTGCATCAGGTCCTTGTCCGACGACACGATGGTGACCCGCCCGCCCGCCGCCACCGCGGCGCGGGCGTAGGAGGCGATCAGGTCGTCGGCCTCCCACGTCGCCAGCTCCACGCCCGGCACGCCGAACGCCGCCGTCGCGTCGCGCACCAGGGTGAACTGCGGCACCAGCTCCGGCGGCGGCTCGGGCCGGTGCGCCTTGTATTGCGCGTACATGTCGTTGCGGAACGTCGTGCGCCCGGCGTCGAACACGACGGCGATGTGGGTGCCCTCGTGGTTCTGCAGCAGGCGGGCCAGCATGTTGCTGAAGCCGAACACGGCGTTGACCGGCGTGCCGTCCGCCCGCGCCATGGGCGGCAGGGCGTGGAAGGCGCGGAAGATGAAGCCGGACCCGTCGATCAGGATCAGGTGCATGGACGGGGCTTCAGGCATGGGAGCTTCGGGCATGGCGTCAATGGTCGCTGTCGGTGGCGCCCTCGTTCAGCACGAAGACGCGGGAGCACCATGGGCAGAAGGTCTGCTGTCCCACGATGCGGAGCCACACCCGGGGATGGCCGAGCGGCCCGTCGCCGCCGTCGCAGGCCACGACGCGGTCATCGACGTGCAGGACCTCGGGCGAGCCGACATCGGGATGGGGCGTGTTGGCGCCAAAGGGCATGTCGGGGCCGGGCATCGGGTGATCCTCACTGGTCGGGACGATGGCGGGATGATACGCCCTGCGCCCGTGGTTACAAATCATGCGACGCGCTGCCTGGCCCTGATGCTGCTGCTGGCAGGCTGCGGCGGCTTGCCGTCGTATAACACGGTCCTGCCGCCGTTGCCGCCCTCGATGCTGCAGGCGGACGACGCCTTCGTCATGGCGGACGGCGCCCGCCTCCCGGTGCGGCGCTGGCGGCCGGCCCCGACGTCCAAGGGCGATGTCGCGCCGCGCGCCGTCGTGCTGGCGCTGCATGGCTTCAACGACAGCCGGGACGCCTGGGAACTGCCGGGGCCGGCGTTCGCCGATGCTGGGATCGCCGTGTTCGCGCCGGATCAGCGCGGGTTCGGCGCGTCGCCCCGGCGTGGCTTCTGGCCCGGCGAGGCCGCCCTGGTGTCCGACGCCGCCGCCATGCTCCGCATTCTCCACGCGCGCTACCCCGGCGTGCCGGTCTATGCCATGGGGGAGAGCATGGGCGCCGCCGTGCTGATGGCGCTGGCGGTGTCCGGCCAGGCGCCCGCCGTGGATGGTTGGATCCTCCTGGCCCCGGCGGTGTGGGGCCGGGCGCAGATGGGGGTGGCGCTCAGCAGCGGGCTCTGGCTCGTGTCGAACGTGGCGCCGGGCCTGAGCGTCACCGGGGCGGAGGTGCCGATCCGCGTGATGGCCAGCGACAACCGCGACGCGCTGCTGCGGCTGGCGCGCGACCCGCTGACGATCCGCCGCACCCGCTTCGACGCGCTGCGCGGCCTGACGGACCTGATGGACGCGGCGCAGGCCGGGGCGGCGCACCTGCCGGGCCGCACGCTGGCACTGTATGGGGAACGCGACACGCTGGTGCCGGCCGAGGCGACCGGCCGCGCCTGGAACGCGATGCCGCCCGGCGTGCGGCGCGGCCTGTATCGCAGCGGCTACCACCTGCTGATGCGGGACCGCGCCCGCAGGTCGGTGGTCGGCGACGTGATCGCCTGGATCAACGCCCCGGACGCCTGGCTGCCTTCCGGCGCCGACGTGGCGGCGGCATCATGGCGCAGCGTGCATCACTGAAGGCTTGGCGTGGCCGCCGCGCCGGGCTATGAGGGTGTTGCGGGACCCGTAGCTCAGCTGGATAGAGCGTTGCCCTCCGAAGGCAAAGGCCGGACGTTCGAATCGTCTCGGGTCCGCCAACCCTCCCTTGCCGCAATCATGCCGGCCGCCAGAATCGAAACGCAAAACGGCAGGCTGCCGACCGGCGGCCTGCCGTTTTGCCGCACCCTCGCAGCTAATTGCCGTGGATGTTGAGGTACGCCCCCCCGCTCCCGGAAATACCGGACGTGGCAGGGTTGGCGCCGTAGGACGTCGTCAAGCGGCCGTTCGCCAGGTCGGCGCTGCTGAATCCGGCAATCACCACGGTGGCGTTCGGCTTGCCCGCGCTGGTGAAGGTGTAGGCAAGGCCCTTGGCGCCGGCGGCGCCCTGGTTGTCCTGCGTCGTCAGGTGGAAGTTGGTCGCATCGACGCCGAACACCGTGATGTTGTCGCCGGCATGGAAGTTCACCACGGTGGAATACGTGTCCGACGCCAAAGCGCGGTCGTCGAGGAAGAACGTGTCGTTCCCCGTGCCCCCGGTCAGGAAGCTCGAACCGCCGGAGCCGTCAAGCACGTTGTTGCCGTTGACCCGGCTCACGTCGATCGCGTCGTTCCCGCTGCCGGAGCGGATGAACACATTGGGCACGGACGCGGTGATGTTGAGGTTGTCCGGAGTGACCAAGGTCAACTGATGGCCGAGGCCCTGCACGGGTCCGCTATACGTGTCGCCGCTGATGAAGACCTGCTGGCCCGTCGTCTGGTCGGTGATCGTGAAGTTCGCGCCGCCGCTGCTGCCCGGCAGGCTGGCCAGCGCGGTGACGGCTGTCCGGCTGTCGCTGGCAACCCGCAGGCCGTCGGCGATGTCGAGCGTGATGGTGCTCGTGGCCGGGTCCTGCCCGGGGAGCGACGGCGCGGTGAACGTCAGCGTCTGCAGGCTGGCCGTCAAAGCGGCGGGCGCGGCGGCCGCCAAGGCATACACGCCGGGGCCAGTGGCAACCAGCCCGGCGCCGCCCAGCGTGCCGCCGCCGCTCAGCGTCAGCGTGGCGCTGACCAGCGGCGTGGCGTTGCTATCCGAAACGGTGACGCCGTTGAACGGGCTGATGGCGTTGCCGACCGCCACCGTCTGGCTGCCCGAAGTGCCGGCGATGAACGGCGCCGCCGGCGTCGTGGACGGGCCGGCCACCTGCACCGTGGTGTCCTTGTCGTCAACCGACAGCTTGGTCGCAGCGTCGCCCACGCTGAGGTAGAACCGGGTGGTCACGGTGCTGTCGCCCGCCACCGCGGCGGGGGTGAACAGGAGGGATTGCAGGCTGCTCTGCATCGCATAGGGAGACCCGGACGCGAGCGTGTAGGTGCCGGTGCCCGTCTTGGTCAGGCCCGGGCCGGCCAAGGCGCCGCCCGCGTCGGACGCGGCACCCGTGTCGTCGGTGAGCGTGATCGTGCCGGTGGTCTGCGCGCCGTAGCCCTGGGTGTCATCGGCGATGCGGACTGAGGCGAACGGACGGAGCGCCGTGCCGGACGCCACCTGCTGGCCGCCGATGATGCCGGTGACGCCGGGCGGCGTGACGGTCGTCAGCACCAGCGGGTTCCTCGGATCGGCGGCGGTCGTCGTGCCGCCATCGACGGGAGGGATCGCCGCGCTGCCGACGTTGATGGCGGCATCGACCGTGGCATAGGTGCCGTTGGCCAGCTTCGGCGGGGTATAGACCAGCCGGTGCAGGATGTTGGTCGCCGCACTCGGGTTGCTGATGGAGAAGGCGGATTCGACGAAGATGCCGGTGGTGCCGTTGAACTGGCCGAAGCCCGCCGGGTCGCTCAGGCTGCCCAGGTCGCCGCCCGCGTTCGGCCCGGCGCCCAGCGACACGCTCACCACCTCCAGCGCGGGAAAGGCCGTCTCGTTCAGGGCGACGCCGGTGAACGGCGTGACCGACAGGCCGCTGGGGATGACGAGGGGGTTGGCCGTCGTGTCGTCGATGGATGCGGCCATGGCGCGTCTCCTGGATAACGCCCAACTTGCGTCGAAGGCGTCGGATGGTTGTCAAGCAGCCGTTGCTACGACTTGACGCCTCTATCCGACGTTCCCCTGGAACTGTCAGTCCGGTTCAGGACTATGATCCTCGGCATCCCACGGGTTCGGCGCGTCTCCGGGGCCAAGCCGCCGGGCCCGGCTTATGCGGCGTAGCGGCCCGGCCCGGCCTCGCGGGCCTGGCCCAAGGCGGCCAGGGTCGCCAGGATGCCGGCGACCTTGGCGCGCGTCGCGCCGCGAAACTGCCGGGCGAGGTCGTCGGGCGCGGCCGGGCCATGGCATATGAGGGCGGCGCGGAGGGCTGTGAACTGCTCGGGCACTGGCTTGGGCCAGTCGGGCAGGACGGCGGCGGGGTCCGTTGGCAAGGCAAGCTGCTCCCGCGGTGCGGCGCAGGCGGCATCGGCCGGGGCCTGGTAGGCGGGACGGAGCCAGCGGACCTGGCCCGCCGCCTCCTCCGCCGCACGCTCGCGGTTCAGGGCGACGACGCGCTCCACGATGGCGGCGGCGGACAGGTCGGCGGGCCAGCCGTAGGCGGCGGCGACGGCCGCATCCAGCCGGTCGTGCAGGTGGCGCAGCACCTCGACCTGGCCGGCGTCCAGCACGTCACGCTCCGCGGGCGACAGAGGCTGGCCGGCGCGGAGGATGGCGAGGGTGTTGTAGAGGGTGGTCAGCGTGAGGTGCAGGTGCACGGCCAGTCGGGTTTTGCGGAGCGCGTCGAGTTCCTCGGCGAGGGCGGCGACCTCGGCGACTTGCGCTGTGGTAGCGGCGGGAAAGGGGAAGGGGTCGAAGCAGCGAGTTTTGTTGTAGCGAGGGTCATTCCCGAATCCAAGCCAGCCCCCTGCTGCCGGGGCCCAGCTCATGTGGATGCGGGATGACAGGACGCCCAAGTGGTAGGGGTCGTCGCTCGCGATGCAGACCAGCATGTTGTCTGGCAGCACCGCCGCGGGTTGAAACGCGAACATCCGATGCTTGGCGGTCTCCACCGTAGCGATGTAGCGCGGCAGGCCATGCAGGGCCGGGCGAAGGTCTCGCCGCGGCTCCCCGAACACCCACCAAGCGTTGCGATAGGTGGCGCGGGCATTCTGGTCCCGCTCTGGCTTCACGTGGTGCAGCAAATGCTGGAACACCGCCGGGAAACGCTGCCGAACCTCCGCCTCCGACAGCCCGAACAGGTCGATGACCATCACGCCCCGGCTGCGCCCGGTCATGTCCCGACCATTCAGATAGGGCCGGATATGCGCCTCCAGCCCCGGCACCCTACCTAGCCCCAGCGCCGCCGCCGTCGCAGGCGAGACGATGAACCCGGCGCCATGCAGCGACATACCACGGCTGCTGATCCGCTCATTGGCGCGCAACGGCCGGGCGGCGTCCGGATTGGCCCCCACCGTCAGGTCCGCGTTCACCACGCCCTCCTGCGTTGCCAGGACCACTTCGGGCACGGCGGCCGCCGTTTCATGCGTCGCCTGCAACAGCCGCCCCGGCCCCAGTCCAGGCGCCGCAACCGTCATGGCGATCCGCACCGCCGCGGCGCCGGCCTCCTGCGACCAAGGATGGTCCGGAATGGCGAACACCAGATGCAGCGGCGCCCCCTCCATCGCCGCCGCGATCACCCGGCGGCAAAACACCTGGCGGATGCTGTTGCTGGTGATGAAGCCGAACCGCCGGGCCGAGCCGGACCGAATGGCCTCCGCCGCGCGCCACCAGAACACCATCGCGAGGTCCGCCGATGCCGGCACCTTGGGGTAGGCGGCCCACAGCGCCTCCGCGTAGCCCGTGCCAAGCTCCGCCCGCAGGTCCTTGCCGGCGATGAAGGGCGGGTTGCCGACGATGAACTCCGCCTCCGGCCAGGGCGCCGGCCTGGCGTCCACGGGGCGCAGCACCGCGTCCTGGTCGGCCTCGTCCGGCACCGGCGCCCCGGTGACGGGGTGCGGCTTGGTGCGCCCGCCCCAGCGGGTCACCGGGCGGGCGGCCGCGTCCCGCTCCGGCTCCGTGCGGGCGTAGTCCAGCAGGGCGTCCCGCTCCTCGATGGTTTGGAAGTCGCGCAGGATCGGCTCGGCCGGGGGCGCGCGGCCGTTGGTGCGGAAATGCCATTGCAGGTAGCCGATCCACAGCACCAGCTCCGCCACCGGCACGGCGCGCGGGTTCACGTCGAGGCCCAGGAGCTGGTGCGGGCCGACCGTCGCACCCGCCATGTCCAGGCGCCCGGCCTCGTTCGTGGCATAGCCGGCGAGCGTGTCCAGCACCTCGCCCTCCAGGCGCTTCATCAGCTCGAGCGTGACATACAGGAAATTGCCGGTGCCGCAGGCCGGGTCCAGCACGCGGACGGTGCAGAGCTTGGCGTGGAACTCGCGCACGAAGGCGGCGGCGGCCGGCGCGTTGCCGGACTGCATCGCGAGGTCGGCCGCGCCGCGCACGCCGTCCCAATCGGCGCGCAGCGGCTCCATGACGGTCGGCAGCACCAGGCGCTCGACAAAGGCGCGCGGGGTGAACTGCGCGCCCAGACGGCCGCGCTCCCGCGTGTCCAGCGCATGTTCCAGCAGCGTCCCGAAGATCGCCGGCTCCACCTCCGCCCAGTCCTTGCCGGCGGCCTGGATCAGCAGGCCCAGCTCGTCGAGGTTGATCGCCAGCGGGTCGATGCCGCCATGCGCGCCGGGGCGGAACAGGCCGCCGTTGAAGCGCGGCACCGGCGCCTCCAGCGTCACGCAGAAGCCGCCGGTGTCCATGGTGTGCCAGAGATTGCCGACCAACGGCACGAAGCCCAGCAGGTTGGCCCGGCACCGCCCCAGCAACGTGCTGAAGCTGCCCGCCGGCAACAGGCCCACGTTCTGCGCGAACATGCAGAAGATGCAGCGCATCAGGAAGGTCGCGACGTGGACCGGGGCATGGCGCGGCCGGGCAGGGCAACCCTCCAGCGCCGTCGCCAGCCTGGCGAGCAGGGCCGCGATGTCGCGCGTGACCTGGGCGCGGTGCAGGGCCGGGTCGAGCGACTTGGGATCGAGCCAGACGCGGCGCAGCAACGCCCGCACCTCCGGCCGGCGCAGGTCCGGCAGGTAGAGGCGGAACCGCGCGCGGTCCGGGAACTGCGCGTAGTGCTTCCCCGTGCCGGAGAAGTCGGCATAGAGGTCGAAGCAGAACCCCACGTCGCACACGATCAGGAAGGGCGGCCAGCCCTCCGCCGGCGGCAGATCGCGGGCATAGCCTTCGGCCTGGCCCTTGGCCTTCTGCATGTGCCGCACCCAGGCCGGGGTGTTGCGGACGTTGGCCCGATGCTGCGCCTCGCTGTCCGACCAGTCCGCCGCGTCCCGCCGGTGCGGGGTGCCGCCCTGCTTCGCCTCGCACACGAAGCAGGCGCGGCGGTAGAGGTCGATGCGCCGGCTGCTGGCGCTGCCATCATCCTCGTGGTGGATGACGCCGCGCTCGAACCGGTAGTCGCCGCCGCTGCCGGTCGCAGCGTCGGGCCGCGGCAGGCCCAGCACGTCGCACAGCTCCGACAGGAACGGGATGTAGTTGGCCCGCTCCGCCATGGCCGTGCCGTCCCACCGGGCGATGAACGCCTCGGTGGCGTCGGCTTCGGTAACCTCGGCTTTGCGGGCGCGCCCGGATGCGATGGCTGACATCATAATGATATCAGCACAACTGGCAGATTACATCAGGTCAGGAAGTGTAAGACTTCAGTTTAAATCAAACTGCAACAGGCGCGCCTCGACGCTGCGCGCTACCGGTCTGGCAGGAAAACCTCGACGGCCTGGTCCTTCCAGGCCCAGGACCGCGCAGCGAAGTTCTCGATCCGCCAGGCATAGCCCATACGGGCAAGTTCCTTCCCAAGCCGGCGCGCCAAGGGATGGTCGGCGGCGGAGTAGAAGCGGATGACAGCGTCCGGCCGCGCCTCGGAGACCGTCCCGACATCGACTTGATCCGCCGGGACTCCGGCCTGCGCCGCCAGGCGGCCGGCGATGGCCGCGCCGTTCTCTGGCCGTGCCGGATGCAGCACCAAGGCCATGCGGGGGCGGGGCGGGGCGTCTGGCGGTGCGGCGCCGGACGGCTGGGAGCTCGGCGTCGGCGGTGCGGGCTGGCCAGGCTCGGGCCGCATCGGCGCCGCGGCGACCGGCAGGCGCTCCGGCTCGACGGGCCGGGCCGCTTGGGCCGGTGGAATGGCGCGAATCGGCCTTGGGGCCTGCACCGCCTCCGGCATCGGCTCGGCGCCGGCGATCCGCTCGGATGGCGGTCCCAGGACGGCCAGGACCAGGCCCAACGCGGCGACGATGCCCAGCACGGAGGACCAGAACCAAATCAGCGGCTGCCAGCGCGAGGCAAGCCGGTACTTGGCCAGGCTCAGGGCCTCGGCCGTGCCCAACGCGCGCATGCCCGTCCGGGAGCGTCCCTTGGCGTCGCGTCGGGGCTGGCGGCCCAGGACTATGTGTCGTTGCATCAGGCCGTTGCATCCTCATCCTTGGTGCGGACCCTGCCTCGGGGCCGCAAGGGTCAGGTCGGAGCCGTCCGGTGCGGCCGACATGATCCAGCATCTGCGCGCCCCCGCCCGCGTGGCCGGTTCCGCCTTCGCTCGGCCATTCCAAAAGGCCCGTATAATCAGCGTTCCAAACTGAATAAAGAATGTTCGGCAGGAACCGCGGCATTTTGTGCAATCAACATCGACGCACGGTCAAGGCACAGATTGGATAGGACAAGGGCGATCATCTGTCACGCCCGATACCGCGGCATTATTGATGATGAACTCGAAATGAATGGCGATGGGGAGAAGATGGGGCGGCTTCTTTGCCGTTTTCGACGTTGCCGGGCGTTTGATGCTGCATTAAGCTCGTGACGACATGGAACGTTGTCATCTCCCGCGGGCGCCCGGCGCCGTCCTCACGGGACCGGGGGTCGCCCCCGTCTATCGGTCGCGGCACTTCCCCGTCCGGGAGTGACCTCCGCCGCTTGGCTCACCCCCGACGAGTGGCAGGCCATCCGCGTCAGCCTGGCCGTCGCGTCGCGCAGCGTGGCGTTCGGCTTGCCGCTGGCCGTGCTGGCCGCCTATGCCCTGGCGCGCGGCCGGTTCGCCGGGCGTGCGGTGCTCGACGCGCTGGTGCACCTGCCGCTGGTGATGCCGCCGGTGGTCGTCGGTTGGGGATTGCTGCTGCTGTTCGGCGTGCGGGGGCCGCTGGGGTCGCTGCTGCGGGACTGGTTCGGGGTGCGCCTGGTGTTCACCACGGGCGGCGCCGCGCTGGCCACGGCGGTCATGGCTTTCCCTCTGATGGTCCGGGCGATGCGGCTGTCGCTGGAGGGGATCGATCCCGGGCTGGAGGCGGCGGCGCGCACGCTCGGCGCCGGGCCGGTTGACCGGTTCTTCACCGTCACCTTGCCGTTGATGGCGCCCGGCATCCTGGCCGGCGCCGTCGTGGCCTTCGCGGCGGGGTTGGGCGAGTTCGGCGCCGTCATCACATTCGCGTCGAACATCCCCGGCGAGACGCAGACCCTGCCGCTGGCGATCTATGCCGCGACGCAGGTGCCGGGGGGCGAGGCGACCGCGGCCAAGCTCTCGGCGGTGTCCTTCACGCTGGCCATCGCCGGGCTGCTGCTGTCGGAGCTGATCGCCCGGCACATGCGCCGGCTGCTGGGCATGTGATGCTCGACATCTCCGTGCGGCACCGCCTCGGCGCATTCTCCCTGGATGTCAACTTCAGCGCGCAAGTCCCAGGTGTCACGGCATTGTTCGGCCCCTCCGGCTCGGGCAAGAGCACGGTGTTGTCCATCGTCGCCGGGCTGCTGCGGCCTCAGTTGGGGCGGGTGGCGCTGGAGGGGGCCGTGCTGCTGGACACCGCTGCCGGCGTCGATGTGCCGGCGGAGCGGCGGCGCTGCGCCGTGGTGTTCCAGGACGCCAAGCTGCTGCCGCATCTTTCGGTCGAGACCAACCTCCGCTACGGCGCCAGGCGGGCGCCCCGCGAGGCGTCCGGGCCGGCGTTCGACGAGGTGGTGGCCTTGCTGGGCATCGCGCCTTTGCTGCGCCGCCGCCCGCGCGCCCTGTCGGGCGGAGAGCGGCAGCGGGTGGCGCTCGGCCGCGCCTTGCTGGCCCGGCCGCGCCTGCTGCTGATGGACGAGCCGCTTGCCGCGCTGGACGGCGCGCGGAAGTCGGAGATCCTGGGCTTCCTGGAGCGGCTGCGCGACGTGGCCCGCGTCCCCGTGCTGTATGTGACGCACGCCCTGGACGAGGTGGACCGGCTGGCCGACACGCTCGTGCTGATGGAGGCCGGGCGCGTGCTGGCGGCCGGGCCGCTGGAGGCGCTGGCCGCGCGCACCGACCTGCCGGCGCTCAGCGGGCGGCGCGACGCCGGCGCCGTGCTGGCCTGCATCGTGCAGGCGCACGACGCGGCGCGCGGGCTGACGCACCTGGCGTTCCCGGGCGGCGCCCTGCAGGTGCCGCTGCGGCCGGAGTCCGCGGGCACCCGGCTCCGCCTGCGCCTGCGTGCCCGCGATGTCACGGTGGCGACCGAAGCACCGCGCGGCATCAGCAGCCACAACATCGTGCCGGGCACGATTGGAGCCATCGCGCCGGCCGGTCTGCATGAGGTCTATGTGACGCTGCTTGTCGGGCCAACGCCGCTGCTGGCCCGCGTCACGCGCGATTCGGTGGCGGAGCTTGGCCTGACGCCCGGCCGGGCGGTGTTCGCGTTGGTGAAATCCACCGCGTTCGACCACGGATGACCGCGGTGGCGGTTCAGCGGACCTCGATGGCGACCAGGTCACGCACGCTGCGCCCGGCATGGGCGTCGGCCGGCACGACGAGGCGCAGGCCCGGAAGCGGCTTGCCGTCCCGCGCATAGGCGACCACGACCTGCTTGCCCTCGAAATACGGGTCGAGCTCGCCGATGGCCAGCGCCACCACGTAGCCGTCCTGCCCCCGGGCCATCAGCGTATGCCGGAGGCTGCTGTGGCCGCCCGGCTCGTCCACCGGATGGGCCTCGGTGATCAAGGGCCATAGCAGCGCGCCGGTGAACGTGTCCCTCTGCGTGCCCTTGCCGCTGGCCTGCTCCACCTCCAGCGTCACCGGCGGCAGCGCCCGGAGGTCCGCCAGCGCGAGGGTGCGGGGGTGTTCGACCCGGCCCTCGATGGCGAGCCCGGCCGGGGCCGGCGCGCCGGCCTGCGCGTTGGCCGGCGTCGCCGGGGCAAGCAGCCCGGCGAAGATGGCCGCGGCCAAGCCCCATGGGATGGAGGCCCGGCACATCGGCTACTTGGCAACCATGACGTCGGACGACTTGATGACCGCCATGGCGTCGTCGCCGACCTTCAGGTCCAGGTCGTCAATGGCCTCGTTGGTGATCGAGCTGTGGATGGTGATGCCGCCGATGTCGATGTGCACGTGGCCGGTGGTCTGGCCCCTGACGACCGACGTGATCTTGCCCTTGATCTGGTTGCGCGCGCTCAGCTTCATCATTTTTGCGTCCTGCCGATGAGAATGAGCGCCCTTTACGCCGATTTCGCCGGGCTGACCACATGGCCTGCCTGGCCGCTTGACCCGCGGCCGGCCCGCCAGGGCCTCCCGCGCCAAAGCCGACGCGGGAGGCTGGTCTCATCAGAGCGGGGCTGCGGGACCGCGGGGAGCGCCATGCCTCGGGCCGCGGCGGTCGCCCTCCGGACCTGCCCCGTCCGGGCCGTCACGGCGCGGGGGCGGCCCGGCGATCTCCGTCAACTGCTGCGCGTTCGGGCCGATGGCGCGCGCGCCGATCACCCGGCCCAGCCCGTTCGCCACGCCGTCTCCGCGCACGAACACGCTTTGACCGACCGCGAGCGTCGCCGCCAGCCGCTGCGCCTCCGGCGGCGGCAGGCGGGCGATGGTGCCGTCGGCCAGCAGCACGCCGTTGAGGTTGCCGCGGGGGCCGTGAAGCTGGGCCTTGATGACGCCCTGCGCCTCAAGCGGCTGCCGCGCCGCCTCGGGACGGCGGCCGGGACCGGGGCCGCGCGGGCCGGGTGCGGCCCCGGGGCCGGTGTCGGTCACGCTCTGGTTGGTCGCGTCGTTGGTGACCTGCATGGCCTGCACCATCGGCACGTCGCGCGCGCGCAGGCCATGGGCGGTCACCTGGTCGCCGGGCTTGACGGCAAAGACGAGCTGCGTGCCGAGATGCGGCGGCATGTGGATTTCGGTCCCGTCATCCAGGATCAGGCCGTCCACGTCGCCGCGCGGGGTGAGGCTGTACTGGGCGACCCGGCCCTTGATGGCCGGCAGTTGCGCGGGGTCGTAGGTCGGCGCGGTCTGCGCGACCGCCGCCACGCCGGCGGCGCCGGCGATCAGCGTTGCGGCGAGCAAGGTGAGGCGAAGCCGTTTGCTGGAATGCGTCATGGTGTTCTCCGTCGTCATGGGCGATGCGCCCACAACCGATGCTCTGCATCCGCCGTGCCATAACGCAGCATGCTGTTTACGTTGAGTTATTTTTCGTTGGCGGCGCGTTCCGCGTCTGCGGAGCCGACAGGGTGCGTCCGGCTTCCCGACAGGTCCAGCCGGGTCAGCTTCGTGTGCAGAAGCTGCCGGTGGATGCCGAGCCGCCGCGCCGCCTCGGCTCGGTTGCCGCGGCTGGCCGCGAGCGCCCGGCGGATCATCTCGGCCTCCAACCGCGCCAGCGCCGTCGGCAGGTCGCCGGCCAGCCAGTCGGCGGCGTCGGGCACGGACGATGCCGGTCCGAGGAAGCCCAGGTCGGCAGCGGACACCACGGGGTGGCGCACCAGGGCCGCGACGCGCTCCATGGCATTGCGGAGTTCGCGGACGTTGCCGGGCCAGGGGTGTTCGATCAGCCGTGCCGCAGCACCCGCCGACAGCCGCTTGGGCACGCCGCCCGGAACAGCGGACAGCGCCAGGACGTGCTCCGCCAGGGGCACGATGTCGGCCAGCCGCTCCCGCAGCGGCGGCAGATGCAGCGGCACGACGCCCAGCCGGTAGAACAGGTCCTCCCGGAAGCCGCCCTCCCGCACGGCGCGCCCCAGGTCGCGGTGCGTGGCGGCGAGCACGCGGACATCCACCGCGACCGGACGGCCGCCGACCGGCGTCACCGTGCGGTCGCCCAGCACCCGCAGCAGCTTGGCCTGCATCGCCGGCGGCATGTCGCCGATCTCGTCCAGGAACAGCGTGCCGCGGTCGGCCTCCCGGAACGACCCGGCGCGGTCCGCGACGGCCCCGGTGAACGCGCCGCGCACATGGCCGAACAGCAGGCTCTCCAGTAGCTCGGCCGGGATGGCGGCGCAGTTCACCGCGACGAACGGGCCGTGGGCGCGGCGCCCGTGCCGGTGCAGCGCGCGGGCGACGACCTCCTTCCCGGTCCCGGTCTCCCCGGTGATCAGCACGGTCGCGTCGCTGTCGGCCAGCCGGCCGATGGTCTTCTGCACGTCCCGCAGCGCGGCGCTCGCCCCCACCATCTCGCCCTCGGGCGTTGGGGGATCGGACGGCGGCGGCGCGGCGTCCGGCGCGGCCAGCAGGCTGGACAGCAGCGCGGCCAGGTCCGCCCGGCCGACCGGCTTGGCCAGGTGATCGACGGCGCCGAGCCGCATGGCCTCGATGGTGTTGGCCGCGGTGGGCACAGCCGTCAGCACCGCGACGGCGGGGGGCGCCGGCAGCGCGCGGATGCGGCGCAGCACCTCCATCCCGTCCATCCCGGGCATGCGAAGGTCCAGCAGCACCGCGTCGATGCCGGGCCGGGCGAGCCGGCGCAAGGCGGCGGCGCCGTCCGTGGCCTCCTCCGTCCGGTGGCCCAGGTCGCCCAGCGTTTCCGTCAGTCCCTCCCGCAACGCCGCGTCGTCGTCCACGATCAGGATGGTCGCCATCAGGCCGCCTCTCCAAGCTCGATGACAAATCGCGCCCCTTGCTCCGACGCGGCAAGGCTCAGCCGCCCGCCATGCGCCTCCACCAGCTCCCGCGCGATGGCGAGGCCCAGGCCGGTGCCGTCCGCCCGGCCGGTCACGAACGGCTCGAACAGCGACCCGCGCAGGTCGGGCGCGACGCCGGGTCCGGTGTCCTCCACGAGCAGGCGCAGACGCCCTCCGCTGCGCTCGGCCCGCAGGCTGACATGGCCGCCGGCGGGCGTGTGCCGGATGGCGTTGGAGGCGAGGTTGTCCAGCGCCCGGCCGATGAGCGAGGCGTCGATCAGGGCAGTCCCCGTGCCCTCGGCATGGAGCCTGACCTGTGCCGCCGCGGCCTGGTCGGCATGGCGCTCCACGCAGGACGCCAACAGCGTCCCGATGTCGGCCGGGGCCAGCGCGGGGTCGCGGCGCTGGGTCATCGCCAGCAACTCGGCCAGCAGGCGGTCGAGCCGGCCGATCTGCTCCAGCACCGCTCCCAGGGCGCGCCGGCGGCGGTCATCATCGCCGGCCAAGCCGTTCTCCGCCCGCAGCCGCATGGCGGCGAGCGGGTTGCGGATCTCGTGCGCCACCCCGGCCGCGACCCGGCCGAGCGCCGCCAGCCGTTCCGCCGCGACGACGCGGACGCCCAACTCCGCCGACCGTCGCCGGGCCTCGATCAGGCGCTGACCGGCCTGGTTCAGCGCATCCACGATGCGGTCGAGGTCAGGCTCCCCGGTGCGCGGCAGCATGGGGGGCAGGTCGTCCCTATGCCGCGCCAGCCCGGCCTCCATCGCGCCCACCCGGCGCGACCACGCCCGCAGCAGCCAGGCGAGCCAGGCCGACATGCCCAGCATCAGCGCGAACAGCAGCAGCAGCCCGCCGCGCAGGCCGTCCGCGGCGCTCGCCCTCTGCACCCGGGTCATGGTCCAGGCGGTCAGGTTCTCGATGGGGCCGGGCAACGGGCAGGCGTACAGGAGGAGGGTTTGCGTGCCGCCGCCGGACATGCGGGCGATGGCGGCCTCGTCCCGGGCGGCCTGCTCGTTGGCCGCCTGGACGCTGGCGGCCTCGGCGGCGGGCAGATCCGTCTTGGGGCCGGTGCCGGGATAGGTCGGGAACGCATAGGCGAGCGACCCCGCCTCCGTTTGCCAGACGCCGCCCTCCACCCCGGCCTGCCGCGCGAGGGCGAGGGACACCGCCGCCCTCAGGTCCGCCCGCAGCCCGGCATCGTCCAGCGGCGGCGCCGAGCCGCTCCAATCCGTGGTGTAGAAGGCATAACGCTCGCGGATCAGGTCGCAGGCCCGCGCCACCACGGCCTCCCCCCGCTGCACCTGCGCCGCCGTCGATTGGCCGGAGATCTGCACCAGCAGCGCCCCGGCCGCGACGCACGCCGCGAGCGAGAACGCCCAGAGCACCAGCAGGCGGGCGCGGAGCGAGCGCAATCAGCGGGTCATGACGATGACGGCGCCGGGCCGCGCGTGCGGTCCAGCCCCTCGACGCGCGGCAGGGCGACCGGCTGGCCGCTGCTGGCGGATTGGTAGATCGCCTCCATGATCCGGTGGTCCTGCACGCCCTCCTCGCC
This sequence comes from uncultured Acetobacteraceae bacterium, assembly GCA_964252005.1. Taxonomy (GTDB): domain Bacteria; phylum Pseudomonadota; class Alphaproteobacteria; order Acetobacterales; family Acetobacteraceae; genus CAHJXG01. Next base: position 23,042 of record CAXULX010000029.1, on the reverse strand, counting down.
GGGGGTGTGCGGCTCGCGGTCGGACAGGACGCACTCCGCCATGTGGTCCAGCTCCAGCGCGAACTGGTTCTGCATGGCGATGCGCCGCTCCTCCACGACCTCGGCCCGGCCATCGCGCCGCGCGATGCGGAGCTGCTTGTCGTGGTAGGAGAACGCGCCGTCCAGGCTGATGGCGGCGCCCGGCGTATGCACGCGCAGCAGCCGGCTCTCGTGCATGCCGTAGCTCGTCGCGCAGTTGGCGGTGACGCCGCCGGGGAAGCGGAGCATGAAGTTCACGGTCTCCTCTACCTCGGCATAGCGCGGATCGCCCGGCGGGCTGAAGCTGCGGGCGACGACCTCGACCGGCTCCTCCCCGGTCAGGTACCGGGCCGCGTTCAGGCAATACAGCCCCACATCCGGCAGCGACCCGCCGCCGGCAAGCGCCCGCTTGAAGCGCCATTGCGCGCCGTCGCCCTGGTTCTGCACGTTCACGGCGTCGATGAAGCGGGCGGGTCCGTACGTCGCCTCCCGCACCATGCGCAGCACCTCGCGGTTGTAGGGCTCGTATTGGCAGCGGTAGGCGATCATCAGCTTGCGCCGCGCTGTCCGGCAGGCATCGACCATGGCCTGCCCCTCGGCGGAGGACACCGCCATCGGCTTCTCGCACAGCACGTGCTTGCCGGCCTGGGCGGCGCGGATCGTGTAGTCCTTATGCAACGAGTTCGGCAGGACGATGTACACGGCCTGGATGTCCGGGTTGTCGCGGATGCGGTCGAAGCCTGCGTAGTCGTACACCGCCTCCGGCCGGACGCCGTACTGGGCGGCGACGCGCGCGGCCTTGTCCGGCGTGCCGCTTACCAGGGCGACCAGGCGGGACCGCTTCGCCTCGCCGAACGCCGGCAGAACCTCCTCAAGCGTCAGGCGTCCCAGGCCGACGACGGCGAAGCCCACCCGTTCGTTCACCGGCATGGGGTTGGGCGGGCCGCCGGATGGCCGTTCGGTGGGCGCGGTCCAGGCCGGGAACTCCACCCGGCCGCCTTGCACCCGGCCGGTGTCGATCTCCGGCACCGCCGCCGCGGCGCCGCGCGCGAGCAGGGTTCCAGTGGCGCCGGCCGCGCCGATCAGCGCGACCCGGCGATGGATCAAATTCGTGCCAGCCATGCTGGTCTCCTCAATTGCGGTTCGGAGCATGGCAACGCGCCGCCTGGGCGCGCGATCCCGGGGCACGCGCCCGCAAAAGATGACGCCACCCCCAGCGTGGTGTTTTCTGCGGGAACCATGGGGGGGACGGATTTTGGACCAGCTTTTTGCCATGCATGGCCGGTGCGCCTTGGTCACTGGAGCCTCGTCGGGGCTTGGCGCGCACTTCGCGCGGCTGCTGGCCGCCCAAGGCGCCAAGGTGGCCCTGGTCGCCCGGCGGCTCGACCGTCTGGAGGCGGTGGTCCGGGAGATCGAGGCGGCCGGCGGCATGGCGCTCGCAGTCGCCTGCGACGTGACGGACGAGGCTTCGATCATCGACGCGGTCGGCCGTGCGGCGGCGGGCCTCGGCACGCTGGACGTGCTCGTGAACAATTCCGGCGTGACCGGGCGCAGGCCGTTCCTGGAAGGAAGTGCCGAGGAGTGGGACAGCGTGCTCGACACCAACCTGCGCGGGGCGTTCCTGATGTGCCGGGAGTTCGCGCGGG
>CAXULX010000029.1:0-21368 GCA_964252005.1 uncultured Acetobacteraceae bacterium | reverse complement strand
CCTACAGCGCATCCAAGGCCGGGCTGTGCCACATGACCGCGGTGCTGGCGATGGAGTTGGGGCCGCGCGGCATCACGGTGAACGCGCTGGCGCCGGGCTATGTCGAGACGGATTTGAACCGTGCGTTCCTGCAAGGGCCGGCCGGCGCCCGCATCGCCGGCCGCGTGCCGCTGGGGCGCCTGGGTCAGCTCGATGACCTGAACGGCGCGCTGCTGCTCCTGGCGTCGGATGCCGGCCGGTTCATCACCGGCGTCGTGCTGCCGGTCGATGGCGGCCATGTCGTCAGCTCGCTCTGAGGCGATGCCCGGGCAGGCGGCGCGTCGCATGCCGCCGCCGGGTGCGCGGCCGCTACGGCGTGAGCGGGTGCGGCGGCGGCAACGGCTTGCCGTCGTGGCGGGCTGTCTCGATCTCGGCGGCGCGGCTCTGGCGGTAGGCGCTCCGGAACGTCGCGTAGGGGTCGAGCGAGTCGCGTTTGACTTGGTCCACCGGGTCGAGCAGTTGCTCCCGCGCGTCCACCGCGCCCGCGCCGAAGCGCGACCCCTCAAGAGCGTTGACCCCGCCGAAGCTGACCCAGGTAAACGGGTCGAGCAGGACGTTGCCGGCATATCCCCCCGCGTCCCGCACGTTCGACGGGCCGAGCAGCGGCAGGAACAGGAAGGGTCCTTCCCCCACCCCCCAAACCCCGAGCGTCGTGGCGAAGTTGCCGCCACGGTGCGAGGGCAGGCCGAGATCATCCGCCACGTCGAACAGCCCGCCCACCCCGACGGTCGAGTTCACCACGAAGCGGGTCACCGTCTCGGCGGCATAGCGCGGGTGCCCTTGCAGGACATCGTTGGCGAAGACCACGGGGCTCGTGACGTTCCGGAGCGCGTTGCCGATTGAGCGACGCACCACGCCGGGCACGACGTAACGGTAGCCTTGGGCCACCGGCCTCAGCACGTTGGTGTCGAGGACGTCGTTCACCCGATAGAGGAAGCGGTTGGTCGGCTCCAACGGGTCGTTGTCCGCCTGGTAGTCCGCCACCGCCTCTGGGTCCGTGGCGGCCGGGCGCGTCGCGCATCCGCTTCCCAGCAATGCGACGGTCATCAGCAAGGCGACAGCCCGCAACGATGCGATAGTCTTGTCGTGAGCAGGCATACGTCACCCCGAATGAAAACTTGCAGCGATCATGCCGGCCTCCCGGACACGACGCTTTCCGACAGGTGAAAGAACGTCTAGCACAACGCGGGTGCCGGCACCCTGACGGATTGTTCAACTTTGTCCGGGGTGACGCCGCCAGCTTTTTTCAGGACGGGTCCGGCACCGGTCTGCCAGCAAGGATGACCAGGTCAGTTCCGAACGTCCGTCGACGCAGGGCCGGCTTCTGGTGCGCCATCGAGGATGGTCAGAAGATCCCGAGGCAATGGCTCATGCAAGGCCGTATCGAACCTCTGGCAAAGGCTTGCATGGACCCATGCAGCAAACGCCATGGACTCGATGCCGCCAGCGTTGGTTACTGAAACTGTGTCACAAGATGCCATGGCGTCTTAAAGCACGATGGAGCGTAAGGTTCCGGTCTGGGAAAGTGGATGGACGTCCCGCAGCAACCCAAAGGCAGCGTTGTCCCAACCCGTCACAAACGGGCGGAGTCGATGATCAAACGGGCCAAGTGCTTGCCCAGGCAGGCATGCAGCGTCTCGATCACCTTCTGCCGGTCTGACCGCGGCGTGCGCTCCAAGTCGATCTGGCCGTCGTTGGCCCAGGAATGCATCAGATCATAGCGGCGGAACAACATGACGCCGGGCATGGCCGCAACCTGCTGGAGCGCCTGCTGGTAAGGTTCGAGGTTGCTGCTGGTTTGCAGGAAGCGGCTGAATTGCGGGTCCACCAAAGCAAGGTTGGCGCCGGCCGCCGCAACCGCCTCGGCGCCATCGGACAAGGTTTGGCCGAACTCGCCCGGCGCAACATTGCGCACCGCTTCGACCGTTCCCGTCTGCCACAGCACCAGGTCGTAATGATGGGCGGCCAACTCGGATCGAAGCAGCTCCAGCATGTCGGTCGCCAGCAGGTTTCGTCCGCCCCGCACCGTCATCTTGACATTGAGGCCCGGAACCGACCGCTGCAACTCCTTGGCCATCTGCAATGGAAAGGCGCGTTCCGAAGCCGGTCCGGTGAACAGCTTGGCCGGAACCGGGAGCTTGGCGCCATCCCCGAACGCCTGGCTCATGATCGTGCCGGGGCTGAGGCTCGCTTCGGGTCCGAACATCGTCGCCGAACCGACGGCCAAGATGTCGAGGACGGCATCAGGATGCAGCACGGCCGCGACTTTGGGCATCGGAATGGCCGTGCCGGCCAGTTCGTCTGCGGCCCGGCACGCATCCGGCGCCGCCATGGCCATTGCTGGCGCGGCGCAGAACAGGACGGACATCAGGAGGCGGCTGACCCGAAGAACGCTCATATCACGCCTGCGTTACTAGATTTCGGCAAGTCTGGCAAGGTTGCGCGGCTCACCCGTCCCTTTTGGCGATACCACGCCGCCAGCGCCCCGACGGCCACCATGGCGGCGATGCCTGTTGCGTTGACTCCGGCCTGCACGGCCCAGTCCCCGCGTTCCTCCATGGCCAGGCGGCCCAAAAACGACAGGAAGATGCTGGCGCAGAACACGGGCAGCGAGTGCTGGCCGCACAACACGATGGGCCGGGCGAACCAGCTGCGTAACCAGGCGGCATGGGCCGAGACGTTACGAGACACCAGCCAGGCGAGCGCGAGTATGGACACCAACCGCATGGGATGCAGCCCCTCCTTGTCCACTGACAGGAGGATGCGCGCCGCGCCGCCTGACAGATGGGCAGTGATCTCGGGATAGGGCCAGATCAGCCAAAGCAGGGTGATTCCCATCAGGATGACGAGCACCGAGACGATGTCGAGGAAAACCGGGCGAACAGGCCATCTCGGAGGCGCATAGGCGAGAATGGAACCGATGACAAACAACAATTGCCAGGCCACCGGATTGAAATACCATCCCCCGCCAGTCCAGGACGGAAAATTATATCCGGTTATTCTGCTGAAGACATAAATAGACAGAGATAGAACAAACAACAGTGAAGGTATGCGAAGAAGTGGCATCACCACTGCAAACATTGCAAGAAGAGCAACATACATTGGCAGAATATTAAGATAAGCCGGCTGAAATGTCAGCAGCAGTGCTTCCAGCATGGCTCGATAGGGCGCTTCAGCGAGCACATCAAGGTGAATCTCATCCAGGTATTCGGACCTGTCCAACGCCGTCGCGGAGTACGACACCTGGGCGCTGAACACCACGAACAGGAAGATGTGAGCGACATACAACACCCAGGCCCGCCGCAGCACGTCCGCACCTGCGAACAGCCACCCGTTCCGGTCCATGCTGCCGCCATACGCCAGCCCGGCGGCATAGCCGGCCAGCAGGACGAAGATCTCCGTCGCGTCGCACAGCGCGAAATTCCGCAGGCTGAATTGCGCGAGCCAGTTGTCCGGAATGTGATCCATGAAGATCCACCACAGCGCAACGCCGCGAAAGAAATCGATCCGCAAGTCGCGGTTGGAACCGATCAGGACCATGCCGCCTCCTGCGAAGCCCGATTGCTGAGCTGACAGTAGGAGCAGATGGGCTTCCGCGGCTTCAATGACACCCCAAGCTTTTTGAATTCGCTCCTTCTCACGCGGCCGGCTTATCGTCGGCAAGCTTGGCGGCAACCTGCTCGACGTCGAGGCTGGCCGGGCAATTGGGATGCCGGGTCAGCAGCAGGCTCTGCCGGCGTATCGCGTCCTGCACGTGGGGGTCCCGCCGGATCGTGCCGAGCAGCGGCGGCGTGCGGCCGAGGAAGGCGTTGCAGGCCCGCGTCAAGGTGGCAGCGGTGCGCGCGCCGGCCGCCGGCGTGCTGCACAGGTTCACCACCAGACGCGCGTCGCCGCCGGGCCGGTCGGCGGCGTGCAGCTTCACCGTCGCGTAGGCGTCGGTCAGGCTCGTCGGCTCCTCCGTCGCGACGACCAGCAGGGTGTCTGCCCAGGCCGCCATGCGCCGAACCGAACGGTCAACGCCGGCGCCGAGGTCGAGCAGCACGACGTCATATTGCGCGGTGGCGGATGCGAGCATCGAGAGGACACCCTCCAGCGCCACGGGATCGAGCGCGGCGAGGCTCCCGGAACCAGACCGGCCCGCTATGACATCGAACCCGCCCGGCGCAAAACCGGCAATCGCATCCGAGAGCGTCGCAGCCCCGCACACGACGGACCCCAAGTCCAGCACTGGGACCAGGCCGAGCTGGATGTCCACGTTGGCGAGACCGAGGTCGGCGTCGAACAGCAGCACCCGTTGGCCGCTCCGCGCCAGCGCGTGCGCGAGCGTGATGGCGAACCATGTCTTGCCGACCCCGCCCTTGCCGGACGCCACCGCGATGGTGCGGCCTGCCCAATCCGGCCGCGCCGAGGGCGATGAGAAGGCGCGGGCAGACTGGCTCATGATGCGATGTCCTGGAGCGGGGCAGGGGGGCGGGCGCCCGGCGGGATTGCCAGGCGGCTGGCGAGGAGTTCGGGTGTCAGGGGCCGCAGCCCATCGGCCGCCCCTGGGCCGATGCCGGCCTCCGTGAGCGTCAGCCCGGCGGATGCGGCGGCCAGCACGCCGCCCAGCCGCCGGGACAGGTCGAGGCGCGTCGCGATCAGCAGGGTGGCGCCCGCCTCGGCGAACGCCTCCGCAAGCTCATGCGCTTCCGCCGGGTCCAGCCCCGCGGGCAGCACCAGCACCGTGACGGCGCCGGCCGTGGCGGCCAGGGCCAGCAACTCGCCGCGGGCGGACGCATCGAACGGGTCTAAGCCCGGCGTGTCGATCAGCACCGGCCAGTCCTGGCTTCGCGCCAAGGCCCGGCTGAGCGGCGCCGGGGCGCTGGCGACCACGAGCGTCAGGCCCAAAAGCCGGGTGTAGGCGGCCAACTGCTCAGGGGCGCCGGCGCGCTGCCCATCCGCGGTCACGACCAAAGGGGTCTTGCCCGCCATCACCAGGCGCGTCGCGAGCTTCGCGACCGTCAGGGTCTTGCCGGCGCCGGGCGGTCCGGCCAGCAGGAGCGGGGCCGCGCCGTTGAGCGGCAGGGCGCCGAACGTCAGCGCCTCGGGCAGCGTCTCCTCTAGCCGACCCGGCGCGAGCGCCTTGATGAGGCCCGGCGGCACGCCGTGCCAGGCGAGCGCCGCGTTCTGCGCGGCATCGACAAGCGGCGGCGGCTCGTCCAGCGACGGCTCCAACGCCGCCGTCACCTCGACCCCGCCAGCCACGCGGCGCGTTGACAGGATCAGCGCGTCGGGTCCGAGGCTGCTCCGCACCAGCGCCATCGCCGCGGTCATGTTGGATGCTTGGAAGAGCTTGAGCCGCATGACGGCAGACTAGCGGCTAAACGTTGCGTGGAGGTTAAGAACGCGGTTGCTGGGCTAGATCGTGCCGACCGTGCGGATGCGCGCGCGCGGGAAGATCTCGGTCTGCGCCAGCACGGGCGTCGCCGGGCGCAGCCGCTCGACGATGGCGCGGACGTGGGAGCGTATGGGGCCGGAGCAGAGCAGGACCGGCGCCTCGCCCGCCGCCGTCGCGGCCTCGAACACCGCGCGGAACCGCTGCATGAACTCGCCGAGCCGGGAGGGCGCAATCGCAAGCTGCCGGTCCTCGGGCGGGCCGACCAGGCTTTCGGCGAAAGCCGCCTCCCATTCGGGCGACAGGGTGACGAGCGGGATGTAGCCGGCGGGACCAGTGTTGCTGTCGCTGATCTGCCGGGCCAGCCGGGCGCGGACGTGGCCGATGATCGCGGGGATGGCGCGGAGCTGGCCGCCGCAGGCTTCGTGGATACCCTCCAGGATGGTGGGCAGGTCCCGCAGCGACACGCGCTCCGCCAGCAGCCCTTGCAGCACCCGCTGCACGCCGCCGACCGACATCTGCGCCGGGATCAGGTCGGCCACCAGCTTCTGTTGCTCGCGCGGCAGCTCGTCCAACAGCTTCGCGGTCTCGGCGTAGGACAGCAGTTCGGCCATCGTTTCCCGCACCACCTCGGTGAGGTGGGTCGTGAGCACGCTGGCGGGATCGACGACGGTGCAGCCGCGGAAGATCGCCTCGTCGCGCCGGGTCGTGTCGATCCACAGGGCGGGCAGGCCAAAGGCCGGTTCTGCCGTGCGTTCGCCCGGCAGGTCGGGCACGCCGCCGGCCGGGTCCATGGCAAGCAGCATGGTGGGGCGAAGCTCGCCACGCGCAGCCTCGATCTCCTTGAGCCGGATCGAGTAGCACTCGGCGCCCAGTTGCAGGTTGTCCTGGATGCGGACCGGCGGCAGCACGAACCCCATCTCGGCGGCGATGGATCGGCGCAGGCCCTTGATCTGCTCGGTGAGCCGCGGCCCGTCGCCGCCGGCCAGCGAGAGCAGGCCGTAGCCCAGCTCGAGCCGGATGCTGTCGATGCGGAGCGAATCGGAGATCGGCGGCTCCGACGGCGCGGCCGGCGCGGCGGTCTCGATGTCGGGGACGGTGGTCGGGTTGCGGTGCCGCATCCAGGCAGCCCCCCCCGCCATCCCGGCAAGCGCCAGGAACGGCAAGGCCGGCAGCCCCGGCATCAGCGCCAGCACCGCGGCCGCCCCGCCCGCGAGCGCCAACGGCTTCGGGCTGCCGCCCAACTGCCGCATCAGCGCCGCGTCGGCCGGTCCCTCGACCCCGCCCTTGGTCACCACGATGCCGGCCGCGGTCGAGACCAGCAGCGCCGGGATCTGCGACACCAGCCCGTCGCCGACGGTCAGCGTCGTGAACGTGGCGGCGGCCTCGCTGAACGGCATGCCATGGCGCAGCAGGCCGATGGCCAGCCCGCCGAAGATGTTGATCACGGTGATCAGCAGCCCGGCGATGGCGTCCCCGCGCACGAACTTCGCCGCACCGTCCATGGCGCCGTAGAAGCCGCTCTCCTCCTCAAGCTCACGCCGGCGGATGCGGGCCTTGGCCTCGTCGATCAGGCCGGAGGACAGGTCGGAGTCGATGGCCATCTGCTTGCCTGGCATGGCGTCCAGGCTGAACCGTGCCGCGACCTCGGCGATGCGGCCCGACCCCTTGGTGATCACCATGAAGTTCACCACCAGCAGGATCGCGAACAGGATCACCCCGATCACCACGTCGCCGCCCATCAGGAAGCCGCCGAACGCCTGCACCACGTGGCCGGCCGCAGCCGAGCCTTCGTTGCCGTGCGACAGGATCAGCCGGGTGGTGGCGACGTTGAGCGACAGCCGCAGCAGCGTGGTGAGCAGCAGCAGCGTGGGAAAGCTGGTGAAGTCCAAGGGCCGCGCCAGGAACATCGCCACCATGAGCACCAGCACCGACCCAGTGACCGAAAGCGCCAGGCCCACGTCCAGCAGCACCGTCGGCAGCGGCACGACCAGCACGGCCAGCAGCGCCAGCATGCCGAGCGCCAAGCCGACGTCGCTGCCGGGCGCATAGGCGCGCAGGCTCTGGCCGAAGCCGCCAAGGGTCAGCGGGATCGCCATCCGTCAGGCGGCCCCGTCGGGATGCATGCCGAACGGCGTCACCGCGGCGCCCGCCTGCGCGTAGTCCCGCAGCTTGTTGCGAAGCGCCCGGATGGAGATGCCGAGGATCGTCGCGGCGTGGGTGCGGTTGCCCAGCGTGTGGCTGAGCGTCTCCAGGATCAGGTCGCGTTCGACGGCATCCATCGTGCGGCCGACCAGGCCGGAGACGCCCCCCGCGACGCCAGGAGCAGGCGAGGGCATCGAGGCCGGAACGCCCGGACCCGGCGCCAGCTCGATGGCCTCCGCGCCGATCTCCCCCCCTTGAGCCAGCAGGACGGCGCGATGCACCGTGTTCTCCAACTCCCGCACGTTGCCGCGCCAGCCATGCGCGGCGAGCAGCGCGTGCGCGGCCGGGGACAGCGGGCGGACCGGCACGCCGTTCACGTCGGCGTAGCGGCGAGCGTAGTGGTCGGCGAGCGCCGCGACGTCGCCGGGCCGCTCGCGCAAAGACGGTAGGCGCAGGCTCACGACATTCAGCCGGAAGTACAAGTCATCCCGGAAGCGCCCGGCGGCGATCTCGGCCAAAAGATCGCGGTTGCTGGTGGCGAGGATGCGCACGTTCACCCGCACCGGCGCGGTGCCGCCCAGGCGGTCGATCTCGCGTTCCTGGATCACGCGCAGCAGCTTCGCCTGCAGGCGCACGTCCATCTCGCTGATCTCGTCGAGCAGCAGCGTGCCGCCTTCGGCCGCCTCGAACTTGCCGGTGCGGCGGGCGATGGCGCCGCTGAACGCACCGCGCTCATGGCCGAACATCTCGCTTTCCAGCAGGTTCTCCGGGATCGCGGCGCAGTTCAACGCGACGAACGGGCCGGCGGCCCGGCGGGACCGGCGGTGGATGTGCCGGGCCAGCACCTCCTTGCCGGTGCCGGACTCGCCGGTGATCAGGATGGACGCCTCGGACGGCGCCACCTGCTCGGCCCGGCGCACCGCGGCCAGCATGGCGGGGTCGCGGGCGACCAAAGCGTGGGTCTCGCCCGACGCCGCCTCCAGGATGGCGGCGATCAGGTCGGGGTCGGGCGGCAAGGGCAGGAACTCGCGCGCACCCTCCCGGATCGCCCGCACGGCCATGGGCGCGTCGGCGTCCAGCCCGCAGGCGACGACGGGCACCACGATGCGCTCGGCCGCCAGCGCCTGCACCAGCGTCCCGATGTCATGCGGCAGCTCCACCAGCAGCAGGTCCACCTTCGCGTCGGCGCGGAGCTGCGCCAAGGCGCTCCGGTCGTCATCCGCCTGGTGCAGCTTGGCGCCGCGGGCGGCGGCGATCCGGGCAGCCTTGCCCAGCTCGCCGCCGAGGGAGCCGAGGATCAGGACGTGCATCGCCGGCTACGTCCGGTCGGCCTTGACGATTTCGGTCATCGTGACGCCCAGCCGGGTCTCGTCGACCATCACCACCTCGCCGCGCGCGACCAGCCGGTTGTTGACGTAGATGTCGATGGCCTCGCCCAGCTTGCGGTCCAGCTCGACCACCGCGCCCCGGCCGAGCTTCAGCAGCTGGCTCACCTGCATGGTCGCCTTGCCGAGCACGGCGCTGACCGTGACCGGGATGTCGTACACCGCCTCCATGTCGCGGGGCGCGCGGGAGGGCGTCGGTTCGGCCAGGCCGGGTTCGGCCAAGTCCGACAGCTCCAATTTATTCGGCATGGGCCATGCTCCTTTGATGGGTGCGGGCGGCGGCGGGTTCCATCAGGCCAAGCTCGGTAAGGGCGGCCGTGATGGCGAGGCGGATCGCGGCCTGGTCGCGGACCAGCGAGCCGTCGGTCCAGGTCACGCGGGCGTCGCCGGGCGCGAGCGGGGCGGCGGTCAACTCGATTGCGGCCACCAACTCCTCGTCCAGCAAGGCCAGGTCTTCGCGCACCCCGTCCAGCACGGCGGGGGCGATCCGCACGGCGATGCGCGGCTGCTGCGTGAGCGTCGGCAGCAGATGCCGCAGCAGCGTCCGCACCTCGGCGCCGCCATGCCGGGCGCAGAGGTCCGGCAGCAGCACAGCCAGCATCGACAGCATCGTGCGGGCCGTGCCGTCCGCCACCGCGTCGGTCAGGACGCGCGCCTCCTGCCGCGCCTCGCCCACGGCGGACGCGATGGCCGCGAGCGACTGGGTGCGGTCATGGAGCGCGGACCGCTCCCACTCCGCACGCGCCGCCTGCACCGCCTCGGTGCGCGCGATCCGCTGCGCGGCCTCGAGGTCCGCCAGGGTAAAGCTGGGCGGCGCCGGCTCCGGCTCCGGCATGGGCGGCAGGTCGGCGGCCGGGGGCGGCTCCGGGTCGTCGTCGAAGTCTTCGGCATACAGGATGCCGACGAAGCGGGAGGCCATGCCGTCCATCATCAAACCACCATCTCGTCGCTCTTGCCTTCGCTGATCTCGATCGCGCCTTGAGAGGCCAGGTCCTTTGCCAGGACGACGATGGCGGCCTGCGCCTCATCGACATCGCGCAGCTTCACCGGCCCCAGCGCCTCCATGTCCTCGCGCAGCATCTTGCTGGCGCGCTCGGACAGGTTGCTGAAGAACAGTTCGCGCAGCTTGTCGGACGCGCCCTTCAGCGCCACCGGCAGCTTGTCCTTCTCGACCGAGCGCAGCAGGATCTGCACGTTGGCCGAGGTCAGGCGCTGCAGGTCGTCGAAGGTGAACATCAGCGCCTTGATCCGGTCCGCCGCCTCCCGGTTGCGCTCCTCAAGCGCGGTCACGAAACGGGTCTCGCTCTGGCGGTCCAGGCTGTTGAAGATGTCGGCCATCATCTCGTGGCTGTCCCGCTGGCTGGAACTGGCCAGGTTCGACATGAACTCCAGCCGCAGCGTCTGCTCGACGCCGTCCAGCACGTCCCGCTGCACGCTCTCCATCCGGAGCATGCGCATGATGACCTCGATGGCGAAGCTGTCGGGCAGCAGGGTCAGCACGCGCCCGGCGTGGTCGGGCTTCACCTTGGACAGCACGACGGCGACGGTCTGCGGGTATTCGTTCTTGAGGTAATTGGCCAGCACCTCCTCTTTGACGTTGCCGAGCTTGTCCCACATGGTCCGGCCGGCCGGCCCGCGGATCTCCTCCATGATCTGCGCCGCACGGTCCGGCGGCAGGGCGCGGTGCAGCAGGCGCTCCGTGCTCGCCATGCTGCCGATCAGGTCGCCTTGCTGGCCGATGGTCTTGGAGAACTCGATGCACAGCTCCTCGACCACGCTGGCCTGCACGCTTCCCAACTGCGCCATTGCGGTCGATAGGTCCTTGATCTCATCCGGATGCAGGGCGCTCAGCAGCTTGGTGCTCTGGTCCTCCCTCAAGGCGAGCATCAGGATCGCCGCCTTCTGCCGCCCGTTGATGTCCTGGAGCGCGGTGATCGCAGCCATCTAGCTATCCTCCGGGGTGATCCAATTGCGCAGCATCGCCAGGCTCTCCTCCGGATGGCTGTCCACCAGTTCCGACACCCGGCGGATCGAGGCGACGCGCATCGTGCCTTCGACGTTGGCGATCTGCATCATCTCGTCCTGCATCGGCGCGTCGAGTGCTGCGGGGCTGTCCGGACCGCCCACGCCGCCCGCACCGGCAAGTGCCGCGGCCAGGGCAGGCTGCGGCGCCATCGTCAGCCGCAGCACCATGGGCCGCAGCACGAACAGCAAGATCAGCAGCGCCGCGACGGCCAGGAACCCGGTTTCGGCCAGGCGCAGGATTTCGGACCGTTCAAGCCGCATCCACCCGCTGGGCACGGCGGCTTCCGACCCGTCGCTCTCTGCGACGAAGCGCATGTTCACCACATCCACCCGGTCGCCGCGCTGCTCGTTGAAGCCAATGGCTCCGCGCACCAAGGTGGCGATGCGCGCCAGCTCGTCCGGCGTGCGCTCGGCATAGGTGAGCGCGCCGTCGGGTCCGCGCACGGCCGCGCCGTCCACCATCACCGCCAGGCTGATCCGCCGCAACTGCGGCTGCTCGCGCACCAGGGTGCGGACGGTCTTGCTGATCTCGTAGTTGGTCGTTTCTTCCTGCTTCTGTTCCTGCGATCCCGCCGGGTTGGCGCCGGCGTCGGCGTTCGGCAGGTTGTTCTGCACCGAAACGCTCGCCGTCGCCTCGGTCGTGCGGGTGTTGCCGTTCGTGCTCTGCTGGCTGCGCACCACCTGGCCATCCGGGTCGTAGCGTTCCTGCGTTTCGCGCACCTGGTCGAAGTCCAGGTCGATGGCCGCTTCGGCCCGGACGCGGCCGGGACCCAGAGTGCGCTCCAGCATCTCCTCGACGGCGTGGGACAGGCGCTGCTCGGTCGCGCGCTTCATCTCTGCGGAGGATTGGGCGGCGCTGGTTGCGTCGGTCGGCTGCCCGGCGCGGGCCAGCAGGTTGCCGCGGCTGTCCACGATGGCGATGTTCTGCGGACGCAGGCCCGGCACGGCGGCGGACACCACGTTCAGCACGGCCTGCGTGCCCTCCCGGTCCAGTCGTGCTGCGCCGGCCATGGTCAGCACCACGCTCGCCTGCGCCTCCTGGCGGTCCCGGGCGAACGGCTCGCGCTTCGGCAGCACCAAGTGCACCCGGGCCGCCTTGATGCCCTGCAGCATGCGGATGGTGCGGGACAGCTCCCCCTCCATCGCGCGCGTCTGGTTGATGCCCTGCTGGAAGCCGCTGGCCGTCAGGTTGTCGCTGCGGTCGAAGATCTCGTAGCCGATGGAGCCGCCGGACGGCAGGCCCTCCTTGGCCAGCAGCATCCGGGCGCGGGCCACCTGGTCCGGGGGCACGAGGATGCGGGTGCCGCCGGCCTCGACCTGACGCGGGATGCGGGCGCGGTCCAACTGATCGACGACCTGCCCGGCCTCCCGCAAATCGAGGTCCCCATACAGCAGCGCCATCGGGCCTTCGCCGCCGCGGAACATCAGGACTCCGAGCATACCCAGCGAGAGCAGCGCCACCGCCGCCATCGCCCCCAGCTTTTTCGCGCCGAGCGAGCGGAAGCTTTGCAGCAGCGCCGTCATTGCCGTCCGCCTTGCCTTTGCCGTTGCCGAAATGCCATGGGCGCAGGATGCGCTCGGACATCTTCCGAAAAGGTTAATAGCCCGGCAGAAATTGCCGGGCTAGGCGAAAGACAATTTATGGCGTGAGCGACTGCACCGCCGAAAGGTCCACCTTCAACGCGCCAAGCTCGACCTGCAGCGCGTTGCCGGATTTCTGCACGCCGGTCGCCGTGCCGCTGACGGTGAACGGCAGGGTCTGGGCCGTATCGCCCGTCTGGCCGCTGACGATGGTCCGGTACGCCCCGTCCGGCACGACGTTGCCCTGGCTGTCCCGCCCGTCCCAGGACCAGGTGTTGTGGCCCGCCTGGCTGCTGATCACCGCGTCCCGCAGCTTCACGCCTGCGTCCGAATAGACACCGATGCTGACCGGCTCGGCGCTGGGCGTGTCGAACTGCACGGCGCCCTTGCCGCCCTGCAGGGCAATGCGGTCGGAGGTCACGGTCACGGGCTTGCCGACCAGGGACGAGGATTGCAGCACCTCGCCGCCTTGGGTGAGCTGGATGAGCTGGGTCAGGCTCGTGTTGGTGGCGATCTGCTGCTCGACGCTGGAGTATTGGACCAGTTGGCTGGTGAACTGGTTGGTGTCCATCGGGCTGGTGGGGTCCTGGTTCTGCAGCTGCGTCATCAGCAGCTTCAGGAAATCGTTGTAGTTGTGGGTGAGCGACGACTGGGCGCTGTCCTTGACGGAGGCGGCCGGCCCGGCCGCGGCGCTCGGCGTCGCGATGCTGGCAGGGGTCGTGAGGAGAGAGGCCATGACAGTGTCCTTTCAAGCCGTGATATCGACGCCAGCCCGGCGGGCCGCCAGGCCGGAGGTGGGTTCGCCCGAGGAGGGCGCAGGGCCGTGCGCGGCGGCGCGGCCAGAATGCGGTTGCCCCGGCCGTTGCTGCCTATGCCCGTGGTCGGCATTGGGCTGCGCCGACATCGCGCCGGGCGTTGTGGCGCCGGGCGCCGTGGCGTCGGGCGGAGCCAGATGGAATTGCAGCGTGCGCTCCGTGGACGGCACCCCGGCCAAGTCGAGGGCGCTGTGGAGTTGCGGCTGGTCGCGCAGCAGCAGCAGCAGCGTGTCCGGCTTCTCGACCTTGAGGTCCACCCGGGCGCTGCCATCCGGCAGGCGTTCGATGTGGACCTGCACGCGGCCGAGATCCAAGGGATCAAGCCGGATCGTCAGATGCTGCGGCGCGCCGGGACGGGCTGCGCTCGCGGCGAAGCTGGCCAGGACGGGACCGACCTGGACGGCGGCGGACGGGGGGGCAGGCTCGCCGGCCGTTGAGGCGCGGGGAGACGCCTGGGATGGCGACGGGTGCGGCGCGAGGCCCAACGGCGCCGGGGCGGCGTTCGGCGGGACCGCCAAGGCGATTGCTGGAGGCGGCGCGGCATCGGCTGCAACAGCGAGTGTTGCGGCCGTAGGCTCCTTCTCGGCCGTGACGGCGGAGGAATGCTTCTGCACGGCATGGGTGGCCGTATCGCCGGCGCCGGGCGGGGCTGCGGCATGGGATGGCGGCGCGGCAAGCGCCGTCAGGGGTTGCTGGGCCGCCTCCAGCGTGGGCGCGGCGGGCGGCTGGCGGCCATCCACGCCGGCGACAACCGTTGCGGTCCCGTCCTTGCCCGTGGGTGGGGCGGCGTCACCGGCCTCGGACGGCGCAGCGGTCAGCGGCGTGGCGACCGCGGCGGCTTGGGGCGGGGCGGCTTGGGGCGGCGGGGGCAAAGGCGGCTGGACTGGCGCGGATGGCTGCGGACCCTCTGACGGCTGGGTCGCCGCGGCAGGCGGCTCCTGTTCCGTTTCGGTCTCGGGGGATGCCGGGCCATCGTCCGCAGGCTTGCTTGGGCCGGCCGCCGGATGGGCCTCTGGCGCCGCCACGGCATCCGGCGGGGCCGGGACCGTTGCAATTGGTCCTCTTACGGTGTCGGCCGGACCAGGGATCGACGGCACCGCCGTTGCTGCTGGGACAACCGTGGCGGCCGGCTCCGGCGCGGTCATCGCCTGGGCGAGCGCGTCGCCAAACCGGTCCGGCACCCCCTGCGACGGCATGGCTGGGGCGCTCCGGGTCATGCGGGCATGGGCGGGGGGCGCCTGGGTGGGTTCGGTCGAGGGATGCATGCCACCCTCTCAGCAAGAGCCGGGCCAGCGGATTTACGGCCATTTCCCGTCCGAAAGGGGCCACACCCGGCAATTTCTGCCGGTCTGATCGTGCCGGGCCGGCCGGTTTGGACCGGCAGGTGCGACCGATTCCCGCCGTCAATGCTGGCGCCGCGGCTTGGCACGATTCCTGCCATATGCCCTGGCGACCCCGCCCGGCCCGGCCGAGCGCACAATTGAAGGAGCACTGCCAATGTCGCTGTTCGGCGCCATGAACACCGCGATCAGCGGACTGACCGCCCAGTCGGCCGCATTCAGCAACATCGGCGACAACGTCGCCAACAGCCAGACCGTGGGCTTCAAGCGGGTGGACACCAGCTTCGAGGACTACCTCACGAGCAGCAACGTGACGCTCAACCAGTCTGGCGCGGTCGTGGCCCGTCCGGACTACGCGAACACCGTGCAGGGCACGGTGACCCAGACCGACAAGCCGCTGGACCTCGCCATCGCCGGGCAGGGCTTCTTCACGGTCAGCACCCAGGCCGGCGAGGCGAAGGGCGTGCCGGTGTTCAAGCCGCTGCCCGAATACACCCGCGAGGGGGACTTCTCGCTGAACAAGGACAACTACCTGGTCAACAGCTCCGGCCACTTCCTGAACGGATGGCCGGCGGACGCCAACGGGGCGGTGGACCAGACGACCCTGAAACCCGTCCAGGTCGGCCAGGCCGGCTACAGCCCGGTCGCCACCTCGGAGGTCGCGCTGTCGGCCAACCTGCCCGCGACCCCCGACCCGGCCACGCCGATCACCTCGCAGGTGCAGGTCTACGACGCGCTGGGCCAGACCCATCCGTTGCAGCTGTCCTGGATCCCGGTGGCCGGCACGCCCAACGCCTGGCAGGTCGCGATCTCGCAGCCGGGCGTGGCGGCGCCGCTCGGGGTGGCCGGGGTCAACTTCGGCACGGCCGGCAATCCCGCGGCGCCGCAGGGAACGGTCGGCAGCGTCACGGCGGTGAGCGGCGCCGTGACCGGCAGCACGTTTGCCGCCGGCGGCGCCGCGACGCTCAACGTCTCCGCCAACTTCGGCTCGGGTCCGCAGGCCATCGCGCTGAACCTCGGCAACTTCGGCCAGTCCAATGGCCTGACGCAGTTCGCGGGGTCGAGCTACAGCCTCAAGTCGCTGACGCAGAACGGCGTGGCGCCGGGCAGCTTCAGCGGCGTGGAGGCCCGCGCGAACGGCGACGTGGTGGTGAAGTTCGACAACGGCCAGTCCCGCATCGTGGCCCGCGTGCCGATCACGACGTTCGCCGACGCGGACGCGCTGCAGCGGGAGGACGGCCAAGCGTTCACCGCGACGCGGGAAAGCGGCACGCCGCAGACGCTGGCGGCCGGCAGCAACGGCGCGGGCAGCCTGGTGGTCAGCGCGGTCGAAAGCAGCAACGTCGATATCGCCTCGGAATTCACGAAGCTGATCGTGGCGCAGCGCGCCTACTCCGCCAACACGAAGATGGTGACGACGGCGGACGAGCTGCTGCAGCAGACGCTCGACATGAAGCGATAGGCCGTAGGTCCCGCCGATGTCCCTCGACAGCGTCCTCAACACGTCCGCGTCCGGCCTGGAGAGCGTCAGCCGGCGCATCGCCACGGTGTCGCAAAACGTGGCGAACGCCAGCACCGCCGGCTACGTGCGGGAGACCGTCGACGTCAACAGCATCGCCGCCGCCGGGCAGGGCATGGGCGTGCGCACCGGCATCGTCACCCGCAGCATGGACGAGCGGCTGCAGGCGGACGCCCTGGCCGCGTCGGCGAGCGTCGTGGGCCAGCAGACCCGGTCAGACGCGCTGGCCTCCATCGACGCCGCGTCCGGCACGCCCGGCAGCGGGTTCGACCTGCCGAGCCTGCTCGGGGCGCTGCGGGACGGCTTCACGCGGCTGCAAGCCGATCCCGCGAACGTCGCGCAGCAGCTCGCGGTGGTGAGCGGCGCGGGCGCGCTGGCCCGCGGGGTGAACGCCTTGGGCAAGGTGGTGTCCGATGCGCGCCAGTCCGCGCATGACGCCGCGGTGGCCGACATCGACGCCGCCAACCACGCCCTGCACGACATCGGCAGCCTGTCCGACCGCATCATCGCGGCGCGGTCCGGCGGCCAGAGCACGGCCGACCTGGAGGACCAGCGGGACCGCAGCATCCGCACCCTGTCGGACCTGACGGGCGCGCGGGTGCTGCAACAGCCCAACGGGGACGCGCTGGCCATGGCGGGCGGGCTGGTACTGCCGCTGCGCGACGCGACCGGGCCGCTTGTGCTGGCCTCGGCCACGATTGCGCCCGACACGCTGCCGGCGGCCATGCCGCAGGTGAGCCTGGACGGCGTGCCCGTCACCGGCCAGCCGATGGGCGGGCGGATCGGCGCGAACCTCGCGTTGCGGGACAGCACGCTTCCGGGCTTGCAGGCGGGGCTGGACCAGTTCGCGCAGTCGCTGGCCGCGCGGTTCGATCTCCAGGGAATGACGCTGTTCACGGACGCGGCGGGCACGGTGCCGGCGCTGCCCACGCCTGGCCTCGCGCAGAGCCTGCGGGTCAGCGCCGCGGCGATTGCGACCCCCTCGATGGTGCGTGACGGCGCCGGCCCGGCGGGCGCCGCCGGCTCCACGGCGTTGATCGACCGCGTGCTCGACCGGGTGCTCGGCAGCGCCTCCGGCAGCCTGGTCGCCACGGCCTCGGCGCTGGTCAGCCAGAACGCCGGGCTGGCGGCGGACGCGGCCGGGCAGTTGGCGACCGGGCAGGCGGTGCAGGCGTCGTTGGACAAGAAGCTCGCAGACGAGACGGGGGTGTCGCTCGACACCGAGACGGCGGACCTCGTCCGCCTGCAGAATGCCTACGCCGCGAACGCCAAGGTCATGTCGGCGTCGCAGGCCATGTGGACGCAATTGCTGGACTCCGTGAGGTAGCATGTCGGGCACCATCAGCACTCCAAGCGACAGCGCGCTTCTGGGGCGCCTGGTCGGCAACAGCGCCGCCATCCGCCGGCAGCTCGACACGGTGACGACGCAGTCCGCCACCGGGCGCATCGCCGAGACCTATGCCGGGTTGGGCGTGGGGGCGAAGACGTCGCTCGACCTGCGGCCCCGGGTGACGCACGTGACCGCCTGGCAGACCAACATCGACAGCGCGGCCGGCCGGCTTGGCGTGGCGCAGTCCGCGCTCAGCAGCATCAGCGCCATCGCCAGCGATTTCTTCGCGAAGTCGGGCGCGCTGAGTGGGTTGAGCCCGTCCGAGGCCGACAGCATCGCGGCGTCGGCCCGCATCGCGCTGGAGCGGGTCGGCCAGTTGCTGAACAGCAAGGCGGGCGACGTGTACGTGTTCGCCGGGGAGGATACGGGCAACCCGCCGCTCCCCGACACCTCGGCCGCCGTGGTGGGTTCGGCGGTGCTGGCGAGCGACACGGCGACGGCGCCGTTCTCCGCCACCCTCGGCACGACCCCGCCGGCCATCGAGGTCGGGGAGGGGGAGCGGGTGCAGGTCGGCTTGCTGGCCAACCGCAACACGCTGACCCCCTCGGCGGCGCCGACCACCGGCTCCTATATGCGGGACATCCTCAAGGCCCTGGCCACGCTCTCGACCGCGACGCCTGGGCCTGGCCTGCAAACGCTTGCCGCCGATGCGCGCGGACGGCTGGGCAGCGCCGTCGGCGCGATTGCCGTCGAAGCCGGGGCGTTGGGCGACGTGCAATCCAGCCTCTCGGCCCGCCGCACCCAACTGGGCGATACCGTGACCGCCCTGAACACCCAGATCGACACCGCGGAGAACGTGGACCTGGCCGCGACCCTGGCAAAGACGTCCCTGCTGCAAACGCAGCTCCAGGCGTCCTACCGGCTGATCGCCGGGATCAAGGATTTGTCGTTGGCCCAGTACTTGTAGGCATACCTAGGCTGGCTGCGCCAACCCGGACGTGTAGGGCGCATAAGCGGAGCGCCATGCGCCAACGGGCGGTGCCAACATGCGCCAATCGGCGGTGCCAACGAGAGGCGGATGGCGCTTCGCTGATCCGCCCTACGATTCTGGGCTGGCCCTCAGCTTAGCCGCTCGAGGATGCTGACGTAGTTCGCGACGCCCGCGCCGCCCATGTTGAACACCCCGGCCACGTCCGCGCGCGGCAGCTGCATGGCGCCGGCCTGGCCGGTCAACTGCATGGCGGCGATGGCGTGCATGGACACACCGGTCGCGCCCACGGGGTGCCCCTTGGCCTTCAACCCGCCGCTGCGGTTGATCGGCAACCGTCCCTCCGGCCCGGCCGTGCCGTCCAGCACGACCCGCGCGCCCTGGCCCGGCGCGGCCAGCCCCATCGCCTCGTAGGCCAGCAGCTCCGCAATGGTGAAGCAGTCGTGCACCTCGGCAAACGAGAGGTCCTGCAATGTCAGCCCGGCCTGCTCCAAGGCTTGCGTCCAGGCCCGCGCCGCGCCGTCGAACCGGGTGGGATCGCGGCGGGACAGCGGCAGGAAGTCGTTCACGTGCACGGCGCTGCGGAACCGCACCGCCTTGCCCATGCCCCGCGCGGTGTCCTCGTCGGTCAGGATCAGCGCCGCGGCGCCGTCGCTGACCAGCGAGCAGTCCGTGCGCTTCAGCGGCGGCGCGACGTAGGGGTTCTTCTCGCTGACGCTGCGGCAGAACTCGTAGCCGAGGTCGCGCCGCATCTGCGCATACGGGTTGTCCACGCCGTTGCGGTGGTTCTTGGCGGCAATGGCGGCCAGCGCGTCCGACTGGTCGCCGTAGCGTTGAAAGTACCGCTCGGCGATCCGGCCGAACACGCCGGCGAAGCCCGCGGGGATGTCGCCCTCCTCGCGCCGGTAGCTCGCGCCCAGCAGGTTGTCGCCGACCTGCGGACCCGGCGTCGCCGTCATCTTCTCCGCGCCCACTACCAGCGCGAACCGGCCCCGCCCGGCCGCTAGGAAGTCCCGCGCGCCGTGAATGGCCGCGGAGCCGGAGGCGCAGGCGTTCTCATACCGGGTCGCCGGCTTAAAGCGCAGCGCCTCGATGTCCTGCATCGGCAGGGAGCTTGGGAAGTCCTGGCGGGAGAAGCCGTTGTTGAACAGGCCGACGAACACCCCGTCGATCTCGGCGGGCTCCAGGCCCGCATCCGCAATGGCGCCGCCGGCGACGCGGGCGATCAGCGCCTCGACATCCGGCTCCTCCAGCTTGCCGAACGGGGTGTGCGCCCAGCCTACGATGCATGCGGTCATGGCAGCCTCCGATTGACCAGCGGGATTTCGGTCGGCGCGGGCCCTGATGCAAGCGGGCCTTCCGTCCGGGCCGGAATTGCGATACGGCCGGACCAACGAAGAACACCGGAGGACGCGCCCATGCCGCCCATCACCCGCCGCAGCCTGGCAGGCGCCGCCGTGCTGCCGCTGTTCGCCATCCGCAGCCGGCCCGCCGATGCGGCCGAGTTCACCTACAAGTTCGCGAACAACCTGCCGGCCGCGCACCCGATGAACCTCCGTGCGCAGGAGGCGGTGGGGCGCATCCTGGAGGCGTCCGGCGGCCGGGTGGAGATCAAGGTGTTCCCGAACAACCAGCTCGGCTCCGACACCGACGTGCTGAGCCAGCTCCGGTCCGGCGCGGTCGAGTTCTTCACGATGTCTGGCCTGATCCTGGCGACCCTGGTGCCGGCGGCCAGCATCAACGGCGTGGGCTTCGCGTTCAAGGACTACGACCAGGTGTGGCGCGCCATGGACGGCAAGCTCGGCGAGCACGTGCGCGGCGAGATCGCCAAGCGCGGCCTGATTGCGATGGACCGCATCTGGGACAACGGCTACCGCCAGACCACGACCAGCACCAAGCCGATCCGCACGCCCGACGACTTCCGCGGCCTGAAGCTGCGCGTGCCCGTCAGCCCGCTTTGGACCAGCATGTTCACCGCCTTCGGCGCCGCGCCGGCCAGCATCAACATCAGCGAGGTGTATTCCGCCCTGCAAACCCGGATCGTCGATGGGCAGGAAAACCCGCTCGCGGTGATCGAGACCACCAAGTTCTACGAGGTGCAGAAGTTCTGCACGATGACCAACCACATGTGGGACGGCTACTGGTTCCTCGCCAACCGCCGCAGCTTCGAGCGCCTGCCGAAGGACGCGCAGGAGATCGTCGCGCGCGAGATCAACAAGGCGGCGATGGACGAACGGGCCGATGTCGCCAAGCTCAACGCCGAGCTGCGCGGCAAGCTCTCGAACAGCGGGCTGGCCTTCAACGACATCGACCCGGCCGCCTTCCGCGACGCGCTGAAAAAGAACGGCTTCTACAGCGAGTGGCGCGGCAAGTACGGCGACGCGGCATGGGGCATCCTGGAGGACACCGTGGGCGGCCTGCCCTGAGCGCCTTCCAGAAGCGCGGCCCGGCTCCCATATATGCGCGACCGACCCAAGGAGCCCACGATGTCCCTGTTTGCGACCAAGACCAAGCCGGCCGAGGCGTATGCCTTCACCCGCACCGACGCCGAATGGCAGGCGATGCTCACCCCGGAGCAGTTCAAGGTGATGCGCGGCCACGGCACCGAGCGCGCCTGCACCAGCCCGCTCAACGCCGAGACGCGCGACGGCACCTATGCGTGCGCCGGCTGCGGCCAGGCCCTGTTCAAGACGGATGCCAAGTTCGAGAGCGGCACCGGCTGGCCCAGCTTCTTCCAGCCCACCACCCGCGACGCGGTTGCCACCACGGAGGACCGCGCCTGGGGCATGGTCCGCACCGAGGTGCATTGCAGCAACTGCGGCAGCCA
>CAXULX010000028.1:0-48974 GCA_964252005.1 uncultured Acetobacteraceae bacterium | reverse complement strand
AGATCGACCGCAGCAACGACTTCCCGGCCGACCTGTGGCGCAAGATGGGCGACCTGGGCGTGCTCGGCATCACCGTGGAGGACGAGTACGGCGGCGCCGGCATGGGCTACCTGGAGCACTGCGTGGCGATGGAGGAGATCAGCCGCGCCAGCGCCTCCGTGGGCCTGAGCTACGGCGCGCACAGCAACCTCTGCGTGAACCAGATCCGCAAGAACGGGACGGAGGCGCAGAAGCGGCGCTATCTGCCGGGCCTGATCAGCGGGGAGCAGGTGGGTGCCTTGGCGATGAGCGAGAGCGGCGCCGGGTCGGACGTGGTGTCCATGCGGCTGCGGGCGGACAAGCGCGGCGAGCGCTACGTGCTGAACGGCACCAAGATGTGGATCACCAACGGGCCGGAGGCCGACGTGCTGGTGGTCTATGCCAAGACCGACCCGGCGGCGGGACCGCGCGGCATCACCGCGTTCCTGATCGAGCGCGGGATGCCCGGCTTCTCCTGCGCGCAGAAGCTCGACAAGCTCGGCATGCGCGGCAGCAACACCGGAGAGCTGGTGTTCCAGGACTGCGAGGTGCCGGAGGAGCATGTGATGGGCGGCGTGGGCCGGGGCGTGAACGTGCTGATGTCCGGCCTGGATTACGAGCGCGCAGTGCTGGCGGCGGGGCCGCTCGGCATCATGCAGGCGTGCATGGACGTGGTGCTGCCGTATATCCATGAGCGCAAGCAGTTCGGCCAGGCCATCGGCGAGTTCCAGTTGATGCAGGGCAAGATCGCCGACATGTACACGACGCTGAACGCCGCGAAGGCGTATGTCTATGCAGTGGCGAAGGCGTGCGACCGCGGGGAGACGGCGCGCAAGGATGCGGCCGGCGCCATCCTGTATGCGGCGGAGCGCGCGACCTGGATGGCGCTGGAGGCGATCCAGGTGCTGGGCGGCAACGGCTACATCAACGACTACCCGACCGGGCGGCTGCTGCGGGATGCGAAGCTGTATGAGATCGGCGCGGGAACTAGCGAAATCCGGCGGATGCTGATCGGGCGGGAACTGTTCCGCGAAAGCGCCTAACCCGTCGCCTGCGCCGGGCGCCTAGGACCGTAGGGCGCATAAGCGAAGCGCCATGCGCCGCCTGACGGTGCCAACGGGAGGCGCATGGCGCTTCGCTTATGCGCCCTACACGTCCGGTTTGGCCCCGTCACTCGTGGCCCAAGCTGCAAAAGGCTGCTTAGTTGACGGCTCGCGCCGCCGCCACCGCCTGCTGCAGATCGCCCAGCTCGATCAGCCCGGCGAACAGCTTCTTGCCGACGATCAGCGCCGGCGTCCCCTGCAAACCGATCTGCTGGGCCAGCGCGATGTTGGCGTCGAGCCGCGCCTTGATCGCCGGGTCGTCCATGTCCCGCAGCAGCCGGCCCCCGTCGAGGCCCAGGCGTTCGGCCGCCGCGCGCAGGGTGTCCCGCGTGGGCGCCGCCGCGTCGTGCATCACCGCGTCCTGCAGCTTGAAATAACCGCCCTGGCGCTGTGCCGCCAGCAGCGCGCGGCTTTCCAACTGGCTGGCAGGGCCCAGGATCGGCAGGTCCTTGAACACGATCCGCACGTTGGGGTCGGCCTGCAGCAATGCGGCGTGGGTGGGCAGCATGCGGCGGCAATACGGGCAGCGCGTGTCATAGAACTCGATGATGGTGACGTTGCCCATCGGATTGCCCAGCACCGGGTCGGCCGGGTCCGCGAGGCTGCCTGCGAGCCTCGCCAGGGTGGTCTGCGTCGCCGCTTCCTCGCGCCTCGCATCGTCCGCCTGCATGGCCAGCAGCGCCTCCCGCAGGATCGACGGGTCGGTGCGGAGCGCCTCGCGCAGCACACCGACGACTTCGGACCGCTGCGCGGCGGTGAGGCTCTGGCCCGCGGCCGGGGGGACCAGCAGCAGCGCGAGGAGGACGGAAAGGGCTGGGCGCATCCGGTTGATCCTTGAGCAGAGGGCGGCATCGCCCGCTTGGCATGGCGCGTCCTGGCATAGCACTGGTTGCCGGTCAGGGCGAAGGCCGCTATGGCACGGCGCTCAGGATGTGAAAGGATTGCTCGTTGGGACACCGCAGGACTCAGGCCGCGGCACCCGGGCGCCCCGACAGCGCAAGGCGCAAGGCGGCGCGGCGCCGTGCCGCGGTCCTGCTCGCGTCGGCGTTGGCGCTGCCCGGCTGCTCGACCCTTGGATCGCTCAAGCAGACGTTCCTGGGCGGCCAGTCGGCGTCGGACGGGCCGCAGCGGCTGAGCGGCTTCATCGGCGGCGCCGTCGCGGACGAGCCGCGGGCGGCGCTGGCGGCGCGGGAGGTCCTGGCGCTCGGCGGCACGGCGGCCGATGCGGCGGTGGCGCTGGGGTTCACCCTGGCGGTCACCCTGCCGTCCCGCGCCGGGCTGGGCAGCGGCGGTGCCTGCCTCGCCTACAGCCCGGGCGCCGACGGACCCGGCCAGGGCAGTCCCGAAGCCATCGTCTTCACCCCCGTCGCCCCGAGCGCGACCGCCCCCAACACCGACCGCCCGGCGGCGGTGCCGATGCTGGCGCGCGGCCTGTTTGCCCTGCACGCCCGCTACGGCAAGCAGTCCTTCGAGGGCCTGATCGCGCCGGCGGAGCAGCTTGCCCGGTTCGGCGTGCCGATCTCCCGCGCGCTGCTGCGCGACCTGGCGCTGGTGGCCGGGCCGTTGGCGGCGGACCCGAACGCGCGCGCCGTGTTCGCGCCGGGCGGCGTTCCCTTGGGGGAGGGCGGGACGCTGCTGCAGAACGACCTGGGCGGCACGCTCGCGCAAATCCGCACCGCGGGCGTGGGCGACCTGTATCAGGGCGCGCTGGCCCGCCGTCTGGAGGATGCCTCCCGCACCGCCGGCGGCGGCCTCGCCTTGGCGGACCTGCGGGCCGCGCTGCCGCGCACCGCGGCCCCGCTCGTGCTGCGTGCCGGCCGAGACAGCGTGGCGTTCCTGCCGCCGCCGGCCGATGGCGGCCTTGGCGCGGCGGCGGCGTTCCAGGCGCTGGACGCCAACCCGGGCGACATCGCCGGGGCGCAGGCGCGGGCGTTCGGCGCCGTCGCCCAATGGCGTCAGGGCGGCGGCGACCCGCAGGCGGTGCTGGCCGCCGCGCCGGCGGGCGGAGCCTTGCCGCCCTTGCCGGCCTCCACGGGGTTCGCCGTGCTCGACCGCAACGGCAACAGCGTCGCCTGCACGGTCACGATGAACAACCTGTTCGGGACTGGGCGGATCGCGCCGGGCACAGGCATCCTGCTTGCGGCCTCGCCGCGGGCCACGACGCCGCCTTTGCTCTCGGCGACAATCGCCTGGAACGCCAACGTGCGCGGCTTCCGCGCCGCCATCACCGGGTCCGGCCAGGAGGGCGCGGCGCTGGCGGTCGCCGTGGGCCTGACGAACGCTCTGCGATCAACAGCGCCCATGCCTACCCCTGTGCCGGAGCCGGGCCGGGCCAACGCCATCGCCTGCGCGCGCTACTTGCCGGGCAACGAGGATGCCTGCGGCTCGGCGGCCGACCCGCGCAACACCGGCCTTGCGGTCGGAAGCAACTGACGTGGCGTTGAAGATCGGCCGGGGCGCGCACGCGCCGGGGTTCCTGGTGATGGACGTGATCGCGGCGGCCAACGCCCGGCAGGCCGCCCTGGCGCCGTCCGATCCGCACGTCATCCGCATGGAGGTCGGCCAGCCCGGCACCGGGGCGCCCGCCGGCGCCATCGCCGCCGCGGCGGCCGCGCTGCGCGGCGCCGACCCGTTGGGCTACACCGAGGCGCTGGGCCGGTCCTCGCTGCGCGCCCGGATCGCAGCACATTATAGGGACTGGTACGGCGTCGATGTGCCAGCGCGCCGCATCGCGGTGACGATGGGCGCCAGCGCCGGCTTCCCGCTGGCGTTCCTCGCGGCGTTCGACCCCGGCGACCGCGTGGCGCTGGCGGCGCCGTTCTACCCGCCCTACGTCAACATCCTGACCGCGCTGGGCCTACAGCCTATGGTCGTCGAGACCGGGCCGAAGACGCGCTACCAGCCGACCGTGGCAATGCTGGACCGGCTCGACCCGGCGCCGGACGGCCTGATCGTCGCCAGCCCCTGCAACCCCGCCGGCACCATGTTGGCGCCCGAGGAGTTGGCCGCCATCGCCGCCTGGTGCGACGCCCGCGGGGTGCGGCTCATTTCCGACGAGATCTACCATGGGCTGCACTACGGCCGCCCCATCGCCACGGCGGCGGCGCTCAGCCCGCACGCCATCGTCATCAACAGCTTCTCCAAGTATTTCAGCATGACCGGATGGCGCGTCGGCTGGATGGTTCTGCCGGACGACCTGGTGCGGCCGGTCGAGTGCCTGGCGCAGAACCTGTTCATCTCGGCGCCGCATATCTGCCAGGTGGCGGCGGAGGCAGCGTTCGACTGCGCGGCCGAACTGGACGCGAACGTCGCCCGCTACCGCCGGGTGCGCGAGCATCTGCTGGCGGCGTTGCCGGACGCCGGGTTCCCGGACATCGCGGCGCCGGACGGGGCGTTCTACATCTACGCCGATGTCGGCGCGCGCACCAACGACAGCGTGGCGTTCTGCGCCCGGATGCTGACGGAGGCCGGGGTCGCCGCCAGCCCGGGCGTGGACTTCGACCGGACCCGCGGCGCCCGGACGCTGCGGTTCAGCTATTGCGGGCCGGAAGCCGACATGATCGAGGCGGCCACGCGGCTGGCCCGCTTCCGCTGACGGCACCGCGGCGGGGCGCCGTCCGCGCCCCGCCTTGGGTGTTCAGCCGGCCTGGTCCCGCGGGATCAGCGCCGCCACCAGCCGCGCCGCTTCTCCGCCAGGGAGGCGCTGCCGTCGATCAGCGTCGGGGCGATCAGCGGAGCGCCGACCGATTCAGGCGCCAACTCCGCGTCAGGTTGCACCGTGACGGGTTCGGCTGCGACGGGTTCGGCTGCGGGCGACGCGGCCATCGGGGCCGCGTCGGGCAGGCTGGCCGTCCCAGGGTCCGATGCGCCGCTGTCGATGACCGGATCAGCCTCGCCGAGGGACACCGTTTCCGGCGCCATGGCGATGGGTTCGGCGATGACTGGTTCCGGCTCCGTTGGCCCGTCCTCCATGGCCGCGGACAACATCGCGGGTTCCGGCAGGCGTCGCGCCGGCCCGGCGGCGAGGGCGCGCTCCTGCTCGGCCTGTTCGATGGCGTCGAAGATGTCGAAGGCGGCGCTGCCGCCGAACGGATTGGCCGGGGTTGGCCCGGCGTAGGCGGGCGCCACGCGCTCGGTGATGTCAGGGTCCGCCTGAGCCGGTTCGGTGGCCGAGGACACCGCTTGGGTGTCATCCGCATCGCGCCGACGCCGACGTCCACCGCGGCGGCCGCGCCGCTTGCTGCGGTCGGCGTCATCCCCCGCGGCCTCGGCAGAGTCGGGCCCCGCCGCTTCGACCGTCGCGGATGAGGGAGCCTCGACAGCCTCGGATGCCGTTGCTTCGGCGGCCTCGGAGGCTGGCGTTTCAGCAGTTCCGGCCTCCGGTGCTGCCGCCACTTCGACGGCGGGTGTGTCGTCGCCAGGCAAGTCACCCAGGACCTGCGTCACGGACCCCCCGCCTGAAACGCCGTTCCCGGTGTCAGATGCCGACGCGGCACTCCCATTCGGCTCGCCATCGGCGTCGGTTGTGCTCGTGCCGAGGGCGGCTGCGCTGTCTGCCCCGTCCTCCCGGCGGCCGCCACGGCGGCGGCGGCGGCGGCGCTTGCTGCGCTGCTCGCCCTCCTCGGCCGTCTCGCCGGGGCGCGGGGCGTCGTCGTCATCCCCGTCCTCGCTGACGGCCGCGTCGGCCACGCGCTCCGCCACCTCCTCGTCAGGGTCCTCGAACGGCTCGGGCGGTGCAAGCTGGGAGATCGGCGCAGGCAGCTCCGACGCCGCCTGCGCCCGCATGCGCTCGATCCGCATGGTGGGCGGCACCAGCGTGTCGTCGGCGGCGAAGGCGACATGCATGCCGTAGCGGGCCTCGATCTCCGCGAGCCGCACCCGCTTATGGTTCAGCACATACAGCGCAATCGGCCCGGCCACATGCACGGTCACCTCGGCCGCGCGCCGCTTCGCGCCCTCCTCCTCGATGCCGCGCAGCACGTGCAGCGCGGCGCTCTCGGTGCTGCGCACCTGGCCGGTGCCGGCGCAATGCGGGCACGTGACCAGGCTGGTCTCGGCGAGCGACGGGCGCAGACGCTGCCGGCTCATCTCCATCAGTCCGAAATGGCTGATGGAGCCGACCTGGATGCGCGCGCGGTCGTTCTTCAGCGCATCCTTCAGCCGCTTCTCGACCGACGTGATGTTGCGGCGGCTTTCCATGTCGATGAAGTCGATCACGATCAGCCCGGCCAGGTCGCGCAGCCGAAGCTGGCGCGCCGCCTCCTCCGCCGCCTCCATGTTGGTCTTGAGCGCGGTTTCCTCGATGCCCCGCTCCCGCGTGCTGCGGCCGGAGTTCACGTCGATGGCGACCAGCGCCTCGGTCTGGTTGATGACCAGGTAGCCGCCGGAGCGGAGCTGCACGGTGGGTGACAGCATGGCGTCAAGCTGCGCCTCGACCTGCGCCTTCACGAACAGCGGCTGCGGGTCGCGCCACAGCTGCACCTTGCGGGCGTGGGTCGGCATCAGCATGCGCATGAAGTCGCGCGCCGCGCGCCAGCCCTGCTCGCCGTCCACCAGGATATCATCGACATCGCGGGAGTACACGTCGCGGATGGCGCGCTTGATGAGGCTCGCCTCCTCGTAGATCAGCGCGGGCGCCACCGACTTCATGGTCAGCTCGCGGATCTGGTCCCACTGGTTGAGCAGGTACTCGCAATCCCGGATGATCTCGGGCTTCGGCCGGTTGGCCCCGGCGGTGCGGACGATCAGGCCCATGCCGCGCGGCAGGTCCAGCTCGGCCGTCACCTCCTTCAGGCGGCGGCGGTCGGCGGCGGAGGTGATCTTGCGCGAGATGCCGCCGCCCCGGGGCGAGTTCGGCATCAGCACGGAGAACCGTCCGGCCAGCGAGATGTAGGTCGTGAGCGCCGCGCCCTTGGTGCCGCGCTCCTCCTTCACGACCTGGATCAGCAGGATTTGCCGGCGGCGGATCACCTCCTGGATCTTGTAGTTGCGCAGGAACCGCGGGGTCGCCCGCTGCTCGCGCGGCTCCTCCACCTCGCCGCCGACCGACTCCGGCGGCGGCTCGGCCGCCTCGAAGCCCGTCTCGACGAGCGGGTCGGACGCTGCCCCGTTGGACGGGATGGCGGAGGGTTCCGGTGCGGGCGCCTGGTCCGCATCGGCCTCCATCGGGAGGGCGTCCGGCGCCATGTCGGCGCCCGGTTCCGGGGCGTTCGCCTCGACGGCCGGCGCATCCCCGGAGAACAGCGTCTCCGCCTCATGCGGGGCGACGAGGATGTCCTGGCTGACCGCGGCGGCCTGGGCGACCTGACCCTCGCGCGGCAGCGCCTCCTCGGCCATCTCCGGGTCGGCCTGGAGGGCATAGGACGCTTCCACGACCGCATCCATCGCGGTGGCTGGGGCGATCATGTCGGGGATGTCGATGACCCCGGAGACCTGGACCACCTCGGAGGCGGCGGGCCGGGCCGCCAGCTCGGCCTCGCGGGCGGCGGCGCGCTCCTCGGCGTCCTCGTCCTCGCGCGCCTCCGCTTCCTGCATCTCCAGCAGGCGCTGCCGGTCGGCAACGGGAATCTGGTAGTAGTCCGGGTGGATCTCACCGAACGCCAGGAAGCCGTGCCGCCCGCCGCCGTACTCGACGAAGGCCGCCTGCAGGCTCGGCTCGACGCGGACGACCTTGGCGAGGTAGATGTTGCCCTTGAGCTGCTGCTTGGTGGATGTCTCGACGTCGAAGTCTTCGAGGCGGTTACCGTCCAGCACCACCACGCGGGTTTCTTCGGCGTGGGTGCTGTCGATCAGCATGCGTTTCGTCATCGTGTGTTGAACTCCGGTGCGCCGAGGGCACGCGCGTGCAGGGCACGGCGCGGCGGCGGCAGAAGGGGCGGGACGGCGGGGTTCCGCTACGGCCGAGGGCAGGCTGCGACGTGTTCAGTCCGGGTGTTGGTTGGACGGGCACGGCGATCAGCATCGGATTCCTGGCGAGCGGGCCAGCGCTGCCGTCGGGCGGCGCTGCCCAGGTGAGGCATCAGCCCTGATCCATGTACCCGGTGCCTCGTGGCGAGGGGCCTGCTGGACGGACCCGGCGCGCGGGGTCGCGCGGCGCGGGCGGCGGTGCGAAGCAGCGGGATCGCCACAAGGATTGCCGCCGGGTCCATTCGGACCGGGCCGCAAGCAGGCTGTCTCGCTAGTGTCACATCGCCGGAGCGTTACGAACATGGCGCAATCCGGTGGTGTCCGCAAGGCTGCTCAACCATGTGGGCATGAGAACTATGTGCGGGACGTCAAGGTCTTGTGATAAAGAGGCGAATGGCTGATGTCCGCATCCTGCCCCGCCGCGCCCTGCTCGCCGCCATGGCGGCCCTGTCCGGCGGCTCCAGCCTCGCGGCCACGGGCCGCACGCCGCGCCCGGCGCGCGCCGGGCCTCGCCTGCCCCTCGTCATCCTGGACCCCGGCCATGGCGGCAAGGACCCCGGGGCCATCGGCGTGTCCGGCACCTACGAGAAGCATGTGGCGTTCGCGGCGGCCTTGGAGCTCAAGCGGCAGCTGGAGCGGTCCGGCCGTTGCCGGGTGGAGCTGACGCGCACCCGCGATGCCTTCATCCCGTTGCGGGACCGCGTCGGGTTCGCGCAGCGCCGGGGCGCCGCGCTGTTCATGTCGCTGCACGCGGATGCGCTGTCCGATCCCCGGGTGCGCGGCGCCAGCGTCTACACCCTGTCCGACACTGCATCCGACCCGCAGACGGCGGCGCTGGCGCAGCGCGAGAACAGCGCCGACCGCTTCGGCGGCCCGAGCTTCCGGGACGTGCCGCCCGCCATCGCCAACATCCTGGGCAGCCTGGTGCAGCAGGAAACGCGGGCCGGCTCGGCGCGCATGGCCCGGCGCCTCGTCGGCGCGTTGCAGCCGGAGGTCGGCATGCTGTCGCACCCCGCGCGCCGGGCCGGGTTCATGGTGCTGCGCGCAGCGGACATCCCGAGCGTGCTGGTCGAAATGGGTTTCATGTCAAATCCGCAGGACGAGGCGGCCCTGCGCCGTTCGGACCATCGCCTGCGCGTGGCGGTGGCGCTACAATGCGCCGTGGACGCTTTTTTGAGCGGCAGCGCGCGTATCAGTAGCTAGACATATTGAGGAACGTCGATGAACGGTCAGGATGAGGGACGGGGCCGCGCGCCGGTGCCGGGCGGCTTAAAGGCGCCGCGGCGTCCGCGGTTCCGCTGGCTGCGCCGGGTGGCGGCCGGGCTGTTCGCGGTCGGGACCTTGACGGGGATCGCCGGCGGCCTGTTCGCCTGGCAGACGTATGAACGCTACGCCGCCGACCTGCCGACGCTTGACGGGCTGCGCCACTATCAGCCGCGCGTCATGAGCCGGGTCTATGCCGGGGATAGCCGCCTCATCGCCGAACTCGCCACCGAGCGCCGCATCTTCGTGCCGATCAGCGCCATCCCCGATGTCTTGAAGCAAGCCTTCCTGTCGGCGGAGGACCAGAAGTTCTGGAGCCACCGCGGCATCGATCCGCTGGCGATCGCCCGTGCCGGCTGGATGGACCTGATGCAGTATGGCCAGGGCCGGCGGCCCATCGGGGCGTCCACCATCACGCAGCAGGTCGCCAAGAACATGCTGCTGGGCAACGAGGTCTCGGTCGCCCGCAAGGTGAAGGAGTTGATCCTGGCGGTGCGCATCGACCAGTCGATGAGCAAGGAGCACGTGCTCGAACTCTATTTGAACGAGATCTACCTGGGCTTGCAGACCTACGGCGTCGCCGCCGCCGCGCAAGCCTATTTCAACAAGGGCCTCGATGAGCTGACCCTGCCGGAGGCCGCGTTCCTCGCCGTCCTGCCCAAGGCGCCCAACAACTACAACCCGTTCCGCTTCCCCGACGCCGCCAAGGCCCGGCGCGACTGGGTGATCGACCGGATGGCGGACGACCGCGCCATCACGCCCGCCCAGGCCAGCGACGCCAAGGCGACGCCGATTCGCCCCGCCGCGTTCCGCCGGCCCGAGACGGTCGCCGGCGCCGACTGGTTCGGGGAGGAGGTGCGCCGCCAATTGGTCGAACGCTTCGGCGCCGACGCGACGACCCAGGGCGGCTACGTGGTCCGCACCAGCCTCGATCCCGCCCTGCAATCCGCCGCCGACCGGGCGCTGCGCCGCGGCCTGATGGCCTATGACCGCGCCCGCGGTGGCTGGCGCGGCGCCGTCACCCATCTGGAGGGCGGGCCGGGCATGACGCCCGGCTGGAACGGCCGGCTCGCCGCGCTGCCGCATCCGCCGGGCATGCTGCCGGAGTGGACGCTGGCGGTGGTGCTCGAGGCGACGAACGAGGAGGCGAAGCTCGGCTGGCTCGACCATGGCCCGGGCGGCGCGATGCACGTTTCCCCCATGCTGCTCTCCGACCTCGCTTGGGCGCGGCCGGTGCAGGCCAACGGGCTGGGGCCGGCGCCGCGGCGCATGGCCGACGTGCTGCAGGTCGGCGACGTCGTGATGACGGAACTGGCGCCGGCCAGCGCCGCGCAGGGCCGTAATCCGGGTCGGCCGGAACGTCTGCAGCTGCGCCAGGTCCCGGCCGTGCAGGGCGCGCTCGTCTCGCTCGATCCCGCGACCGGCCGCGTGGTGGCGATGTCCGGCGGCTGGAGCTTCGAGGCCAGCCAGTTCAACCGTGCGACCCAGGCGCAACGGCAGCCCGGCAGCTCGTTCAAGCCGTTCGTCTATCTGGCGGCGCTGGAATCGGGCCTGTCGCCGAGCCAGCGTGTCTTGGATGCGCCCTACGTGCAGAACCTGGGCGCGGCCGGGCAGTGGCGGCCCAACAACTACGGCCTGACCTTCAACGGCCCGACGCCGATGCGCATCGCGTTGGAGCGGTCGCTGAACCTCGTGACCATCCGACTGGCGGAGCGCGTGGGGATGGAGGCCGTGGCGCAGACCGCGGTCGCCTTCCACGTCGTGGACGGCATGCCGCGCGTGCTGCCCGCGTCGCTCGGCGCGGTCGAGACGACGGTGCTGCGCCAGGCCGCCGCCTATGCCGGGCTGGCGATGGGGGGCCGGGAGGTGTTCCCGTCCATGGTCGACTCCGTGCAGGACCGCGACGGCCGGGTGATCTGGCGGGCTGGCGGGCTAGAGTGCCGCGGCTGCGGCGAGCCTGGCAAGGCCCCGGCCATCGCCGACCTCCGCAAGCAAGTGGCCGACCCAGCGAGCACGTTCCAATTGGTGACGATGATGCAGGGCGTCGTGTCCCGCGGGAGCGGGGTCGCGGCGGGCGCCGGG
This sequence comes from uncultured Acetobacteraceae bacterium, assembly GCA_964252005.1. Taxonomy (GTDB): domain Bacteria; phylum Pseudomonadota; class Alphaproteobacteria; order Acetobacterales; family Acetobacteraceae; genus CAHJXG01. The sequence continues at coordinate 37,602 of CAXULX010000028.1, read as the reverse complement.
CTGAACCGCGCGATTGCCGGCAAGACCGGGACCAGCCAGGAGTCCAACGACGCCTGGTTCGTGGGCTTTACGCCCGACCTGGTCACCGCCGTCTGGGTCGGGTTCGACGACAACACGAGCCTGGGCGAGAAGGAGACCGGCGGCTCCATCTCGGCCCCGATCTGGCGCGACTACATGGGGACGGCGTTGAAGACCCGGCCCTCGCTCGCGTTCCGGATGCCGGACGGGGTGAAGATGGCGGCGTGGGACAGCGGTTACGGCCGGGTCACCGATGCGTGGAAGCCCGGCCAGGACCCCGGCGCGTCGCAGGGCACGATAGGCGGCGGCGAAAGCTCCAGCGGCGTGGCGGTCAGCGAGGGCGCGGGACTCGGCATCGACAGCGGCGTGGGCGGTCTGTATTAATGGCGATCCCGCATCAGGCGATCCGCGATGACGACCGAATCCGAAGCCTTCAACCAGCAACTCAAGCAGACCTTCGCGCTGCTGAGGAGGCATCTTTGACTGGGATGTCTCCGTTGCCCGTCTAGAGGAACTCAACGCGCACTCCGAGGACCCGGCGCTGTGGAACGACGCCGCGGCGGCCCAGGCCCTTATGCGGGAGCGCAACCGCCTGGCCAGCGCCATCGAGGGCCTGCAAACGCTCGAAAACGACACGGCCGACACGCTCGACCTGATCGACATGGCCGATGCCGAGGGCGACGAGGCGATGGTTGCGGACGGCATGGGGACGCTGCGCACCCTGCTGGCGGAAGCGAAGCGGCGCGAGGTCGAGAGCCTGCTGTCCGGCGAGGCCGATGGCCGCGACGCCTTCCTGGAGGTCAACTCCGGCGCGGGCGGCACGGAGGCGCAGGACTGGGCGGAGATGCTGGCCCGCATGTACTCCCGCTGGGCCGAGCAGCACGGCTACAAGGTGCAGCTCATGGAGCAGAGCGAGGGCGAGCAGGCCGGCATCAAGTCGGCGACCATGCAGGTGAGCGGACCCAACGCCTATGGCTGGCTGAAGACCGAGGCCGGGGTGCACCGCCTGGTGCGCATCAGCCCGTTCGACAGCGCGGCCCGGCGGCAAACGAGCTTCGCCAGCGTCTGGGTCTATCCCGTCGTGGACGACACCATCGAGATCGAGGTGAACGAGAGCGACCTGCGCATCGACACCTTCCGGGCCAGCGGCGCCGGGGGCCAGCACGTCAACAAGACGGAAAGCGCCATCCGCATCACCCACGTGCCCACCGGCATCGTCGTCGCCTGCCAGACCGACCGCAGCCAGCATCGCAACCGGGCCACGGCGATGACCATGCTGAAAGCGCGGATGTATGAGGCGGAGCTGCAACGGCGCGAAGCCGCCGCGACGGTGCAGGAGAACGCCAAGACCGACATCGGCTGGGGCCATCAGATCCGCAGCTACGTGCTGGCGCCCTACCAGTTGGTGAAGGACCTGCGCACCGGCGTGGAGACCGGCAACCCCGCCGCCGTGCTGGACGGGGCGCTGGATGGGTTCATGGCCGCCGCCCTGGCCGCCCGCGTCGGCGCGACGCGCAGCGAGGCGAGCGCCACGGCGCAATAGACCGTGCCCGCGGCACCCGGGCTGACGCAGGGCGGCCGCCCGTCGCGCCCCCTCATTGACCGTCCATCGACCGGAAGGCAGGCTTCCGGCCATTGACCGGACCCGTCCAACGAGGCCCGAGATGAGGGAGCCGCCAGCCCATGCCTAATCCTAGTTCCCCTGACGTCGTCAGGAGCCTCGTCCCCGCGCGGATGGACCGGCTGCCCTGGGCCAAGTTCCATTGGATGGTGGTGACCGGCCTGGGCGTGTCCTGGATCCTCGACGGCCTGGAGATCCAGCTCGTGGCCTCCGCCGGTTTCCAGAAGACGCTTGGCATGACCACGGCAGAGGTGGCGTTCGCCGGCACCATCTACCTGATCGGGCAGGTCGTCGGCGCCCTCACCTTCGGGCGCTTGACCGACAGTTGGGGCCGCAAGAAGCTCTTCATCATCACGCTCGCCATCTACCTCGTCGGGAGCGGGGTCGCTGGGCTGGCGACCAGCATCTGGTTCCTCTACCTCTTCCGCTTCGTCGCGGGCCTGGGCATCGGTGGGGAATACACCGCCATCAACTCCGCCATCGACGAGCTGATCCCCGCCCGGTATCGCGGGCGGGTCGATATCGCCATCAACGGCACCTACTGGGCGGGCGCGGGCCTGGGCGCGTTCGCCAGCCTGTGGCTGCTCGACCCCGCCTATGTCAGCGAGAACGTGGGCTGGCGCATCGGCTTCTTCATCGGGCCCGTCATGGGCCTGGTCATCATCTGGCTGCGGCGGCACATCCCCGAAAGCCCGCGCTGGATGCTCACCCACGGCCGCGCCGAGGAGGCCGAGCGCATCGTGGAGGAGACGGAAACCTCGGTGCGTGCGCAGGGCATCGAGCTCGAGCCGGTTCCCGAAAGCAGGGCGATGCTGGTGCGGGCCAAGGAGGACGTGTCGCTCAAGCAACTGGCGCATGTCTTCTTCAAGGAGTATCCAACCCGCACCCTCCTCGGCATCACGATGATGGTGACGCAATCGTTCCTCTACAACGCGATCTTTTTCACCTACGCGCTCGTGCTGCAGAACTTCTATGGCACGACCCCCGCGTCCACCCAGTATTACTTTTTCCCGTTCGCCATCGGGAACCTGCTCGGGCCGCTCCTGCTCGGGCATTTCTTTGACACGGTCGGCCGGCGGAAGATGATCTTCTTGAGCTACGGGTTCGCCGGCCTGGTGCTGGCCGTCTCGGCGTTCCTGTTCCAGGCCGGCGCGCTGACGGCGACCACGCAGACGATGCTCTGGTGCCTCGCGTTCTTCTTCGCATCCGCCGGGGCGTCCGCGGCCTACCTCACGGTGAGCGAGATATTCCCCCTGGAGGTCCGGGGCCAGGCGATCTCCTATTTCTTCGCCACGGCACAGGTGGCCGGCGCCATCGCCCCGGCGATCTACGGGCTGCTGATCGGCGATGGCACGGAGCGCACGCCGCTGTTCTACGGCTACCTGGTGGGGGCAGCCATCATGATCGCGGGCGGCACCGTCGCGCTGATCTACGGCGTGGATGCGGAGCAGAAGGGCCTGGAGGACGTCGCCCGGCCGCTGTCGCGGGTGGACGCCTAGGCCGAGCCGAGCGCATCGCTTCGTACTCTGGGCGGAACCTTGCGTGGTCGACGGCGTTCGTCCCCTCAGCAGCATGCCGCTGCAGGGAAGCAGAACTATGGTTGACGAAAACCGAGTGCAGGGCGCCTGGGACAAGGTCAAGGGCGCGGTCAAGGAAGGCGCCGGGAAGGTCACCGGCGACGAGAAGCTGGAAGCCGAGGGCAAGGCGGACAAGATCGCCGGCAAGGCGGAGAGCGCCGTCGGGGGCGCGAAGGACACGGTCCGCGACGCCGCAGACAAGATTTAGCCCGTCAACAGACCGGCTTCGGAGCGGGCACCCCGGCATGGGTGCCCGTTTTCGTTTGGCTCCCGCTGTTCCCCCCTCGCTTTTGCTGTATCGTCGCGGGCATCGATGAGGTGCAGGGTTGATTGATCGGGAAAGCTATCGCAACGCCATGGCCCGGCTCGGAGCCGCGGTCAGCGTCATTACTTCGGACGGGCCGGCTGGCCGTTGTGCGTTTACGGCCTCGGCGGTGTGCAGCGTGACGGACGACCCCCCGACGCTGCTGGTCTGCATGAACCGCAACAGCGATTCCAACGAGGCGTTCAAGGCCAACGCGGTGCTTTGCGTGAACACGCTCGCCGCTTCGCAGGAGGCGTTGTCGGCGATCTTCGCGGGCTTCACGCCGCATGTGATGGAGGAGCGTTTCGCCCAGGCGGAATGGGTTACCTTGGCGACCGGGGCGCCGGTGCTGACGGATGCGGTCGTGTCGTTCGATTGCCGCATCGCGCAGGTGTCGGACATCGGCACGCACAACGTGTTCTTCTGCGAGGTGGACGCGATCCAGGTCAGCGCCGCGCATGAGGGCCTGATCTACTTCGGCCGCTCCTATCACCGCATCACGGTGACAGCCTGACGTGAAGCGTGAGGCAAGCGTGACTTTGCAAGTCGCGGCGACGCTGCTATAGCCGGTGCGGCGGGCGCCTAGCTCAGTTGGTAGAGCAGCTGACTCTTAATCAGCGGGTCGTTGGTTCGAACCCAACGGCGCCCACCATCCTCAGTCCGCGGTGCGCCCGATCACCGCCCAAAGCGGGTCGCTGCGGCGGCCATCCCGCAGCGTGCGGCTTTCGACCGATGGGAACCCGGCGCGTCTCAAATACAGCTCAACCAGCCGGCACTGGTCCGGGCCGTCCAGCACCTGCCAGATCGCCACGGCCTTGGTGGGGAAGCAGCGGTTCGAGAAGGTGACGACCACCGGCGCGCCAGGGCGCAGAACGTGGGCGAGGCTGGCAAAGACTTCGGCAGGGCGCTGAAGATACTGCACAGACACGCACATGCAGGCGGCATCGACGCTGGCCGGCGACAGGGGCAATGCCGGGTCGGCGTTGAGATCCTGGGTGAACCGCCGGTTCAGCCGGTGGTTCGCGGCCAACTCGCTCGCGTTCATGCCATGGCCGATGACCTCGGCATAGGCGATGTCCTCCGGGAGATGGCTGACCCAACTGGACATCAGGTCCAGCACGACGCCTCCGCCCGGCAATACGTCGCGATAGAGCGCCGTCACCGCGGCGATGGCCGCGTCGTCGATATGCGTGACCAGCCGGGCCTGGGCGTAGAACCGCGTATCCGGCGACGGGTCGGCTTTCGCGAACGCGCCCGCCGGAAGCTCGGGGAAGGGCTGGTCCACCGAGGTCAGGCCGGCTCGAAATCGAAGCTGCCGTCCTTCGACTGCCATTGCTGCACCGTCAGCACCTTGGCGCCGCCCCGGCTCTCATGCGGCCCGTGCACCTGGCCCGCCGCATGGGTCAGGAAGCCGCCCACGCCGAGTTCCTGCCCGGCCTCGGTCAGGTCGCCTTCGAGCACGTAGTGCATCTCGGCCCCAGCCTGATGCTTGTGGGCCGGGATCATCCCGCCGGGCGGCAGGTGCACGATGGTGGTCACGACGCCGCGGGCCTGGTCCTCGTTCAGGATCTGGATGCGGAACTCGCCCTGGCCGCCGGGGATCTTGAACGGCGTCGCCTCGATGTCCGCGGCAACGAGCTTGATGGCTTGGGTGTCCATGGTTGCGTCTCCTATGTGCCGCACCCAACGCAGCGCGGCATCCCGGGTTCGCACTTCCGTGCCGGGCGACTCGGCGGCTATCATGGCGAAAATGACCGATGAGGAACCGCCGCTATGACGTCCAAGCATCCCGAGACCCTGGCCCTGCACGCCGGCTGGCGCCATGACCCCGCCACCAACGCGGTCGCGGTGCCGATCTACCAGACGACCAGCTTCCAGTTCGACAATGCCGAGCACGCCGCCGACCTGTTCGCCCTGAAGCAGCTCGGCAACATCTACACCCGGATCATGAACCCGACCGCCGACGTGCTGGAGAAGCGGGTGGCGGCGCTGGAGGGCGGTGCGGCTGCGCTCGCGGTGTCGTCCGGCCAGGCGGCGTCGGCGCTCGCGGTGCAGAACCTGGCGCGGGTCGGCGACAACATCGTCAGCTCGACCAACCTGTACGGCGGCACCTGGAACCTGTTCGCCAACACGCTGCGCGACCAGGGGGTCGAGGTGCGGTTCGTCGATCCCGCCGACCCCGAAGCCTTTGCCCGCGCCACCGACGACCGCACCCGCGCCTACTACGCCGAGACGCTGCCGAACCCCAAGCTGGAGGTGTTCCCCATCGGCGAGGTCGCCGCCATCGGCCGGCGGTTCGGCATTCCGCTGATCATGGACAACACGGCGGCGCCGTTGCTGGTGCGGCCCTTCGACCATGGGGCGGCGGTGGTCATCTACTCCGCGACGAAGTACCTGGGCGGGCATGGCACGTCGATTGCCGGGCTGATCGTCGATGGCGGCAACTTCGATTGGGCGGCGTATCCCGACCGCCAGCCGGCGCTGCACCAGCCAGACGCCAGCTATCACGGCGCGGTCTGGGTGGAGGCGGCCAAGCCGCTCGGCCCCGTCGCCTACGTGCTGAAGGCGCGGGTGACGCTGCTGCGCGACCTTGGCCCGGCGCTCAGCCCGTTCAACGCCTTTCTGGTGCTCCAGGGCATCGAGACGGTGGCGCTGCGCATGGAGCGGCATTGCAGCAACGCACAGGCCGTCGTGGACTTCCTGCTGACCCGGCCCGAGGTGGCGCGGGTCATCCACCCGTCGCAGCAGACCGGCGCCGCGGCGGACCGCGCGGCACGCTACATGCGCGGCGGCCATGGCGGCCTGGTGGGGCTGGAACTCGCGGGCGGCGCCGATGCGGGCCGGGCGTTCATCGACCGGTTGCAAATGGTGCTGCACGTCGCCAACATCGGCGATGCGCGGACGCTCGCCATCCACCCGGCCAGCACGACGCATTCGCAGTTGGAGGCGGAGGAGCAGATGGCGGCGGGCGTCAGCCCCGGCTACGTGCGGCTATCCGTCGGCATCGAGCACATCGACGATATCTTGGCGGATTTCAGCCAGGCGCTGGACGCGGTGACCGTGCGGGCGGCCGCCTGAGCGCCGATCCCGGGCAGGGGCTAATCGTGGAGGTGGGGAGGGTGGAGCGGACGACGAGGTTCGAACTCGCGACATTCAGATTGGAAATCTGACGCTCTACCAGCTGAGCTACATCCGCGCGGCCGAAGATTACCAAACGACGCCGGGGCCTGCAACGGGCCAATCGGCCGCAGGGAGCGGAGCACCCGGTTGACCCGGCCATGCGGATCAGCGGATCAGCATGTAGTTGATGGTCAGCGGGATGGTGATGGTCCGGTCGGTGTTCTCCGCCGGCAAGGGCGCCAACTGCGCGTTGCGCCAGGTGCCGACGGCGGCCATGTCGAGCCAGGGCGAGCCGGAGCGGCGCTGGATTTCGACCGACTCGACCCGGCCCAGGCGGTTCACCACGATCTGGATTTCGACCGTCCCATCCTCGCCGTTCTGCGCGGCCTGCTGCGGATAGTAGCGGTGCTGGCGCCAGTACACCGCCAAGCCCTGCGCCCAATCGGCGCCGATGTTCGCCGCCCGGATATCGAAGAACGCCTCGCTCTTGTTGGGGCCGGTCTTCGGGGCGCCCAGCGACAGGTCGATGGCGCGCGACGACCCGGCGACGCGGGGCGACGGCGCGCGGGAGGCGGCCCGGCCAAAGTTCAGGTCGATGGGCGGAGGAAACGCGCCGGGCGCCGGGCGCTGCTGCGCCTGCTGCCGGGGGCGCGGCGGCGTGGGCGCAGGGGGGAGGGGCGGCGGCGGGACCAAGGGCGGCAAGTCGGGGGCAAGGGTCTGCGGCGTGACGGGTGGCGCCAAGGGGTCCGGCTCGGCAAGCCGTACTGCGGGCGGCTCCGGGTTGGGCGCGGGCGCCGGCTCGGCGGGCTGCGGGATCGGCTCCGGTGGCGGAGGCTCGGCCCGTTCGAGGGCCGCGTCGGGCGCAGGCGGTTCGGCTTCAGGCTCGGCAAGGTCGGGCGGCGCGGCCGGCGGCTCCGGGGTTGGCAACTCGGGGGCCGGCAGCACCGGCGCCGCCTGTGCTGCCGGCGGCTCGGCTTCGGGGGTTGGCGGCAGGTCGGCGGCCGGGGCCTCGGACGGCGTGTCGAGCGCCTGCTCGGGCGCGGTCGGCGGTGTGGATGAGCCGCCGTTTTCGAACAGCAGGTCATAGGAGGGCGCAATCGGCATCGGCGGCTCGGGCGTCCACGGGACCAGCAACGCGGCGAGCGCCAGCAAATGCAGCAGGACGGAGGCGACAACCGCCCAACGCCGACGCGAACCACGGGCCATCCCCCGCGGACGGCCCGCCGGCAGGTTGGGACTGGTCAGCGGCAGGGGCATCGAAACCGGGTCATGCAGCGCGAGATATAGGCGTTCGCGGCCGGTTGCAGGTAGGCTCTCGTCGCATGGGCTGCGTTGAAGGCTTGACAGAAGCGCCTGCGCGCTCTTTCTACGCACCTTGCAAGGGCGGCCGCGCCGGGCCGCCGTGCCGGATGGCCTGCCGGCCATGCAGGGGCGTAGCTCAATTGGCTAGAGCGCCGGTCTCCAAAACCGGAGGTTGAGAGTTCGAGACCCTCCGCCCCTGCCAGCCGGCGTGCCCGCCGGCTGTTGTGCATGCACCTCAAGAAAGTTTGGACGTTATGGCGTTGGCGGTTGACCCGGTGAAGTTCCTCCGTGAAGTGCGGGCCGAGATCGGCAAGGTCACGTGGCCGTCCCGCAAGGAAACGCTGATCACCACCGGCCTGGTGTTCGCCCTGTCGGGCCTTGCGGCCGTATTCTTCTTCGTCGCCGACCAGATCATCGGAGTCGGTGTCCGCGCGCTGTTTGGCGTCGGGTTTTAAGGGACCAGTCATGGCCAAGCGTTGGTATGTCGTTCACGTCTATTCCGGTTTCGAGAAGAAGATCGCCCAGCAGGTGAAGGAACAGGCCGCGCAGAAGGGCCTGGCCGACATGGTGGACGAGGTGCTGGTGCCGGCCGAGGACGTGGTCGAGGTCCGGCGTGGCCAGAAGATCAACGCAGAGCGCAAGTTCTTCCCCGGCTACGTGCTGGTCAAGATGGAACTGACCGACCAGACCTGGCACCTCATCAAGGACACGCCGAAGGTGACCGGCTTCCTCGGCACCAAGACGCGCCCGTCGCCCATCACCGAGGCCGAAGCCGACCGCATCATCAAGCAAAGTGCCGAGGGCGTGGAGCGTGCGCGCCCGGCCATCCTGTTCGAGATCGGCGAGCAGATCCGCGTCGCCGACGGCCCGTTCACCAGCTTCAACGGCACGGTCGAGGAGGTGGACGAGGAGAAGGGCCGCGTGAAGGTCAGCGTGTCGATCTTCGGCCGTTCGACCCCGGTCGAGCTTGAATACAGCCAGGTCGAGAAGGTCTGACGGCGGCAAGGGGCAGCGCCGCCAAGCAACGTGGTCACCCTGTTCATCGACGCGGACGCCTGCCCGGTTCGGGAGGAGACGTTCCGCGTCGCCACCCGCCTCAGCCTGCCGGTCCAGGTCGTGTCGAACGGCTCCCGCCCCATTCGCCCGCCGGGCCTGCCCAATGTCGAGATGGTCACCGTGGGCGGAGCGCCGGACGAGGCGGATGACTGGATCGCCGAGCGCATCGGCCCCGCGGATGTCTGCGTCACCGCCGACATCCCGCTCGCCTCCCGCTGCCTGGCGCGCGGGGCGCGGGCCTTGTCGCATAACGGGCACACCTGGACCGCGGACAACATCGGCTCGGCGCTGGCCGGCCGTGAGGTCGCGCGTCATATGCGCGAGACCGGCCTCGGCGGCGGCGGCCCGCCGCCATTGACCAAGGCGGACCGCTCCCGTTTCCTGTCGGCGCTGGACGCCCTGGTCCAGGCGGCGCTGCGCCAGGCGCGTGGATGACCGCTTAGGGCGCGTCGCCGCGGCCCGGCCCGGCATCCCCACTGTGCTTCAACTCGTCGCGGGTCATCGGCGTTTCCCGCCACTCGCCCTGATCCGCGATGCTGGAGCCGCCCGGAAACTCGCCGAGGTTCTCCTGGATGCTCGCTTCCTCGACCATGACGCCCGGGATCGGGTCGGGCTGCGTCATCGGGTTGGGCAATTGGCCGGTGCCGGCGGCGTCCTCCATGCGGATCAACTCGTCGGCCCGCTCGGTGAACTCGGCCATGCTGCCCGGCGGGCTGCCGGCGGCCTCCCAGAGATGCCGCGCCCGCGCCTCGATGCGCTGCGTGAGTTCCGGGGTGACTTCGAGGGGATTGTCTGACATCGCTGGCTCTTTCGTTGCTGTGCCAGACGTAGCGCGGCAGCGTGGCGCCGGGTTGCAGTCACGGCGCAGCGACGCGGGGCGTTAGAGCATCAGCAACCCGCGCCGCAGCCCTTTCGCCACGGCCTCGGCCCGGCTTGCCACGCCGAGCTTGGCGAACACGGCCTCCAGGTGGAACTTGACGGTGTGCGCGCTGATGCCGAGCTGCCGGGCGACCGCCTTGTTCGTCATGCCTTCGCCGAGCGCACGCAGGATCTCCAACTCCCGAGGGGTCAGCAGCGGGCGCGGCGGCGCGGCCTCGGCAAAGCCCGGCGCGGACGCCTCCGGCAGGCTCACGCGCAGCCCGGCGGCCACGGCGCGCAGCCCGGCATCCAGTTGCGCCGGCGTCAGCCCCGGCGGCAGCACGCTGGCCTCGTCATCGTCGCCCACGGCCAGGCGGAGCACCGGCAGGTTGGGGACCGTCACAGCGGCCCCGTCGGCCAGCACGACATCCGCTTCGGACGCGGCGGCCAGCGTGTGCCCGGCCAGGGCGACCCGGGCGGCCAGGTCCGCCTGGCGCACCGGCGACTGCGCCGCCACCGCGACCTGCAATCCCAGCCGGGTTGCAGCCGGCACTGCGAAGGTGGGCGGCGACTTCATGCGGCGGGCCGGGCGGCAACGGACACCGGAAGCTCGATCGGCATCCCGCCCCGCAACAGGCGCAACGTCACGCCCGTCCCGGCGGCCCTGCGCCCCAGCGTGCTCGCCATGGCCCGCATATGGGGCGCCGCCGCGCCGTCCACGGCCAGCAGGATGTCGCCGGGCAGCACCCCGGCCTGCTCCGCCGGGCCGGGCGTCGCGAGGCTGATCACCATCAAGCCCGCTTCCAACCCGGCCGAAGCCTGCCATCCCGCCGGGATCGACACCGGATGCAACCCCAGGCCCAGCCACCCGCGCGGCACCTGGCCATCCGCCAGCAGCGGCGGCAGCACGCGATCCACCGTCGAGGCCGGGATGACCAGGACGCGCCGGCGCGGGCCGAGCGTGGACATGCCCAGAAGCCCGCCCGCGGCGTCCAGCACCGGCCCGCCCTCGTCCTGTCCCGATAGGCGGGCGTCGAGGCTGATGAGCCGGTCGATCCGGCCGCCGCCCAGGCTGTCCCACGCCGGGCCGACACGGTGCACCAGGGCCAGGCGGGCCGTCGGGCTGCCGTCCATCGCCGCGCCCAGCATCAGCGCGAGGCCGCCGCTGCGCGGCTCGGCCGGGTCCGGCAGGGCCGGGCCGTCGAGTTCGAGCCGCAGCACGGCGACGTTGGTGCCGGGGTCGCGGCCGGCGAGCTGCGCCTGTGCGTGGGCGCCGTCAGGCAGCACGACCGGAACGGCCTCGTCCGCGGGCAGGCCCTGTTCGCTGGTCACCAGCACGCCTGGACGCCAAAGCGTCGCGGTGCGCTGCGCGGCGGCTCCGGGATGGATGCAGACCAGCCCGCCGCCCGAGCCGGCCACGCGGGCCGCGAGCCTGTCGGAGAACATCAGCAATGGGTCGAGCATCCGAGCACCTCCATACCGTCCTCATATCGCTTCACAGGGGCCGCGTCGCCATAGGACGGATGGGGAGGATGTCCGGAAGCCGTGCCTTGTGCGCCGCCCCGGCGCCCTGCATATGTGACGGCTTTCACGGAGTGACCCCACATGCGACCGATCCGCCTGGCCGTCCTTGCCGCACTGCTCGCGACGCCGGTCCTGTCGGCCGCGGACGCGCTCGCGGCCGGCGACGATCCCTCCCGCATCGGCGACGTCAGCACCACGTTCCGCGTGATCGGCCGCAACGACCGCATCGTGGTGGACCGCTACGACGATCCGAAGGTGGACGGGATCAGCTGCTACGTCTCGCGCGCCGAGACCGGCGGGATCAAGGGCACGGTCGGCCTCGCCACGGACCCCAGCCGGTTCAGCATCGCCTGCCGGGCCACCGGCGCCGTCACGGTCCCGGACCGCCTGCCGGCCAATGAGATCGTGTTCGGCGCCTCGGCCAACTGGCTGTTCAAGGAAATCCGCGTGAGCCGGATGTGGGACCCGCAGAAGCGCACGGTGGTGTACCTCGTCTGGTCAACCCAGGCGCTCAGCACAGGCGGCAGCCCCTATAACAGCGTCAGCGTCGTGCCGATTGGCCTGCCCACGCCCTGAGCGCAGCGGTCAGCCGATCAGCCAGCGCGCCAGGGGCGGCACAAGCAGGGCGGTCACCACCCCGTTCAACCCAATCGCCAGGCCGCCGAACGCGCCCGCGGTTTCATGCAGCAGCAGCACCCGCGCGGTCGCCAGCCCATGCCCGGCGGTCCCAGCGGCCAGGCCGCGCGCCCGCCAATCGGTCACGCGCAGCCACCGCCATAACGGCGGGCCGGCCACGATGCTGACCAGGCCCGTCAGCAGGACGAACACCGCGGCGAGGGAGGGATTGCCGCCGACCTGCTCGGCGACCCCCATCGCGATGGGAGTCGTGGCCGATTTCGGCGCCAATGACAGCACGACCGGGCGCGACGCGCCCAAGGCATGGGCGATCAGCATGGCGCTGACGGCCGAGGTCAGCGATCCCGCCAGGATCGCCGGGATGATCGCCGGTGCGCTGCGGCGGATTTGATGCCATGCGGCATGCATCGGCACGGCGAGCGCGACCGTCGCCGGCCCCAGGAGGAAATGCACGTACTGCGCGCCCTGGAAATAGGCGGAGTAGGAGGTGCGCGTGGCCAGCAGCAGCAAGGACAGCAAGGCGATTGCGATCAGGACCGGATTGGCGAGCGGCCGGTCGCCCAGCGCCCGGCTGAGCGCCACGGCAACCTGCCAGCCGACCAGCGTCACGGTCAGTCCAAGCAGCGGCGTGGATTCCAGGTAAACCCAGATCGTGCCGAGCGGCATCATCTGACCAGGCGCTGCATCACCAGGGCCGTAACACCGAGGCCCAAGGCGGTGGACACCGTGATCGCGGCGGCGATGGCCAGCCAATCCCGGCCGAGCGCGTCGAGCTGGGTGATGACCCCGACGCCGGCCGGCACGAACAGCAGCGACAAATGGCGCAGCAGCCCCGCCGCGGTGGACCGCATCGCCTCATCCGGCCCGCCGCGCAGCATGAGGATGCCGAGCAGCAGCACCAGGCCCAGCACCGGGCCGGGCATGGCCCACCCGGCGGCGCGGGCGACGACCTCGCCGGCGAACTGGCACAGGATCAGGGCGGTGAGGGCGCGCAGCACGCAGTTACTGTTGTTGCAGCGGCAAACGGAGCTTGAAGCCGGCGCCGGGCCGGACGCGGCGTTCCTGCTCGGCCTGCGCGGAGGACCCGGCGGAATAGCCGTCCCCCCGGTACTGTTCGCCGCGCGGGAAGAGCCCGGGCGTCAATTCGGGGGTAGCGCCGGCCCGAGGACCGGCGGGCGCGTCCAGGTCGCGGTTGGGCGTGGGCGCCACATCGTAGCCGGACCCCGATCCCGCGGGAGGCGCGCTGGGAGGCACGGGGGGCAGCGGCAGCAAAGGCGACGGCGCCTGCAGGTTCAACCCGCGATGCTGCGGCAGGGCCGGCGTCGGCAGCAGCAGCACCAAGGAGAGCGGTGCCGCCGATGCAAGGCGTCTCATGACGCCGCCGCCTGGGGAACTTCGGGCGATGTGCCGCGCCGGTCGCTGGCTGGGTTGCCGGCGGGTGCGCCCAACGGGCCATCCCCCACGGCGCGCCACGCATGGAGCGACCAGTGCACGGACGGAAACGCCAGTTCGTCCCAGGGGATGGCGTCCCAGTCAAAGAGCTGCACATCAAGGCTTTCCACGCCGGGAACAAAAGCCGGCGCGCCGTCGAACCGGGCGCGGAAGATGACCTGCACTTGGCCGATGCGGCTGATGCTGAACACGGCGAGGATGCCGTCAAGGGCGATCCGCGCGGTGGCCTCCTCGAACGCCTCCCGCTGCGCGCCTTCCTCGACGGTCTCCTGCAACTCAAGATACCCGGCGGGAAGAGTCCAGTAGCCCCGCCGCGGCTCAATCGCCCGGCGGCAGAGCAGCACCTTCCCGGCATGGACGACAACGGAGCCGACGACGACCTTGGGGTTTTCATAGGCGACATAGCCGCAATCGTCGCAAACAGCGCGCTCGCGCGTGTCGCCTTCGGGGACGTGAGATGAGAAGCGCACCATGCATGCAGCGTGCGGCGGCGCGCGCGCGGGATCAAGAGGCGTGTCAGGCGCCGGGTGATTATACCGACAAGTTCAGCAACGACCCGCGTGGCATGTGCCCCGGCGGCGCGGCGCCGGGCAGGGCCTGCTTGCCCAACGGCGCGGCCGACGCCGCTGGGGCCTCCCGCTGCTCGCGCACCGGCCGGATCGGGCTGGGCTGCGGCAGCTTCGGGATGGACGCGGCGCCGGAGAAGGCGGAGAGGGAGTTGGTTGAGAGCATGGGCGCGACATTAAGCCGAATTCATGACGGAATCGTTAAGAAGACGGCGATTGCAGCGCCGCGACGCCGGGCAGCGTCTTGCCTTCCAGCCATTCCAGAAACGCGCCTCCGGCGGTGCTGACATAGCTCAATTGGTCCAGCACCCCGGCGTGCCGCAGGGCGGATACGGTGTCGCCGCCGCCTGCCACGCTGCGCAAGGCGCCCTGCGACGTCGCCTCCGCGACCGCATGGGCCAACGCGGTCGTCGCCGCGTCGAAGGGCGGGGTCTCGAACGCGCCGAGCGGCCCGTTCCAAACCAGCGTGCGGATGTCGGGCAGGCGGTCCTGCAACGCCTGCACGGTGGCGGGTCCGACGTCGAGCATCATGGCGTCGGACGGGATGGCCTGGATCGAGACGATCTCCGTCGGCGGGTTGGCCCGGAACTCCCGGGCGACCACGGCATCGGTCGGCAGCACGACCTCGCAGCCGGCGCGGTTGGCCTCCGCCAGGATATCCCGGGCCGTCGCGTGCATGTCCGCCTCCTGCAGGCTCCGGCCCACCGCCGTGCCCTGCGCCGCCAGGAAGGTGTTGGCCATCGCGCCGCCGATCACCAGCACATCGACCCGGCCGGACAGGTTGCCCAGCAGCTCCAGCTTGGTGGACACCTTGGACCCGCCGACGATGGCGCAGACCGGCCGGGCCGGGCTGCCCAGCGCCGCATCGAGCGCATCGAGCTCCGCCTGCATCATGCGCCCGGCATAGGCGGGCAGCAGGCGGGCAACCCCCTCCGTGCTGGCATGCGCCCGGTGCGCCGCCGAGAAGGCGTCGTTGACATAGAGGTCGGCCAGCGCCGCAAGCCCGCGCGCGAAGGCCGGGTCGTTGGCCTCCTCGCCCGCGTGGAACCGGGTGTTCTCCAGCACGAGCACGTCGCCATCGGCCATGGCGGCGACCGCGCCCTGCGCCTCGGGCCCGATGCAGTCATCCGCGAACGCCACAGCCAGGCCCAGCACCTCGCCCAATGCCTGGGCCATGGGCGCCAGCGACATCGTGGGCACGCGCTTGCCCTTGGGCCGGTCGAAGTGGCTGCAGACGATCACCCGGGCGCCGCCGTCCGCCAGCTCCCGGATGGTCGGGGACAGCCGCTCGATCCGTGTGAGGTCGCTGATGCGCCCGTCGCGGACGGGCACGTTGAGGTCGGCGCGCAGCAGCACGCGCTGTCCGGCCACATGGACGCCGTCCAGCGTGCGGACGGTCACGCCTGCATGCTTCCGAACAGCACCGCCGTGTCGATCATGCGGTTGCTGAAGCCCCACTCGTTGTCGTACCAGCCCATCACGCGGGCCATCTGCCCATCGACCACCGCGGTCTGCGTCGCATCGAAGGTGCAGGATGCCGGCTGATGGTTGAAGTCGATGCTGACCAGCTTCTCCGTGCTGTAGTCCAGGATGCCGCGCAGCGCGCCGCCTGCGGCCGCCTTCATGGCGTCGTTAATCTGCGCCACCGTGGCCGCCTCGCGCAGGTTCACGTCGAGGCTGACCAGCGACACGTTCGGCACCGGCACGCGGACCGACGTGCCGTCCAGCTTGCCCGCGAGTTCGGGGATCACCAGGCCCAGCGCCTTGGCGGCGCCCGTGGTGGTCGGAATGCTGGAGACTGCGGCGGCGCGGGCGCGATGCAGGTCCTTGTGCAGCGTGTCCACCGTGTTCTGGTCGCCGGTATAGGCGTGGATGGTCAACATGTAGCCGCGCAGGATGCCGAAGCTGTCGTGCAGCACCTTAGCCATGGGCGCCAGGCAGTTGGTGGTGCAGGACGCATTGCTGATAACGGTCATCTGCGGCGTGACCACGTGATGGTTCACCCCGTACACCACGGTCGCATCGACCCCATCCGCCGGGGCGCTGATCAGCACCTTGCGGGCGCCGGCGCCCTGGATCAGCGCGCTGGCCGCCTCCTTGCTGGTGAAGCGCCCGGTGCACTCCATCGCGACATCGACGCCTTGGTACGGCACCTTGGCCGGGTCGCGCTCCGCCGAGACCTTGATCGGGCCGAACGTCCGGCCCCGGCAATGGATGGTGATCGCGTCGCCCTCGACCACGACCTCCCCGGGGAAGCGGCCGTGCACGCTGTCGTAGCGGAACAGGTGGGCGTTGGCCTCGACGCTGCCCAGGTCGTTGATGGCGACCGGCACGATGTCGTCCCGACCGCTCTCGGCGATGGCGCGCAGCACCAGGCGACCGATGCGCCCGAACCCGTTGATGGCGACCTTGACGGCCATGGACTGAAGCTCCCCTAGTTTGCAGCCAGCCGTTTCTTCACGGCGGTGGTGACGGCCTCCGGCGTGATGCCGAAGTGCCGGAACAGCGTGTCGCCCGGCGCGCTGGCGCCGAAGCCGGTCATGCCGATGAACGCCCCATCCGCGCCCAGCCACCGCTCCCAGCCGAAGCCGCAGGCGGCCTCGATGCCGAAGCGGGGGGCGCTGCCCAGGACGCCGGCATGGTAGCTCTCGACCTGCTGCGAGAACAGGTCCCAGCACGGCAGCGACACCACGGCGACGGGAATGCCCTCGCCGGCCAGCATGCGCCGGGCCTCGATGGCGATGGAAACCTCGGACCCGGTGGCGATCAGCGTCGCCTGGCGCGGGCCGTTGGCCTCGGCCAGCACATAGCCGCCGCGGGCGCTGCGGTTCTCCGCGGCGTCGCCGCGCAGCGCCGGGACGGCCTGGCGCGACAGCACCAGCAGGCTCGGCCCATCGGACCGGCGGATCGCCAGTTCCCAGCACTCGGCGGTCTCGACCGCGTCCGCCGGGCGCATCAGATGCAGGCCGGGCATGGCGCGGAGCGAGGCGAGCTGCTCGATGGGCTGGTGCGTCGCCCCGTCCTCCCCCACGCCGATGCTGTCATGCGTGAGCACGTGGATCACCCGCTGGCGCATGATCGCCGCGAGGCGAAGCGCCGGGCGCATGTAGTCGCTGAACACAAGGTAGGTGCCGGCATACGGCAGCAGCCCGCCATGCAAGGCGAGGCCGTTCATGCAGGCGGCCATGCCGTGCTCGCGGATGCCGTAATGCACGTAGCGCCCGGCGTAGCTGCCGGGTGCCACCGCCGCCATGCCGCGGACCATGGTGAGGTTGGAGTGCGTGAGGTCCGCCGACCCGCCCACCAATTCCGGCACCACCGGCGCGAGTGCCGCGAGCGCCTGCTGGCTGGCCTCGCGGGTGGCGAGCGCCGGGCGCGTGTCGGCGAGTTCGGCCTTGAGCGCCGCCATCGCCTCGTGCCAGGCTTCCGGCAGGCGTCCCGACACCACGCGCTCGAACTCCGCCCGCAACGGATGCTTGGCGAGCCGCTTCAGCCACGCCCGGCGCGCGGCCGTTCCGCGGCGTCCCGCGACCAGCCAACGCTGCATCAGGTCGGGGGGAACGCTGAACGGCGGGTGATGCCAGTCCATCGCCTGCTTGGCGGCCCGGGCCTCGGTGCGGCCCAGCGGCCCGCCGTGGCATGCCGCCGTGCCCGCCTTGGTCGGCGCCGCGAAGCCGATGATGGTGCGGCAGGCGATCAGGGTCGGCTTCTTCGACCGCAGCGCCAGGGACAGCGCCGCCTGCATCTGCGCCGGGTCATGCCCGTCCACCCGCTTCGTCGCCCAGCCCAGCGCGGCGAACCGCTTGAGCTGATCGTCCGAGGACGACAGCGCCGCCGGCCCGTCCCGCGACGTGCTGTTGTCGTCCCAAAGCACCGTCAGCTTCTCAAGACGCAGATGCCCGGCGAGGCTGGCGCCCTCATGGCTGATGCCCTCCATCAGGTCGCCGTCGGAGGCGATGACCCAGGTGCGATGATCCACCAGGCTCTTGCCATACCGCGCCGCCATCATGCGTTCGGCCAACGCCATGCCGACCGCGGTGGCCAGGCCCTGGCCGAGCGGCCCCGTCGTGGTCTCGATGGCCGGGTGCTCGCCGTGCTCGGGGTGCCCGGCGGCGGGGCTGTCAAGCTGGCGGAAGCGTTCCAGCACGTCGGTCTCCATGCCGGCGTGCCCGGTGAGGTGCAGCAGCGCATAGAGCAGCATGGACCCGTGCCCGGCCGACAGCACGAACCGGTCGCGGTCCGGCCAGCGGGGGTCGGCGGCGTCGAACCGCAGCAACTTGGTCCACAGCGCGGTGGCGACGTCCGCCATGCCCATCGGCATGCCCGGATGGCCGGAGCCTGCGGTCTCGACCGCATCGATCGCCAAAGCGCGGATCGCGTCCGCCATTCGCCGTTCGATTGTGGCGGGCCGGGCCAGGATATTCGCCTGGGCCCGAAGGGCTGGAGCATCCTGTCCCGCCCAGTCCCGGGCCAAGCCTACAGCGCGACTGCCGTCCATCAAACCTCCGCTTGCCACGGTCCAGGCACCGCAGGGGAGGCCGCTATACGGGCGGAGTGGCGTGCGGGCAAGTCCCGCAGGGTGGAGCGCACCTGAATGCCCGCTGCCTCTCAGCGCGGCTCCAGGGTGCGGTTCGCCCGGGCGACCACCGCCTCGAACAGCACTTGGCAGCCGGCTTCGGCCTCCTGGGGCTCGATGCTTTCGGCCTCGTTGTGGCTCAAGCCGTCCTTGCAGGGGGTGAAGATCATCGCCGTCGGCACGTGCCGCGCGACATAGACCGCGTCGTGCCCGGCACCGGAGACGATCTCCCGGGAGGACAGCCCCAGGCGCGCCGCCGCCTGGCGCACCAGGTCGACGCAGGCCGGGTCGAACGGCTGCGCCGGGATGCGGAACAGCTCCTGCAACTCAAGCGCCACGCCGCAGTCGCGCGCGATGAACCCGGCCTCCCGCGGGAACTGCGCGGCCAGCCGATCCACCTCGGCCGCGTCCGGATGGCGGAACTCGACGCTGAACCGGACCTCGCCCGGCACGACGTTGCGGCTGTTGGGCAGCACCTGGAGCTGGCCCACGGTGCCGCGCCCGTCCTCGCCGCGGGCGCGCATCATGCGGTCCACCAGGTCGATCACCCGGGCGGCGCAGACCAGCGCGTCCCGCCGGGTGCTGGGCGGCGTCGTGCCGGCGTGGCTGTCCTGGCCGGTGGCGACGGCGTCGTACCACACCTGCGCCTGGCCGCCGGTCACGATGCCGACCTGCTTGCCCTCCCGCTCCAGGATCGGGCCTTGCTCGATGTGCAGCTCGAAGTAGGCGTCGGCGGGGAAGGGGCGGGCGGGTTCCGGGCCGCGGTAGCCGATGCCGTCCAAGGCCGCGCCGACGGAGGTGCCCTCGGTGTCCGTCAGCGCCTCCATCGCCGCCTGCCCGTACACCCCGGCCCAGACGCCGGACCCCATCAGGCTGTGGCCGAAGCGGCTGCCCTCCTCGTCGGTCCAGTTCACCAGCTCGACCGGCGCCTCCGTCGTGATGCCGAGGTCGTTCAGGCTGCGCATGACCTCAAGCCCGGCCAGCACGCCCAGCGCGCCGTCGAACTTGCCGCCCGAGGGCTGGCTGTCCAGGTGGCTGCCGAACAGCACCGGCAGGCGCGCGGGGTCCTGCCCGGCGCGGCGGGCGAACATGTTGCCCATCGCGTCGATCCGCACCGCAAGCCCGGCCTGCTCGCACGCCGCGCGGAACCGGTCGCGCCCGGCGCGGTCCACCTCGCTCAGCGCCAGGCGCCGCACGCCGCCCTTCGCGGTCGCGCCGATCTCGGCCATTTCCATCAGGCTGTCCCACAGCCGACGGCCGTCGATCCGCTGGTTCGTGGCGCTCATTCCATGCTGTCCATCGTTGTCGCCTGGCGTTGTCGTCTGGTCTGATTGCGGCCATCATGCCCGCCAACCCGCTTCCCGCAAACCCCGGAGACCTCCCTTGGCGCACGCCCTGCCAACCGCTCCCGCCGTCCTGCGCAACACGATCCTGGACCGGGAGGCGGTGTGGCAGGCCCGGGTGGACCTCGCCGCATGCTTCCGCGCCGCCAGCCGGATGGGCCTGCACGAGGGCATCTGCAACCACCTGTCGGCCATGGTGCCGGGATCGGACTCGCTGTTCCTGGTGAACCCGTACGGCTGGGGCTTCCATGAGGTCACGGCATCCCGCCTGCTGGTCTGCGACTTCAACGGCAACGTCGTCGCGGGTGCGGGCGTGCCGGAGGTGACCGCATTCTACATCCATGCGCGCATCCACCTGCGCCTGCCGCGCGCCCGGGCGGCGTTCCACACCCACATGCCGAACGCGACCGCGCTCGCGATGCTGGACGGCGAGCCGCTGGCCTATGCCGGGCAGAGCGCGCTGAAGTTCCTGGGCCGGGTCGTCGTCGACGACAACTACAACGGCCTGGCCTTGGACGAGGCGGAGGGCGACCGCATCGCCGCCAGCATGGGCGAGGCCGACGTGGCGTTCATGCGCAACCACGGGATCATGGTGCTGGGCCGCAGCGTCGCCGAGGCGTGGGACGACCTGTATTACCTCGAACGCGCGTGCGAGGCGCAGCGCCTGGCGATGTCCACCGGCCGGGCGCTGCGGCCGGTGCCGCCGGCCGTGGCGGAGGCGACGGCGCGGCAGATGCAGGAGGCCGGCGACGAGCCGGCGCGCCTGCATCTGGAAAGCATCAAGCGCACGCTCGACCGCGAGGCGCCGGATTACCGCCATTGACCTGCCGCGCCTGGTTGATCCTGGCGGCGCTGGCCGGCGGCGCGCTGCCGGGCTGCACGCTGGTTGACCAGAACACCTTCAACCCCGCCGCCGGTGCGGCGCCCGTCATTCCCCGGCCCCCTGTCGCGGCGGTTGCCGCGGCGCCGCCGGGCCCGCCGCCGCTGCTGACGCTGCGGCCCGGCCAGCCGGTGCAGGACGCGGTGCGCCAGGCCGTCGTGGCGGCCCGCCGCCGCAAGCCGGACGTGCTGTTCGACGTGGTGGCCATGCTGCCCGGCGATGCCGGGTTGGCGGCAAGCCCCGACGATCAAGCGGCGTCCTCCAGCGCCGAGGCCGGCACGGTCGCACGCGCCATCACGGCGCAGGGCGTGCCGCCCGCCCGGGTGCGCCTGTTCGCCCGGCCCGAAACCGGGCTTTCCGGGCGGGAGGTCCGCGTTTACGTCCGCTGACGGGCCTGGTAACCCCCGCGTCATGCCGCATCCCTTGCTCCGCCTGCTGCCCCGGCAGGATCGCCGCCTGAAAGCCGGACATCCCTGGGCGTTCAGCAACGAGATCGCGATGACGCCGGAGCACCGGACCTGGCCCGCCGGCGCGCCGGTCCGTATCGAGGGTGACGGCGGCTGGCGCTACGGCGCCTTCATGTTCAACCCGCACAGCCTGATCGCCGCCCGGCTGCTCGACCGCGATCCCGATGCCGCCATCGACGCGGCCTGGGTCCGGGCACGGATCGCGGACGCCGTGGCCTTCCGCGCCCGGGTCACGCCGGGGACGCAGCACCGCCTGGTGCATGCCGAGGCCGACCGGCTGCCGGGGCTGATCGTGGACCGCTTCGGCGAGGTCGCCGTCGTGCAGGCCAACACCGCCGGCATGGACCGCCTGCTGCCGGCGGTCGCGGCGGCATTGCTGGACCTGCTGCCGCTCCGCGCCATCGTGGCGCGCAACGACAGCGCCGCGCGCCTGCAGGAGGGGTTGCCGCAAGAGGTCGGCCTGCTGCACGGGACGGATGCCGAGGCCGTGGCCGAGGAGGGCGGCGCGCGCTTCCCGGTCGACCCGCTGTCGGGCCAGAAGACCGGCTTCTTCTTCGATCAAAGACCCAACCGGGACCAGGTCGCCTCCCTTGCCGCCGGCGCCCGCGTGCTGGACGTGTTCTGCCACACCGGAGCCTTTGGCGTGCGGGCCGCCGTCGCTGGCGCCGCCGATGTTCTCCTCGTGGACAGCAGCCAGCCCGCGCTGGACCTGGCGCGGCAGGCGGCCGAGGCGAACGGGGTGGGCGGCCGCGTCTCGACCCGGCGCGGCGACGCCTTCGAGGTCATGGCGGCGCTGGTTGCGGAGAACGAGCGGTTCGACATCGTCGTCTGCGACCCGCCAGCCTTTGCCAAATCGCGCAAGGACCAGGAGGCCGGCCTGCGCGCCTATCATCGCATGACCCGGCTGGCGGCGCCGCTGGTGCAGCCCGGCGGGTTCCTGTTCGTGGCGTCATGCAGCCACCATGCCCCGTTGGACCTGTTCGCCGCCCAGGTGAGTTCGGCCATCCTGCGGACGAGGCGGGAGGCGCGGATCGTGCACACCGGCGCGGCCGGCCCCGACCATCCCGTCCATCCCGGCCTGCCTGAGAGCGCATACCTGAAGTCGTTGCTGTTAAACCTTTCCTAAGGCGCTGGAATTTCCGCTGGGGCACCCAAGCTCCATGCTATGTTGCGGGGCCAGCGATGCACCCTGCGCGGCGGTGGTGCCGCCGCACGCCAGGTCGCCATTATCCGAGGAATTCCGGCCATGTCATCTGCGTCTTGTTCGGCGCCGCCTTCCTCGACGCCCATCGACCTGGTGCCAGGGGGCAAGGCATCCCGGCTGCCTGGCCGGTCCCTGCTGCGCCGGGCCGCCACGTTCCAGTCGCCGGTCCTGGCGCATAGCGTCTGGCAGTTCGCCTCGACCGGCGGGGCCTACGCGGCGGTGCTGGCGCTCATGTACGTCGCCTACCACGTGTCGGCCTGGCTCAGCCTGGCGCTGGTGCTGCCGGCCGCCGGGCTTGTGGTGCGGCTGTTCATCATCCAGCACGACTGCGGGCACGGCGCGTTCTTCCAATCGCGGCGGGCCAACTTCGTGGTCGGCGTGCTGTGCAGCCTGGCGACGCTGACGCCGTTCACCAACTGGCGGCGCCACCACGCGCAGCACCATGCGGTGTGGAACAACCTCGACCGGCGCGACATGACGAGCGACATCTACTCGACCTGCCTGACCGTCCAGGAATACGAGGCCATGTCGCCGTGGAAGCAGTGGCTGGCCCGCATCGTGCGGCACCCGCTGATCGCCCACATCATCATCCCGCCCATCGTGTTCCTGGTGCTGTACCGCGTGCCGTTCGAGACGCCGCGCGCCTGGGTGCAGGAGCGCCGGGCCGTTTATCTGACGAACGCGCTGATCGTCGCCGGGCTTGCCGCGATGGTCCTGCCGCTCGGCATCTGGCCCGTGCTGGTCATCCAGCTTCCGGTGATCGCGGTTGCGGCGATCATCGGGGTCTGGCTATTCAGCATCCAGCATCGCTTCGAGGATGCCCATTGGACCCATAACTCCGACTGGAGCGCCATCGTCGCCGCGATCCGCGGCAGTTCGTTCCTGAAGCTGCCATCCGTGCTGCGCTGGTTCAGCGGCAACATCGGCTATCATCACGTGCATCACCTCGTGCCGCGGGTGCCGAACTACCGCCTGCGCGCCTGCCACGAGGCGTGCGAGGAACTGTTCGGCACGGCCCGCGTGCTCACCCTGCGGGAGGCGCTGAGTGCGCCGAGCTACGCATTGTATGACGAAGCCCAGGGACGGATGGTGCGGTTCCCGCGCCGCCGTTAATCCGAGCCGGTTTTGCGGCCCACATCGTGAACGGCTGGCATAAAACCGTAGGTTGATCCCAACAAATTATTAACGCTTTTCAGGCAACATTTCACTGCATTGCACACATCTTCGTGATATCGTTTCCGCAACGTATGGAAACGGAGTATCGCGATGGGCACGGTGACGCTGGCTGCGGAAGGCTCCTTGATCGATCCGAAAGTCCTGCTGATCGAGTCCGACGTGCCCACCGTCCGCACCCTCGTATCCGGTCTTGAGGAGGCGGGGATCCAGGTGGTGTGGGCGCGGGACAGCACGACGGGGCTGGCGCTCAGTGCGCGGTTGCTGCCGGACATCGTGCTTGTTGGCCTGGGGCTCGCGGATGTCGATAGCCTCGTGCTGGTCGGCCACCTCGTGGAGCCGCGGAACTGCGGCGTCATCGTGCTGGCGGGCGGCGAGGATGAGGCGGCACGGATCGCCAGCCTGGAGCTGGGGGCCGACGATTACCTGGCGAAGTCGCCGACCTTGCGCGACATGATCGCGCGGATCAGGGCGGTGCACCGCCGGGTCAACGTCCGCAAGAACCATTTCGCGCTGCCCAACGCCGAGGCCGTGCTGGCCATCGGGCCGATCCGGATCAACCTGCAAAACCGCAGCGTCCACACGCCGGACGGGAGGCGGATCAACCTCACCTCGGCGGAGTTCACGGCCTTGGAGACCTTCGCCCGCGCCGGCGGCCACGCGGTGACGCGCGACAGGCTCTCCGCTGCGGCGCTGCGCCGTCCCTGGCGGCCGGAGGACCGCAGCGTGGACCAGCTTGTGTTCAACCTGCGGCAGAAGCTGCCCTTGGATGTCGATGGCGGCGTGCTGATCCAGAGCATCCGCGGCTCCGGCTACTGGATGCGTGCGCCGGAGCGGGCGGCGCAGCAACGCCCGGAGTTCACATGGTCGGCGGAAGACCCGGGCGTCCGCGCCGCGACGAGCTACGACCTTGCGAGGTCGGCATAACCCCGGCGTCCGCGCCTGACGCTATCGAATAAGGACGCGGCCGGTTCGATACGAGATCCACACCCGGCGTTGGCCCAGGTAGTCCAGCCCCAGCAGCATGTCGCCCCGGCCCAACAGCAGGGGCGACACGCTGATCGGCGCATCGGCGGTCCTCTCCGTGCCGACCTGCAGCAGGCGCACCCGCACATGCCGCACCGGCAGGGTTGACCCGTCCACGCCCTGGGCAAGGTTGGCGGAGCCAGGGCCGCCAAGCCCCAGCCGTTCGGCCGCCTGCTCCGTGATGATCGACGCGCGTGACCCGGTATCGACCAGCGCCAGCAGGTCCTGGCCGTTGATCCGCACCGTGACGAACACGTCACCCTCTGGCGAGACGGTCAGCGGCAGGACGTCGTAGGGCAGGGGGAATGGCGGCGCGGCGCAGCCCAGCGGCTCATAGAGCGCCATGCGTCCGCGCGGCACATCAAGGTCCAGGTCATAGCTCGCGAGAAACTGGCCGCCGAACAGCCCGGCGAGCGGCGGCTCG
Source organism: uncultured Acetobacteraceae bacterium (assembly GCA_964252005.1). Taxonomy (GTDB): domain Bacteria; phylum Pseudomonadota; class Alphaproteobacteria; order Acetobacterales; family Acetobacteraceae; genus CAHJXG01. The sequence goes on along the minus strand of CAXULX010000028.1, from coordinate 12,475 downwards.
GTCCGGGGGACGCCAGGCAGCGCCGCCACTGGGACGCTGCTGTCCGCCATAGGCAGGCCGCCGACCCGCAGATCGCGAAGCGCCACGTTGGGGGCGGTCCGGACGCCGCCGGTCCCGAGCAGGCGCGTGCCGGCCCGGGGATCAACCGGCAGGCGAAGCGTCTCGACGATATCGGGCGTGAGCAGCATTCCCTGTGCGCCGGTATCCAGCAACAGCGTGACAGGCGTGCCCCCGATGCTTGCCGGCACAAAGGCGAAGCCGTCACGCATCCGCACCGGCAACTCTGCCCGCCTGCTGGGCATGCAGACTGCCTGGGCCGGAGCAGCGGGTGCCGGCCCTAGCTGGAGCAGCAAGGCGGCCGCAGCGATGAGAAGACATCGTCTCCGCATCAGGCCGCCCACCTTTAGAGCATGCGCTGCAGGATAATCTTCTGCACGTCAGAGGTGCCCTCGTAGATCTGGCAGACCCGGACGTCACGATAGATGCGCTCGACCGGGTAGTCCGCCAGGTAACCATAGCCGCCAAGGGTCTGGATCGCGGCGGAACAGATGCTTTCCGCAGCCTCGGAGGCGAACAGCTTCGCCATCGCCGCCGCCTCCAGCGCCGGCTGCCCCGCGTCCTTGAGCCGGGCCGCGCGCAGGGTGAGTTCCCGCGCTGCCGCAAGCTTGGTCTTGGCCTCGACGAGGCGGAACCCCACGGCCTGATGCTCGATGATCGGCCGGCCGAACTGCTTGCGCTCCTTGGCGTAGCCGATGGCGTAATCGAGCGCCGCCCGCGCCATGCCGACGCTCTGCGCCGCGATGCCGATGCGCCCGCTCTCCAGCGTGCTGAGCGCGATCTTGAGGCCCTGGCCCTCCTCGCCGATGCGCTGCTCGTCGCCCACCTGCATGTCGTCGAACGCCAGAGCGCAACTGTCCGACGCCTTCTGGCCCAGCTTGTGCTCCACCCGTGCCACCGAGAAGCCCGGCGTGTCGTTGGCGACCACGAAGGCCGAGATGCCCTTCTTGCCGGCGGAGGGATCGGTCACGGCGAACAGGATCGTCGTCTTGCCGTAGGACGCATTCGAGATGAACTGCTTCGACCCGTTGACCACGTAGCCGCTGTTGGTCCGCACCGCCCGGGTGCGGATGGCGGCGGCGTCCGACCCGGCCGCGGATTCGGTCAGCGCGAAGCTGCCGACCGCCTCGCCGCTCGCCATCGGGCGCAGCCAACGCTCCTTCTGCGCCGGGGTGGCGAACCTCTCCAGGATTTCGCAGGTCGGCGCGTTGTGCACGCTGACCAGCGTGGACACCGAGCCGTCGCCGGCCGCGATCTCCTCGACCACCTGGGCATAGGCCAAGTAGCCGATCTCGCTCCCGCCCCACTCGGCGCTGTTGGTGGCGCCCAGGAAGCCCATCTCGCCCAACTCGCGGATGATTTCGGGTTCGATGCGGCCGGCCTGCTCGCGGGCGGCGGCGTGCGGGGCCAGCCGCTCCTGCGCGAAACGGCGCGCGGCCTCGACGATCAGGGCGCTGGGGTCGGTATGGTCGAGCATGGAACGCCTCTCATGGGTTCGCGCAGGGGTGCCGCAGGCGCTACTCGGCGGCCAAGCCGTGCATCGGTGCCATCGACATGGGCGCATGGAGGCGGCGCAGCAACGCCTCCCGCTTCGGACGCGCGGCCTCCAGGCTGGCGGCCTTCACCGGGCCGAAACCGCGGATGTCCTGCGGCAGCGCCGCGAGCGACACGGCGTCCGCCAGCGTGTCCGGACGCATTTGGTCCAGCGCCTGGCGCACGTCGCGCTCGTACTCGTCAGCCAGCCCACGCTCCAGCCGGCGGTCGCGTTGCCAGCCGAACGGGTCGAACACGCTGCCGCGCAGCGCCTTGCCGTGGCGCAGCAGGCGGAACAGCGGCAATGCGACACGGCCGGGGATCTTGACCTTGCGCCGGCGCCCGGTCGCCGGGTCGAGCCGGCTGAGCAGCGGCGGAGCCATGTGGAACACCGGGTCGTCCCCGTAGGTCGCGGCGGCGTGCAGCCGGGCCACCTCGTATTCGTCCTTGTAGGCGAGGACCCGGAAGAACCCCTCGGCCACGGCGCGGGTCAGCGCGCCATCCTTGCCGGCCAGCGCCGCCTCGCGCGCCTGGGCCGCGTCCACCAGGGCGCGGTACCGTGCCGCGAGGGCCGGGCCTTGGTAGTCCACAAGCTCGTTCTGCCGGCGCGCGACCAGGGCCGCCAGCGTGTCGGGCGCCGGGGCCGCGTCCGCCAGGATGTCATCGGCCAGCGCCGGCTGCGCCGCAAGGATGCGGCCCCACAGGAAGGCCCGGCGGTTCAGCGCCACGGCGGTGCCGTTCAACTCCATGGCCCGCATCAACGCGCCCTCGCCAACCGGCAGGAGCCCCTGCTGCCACGCGATGCCCAGCAGCAGCGTGTTCATCGCCTGCGCGTTGCCGAACAGCCGCTCCGACAGCGCGCTGCCGCGCAGGAAACGGGACCGTTCGATGGACGTGGCGCGGCCGATGGCCCGGCGGTGCAGCCCCGCATCCACCCGCACGTCGCGGTCCCCCATGAAGGCCGCGCCCGCCTGCAGGTCGAGGTTGCCGATCACCGCCGCGCGCCCCGCGCATCGCCCCAGCACGTCCGGCCCGGCGCTCACCGCCAGGTCCGCGGCCAGCAGCAGGTCCGCCGTCCCGCGCGGGATGCGCACAACGTCAAGCCCGGCGTCCGCGATCTGCACATGCGACACGACCGCGCCGTTCTTCTGCGCCAGCCCGGTGAAGTCCAGCGTGCTGACCTGGCGCCCTTCCAGGTGCGCCGCCATCGCGACGATGGCGCCGCAGGTCACGATGCCGCCGCCGCCGATGCCGGCGAACAGGCCGCGCCAGGGCGACGCGGCGTCCGCGAGCGTCGGTTCGGGAAGGCGCGCGGCCAGGTCCGCCTCGCGCGCGGCCCAGAGTTTGGCCGGGTCGCGGCCCTTGGCTTGCGGCGCATCGGACGTGGTGGTGACGAAGCTCGGGCAGAACCCCTTGAGGCAGGACAGGTCGGTGTTGCAGCTTGTCGGGCTGATGCGGCGCTTGCGGCCGTGCTCGGTCTCGACCGGCTCGATGGCGATGCAGTGCGACTGCGCCGTGCAGTCGCCGCAGTTCTCGCACACGCGCTCGTTAATGACGACGCGGGTTTCGGCGACCGCCAGCTTGCCGCGCTTGCGGCGGCGGCGCTTCTCGGTGGCGCAAACCTGGTCGTAGATGATGGCGCTCACGCCGGGATGGCCGCGCAGCCGCCGCTGCACCGCGTCGAGGTCGTCGCGCCCATGGCGCAGCGTGCCCGGCGGCAGGTCGGTGGCGGCGGGCAGCCGCGCCGGGTCGTCGGCCACCACGGCGATCACGCCCACGCCTTCCGCCGCCAGCTGCTGGGCGATCTTGAGCACGGTCGGCCCGCCCTCCGCCGGCTGGCCGCCGGTCATCGCCACCGCGTCGTTGAACAGGATCTTGTAGGTGATCGGCGCCCCGGCCGCGACCGCCTGGCGGATCGCCAGCAGGCCGGAGTGCTGGTAGGTGCCGTCCCCCATGTTGGCGAACATGTGCGGCGTCTCGGTGAACGGGGCGAGGCCCACCCAGGGCACGCCCTCGCCGCCCATCTGGCTGAACGTCTTGGTCCCCTCGGAAGTCGTCAGCGCCATGGTGTGGCAGCCGATCCCCGCCATGCCGAAGCTGCCATCCGGCAGGCGCGTGCTGGTCCCATGCGGACAGCCGGCGCAGAACGTCGGCGCGCGGGCGAGCAGGCCCGGCGTGCGGGTCGGGGCTGCCGTGGCGGCCGGCGCGTCGATGTCCATGCCACAGCGGCGGAGCACGCGGGCGAGCGCCGTCATCGCAAGCTCCGGCGACAGCTCCATCGTCGCCGGCAGCAGCGGTGCGCCGTCCCGGTCGAGCTTGCCCTCGACGCTGGGCCGTTCCGCCAGGTCGTACAACGCCGACCGGAGCTGACCCTCGACGTTCGACCGCTTCTCCTCCACGACCAGGATGGCGCGCTTGCCATGGGCGAACTCCCGCGCGCCCTCCGTCTCCAGCGGCCAGGACAGCGCCACCTTGTAGACGGCGATGTCGGGATGCCGGTCGAGGCCCAGGCGGCGCAGCGCGTGCATCGCGTCGTGGTGCGCCTTGCCGACCGTCACGATGCCGATGGCCGCCTCGGCCCGCCCGTGCATGACCCGGTCCAGCCGGTTCGCCCGCGCCCAGGCCCGCGCCGCCGGCAGCCGCTCCTCCACCATGCGGCGCTCCAACTCGGCGCGCTCGGCCGGCCAGGGAAGCTGCGCGTCGATGTTGAGGCCGTACGGCGGCAGCGGCCGGTCCGGCGTGACGAAGGGCCGCCCGCTCGGGACGGTGACGACTGCGGACTGCTCCGCCGTCTCGGCAATCGTCTTCAGCGCGACCCACAGCCCGGCGTAGCGCGACATGGCGATGCCGGCGAGGCCATACTCCAGGATCTCGCCGACATCGGCGGGCTGCAGCACCGGGATCTGCACGCTCTCGAAGATGCCGTCGGTCTGGTGCGGGAACACCGAGGAGTGCGCCGCATGGTCGTCGCCCGACACGGCCAGCACGCCGCCCAGCCGCGCGGTGCCGATCATGTTGGCGCAACGGAGCGCGTCGGCGCTGCGGTCCACGCCCGGCCCCTTGCCATACCACATGCCGAACACGCCATCGACGCGCTTGCCGGGGAAGGTGTCGATCTGCTGGCTGCCCCACAGCATGGTGGCGGCCAGGTCCTCGTTCAGTCCGGGCTGAAACCGGACGCCGTGCTCCGTGAGCAGCGTCTCCTTGCGCCACAACTCGCGGTCCAAGCCGCCCAGCGGCGATCCGCGGTAGCCCGACACGAGGCCGCCGGTCCGCAACCCGGCCGCACGGTCCAGCCGCGCCTGCTCCAGCAGCACGCGCACCAGCGCCTGCGTGCCGGTCAGCAGCGACGGCTGGTCCAGTTCGGCATATCGGCTGTCGAGCGTCGTGGTGGCAGCGAAACCGATGTCCATGAGGTGCGCCTCCCGGAAAGGCCGCCCACGTCCGAACGTGGGCGGCAGCCGTCAGCATAGACCCGAAATAGGTGGCGGGTGCTGCCGTAGTTGCGCTACCAAGACCCCGCATTTGGCAGGATCTGCCAATGCTGCGCTGCGACATAGCAGGATTGCCTACCGTCATGCGGCTTGATCGGATCGACCTCGCCATCCTGGACCACCTGCAGCGGGACGGCCGCGCGACCAGCAACGAGATCGCCGACACCGCGGGATTGTCGCCCAGCCCGGCGCACCGGCGGCAGAAGCTGCTGGAGGAGGGCGGCATCATCCACCGCTACGTGGCGCTGCTGGATCAGGACCGCGTCGGGCTGCCGGTGAACGTCTTCGTCTCAGTCAAGCTGTCCGCCCAGACCGACGAGCATCTGGCCGCCTTCGAAAAGGCCATCGCCGACCTGCCGGAGATCATGGAGTGCTACGTCATGTCGGGCGCCAGCGACTACCTCCTGCGGGTCGTCGCCCCCGACCTCGGCGCCTACGAGGAGTTCCTGCGCACCCGGCTGACCCGCATCCCCGGCGTGCGCGGCGTGGAGAGCGCGTTCGCGTTGAAGCGCGTGGTGTATCGCACCAACCTGCCGATCCGCCGCAAGCCGCGGGCCTGACGTTATGCTCGCCGCCCTCCTGCTCGCGTTCCCCGCGCTGTTCAGCATCGTCAACCCCGTCGCTGGCGCCTTCATCTTCCGGGAGGCCACCGCCGACCGCACGCATGGGGAGCGGGTCAAGCTGGCCCGGCGGGTCGGGCTGTATTCGCTGCTGGTGATGCTGGTGGCGTTGTGGGCCGGGTCCTACGTGCTGGCGCTGTTCGGGATCACCATCGCGGCGCTGCGCATCGCCGGCGGCATCGTGCTGGCGCTGTTCGCGTGGGAGCTGCTGGGCACCCCTGAGAAGCGCGAGGGCCGCAAGCAGGAGCAGGCGGCCGACGCCGGCCCGGCGGTGGCCGACGACGTGGCGTTCTTTCCGCTGACGCTGCCGTTCACCACCGGGCCCGGCACCATCGCGGTGGCCGTGGCGCTGGGGGCCGGACATCCCGGGATGGGTCAGGCATGGGCCGGGTTCTATGCCGGCATCGGCCTGGCGGCCGTGGCGATGGCCGGGGCGATCTGGCTGACCTACACCTATGCGGACCGTCTGTCCGACCTGCTGGGCCGCACCGGCAGCAAGACCGTGACCCGGCTCTCGGCGTTCATGCTGTTCTGCATCGGCGTGCAGATGCTGATTACCGGGGTGGAGGACGTGCTGGGGCCGCTGCTGGGCGCGCGATAGCCGGGCGCGAGATAGATAGGGCAACTCCGGCGGCAAGGCGGCGTTGCGTGGGCGATGAGCGAGATCAGCCCAAACGACGCCGATGCCACGCTGCTTCGGTTGGTTCGCGCCGTGCACTCCACGGGCTACGCATTCACCACCCCGACCCCGGCCACCCACGCCCGCGTCAACGCCCGTCCCGATGCGGCGTGGGCGCAGGACCTGGCCGGCGTCTTCGGGTGGAGCCGCCCGTTCCGTGAGGGCGTCGTGCCGCCCGATATCCTGGCGCTGATGCGGGAGGCCGGCGTGCTCGTCTCGGGCGACGCCGGCCTCCGCAGCGCCGTACGGCTGTCCAGCCTGGATGGCCTGCTGTTCGTGCATTCCGCCTATCCGACCACGGCGGCCGACGCCGTGTTCTTCGGACCCGACACATACCGGTTCGCCCGCGCCATCCTGGCCCATCTCAAAACGGGCGCTCCGGTGCGCCGCGCCGTGGACATCGGCTGCGGCGCCGGGCCCGGCGCCATCCTGGTGGCCCGGGCGCATCCGGCGGCCGAGGCGCTGGCGATCGATATCAACCCGGCGGCTTTGCGCATGACGCGAGTCAATGCGGCGCTGGCCGGGGTGCAGGTGGCGGCGTTGGACAGCAACCTGCTTTCCGCCGTGCCCGGGCTGTTCGACCTGATTGTCTCGAATCCGCCCTACCTCGTCGATCCCGACGCGCGGGCCTACCGGCATGGCGGGGGGCCGCTCGGCGCCGGGCTGTCGCTGGCGATCCTGGACGCCGCGCTGGATCGGCTGGCGCCGGGCGGCACGCTGCTGCTCTATACCGGTGCCGCCATCGTGAACGGCACCGACCCGTTCAAGACGGCCGCCATCGCCCACATAGGCGGGTCCGGGGCGAGCTGGACCTATGAGGAACTCGATCCCGATGTGTTTGGCGAGGAACTCGGCGGCGGCGCCTACACGGTCGCCGACCGCATCGCCGCTGTGGTTTTGACAATGAAAAAATGGGATTGAAACGATATGCCTGATGGCAGCCTGCATTCGACCCTTTCGGCCGACGACCAGTGGCATCGCCGGCTGGCGGCCTTTAACAACCGCCGCTTCGCTCCGGCGCTGCCCTGCGTGGATTGGCAGTCCGACATCGGCACGCAATCGAAGATGCTGATCGAGGAGGGCGTCTGGCTTGAAGCGGCGCGCGCCGCGGTCGCCGAGCGGGCCGCTCAGGCGCCGCGCGACCCCGACGGGTTCGTCGCCTGGTTTGAGGAGCTGGACCGCACGGGGCCGGGGCAAAACGATCCCTTGTTCCCATGGCTGGCCGAGACCGCCACGCGGGACGAGATGTGCTGGTTCCTGACCCAAGAGGTCGCGGGCGAGGCCGGGTTCGAGGATCTGGCGGCGCTGACCCAGGTCCGTATGCCGCAACGTCCCAAGCTGGAAATCGCCCGGAACTACTGGGACGAGATGGGGCGGGGCAATCCCAAGGGGATGCACGGCCCGTTGCTCGACACGCTGGCGCACCGGCTGGGCTTGACCCCGGAGGTCGAGACGACGGTATGGGAGAGCCTGGCGTTGGCCAACACGATGGCTGGGCTTGCGGCCAGCCGGCGGTATGCCTTCCAGTCCATGGGTGCGCTGGGCGTCATCGAGCAGACGGCGCCGGGTCGCGCCGCGTTGGTGGCGCTCGGCCTCAAGCGTCTGGGCGTGCCGGCCAGCGACCGGCACTATTTCGACCTGCATTCCGTGCTGGACGTGAAGCACTCGGCCGCTTGGAACAAGGAGGCGCTGCACCCGCTGGTGGCGGAAAACCCCGACTACGCGCCGGCCATCGCCGAGGGCGCGCTGATGCGGCTGGAATGCGGGGCGGCCTGCTTCCGGCGCTACCGCCAGGAGCTGGGCCTGAGCTAGCCAGCCCGCAGCCACGCCGGCTGTGTGCTGGATGGGATCGGGAGTCTTGCCAGTGCGCCCGTGCGGGGTGCAGGCTGCCTACCCTAAGCCCCCCGATTGCCCATCCTGGTGGACCCTGACGTTGAATGAGCCGTGTGACTTCGATGCGGTGGAAGCCCGCCGGCTGATCGGCTGCAAGCAGCTTTCTGCAGCCGAATTGACGGAAAGCTGCATCGCCCGCATCGCCGCCGTCGATCCGGCGGTGAACGCCATGGTGGCCCGCGACTTCGACCGCGCCCGTGCCGCTGCCGCAGCCTGCGACGCCGCCACGATGCGGGGCGATGCGCTGGGTCCCCTGCACGGCCTGCCTTTGGGGGTGAAGGACCTGGAGGACGTGGCGGGCCTTCGCACCACATACGGCAGCACGCTGTTCCGCGACCATGTGCCCACGCGGGACGAGCTGATCGTGCAGGCCAGCCGGAAGGCGGGGGCTGTCGTGCTGGGCAAGACCAACACGCCGGAATGGGGTGCCGGGGCCAATACCCGCAACGCCGTCTATGGCGCGACCGGCAACCCGTTCGACCCCCTACGCTCCGCCGCCGGGTCGTCCGGCGGTTCGGCGGCGGCGCTCGCGACCGGGATGGTGCCGCTCGCCACCGGGTCCGACATGGGCGGCTCGTTGCGCAACCCGGCCGCGTTCTGCGGCATCGTCGGTTTCCGCCCGACGCCGGGATTGGTCCCGAGCGAGAAGCGTGCGCTGGGCTGGAACCCGCTCTCGGTGCTGGGACCGATGGCGCGCACCGTGCCCGACCTTTGCCTGCTGCTGTCCTGCATGGTGTCCGACGACGCGCGGGACCCGCTGGCCTACACCGCCGCGGGCCGTGCAATGCGCCGGCCCGAGGAGTTCGCCGTGCCCGGCGCCGTGAGCCTGGCCGGGTTGCGCATCGCGCTCACGCCCGATTTCGGCGTCGCCCCGACCGAGCGGCACATCGCCGAGGTGTTCGCCGAGAAGACCGCGCTGTTCCGCCACGTCTTCGCCCGTTGCGAGGAGGCGTCGCCCGACTGCGCCGGCACGAACGAGGCGTTCGAGACGCTGCGTGCCGCCGGGGCGCTGGCAAGCCATCACGACCGGGTGCGGGACACGCCGGATGCGGTCGGCCCGAACGTGCATGCGGACGTGGCGGCGGGATTGCGGCTGAGCGCGCTCGATGTGGCGCAGGCGTCGCGGCACCAGACGGTGCTGTATCGCCGCTGGGTGGGCTTCTTCGACGAGTTCGACGTCATCCTGTCGCCCGCCGTCACCATCAGCCCGCGGCCCTGGTCGGAGCTGTTTCCCGCCAGCATCGACGGCGTGCCGACCCGCACGTACTTCCATTGGCTGGCGCTGGCCTACGCCGTGTCGATAGTCGGCCACCCCGCGGTGTCGCTGCCGGTCGGGCTGGACCGCAACGGCACGCCATTCGGCTTGCAGATCGTCGGCCGGCGTGGCGGGGACGCACAGGTCCTGGCGGTCGCCGCGGCGCTGGAGCGTTTGCTGGCCGGAGACCCCCGCACGGCACGACCGATCCCCGACATCGCGGCGCTCGCCGCCGCAGCGCCCCTGCGTGACGCCCCGGGCTTCCTCGGCTTCGGCTGAGCCGGCGGGACGGCAGCCCCGGCGAAATCCGGCCACGGCGCCTTCACGCTGTCCTCCGGACCTGGCATGGTTGCGGCGAAGGGCCATCGGGAGGCGCACTCATGAACCTGATCCACCGCTGCCACCCGGTGCAGGCGTGACCGGCCCCGGCCCGGAAGCCGAATACCGCGCCCACCTGCGGGACGGACGCTTCATGATCCAGCGCAGCCGCGGCACCGGCGTCCACACCTTCTACCCGCGCATCGCCATCCCCGGCACCGGGGAGCAGGACCTGGAGTGGGTCCCGGCCAGCGGCCTGGCCACCGTCTATGCCATCACGGTGAACCGCACGCGGGAAGGGGCCTACAACGTGGCACTCGTGGACCTCGATGAAGGACCGCGCATGATGACGCGCATCGACGGGACCGAGACCGTGCCGATTGGCACGCGCGTCCGCGCCTGCATCATCGAGGAGGACGGCGCCCCGCTGGTCGTTTTCGTCCCGGAGCAGCCGGCATGACGCACCCGCTCCGCGGCCGGGCGGCGGTCGTCGGCATCGGCTCGGCCGGCTGCGGCGAGGCGCCGGGCCGCACCCCCAACGAGCTGATGGCGGAGGCCGCGCTGGCCGCCATCGCCGATGCCGGGCTGGCCCTGCACGACATCGACGGCATCTTCGCCGCGACCAGCACCCATGCCTTCCCGACGCTTTCCGTCGCCGAGTACCTGGGCATCCGGCCCCGCTACTTCGACGGCACCAACGTCGGCGGGTCGAGCTTCGAGGCGCACCTGCTCAGCGCCGCGCTGGCGCTGGACGCCGGGCTGTGCGACGCGGCGCTGATCTGCTACGGCAGCAACCAGCGCACCGCGGGTGGCCGTCTGGTCTCCATGAGCGAGCCGCAGCCGCATGAGGCGCCGTACAAGCCGCGCCATCCCATCACCGCCTACGCCTTGGCGGCCAGCCGGCACATGCACCAGTTCGGCACCACCCGCGCCATGCTGGCGGAGGTCGCGGTCGCCGCGCGCGGCTGGGCCAACCTCAACCCGGCCGCCTTCGCCCGCGGGCCGCTCTCGCTCGACGACGTGCTGGGCGCCCGCATGGTCAGCGACCCGCTCACCGTCGCCGATTGCTGCCTGGTGACGGATGGCGGCGGGGCGTGCGTGCTGGTCCGCGCCGACCGTGCCCGTGATCTCAGGCACCCGCCGGCCTACCTGCTCGGCGCGGCCGGGGCCGGCTGGCACCGGGCCGTAATGTGCATGCCGGACCTCACGATCACCGCGGCCACCGACAGCGGCCCGCGCGCCTATGCCATGGCGGGCGTCCTGCCGTCCGAGGTTCGGCTCGCCATGCTGTACGACGCCTTCACCATCAACACGCTGCTGTTCTTGGAGGACCTCGGCTTCTGCGCCAAGGGGGAGGGGGGGCCGTTCGTCCAAGGCGGCGCCATCGCGCCCGGCGGCCGCCTCGCGGTCAACACCAACGGCGGCGGGCTGTCCTGCGTGCATCCCGGCATGTACGGCATGTTCCTGATCCTGGAGGCCGTGACCCAGCTGCGCGGCGACGCCGGGGAGCGGCAGGTGGCGGGCCTCGACGTCGCCCTCGTCCACGGCAACGGCGGCACGCTGTCCAGCCAGTGCACGGCGCTGCTGGGCACGGCAGCCGCGCTTTGAGCTCGCGGTTCTCCAGCCTGGACAGCATGTTGCGGCCCCGCAGCGTCGCCGTGCTGGGCGCGAGCAACGATCCCACCCGCATCGGCGGCCGGCCCATCGCCTACATGCTGTCGCAGGGGTTCGCGGGCGCCATCCTGCCGGTCAACCCGAACCGTGCGGAGGTGCAGGGCCTCCCGGCCTACGCCAGCGTCGCGGACCTGCCGAGCGTGCCGGACGCCGCCATCGTCGCCGTGCCGGCAGAGCTTGCGGTGCAGGCGGTGGACGACCTCGGCGCGCGCGGCGTGCGGTCGGCCATCGTGTTCACCGCCGGGTTCGCGGAGATGAACGACGCGGGCCGGCTGGCGCAGGACCGCATGCTGGCGGCGGCCGGGCGGCACGGGATGCGCCTGCTCGGCCCCAACTGCCTCGGCCTGTTCAACGCGCATATCGGTTTCTACCCGATCTTCTCCAGCTCGTTCGAGAACGGCTGGCCGCGGCTCGGCCGCATCGGCATTGCCAGCCAAAGCGGCGCCTACGGCACCCACATGTTCGCCACCGCGCGCAACCGCAACATCGGCACGCCGATCTGCGTCACCACCGGCAACGAGGGCGACGTCACCATCGGCGACGTGATCGGCTGGCTGGCCGAGGACCCCGACACCGACGTGATCGCCGCCTACGCCGAGGGCATCCGCGAGGCCGACAGCTTCCTCGCTGCCCTGGCCGCCGCGCGCGCCGCCCGCAAGCCCGTCGTGATGATGAAGGTCGGCACCAGCACGCTCGGCGCGCACGCGGCGCAGTCCCACACCGCCTCCATCGCCGGCAACGACGCCGTGACGGACGCGGTGCTGGCGGAGTTCGGCGTCGTCCGCGCCCGCACGACCGAGGAGATGCTGGACATCGCGACGACCGCGACCCGGCGCATCTACCCGGCCCGCAACACGCTCGGCGTCATCACCATCAGCGGCGGCGCCGGCGTGCTGATCTCGGACGCCGCCGAGGCGCTGGGCCTGCCGATGCCCGAGATGCCGGCCGACGC
>CAXULX010000027.1:0-49767 GCA_964252005.1 uncultured Acetobacteraceae bacterium | reverse complement strand
CCTGGCGGTTGATCGCCTGGATGATGTCGAACACCTGCTCCACGAACAGCGGCGACAGGCCCATCGACGGCTCGTCCATGCAGATCAGCCGCGGTCGGGCCATCAGGGCGCGGCCGATGGCGACCATCTGCTGCTCGCCACCCGACAGCGTGCCGGCAAGCTGCGCGCGGCGCTCCTTCACCCGGGGGAACAGGCCGTACACCCGCTCCAGATCCTCATCGAACCCGGCCCCGCGAGACTGGGTGTAGGCGCCCATCTCCAGGTTCTCGAACACCGTCATGCGCGGGAACAGGCGCCGGGCCTCCAGCACCGGGGCGATGCCGCGGGCGACCCGGGCGCTGGTGGACAGCCGCTCGATGGGCTTGCCCTCGAACAGCACCGATCCGGTGGTCGGCCGCACCACCCCCATGATGGTCTTCATCGTCGTCGATTTGCCGCAGGCGTTGCCACCCAGCAGCGACACAATCTCGCCCTTGGCAATCGTGTAGTTCACGTCCTTTAGCACGTGCAGATCGCCGTAATGCGTGTTCACGCCGCGGAATTGCAGGATCGGCCCAGTCTGCGGCGATGATGGGTCAGGCGACACGGTCGGCCTCCATCACAGCCGCCCGGGCGGCGCGGCCGAGATAGGCGGTCAGCACCTGCTCGTTGCGCCGCACCTCCTCCGGCCGCCCCTCCGCAATCTTCACGCCGTGGTCCAGGACCACCACCGTGTCCGCCAGCGCCGTCACCACGTCGAGCTTGTGCTCGATGATGAGGATCGTCAGCCCCATCTCGTGCAGCGACTTGATCTGCTCGGCCAGTTCCAGCGTTTCCGCCGGGTTCATCCCCGCGGTCGGCTCGTCGAGCAACAGGATGTGCGGGCGGGACGCGAGCGCGCGTGCGATCTCCACCCGGCGGCGGTTGGCGTAGGACAGCCCGCTCACCACCTGCCCCACACGCGGCGCCAAACGGTTGCCGAACATCGCGATCAGGTCCAGCACGGAGCGTTGCGCCGCCCGCTCCTCCGCCCGGTTGCCGGGCGTGTGCAGCACGGAGGCGACGGCCCCGCTGCGCAGCCGCGCGTGCCGCCCGACCATGACGTTCTCCAGCACCGTCAGGTTGGGGAACAGCCGGATGTTCTGGAACGTCCGCGCCACGCCGCGCGCCAGCACCTCATGCGGCGGGAGGCCCAGCAACTCCTGTCCGCGGAACGTGATCGACCCGGCAGAGGCCGGCACCAGCCCGGTGATCACGTTAAACAGCGTCGATTTGCCGGACCCGTTCGGCCCGATCACCGCCACCACGCCCCCGGCGGGCACGCTGATGTCGATGCCGTCCAGCGCCACCAGGCCGCCGAACCGCACCGTGACGCCGCGGATCTCCAGCGCCCCCTGTCCGGCCTCCCAGCGCGGGATGCGGTCCAGATGCAGGAAGCCGCCGCGCGTCACCTCCGCGTGCTGCGCGGCGAAGTTGAGCGGCGGCGCCTTGCGCGTCGCGGGGATCAGCCCGTTGCGCCGATACAGCATCATGCCGATTAGGATCAGGCCAAAGAACAACTGCGTCCATTGCACGAGGTCGATGTTGGTCAGCGCCGCGCTGCCCACCGCCTCTCCCAGATCGTGCAGCCACCCCGTCACCTGCGGCAGCAGCCAAGTCTGCATCAGCTGCAGCAGCACGGCGCCGACCACGACGCCCCATACGCTGCCCATGCCGCCCAGCACCACCATGACCAGCAGCATGGAGGACACGTTGAAGTTGAACATCTCGGGCGTCGCCGTCTGCAGCTTGGCGACGAAGAACACGCCGGTCATGCCGGCGAACGCCGCGCCGATGGCAAAGGCCAGCAGCTTGAACCGCACCGGGTTCACGCCCATCGCGCTGGCCGCCGTCTCGTCCTCGCGGATCGCCATCCAGGCCCGCCCGACCCGGCTGTCGCGCAGCCGGGTGGACAGGAAAATCAGCAGCGCCACGAGGCCCAGGCCCACGTAGTAGTACGGCACCGAGTCCACGCCGAAGCTCTGTCCCAGCAGGCGCGGCGCCTGGATGCCATTGAGCCCGGCGGCGCCGTTGGTCACGCCGTCCATGTTGCGCGCCACGATGGGCACGATCTCGCCAAAGCCCAAGGTGACGATGGCGAGGTAGTCGCCGCGCAGTCGCAAGGTGGGCGCGCCGAAGCACACGCCGAACGCGGCGCTCACCAAGGCCGCCGTCGGAAGCGCCAGCCAGAACGACAGGGTGAAGTGCACGAGGTCGGGGCCGCCCTGGTTCATCTTCTCGACAAGGCCCAGGAACGCCAGCGGCGCCCAGGCTTCGCTCCAGGCGGGCATTACCTGGAAGCTGCTGAAAATGCCGTAATAATAGGCACCAATGGCGAAGAACGCGGCGTAGCCGAGGTCCAGCAGCCCGGCGAACCCCACCACCACATTCAGCCCCAGCGCCAGGGTCGCATACGACATCGCATTGGCGATGCTGTCGATCGTGGCATCGTCGTCATACACCATGGGCAACAGCAGCAGCGCCACGCCGAGCGCCAGCAGCCCCAGGCCCCGCCGCCGTTCCAGCGTCAGGCCGGCCAGCGGGCGGGACACGTAGGCGAGTGCGGCCGAAACCATGCGCGATGCCCTTTCAGGACTTGTTGGGGGCCAGGCGGCCCATCAGCCCCGCCGGCCGCACGATGAGCACCAGCACCAGCAGCCCGAAGATGATCACGTCGGCCCAGGCGGTGCCGACGGTCTGTCCGCTCACGGCCTCGATCAACCCGATCAGCACGCCGCCCAGCATGGCGCCGGGCACGTTGCCGATGCCGCCCAGCACCGCGGCGGTGAAGGCGCGCAGCCCGGCGGCGAAGCCGATATCGACCTTCGCCAGGTTGTAATACAGCCCGAAGATCATGCCGCAAGCGCCTGCCAAGGCTGAACTCAGGAAGAACGCGGTCATCACCACGCGGTCCACCTCGACGCCCATCATCCGCGCCGCCTCCGGATCCTGCGCGGTCGCGCGCATCGCCTTGCCCATCCGGGTGTACTGCACGAAGTAGGTCAGCGCCCCCATCAGCACCAGGGCGATGACCCAGATCAGCACCTCCCGCAGCCGCAGCACCGCGCCGCCGATATGCCAGGCGATGGGGGGCAGCGGGTTGGGGAAGTTCTTCGTGTCGGACCCGAGCGTCAGCAGCACGACGTTGAACAGGACATAGGACACGCCGATGGTCGTGATCATCGCCGCCGGCCCCTTCACGCCGCGCAGGGGGCGCAGCAGGAACCGCTCGATCCCCACCCCGATCCCGCCGCACACCAGCATCGCGACGGCAAGCGCCGCGAGCAGCGTGCCGACCAGCGGCAGGCCGGTCAGGACCGTTTCCTGTCCCACCAGCCCGAACCGCTGCAACGTGAGCATGGCGACCATCGCGCCGACCATGAACACGTTGAAATGCGCGAAGTTGATCAGCTCGGCGATGCCGTAAACCAAGGTGAAGCCGAGCGCCAGGAGCGAGTACATCGCCCCCAGGCTCAGCCCGTTGATCACCTGCTGCAGCAGCAGGTCGGCGGATGTCACGGCTTAGGCCATCGGCGCGACGCCGACATACTTGTACTGCGCGTCGGGATCATCGAGCGGCTTGTCGGCGTTCTTGCGGATCTGGAACACGCTGATGATCTTGTTGCGCAGGTCGCCGTTCTCATCGAACTCGATGGGTCCGAGCATGCTGTTCGGCAGCTTGACGCGCTGGATCGCGTCGCGCACCGCGTCCCGCGTCACCGCCTTGCCGGAGGCGGCGATGGCCTTCACCGCCGTGATGATGACCTGGGCGCCGGTGTAGCAGGTGATGGTGTAGTCGTCCGGACGCTGCTTGAACCGCGCGAAGTAGCGGTCGCTGAACTGGGCGGCCACCGGGTCCTCGGTGACATGCGGGGAGGCGACGGTGGCATACCACCCCTCGACCGCTGGGAACCCGGCGCCCTTCAGCAGGTCCGCGCTCTGCATCCCGTCGCCGCCCGCCTTGATCGCGTCCGGGATGATCTCGTACGCCTGCTTCGCCAGCTTGACGCCGGCCTGGCCGACCCCGCCGTAATACAGCGCCTGCGGCCCCAGCGCCTTGATCTTGGTCAGGATCGGCGCGTAGTCCGCGGCCTTGGGGTCCAGCCGGTCGCGCCCGAGCACCTTGATGCCGCGCTTCTCCGCCTGCGCCTGGAACGCATCGGCGAGGCCCACGCCGTAGGCGCCGGAGTCGTCGAGCACGAAGATCGTCTTCACCTTGAGCGTGTCGGCCATGTAGTTGGCCATGTTCGGCCCCTGGAACGCATCGGTCGCCACCGTCCGGAAGTAGATCGCCTTGCCCGCCGGCCGGTACTGCTGGGCGTATTTCGGGTCCGTCAGGTCGGGGTTGGTCGAGGCCGGCGTGATGATCGCGAGGTTGCCCTGGCTCAGGATCGGCGCCATCGCCTTGCCCGCGCCCGACATCTGCGGACCCAGCGCCGCCATGTAGCCCCTGTCCGACACCATGGTGCGCGCGTTGGTCGCGGCCTGCGCCGGGTCATACTGCCCGGCGGTGGCCGTCGCGTCATCAAGCTTCACGAGCTGGAAGGTGTAGCCCGGCACCGTCTTGGCGGCGTTCGCCTCCTCGAACGCGATCACCGCGCCGTTGCCGATGCGCGCGGCGTTCTCGGCATCCGACCCGGTGAAGGACAGGTTGACGCCGATCTTGATGACCTTGTCGGCGGCCTGCGCACCCCGCGAGCCCGCCGCGGCGGTCGCGGCGAAAACGGCTGCGGTCTGAATAGCGATACGGCGTGAAATCATGTCAGCTCGCTCCCCTGCTGGGCCTTGCATCAACTCCGCCGCAACCGGCGGTGTCTTATTAAGATCACTCTATGCAGAAGCAGGCAATGCAAGCTCAAGGCCAGACCTTCCCTCCGGCGTCGCAGACGGAAGTCTGTGGCGTTCAGCCGCCCTGCATCGCCTCGGCTCGTACCCGGCCGCGCCGGGTGGGTGCCGGCATCGGCGGCACGGCGTCGAAGGACTGCCGCAGCCGCTCGCTCGCGAACGCCACGGCCGCCTTGCCCTCCGGCACCACCGCGCCGGTGCCGAAGAACTCGTGGGTCACGCCGGGGTAGAGCCGGGTCTCCGTGGGCACGCCGGCCGTCCGCAGGCGGTCCCCCAGTATCTCGCCGCCGGAGCGAAGCGGGTCGATCTGCGCCAGGATGATCGTCGTGGGCGGCAGGCCCCGCAGGTCGGACACGCCCAAGAGGTTGAGGCGGGTGTCCATCGTGTCCTGCGGCCCCCGCCCATAGTACTTGATGAACCATTCCAGCGTGGCCCGGCCCAGCGGCTTGGCGCGTGCGTTCTCCTGCACGCTCGGCGCGGTCAGGTCCGTGCCGGCGACGGGATAGACCAGCAGCTCATGCACCGGCATCGGCAGCTTCTGGTCCCGGGCCGCCAGCGCCACGTTGAAGGCCATGTTGCCGCCCGCGCTCTCCCCGGCCACCGCGACGTGCCGCTCATCGCCGCCCAGCGGCGCCGCGTGCTGCAACACGAAGCGGTAGGCTGCGATGGCGTCGTCATGCGCGCTGGGGAAGCGGTCCTCCGGCCCCTTTCGGTACTCCACCGACACCACGACCGCCCCGGCGCCGTTCGCCAGCGCCCGGGCCGAGCTGTCATAGGTGTCGATCGTCGCAACCACCCAGCCGCCGCCATGGAAATACAGGATGATCGGCAACGGCCCCGGCGCCGCCGCGGTCGGCCGGTACACCCGGGCCGGAAGCAGTCCGCCCGCGCCCTGCACCTGGATGTCCTCGACCCGCGCCGGCAGCGGCGCCGTGCTCATGCCGCGCTTCTGCTCCACCCGCATCACCGCGTCGGCGATGGACGGGTTCATCCGCGCCTGCGCCGGCGTCAGGTCCTCAATCGGCTTGGCGCCGAGATCGGCCTGCGCGGTCAGCACGGCTGCCATCTCGGCCGTGGGCTGATACGGCGTCATCCCCTGCGGCGGCGAGGCGCACCCCGACAGCAGAACGGCCGCGAGGCCGGCGAGGCTTGTGGAACGGACGTGATGACGCATAACAATCCTTATTGATGGCCGCGGCCGGCGAAGGCTCAACTGCAGGCTGATACGCCGGCCGCTATTTTGAGATGCAGGGGATCGCCGTTTGTTGATGCGGCCCCTGTTCGGTGCGGGACTGTAGGTTAGACTGCGCGTGTGGGCACGAAGGGAGGCGGTGGATGGACAAGGGGCTGCGCAAGGGTCTGACGAGCTATGGCGACGCCGGGTTCTCGCTGTTCCTGCGCAAGGCGTTCATCAAGGCGATGGGCTACTCCGACGACGCGCTCGACCGCCCCATCGTCGGCATCACCAACACAGGCAGCGACTACAACCCCTGCCACGGCAACGCCGCCGTGCTGATCGAGGCGGCGAAGCGCGGCGTCATGCTGGCCGGCGCCATGCCGATGGTGTTCCCGACCATCTCGATCCACGAGAGCTTCGCCCACCCCACGTCGATGTTCCTGCGCAACCTGATGGCGATGGACACGGAGGAGATGATCCGCGCCCAGCCGATGGACGCGGTCATCGTGATCGGCGGCTGCGACAAGACGCTGCCGGCGCAGATCATGGCGGCGGCCAGCGTGGACCTGCCGACCGTCGTCATCCCCGTCGGCCCCATGGTCGTGGGCCACCACAAGGGCGAGGCGCTCGGCGCCTGCACCGACTGCCGCCGGCTGTGGAGCGCCCACCGCGCCGGCACGGTCGATGCGGCGGAGATCGAGGTCATCGAGGGCCGGCTCGCCCCCTCCGTCGGCACCTGCATGGTGATGGGCACGGCGAGCACCATGGCCTGTATCACCGAGGCGCTCGGCCTCGCTCTGCCGATGGCTGCCACCATCCCGGCGCCGCATGCCGAGCGCGTGCGCCTCGCCGAGGCGAGCGGCCGGCGCGCGGCCGAGATGGCCGTCTCCGGCGGTCCGCGCCCGAGCGAGCTGCTCACCCCGGCGGCGTTCCGCAACGCGCAGGTGGTGATGCAGGCCATCGGCGGCTCGACCAACGGGCTGATCCACCTGACCGCGATGGCGAACCGGACGCCGCACCGCATCGACCTCGACGGCTTCGACGCGCTCGGGCGCGAGGTCCCGGTGCTCGTGGACCTGAAGCCGTCGGGCGACCACTACATGGAGCATTTCCACCACGCCGGCGGGGTGCCGCGGCTACTGGCGGAGCTGGGCGGCCTGATCGACCTCGACGCGCGCACCATCGGCGGCGGGACGCTCCGCGACGTGGCGGCGGCGGCCGAGCGTGTGCCGGGCCAGACCGTGATCCGGCCGCGGCACGACCCGATCAAGACCACCGGCGCCATGGCGGTGCTGCGCGGCAACCTCGCGCCGCGCGGGGCGGTCATCAAGCACTCGGCCGCGACGCCGCGCCTGCTCCAGCACACCGGGCGTGCCGTGGTATTCGACAGCATCCCCGACATGGCCGCACGGATCGACGACCCGGCGCTGGACGTCGGCCCGGACGACGTGCTGGTGCTGCGCAACGCTGGCCCGAAGGGCGCGCCGGGCATGCCGGAGGCCGGGTACCTGCCGATCCCGAAGCAGCTTGGCCGGCAGGGCGTGAAGGACATGGTCCGCATCTCGGACGCCCGGATGAGCGGCACCGCCTTCGGCACCATCGTGCTGCATATCAGCCCGGAGTCGGCCGTTGGCGGGCCGCTGGCCCTGGTGCAGTCAGGCGACCAGATCCGGCTCGACGTGGCCGGGCGACGGATCGACCTGCTGGT
Source organism: uncultured Acetobacteraceae bacterium (assembly GCA_964252005.1). Classification (GTDB taxonomy): domain Bacteria; phylum Pseudomonadota; class Alphaproteobacteria; order Acetobacterales; family Acetobacteraceae; genus CAHJXG01. The sequence goes on along the minus strand of CAXULX010000027.1, from coordinate 42,019 downwards.
GGACGACGATGAACTGGCCCGGCGGCAGGCCCGGCTCGCGCCGCCGGCCCGGCCGGATTGGGCGCAGCGCGGCTACGCCCATCTGTTCTACGACACGGTGCTGCAAGCCGACGAGGGCTGCGATTTCGACTTCATGCAACGGCCCTCCCCACCGGGCTGATACGGGAGGTATGGGACGATGCTCCTACGGTCCAGCATTATATAGCATTCGCTATCGGGCCATAGGGTCCGTTCCTACCACGAAGATCTATCACCGCTTTATGAAACGCAAGGCGATATAAGCGAAGTTAAAATAGTTACATTTTCGCTCCTTTTAAGGTAAGCTTTTGCTTCCAGGGAAGCCAATGGGGCAGTCTTGAGCAACTGAGAAGGGAGTAGACATGAGGGCATTGACTGTCGCCCTGTGCGTTTGGGCGCTGGTGATAGGCGGCACGGGCCAAGTGCACGCCCAGGTATTTGATATGACATTCGACCAGTTCCGGAGAGCGTTTGACCAAAAGATAAAGGACGATACTCCGGACAAAGCGCGGGCGGATTGGAGCACGACGAAAACATGCAATAAGGTAGGCGGCATCTATACTTGCATTTTTAACGATAAGGGATTCCAGAGCACAGTTACAGAGTTTAAGAAACTGGACGTGATGAACGGCAAATTTACCTTAAAGCTCATGTTGACAGTTGAGACTTCGAACGGGAAGGTGTTGAAGGTGCGCCTGAACGGGGATAGGAGTGATCCTGTCAACCTCCTCCAGTTTGCAGGCACCGCAACGAATGTCATGCAGATATTTGAGCCGGGTATAGTTGAGGGCGGAGGTAAGTCACTTGCCCTTGCAAGTGAGCTAGGAGTGATGCGTGGGGATGCCGATCCAACTGCGGGTCTGCCCAAAGTCGTAATCAAACCTTATGCTGCCGTTACATGCCTTATGATGCCATCAGCAGTTTCCACAGGCGAAGCGTGCGAGTGGGTTCCTAGGTCGTAGGGAGTATGTAACGAACACCGAAATGCGGGGCCGGGTTCCAGCCACTTAATTCTAGAATCAGGCCAATGCCTGGGTTTTGAGGGTAGCTACTACACAGTGCCGCTCGCGTCACGCGTCGTGTTACTCGGCGACCCGCCAAGCCACAACTCGTGCTATCAGTCATTCTTCATGGCTCGGCGCTCGCCCGGCTGAGGCCGCTACATCGTCGCCCCGATCACCCAGGGCGCGAACTCCGCCCCGCCCGCGTCGAACGACTCGCTCTTGGTGCGCTCGCCGCCTGCCGTGCGGATCATCATCTCGAAGATGCGTTGGCCGCACTCCTGCACCGTCTCCTCGCCGTCCAGGATGGTGCCGCAGTTGATGTCCATGTCGTCTTCCATGCGCTGGAACATCGGCGTGTTGGTCGCGAGCTTGATGGATGGCGACGGCTTGCAGCCGAACACGCTGCCGCGCCCGGTGGTGAAGCACACGAGGTTGGCACCCCCCGCCACCTGCCCCGTCGCCGCCACCGGGTCGTAGCCCGGTGTGTCCATGAACACGAAGCCGCGCGCCGTCACCGGCTCGGCATAGCGCACGACATCCACGAGGTTGGTGCTGCCGGCCTTGGCCATGGCGCCCAGCGACTTCTCCAGGATGGTGGTGAGGCCGCCGGCCTTGTTGCCGGGGCTGGGGTTCGCGTTCATCTCGGCGCCCTCGCGGGCCGTGTAGTCCTCCCACCAGCGCATCAGGCCGACCAGCTTCTCGCCGACCTCCTGGCTCACCGCGCGCCGGGTCAGCAGGTGCTCGGCACCATAGGTCTCGGGCGTCTCCGACAGGATGACGGTGCCGCCGTGGCGTACCAGCAGGTCGGACGCGGCCCCCAGCGCCGGGTTCGCCGACACGCCGGAATAGCCGTCGGAGCCGCCGCATTGCAGCGCCACCACGAGCTCGCTGATGGGCACCGGCTCGCGGCGGACCTCGTTGCTCTCGGCCAGCACCTCGTGCACGAAGGCGACCGCGGCCTCGACCGTTTTGCGGGTGCCGCCCATGGCCTGGATGTCCATGTTGCGGACGCGCCCGGCCAGCCGCTGCTCCTCCAGCAGCCCGGCGATCTGGTTCACCTCGCAGCCGAGGCCGAGCACCACGACGTGGCTGAAGTTCACGTGCCGCGCATAGCCCGCGAGCGTGCGGCGCAGCAGGCGCAGCGGCTCCCCGTCCGTCATGCCGCATCCGGTCTTGTGGGTCAGCGCCACGACGCCATCGACGTTGGGATAGGCCGCCAGCGGGTCGTGCCCGGTGAACGGGTTGCGCTTGAACACGTCCGCCACCAGCCCGGCGACATGGGCGCTGCAATTCACCGAGGTCAGGATGCCGATGTAGTTCCGCGTGGCGACCCGGCCGTCCGGGCGGCGGATGCCGGAGAACGTCAGCCTTTCGTTCGCCATCGCGGTGGGCCGGGCGTCCTGGCTGTAGGCGTAGTCCTTGGCGAAGTCGCCCATGCCGCAGTTGTGCACATGGACGTGGGCGCCGGGCGCGATGGGCCGGGTGGCGAAGCCGATGATCTGGCCGTAGCGGTGGATCGCCTCGCCCTCCGCCAGCGCGCGCACCGCGACCTTGTGCCCGGCGGGGATACGTTCGATTGAGGCGACGCCCGGCGCGACCGGCGCGCCGGGCAGCAGGGTGGCACGGGCGATCACCACCCCGTCCTCGGGATGCAGGCGGATGACGGGCGTCGTCATGATGACCTCCTCAGCCCTCGCGCGTCGCCTGCACCGCGGCGCGGGCGGCGCCGAGCAGCAGGCCGCTGTCGTTGGAGATGGTCACCAGGCTGAACCCCATCGCGATCATCCGGGCGGCGTAGGCCGGGGAGAAGCAATGGATGCAGGCGCGAAGTCCGCGCCGCTTGGTCTCGGTGACGATGCGCTCGTAGATCGCCATGATCTGCGGCTCCTCCCGGTCCAAGATCGGCGGCAGGCCCATGGAGAAGCCGAGGTCGCTCGGCCCGATATAGACGGCGTCGATGCCGGGCACGTCGAGGATGGCCTCCAGGTTGTCCACGGCCTCCTGCGTCTCGACCATCGGGATGCACAGGACTTCCTCGTTGGCCGTCGCTTGGTAGCTGGTGCCCACGCCGTAGATGCTGGCGCGGATCGGCCCGTTGCTGCGCTTGCCCATGGGGGGGTAGCGGCAGAAGGAGACGAAGGCTTCGGCCTCCGCCCGGGTGTTCACCATCGGGCAGATCACGCCGTAGGCGCCGGCGTCCAGCACCTTGCCGACGATGCCCGGCTCGTTCCACGGCACCCGGACCATCGGCAGCACGGGATGGACCTGCATGGCCTGGAAGCAGGCGACCATCGACAAGTAGTCCTGCACGCCGTGCTGCAAATCCACGGTGACGCTGTCCCAGCCGGCCTGCGCCATGACCTCGGCCGAGAAGCCGTTGGGGATGGCGAGCCAGCCGTTGATGACGGCGCGGCCGTCTTGCCAGGCTTGTTTCACCTTGTTGGGCATGGGGCGTTCCTCGTTCTGAATTGTGACGCCAGGCTAGGCCCCGGTCCAAACAGCGTCAATTCGCCGCCGCGCCGCGTCAGTTCGCCAACCGCATGACGGCGTCCAGCAGCACCTGTGCGCCCTGCGCCAGGTGCTCCGGCGCGGTGTATTCGGCGGGATGGTGGGTGATGCCGCCGCGGCTCGGCACGAACAGCATGGCGCTGGGGCACAGCCCTGCGATCAGCACGCTGTCATGCCCGGCGCCGGCCACCATGTCGCGCACCGGAAGCTGCCGCGCGGCGGCGACCTCCCGCAGCAGCGCGCCCAGCCCCGGATCGAACTGGGCGGGGCCGAAGGACGCATAGGCATCGACCTCCAGCTGCACGCCACGGCGGGCGGCGATGCCGGTCCAGGCGATGCGGGCGGCGGCCTCCATCGCGGCGGCGCGGGCCGGGTCCTCGTGCCGCACGTCGCAGTGCAGGCGGGTCTGGCTGGGCACGGCGCCGCGGACGTTCGGCGCGTTGCCGATCCAGGCGGCCGAGCTGCGTCCGCCGGGTTCGCTGGACAGGCCGATCTGCTCGGTCGCCAGGATCATCTCGGCGGCGGCGGCGAGGCTGTCGCGGCGCCCGCCCATCGCGGTGGCGCCGGCATGGCTCGCCTCCCCGGTGATCGTCAGTTGGAAGTAGCGCGCCTGGACCGTCCCGGTGACGATGCCGATGGCGGCGCCGGACTGCTCCAGCACCGGGCCTTGCTCGATATGCGGCTCGATCCAGGCGGCCCAGCCGCGCGGGCCGGGCACGAGGAAGCCGATCTGGAAGGTTTCGGCCAGCGCCTCCCCCACCGTCTCCCCGGCATCGTCCGGCGTCATCAGGGCGCGGTCGAGCGCCAGGTCGCCCGCATGGACCCGGCTGCCCATCATGGCGGGCGGGAAGCGGCTGCCCTCCTCGTTGGTCCAGACCACGAGCTCCAGCGGCGCCGCGGTCAGCACCCCGGCGTCGTCGAGCGTGCGCAGCGCCTCCAGCCCGGCCAGCACGCCGAACGCGCCGTCGAACCGCCCGCCGGTCGGCACGGTGTCCAGATGGCTGCCGAAGGCGATGGCGGGACGCTGCACCCGGCTGGCCCGGCTCAGGAACAGGTTGCCGATGCCGTCGCGCTCCATCGTGAGGCCGAGCGGCCCGCACCAGGACAGCAGCAGGGCGCGCGCCTCGGCATCCGCGGCGGACAAGGCCGGACGGTTGCTGCCGCCCTCCGGCGTGGCGCCGATGGCGGCCATGTCGAGGTGGGATTGCCAGAGCCGGTCCTGGTTCACGGATAGGGTCACGCATGCCTCCTCTGCTGCCGGCCCAGGGTGACGCGCCGGGCCGCATTAGGCTAGGCTGACGGCAAAAGGGACATTCCATGGCACGCCCCGTCGACGCCGTCATCGCCCAGGCCCGTGACTTCCTCGGCGAGCGCATGACCACCAACGCCGCGCTGTGCGAGCAGCACAGCCACGGCGAGGACGCGCAGCCCCGCAGCCTGCCGGACGCCGTCGCCTTCGTGGAGCGGGGCGAGGAAGCGGCCCGCGTCCTCGCGTTGTGCCACCAGCACGGCGTGCCCGTGGTGCCGTTCGGCGCCGGCACCAGCCTGGAGGGCCACGTGACCCCGGTCCGCGGCGGCATCAGCCTCGACCTGTCGCGCATGACCCGGGTGCTGCAGGTCAACGCCGCCGACATGGATTGCCGGATCGAGGCCGGCGTCACCCGGCAGCAGCTGAACGCCCACCTGCGCGACCAGGGCCTGTTCTTCCCCGTCGATCCCGGCAGCGAGTGCAGCATCGGCGGCATGTGCGCCACCCGCGCGTCGGGCACCGCCGCCGTCCGCTACGGCACCATCCGGGAGAACGTGTTGGGCCTCCAGGTCGCACTCCCCGACGGCCGCCTGATCGAGACCGGCGGGCGCGTCCGCAAATCCGCCACGGGCTACGACCTCACCCACCTGATGCTGGGATCGGAGGGCACGCTCGGCGTGATCACCGAAATCCAGCTTCGCCTGCACGGCATCCCCGAGGCGATCAGCGCCGCCATCTGCCAGTTCGACGACTTGGCCGGCGCGGTCGACAGCGTGGTCGCCATCCTGCAGGCCGGCATCCCCATCGCGCGGATCGAGCTGCTGGACGACGTGCAGATGGGCGCCTGCATCGCCTACTCGAAGCTGGACGGCTACACCGCGCGCCCGACCCTGCTGCTAGAGTTCCACGGCACGCCCGCAGGCGTCTCGGAGCAGGCGACGCTCGCCGAGGAGATCACCGCGGGCTTCGGCGCCAGCGGCTTCCAATGGGCGACCGACGCCGCCGAGCGCAACCGGCTGTGGAAGGCGCGGCACGACGCCTATTGGGCGGCGCTCGCCTTGCGGCCGGGCCTGCGCGGGATCGCGACGGACGCCATCGTGCCGATCTCCCGCATGACAGAGCTGATCGTCGGCGCGAAGCGGGACATCGCACAGTCCGGCCTGCTGGCGCCCATCGTCGGCCATGTCGGCGACGGCAACTTCCACACCGTCATCCTCGTGCCGCCGGGCGAGGACGGGCTGGCGCAGGCGTGGGAACTGGACAAGCGGATCGTGGCCCTGGCCTTGGCGCTCGGCGGCTCCTGCAGCGGGGAGCACGGGATCGGCATCGGCAAGCGCGAGTTCCTGGAGGCGGAGCACGGGATCGAGACGCTGGCGGTGATGCGGCAGATCAAGACGGCGCTCGATCCGCGCGGGATCATGAACCCGGGCAAGATGTTCCTGAACTGATGGCCAACGACCCGGCGTCGCGGGGCAAGCACCTCGGCGAGAAACCCAGCATCCACCGCACCGCGTCCGTCCGCGCCACCCGCTTCGGCCGCTGGTGCGAGGTCGGCGCCCGCACCAAGGTCGCCGAGAGCAGCTTCGGCGACTACTCCTACGTCGTGAACGACAGCGACATCATCCATGCGGCCATCGGCAAGTTCTGCTCGATTGCGGCGCACACGCGGCTGAACCCGGGCAACCATCCGCTCGACCGGGTGATGCTGAGCCATGTCGGCTACCGCAGCAGCGCCTACGGCCTCGGACCCGACGACCCCGCCTTCTTCGACTGGCGCCGGAGCAGCCCGGTGACGCTCGGGCATGACGTGTGGATCGGCCACGGCGCCGTCGTGCTGCCGGGCGTCACGGTCGGCACCGGGGCGGCCGTCGGCGCCGGGACCATCGTCACGAGGGACGTGCCGGAGTTTGCGGTGGTCGTCGGTAATCCGGGGCGCGTGCTGCGCCTGCGGTTTTCCGACGCGGTGATCGCGGACCTGCTGCGGATCGCCTGGTGGGACTGGCCGCATGAGCGGATCGGCGCGGCGATGCAGGATTTCCGTACGCTGGGAGCGGAGGAGTTTTGTGCACGGTATGGCTGAGTGCTGACGCGCCGCGATCCGCAAGGGACGTGTTGACCGACCTGTTCAGTCAGGCACAATGGCCCAAGCTGTTCGTTCCAGCCATACTGGTGTTTACATTTCGTTCTTTGGGCGCCCTCGCTGGTGTAACCGAGGGCCCATGCTGATCCAGTCTGCCATCTAGCCGACCTTGCATGAAAATGGGTCATCTAAAAAACTTGGGTGTGTTCACTCTGTCTTTCTGACATCGAGGTCGAGACTACCAACCCGGATACGCGTTCCATGCCTCCTCGGACGTCATCTGACCGGCGCAGATCGCATGCAGATCGTTTGCCATGCGCTCGATCTCCGGGCGCAATTCCAGCTCATCCAACCAGACCGTCGAGATTGCAGCGACTCCAAGCTGTGCGCCGAGCAGGTTGCCGGTGATCGCTGCCGTGCTGTCACTGTCGCCGGAGTGGTTCGCCGCCAACAGCACGCCGTCCCCGAAATCCCGTGCTACCAGCGCACAGCATACGGCAAGCGCCAGCGCTTCCTCTGCGACCCAGCCTTCGCCCAAGGCCCCTAGCTCCTCCGGGCGCGGCCGGCCGCGTGCGGCGAGTGCACGGGCGGCCGCGACGGTGTCCATCACCTCAGCATGGTGTTCACGAATGCGAAGCTGGGCGTCAGCGGCGCCCAATGCCTCAGGCAGACGCTCGCCCCGGAGCAAGCCAGCAATAGTGACGGCGAGATACCCGGCGGACAGATAGCCACTCGGATGGCCGTGGGTGAGAGCCGCCGCGTCTGCCGCGATGCCGAATACCTGGTCGTCAGTGCCGATCATGCTGGCGAACAGGCCGACTGGTGCCACGCGCATCACACCACCGCACCCCTTACTGGCGTTGAGCGCGATCTGGGGACCGACGAGGCTATCCGCGTTGCGCAATGCGGAGAGGCAAGTGCAACCCGGGGCGCGTCGGCTGTGCAGCGCCTTCGTCGCAAACAACCAACCGTCAGTTCCAATCCGTTCATCAACATCTTTTGGGCGCTCGCCCTGGGTCAGGAGCCAGCGAAGGTAGGCATGGTGGATCACGCCTGGCACGCCACAGATGCCACGTTCCTCGGCCCGCACCCAGGCCCGCAGCAAACCCTCGGCGGTGAACAGGGTCATCTGCGTGTCGTCGGTGATCGCGCCGCGGCGGCCATAGGCGACAGCATAGTCGCGCAGTCCTGCAGGCCCGAAGCGGTCGCGGATCTCCGCCAGCGAGAGGAATTCAATGCCCGCGCCGAGTGCATCGCCGACAGCCCCGCCGAGCAGCGCACCCCGGATGCAATCGAGCAACGTCTGCCTTGTCATAGTGCCGCCATCTCCCTTGTTGCATATCACCTATTACGTATGCGATACGAAGTCAGCCCAACATTTAGCACGAGGCCATGCGAGCCGTCCTGGGAATTGATGCGGCTTGGACATTGACCCAGCCAAGCGGCGTCGCCCTGGTGGTAGAGACTGCCCAAGGCTGGCGTCTGAACGCTTTGGCGCCATCCTATCAATGCTTCCATGCCGGCGCGGGTGGAGAGAGTTGCGCGGAAAACAGGTTCGCGCCAGACCCTCACCCAAAGGGTTCGCAGCCCGACGCCTCTGCGCTGTTGACTTCGTGTTTAAGATTATGCGGTCGGAACCCAGACCTCGTGGCGATTGACCTGCCGCTTTCTAAACAGCCCATCAAAGGTCGTCGTGGGGCCGACGACGCAGTCTCGAAAGCCTATGGCAGCCGTCAGTGCGGGACGCATACGCCAAACGAGCGACGACCAGGTTTGATCAGCTGCGATCTGCGAAAAAGCTTTGAGGTGACGGGATACCCGCTGCAAACCATTGCAATCTCGCCACGTAGCTTGATTGAGGTTTATCCCCATCCGGCACTCGTGGAACTCACCAACGCCAAGAGGCGTCTGCCTTACAAGGCAAAGAAAGTTCGGAGCTACTGGCCAGAGCTAACGCCGGACGAACGCCGAAAAAAGCTTTATGCGGAGTGGCATAGTATCATCACACTGCTCGATAGAGAGATCAGCGGAGTCGCGCACGCCTTGCAGGAGTTGCCCGCCTCGGCAAGCGGCATGCAGATGAAATCCTACGAGGACATGCTCGACGCCGTTGTCTGCGCCTGGGTCGCGATCTGCGCATTGAACGGTCAAGCTACACCCTTCGGCGACCAGGAGTCGGCAATCTGGATTCCAACAGCCGGCTTCGCAAGCACCACAATAATTGAACCCGCCGTGAGACTATGACGTTGGAGGATGCAGACTGAGATCATATGCAGTGCCGTCGGTCGCGGTGAGTCCGCGGCACAACCAATCTTTACAGATCGGGCTGTGTATGAAAGCTGTTGAGGCAGCCAAGCTTGAGACGTGGCGAACCTCTCTTTATGCTTCGCCGGACAGGCAAACAGTGACCGTTCCAATGTCGTGCTCGCGGCAGCCTCAATTTTGGTTTGCAGCTAGACGGCCAATTTGCACAGTTTCGTAGCCACTGGGGTAGTCAGGCGGTCATGGGCCTGGCCATATCGTTATGACCCGTCGTGCGCCGTGTCCCGGAAATACACCTCGACCGGCCCCATCAGCTTCATCGTCATCGGCGCGCCGGTCCGGTCCACCGCCTTTCCGACGGCGAGGCGCACCCAGCCCTCGCTCACGCAGTACTCGTCCACGTTGGTCTTCTCCACACCCTTGAACCGGACGCCCACGCCGCGCTCCAGGTGTGCCGGGTTGTAGTGGGGGCTTTTGGGATTGGACGCCAGGCGGTCCGGCGGCGTGTCGCTCATCGAGGGGCGCCCTGCGGCGCCGGGTCGGGCTTGGGGGACGCAGCGGCCTGCTCCGCCTCGATCTCCTGACGCGCGCGTTCCCAGAATTCCAGGTCGCCGCCCTCGGGACGGCCCGCCTGCTCCCACAGGGAGTAGGCCCGGATTCGGATCGGTTCCAATACGTCGTCACGCGCCATCGTCACTCTCCTGCTTCCAAGGCACGGCGCCTGGCGCGTGCAGGGGTTCGACCACCCGATGCTGACGCCCGTGCCGGTGCTTCAGGGACCGCCATCCGCACCCCCGCCTTCCTTGAACTAAACCCAAGGCGCAATCAACAGCGGCAAGCAGGGACGGCGTCGCGCCGTCGTGAAACGCCGCGCGCTCCAGCCTCCCCGGTTGGCCGGGATGGGACGGTGCCGCCGAACGTGCAAGATCCTACCAAATATGCTGCAATGGCGGGCCGGCGTTGCGAAGGCCCTGCCTCGGCTGGACCCGCGGCGTCCGTTTTGCGAAAGTGACGATGATGTTTTGCCGCCTTCTCCCCCCACTGGCGCTCGTCCTGATGGTTTCTGCCGCCCCCGCCCTGGCGCAGCCCGGCCCCGGAGGCCCCCCCGCCGTCGGCGTCGCGCAGGCGAAGAAGCAGCCGGTGATCGAAACCAGCGAGTTCGTCGGCCGCATCCAGGCCATCAACCGCGTCGATCTGGTCGCCCGGGTGACGGCCTTCATGCAGGAGCGCCGCTTCACCGAGGGCGCCGAGGTGCATACCGGCGACCTGCTCTACCGGTTGGAACGGGCGCCGTTCGAGGCGCAGGTCGCCGGCCAGGCCGCCTCCGTCGCGCAGGCCCAGGCCGTGCTGCAAGGCAGCAGCCTGACCCTGGGCCGGGCGGAGGCGCTGCTGAACACGCCGGCGGGCCAGCGGAGCCTGGTGGACGACGCGCGGTCCACGCAGCGGAGCCAGGCGGCGCAACTGGCCAACGCGCAGGCGCAGCTGCGGCTGGCGCAGACCAATCTCGACTACACCGAGATCAAGGCGCCGATCGACGGCAAGATCAGCCGCACCACCGTGACCGAGGGCAACGTGGTCAGCCCAAGCTCCGGCATCCTCGCGACCATAGTCAGCCAGGACCCGATGTACGTGCTGTTCCCCGTCTCAGTCCGGGCCGCCCTCGATTTGCGGGACCGCTACGGCGGCAAGGGCGGGTTCGGCGCGGTGACCGTCAAGCTCAGGCTGCCCAACGGCAAGCTGTACGACCAGGCCGGCAAGCTCGACTACGCCGACCCCACGGTGGCGGCCAACACGGACACCCTGACGCTGCGCGGCCGCGTCCCGAACCCGGTGCGCGCGGGATCGAAGCCCGGCGAGGTCGGCGACCGCGAGCTGTCCGATGGGCAGTTCGTCACCGTGGCGCTGGAGGGGGTGGAGCCGGTCGATCAGATCGTGATCCCGCGCAGCGCCATCCTGTCGGACCAGCAGGGCAACTACGTCTGGGTCGTCGGCGACGGCAACAAGGTGGAACAGCGCCGGCTCCAATTGGGCCAGAGCACCCCGGGGCTCGCAGTGATCTCGGCCGGGCTGAAGGAAGGGGAGACGGTCGTGGTGGATGGCGTGCAGCGCGTGAGGCCCGGCGTCGTCGTGAACCCTGGACCGGTCGGCGCCGGCCCGGCGCTCCCCGCGTCGGCGCCGCGGAGCTGAGCCGCCATGATCTCCGCCACCTTCGTCGACCGGCCGCGGCTTGCCATCGTCATCGCGATCATCACGGTGATCGCCGGGCTGATCGCGATGACGGTGATCCCCGTCAGCCAGTTCCCGGACGTCGTGCCGCCGCAGGTCCAGGTCACGACCCGCTACCCCGGCGCCTCGGCCGCGGTGGTCGAGGCGACGGTCGCCCAGCCGCTGGAGGCCCAGGTCAACGGCGCCGACCAGATGATCTACATGAAGTCCAATTCCGCCAATGACGGGAGCTATGGGCTCACGGTGTCGTTCGCGCTGGGGTCCAACCCGGACATCAACACCGTCAACGTCAACAACCGCGTGCAGGCGGCGCTGTCCCGCCTGCCGCTGGAGGTGCAGCGCCAGGGCGTCACCGTGCAGAAGCGGTCCTCGGCCATCCTGGAGTTCCTGGCCTTCTCCAGCGAGGGCGCCAAGCAGGACCCGCTGTTCATCTCCAACTATGTGACGATCAACGTGCTCGACCGGCTGTCCCGGGTGAACGGCGTGGGATCGGCCTCCTTGTTCGGCGCGCTCGACTACTCCATGCGCATCTGGTTCGACACCAACCGGCTGATCAGCCTCAACCTGGCGCCGAGCGACATCGTCCTGGCGATCCAGCAGCAGAACGTGCAGGCCCCGGTCGGCCGGGTGGGCGCGCGGCCCACCAACGACGACACGCAGTTCCAGATCAACCTGCAGACCAAGGGGCGCCTCACGACGCCGGAGGAGTTCGGCGACATCCTGATCCGCGCCAATCCCGACGGCTCGGTGCTGCGGGTCCGCGACGTGGCGCGCGTCGAGCTGGGCGCCGCCACGCAGGACAGCGAAAGCCGGCTGAACGGCAACCCGGCGGTCACGCTCGGCGTGTACCTCGCCCCCGGCGCCAACGCGGTGCGGACGGCGGACCGCGTGCAGGCGGCGCTCGACGACCTGTCCAAGCGTTACCCCGAGGGCCTCAAGTCGCAGGTGTTCTACAACAGCTCGACCTTCGTGTCCGACACGATCAACGAGGTGAAGTCCACGCTGCTGGAGGCGTTCGCGCTGGTGGTGGTCGTGGTGTTCCTGTTCCTGGGCAACATCCGCGCGACCATCATCCCGACCATCGCCGTGCCGGTCAGCCTGATCGGCACCTTCGCCGTGCTGCTGGTGCTCGGCTACTCCGCGAACACCGTGTCGCTCCTCGCGCTCGTGCTGGCCATCGGCATCGTCGTCGATGACGCCATCGTCGTGGTGGAGAACGTCGAGCGCGTGATGGAGGAGGAGCCGGACCTCTCCCCCAGGGACGCGACGAAGAAGGCCATGGCGCAGATCACCGCGCCGATCATCGCCATCACGCTCGTGCTGCTGTCGGTGTTCGTGCCCATCGGCTTCATCCCCGGCGTCTCCGGCACGCTGTTCCGCCAGTTCGCCGTCACCATCAGCGTGGCGGTGCTGATCTCGGCGCTCAATGCGCTCACGCTGTCCCCGGCGCTGTGCGGGGTGTTCCTGCGGCATGGCGGGCCGAAGCGCGGCATCCTCGGCCGGATCGGGCGCGGCATCGATTGGGTGCGGGACGGCTACGCCGCCATCGTCGTGCGGCTGCTGCGGGTCAGCCTCGTCGGCGTGCTGATCGTGCTGCTGTGCGGCGGCGGCATCTACGCCCTGGGCCTGCGCACGCCGACCGGGTTCCTGCCGGACGAGGACCAGGGCGCGTTCTTCGTCGCCGTGCAGCTGCCCGACGGCGCCAGCGTGACCCGCACCCGCAGCGTGGTGGAGCGGGTGGAGGCGGTGGTGAAGGACATCCCGCAAATCCAGAACGTGCTGGCCATCGTCGGCTTCTCGCTGCTGGACAGCGGCAACCAATCCAACGCGGCGTTCGTGGTGCTGCGCATGAAGCCGTTCGCCGACCGCAAGGCGACGGCCGACAAGGTGCAGGCGCTGATCGGCCGGGTGTTCGCCGGGGTGCAGCAAATCCGGTCGGCGACGATCTTCCCCTTCAACCTCCCGCCGATCATCGGGCTTTCGACCAGCGGCGGCTTTGAGTACCAGTTGCAGAACCTCGAAGGGCGGGACCCCGCGGAGATGGGCACCGTGCTGAACGGCCTGCTCGCCTCGGCGAACCAGGACCCGAAGCTCGCCCGGGTGTTCAGCACCTTCAGCGCGACGACGCCCAGCATCTACCTCGACATCGACCGGGAAAAGGCGCAGGCGCTGGGCCTGTCGATCAGCGACGTCTTCACCTCGCTGCAAGGCACGTTGGGCGGCATCTACGTGAACGACTTCAACCTGTTCGGCCGGACCTGGCAGGTGAACATCCAGGGGGAGGCCGCGGACCGCACCGACATCCCGGCGGTCTGGCGCATCTACATCCGCAACAAGCTGGGCACCATGGTGCCGCTGCGCTCCATCGCCGACGCGCGGATCGTGCTGGGGCCGCAGACCATCAGCCGCTACAACAACTACCGCTCGATCACCGTGAACGGCACGCCGAAGCCCGGCGTCTCCTCGGGCGACGCGCTGGCGGTGATGGAGCAGGTCAGCGACAAGACCCTGCCGGCCGCCTACAGCTACGAGTGGACCGGGACGGCGTTCCAGGAGAAGTCGGCGTCGGGGCAAACCGGACAGATCCTGGCGCTGGCGATCCTGTTCGCCTACCTGTTCCTGGTGGCGCTTTACGAGAGCTGGGTGATCCCCGTCCCGGTGCTGCTGTCGGTCAGCGTCGGCATCCTGGGGTCCTTCGTGGGGCTGTGGGTGACGGGGCTGGCGCTCGACCTGTACGCGCAGATCGGGCTGGTCGTCTTGATCGCGATCGCGGCGAAGAACGGCATCCTGATCGTGGAGTTCGCCAAGGAGCAGCGGGAGGAGGGCAAGTCCATCACCGAGGCGGCGCGGCTCGGCGCCAAGACCCGGTTCCGCGCCGTGATGATGACCTCCATCGCCCTCGTCCTCGGCCTGTTGCCGCTCGTGGTGGCGAACGGCGCGGCGCAGGTCAGCCGGCGCGCCGTGGGCACGCCGGTGTTCGCCGGGATGATCGCGGCCAGCGTGTTCGGCATCTTCCTGATCCCGATGCTGTATGTCACGTTCCAGGGGATGCGGGAGCGGGCCAAGGCCCGTTTCGGCGGCAAATCCGACAAGACGCTGGAGCGTGTGCATTAGGCCCCTTGGCCTTTCGCCCGGCAACGGCATCTCATAAGCTCGTCCAGACGTCATCGAGGGATCGCAAGCATGACAAAATTCGGCATGGCCCAGCCAGTGCGGCGCGTAGAGGACCCCCGGCTGCTGATCGGCAACGGGCGCTACACCGACGACATCACGTTGGCGAACGAGGCCGTGGGCATCGTCCTGCGCAGCCCGCACGCGGCGGCGCGCATCGTGTCGATGGACACCACGGCCGCGGCCGGCCTGGACGGCGTGCTCGCGATCTACACGGCGGCGGACTTCAAGGCGGACGGGATCGGCGGCCTGCCCTGCGCCATCCCGCTGAAAAACCGGGACGGCTCGCCCCGCGCCGAGGTGCCGCATCCCGTGCTGGCCGACGGGGAGGTGCGCCATGTCGGCGATCCCGTAGCCTTCATCGTGGCGGAAACCAGCCAGGCGGCCCGCGATGCGGCCGAGGCGATCCTGGTGGATTACGACATCCTGCCCAGCAGCACCGACCTGGGCGCGACGCTGGACGCCGACGCGCCCGCAGTCTGGCCGCAGGCGCCGGGCAACGTGTGCTTCGATTGGGAAACCGGCGAGAAGGAGCGCACGGAGGCCCTGTTCGCCGAGGCGGCGCACGTCACCCGGCTGACCGTGGTGAACAACCGTGTCGTCGTGGCCTCGATGGAGGCCCGGGCGGCGGCAGCCGAGTACGACCCGGCCTCCGGACGCTGGACGCTCTACACCAATACGCAGGGCGGCTGGACGCTCAAGTCCATGCTGGCGCAGGCGGTGTTCAACGTGCCGGAGGACCGGTTCCGCGTCGTGACCCCCGACGTCGGCGGCGGCTTTGGCATGAAGCTGTTCCTGTATGCCGAGCACGTGCTGACCTGCTACGCGGCGCGGCGCCTGGGGCGCCCGGTGAAGTGGACCAGCGAGCGCAGCGAGGCGTTCCTGTCGGACACCCACGGCCGCGACAACATCACGCAGGGCGAGATCGCGCTCGACAAGGACGGCAACTTCCTGGCGCTGCGCACCCGCAACGTGGCGAACATGGGCGCCTACCTCTCCAACTTCGCGCCCTTCATCCCCACGGGCGCGGGCACCAAGGTTCTGGCCAGCGTCTATAAGTTCCAAGCCATCTATGTGAACGTGCTCGGCGTGTTTACCCACACGGTCCCGGTGGACGCCTACCGCGGCGCCGGGCGGCCGGAGAGCAACTACCTCGTGGAACGGCTGATCGACGCGGCCGCCGCGGAGGTCGGGATCGACCGAATCGAACTCCGACGCCGCAACATGGTCGCGCCGAGCGCTATGCCGTACCAGACGGCGATGAAGCAGACCTACGACAGCGGCGACTTCCAGCGCGTGCTGGACGCGGCGCTCGAGAAGATCGACTGGGCCGGCTTCGAGGGCCGGCGCGCCAGCAGCGCGCGGCGCGGCATGAAGCGTGGCATCGGCATGTCGTATTACCTGGAGGCGACCGGCGGCGCGCCCACCGAGCGTGCGGAAATCCGCTTCGCCGAGGACGGTTTCGTCGACGTGTTCGTCGGCACGCAAAGCACCGGCCAGGGGCACGAGACGGCCTATGTCCAGCTCACGGTCGATCAGCTCGGCATCGACGGCGACAAGGTGCGGATCAAGCAGGGCGACACCGACAGCATCCCGACCGGCGGCGGCACCGGCGGCGCGCGCAGCCTCTATTCCGAAGGCCAGGCCATCTTGGTCACCGCGGCCAGCGTCATCGAGAAGGGCAAGCAGGCCGCGTCCGAGGCGCTGGAGGCGGCGGTGTCCGACATCGAGTTCTCGGCCGGACGGTTCAGCGTCGCCGGCACCGACCGCGGGCTGGACATCCTGGAACTCGCAGCCGCGCAGCGCGCCCGCGTTGCGGAGGGTCAGGCGGCGACGACGCTCGATGCCGTCGAGATCGCCAAGATCGACGTCCACACCTTCCCGAACGGCTGCCATATGGCTGAGGTGGAGATCGATCCCGACACCGGGATGGTCAGCATCCTGCGCTACATCGTGTGCGACGACGTGGGCAAGGCGGTCAACCCGATGATCGTGCGCGGCCAGGTGCATGGCGGCGTTGCCCAGGGCTTTGGTCAGGCCGTGCTGGAGCGGACCGCCTACGACCCGCAGTCCGGCCAGTTGCTGTCGGGCAGCTTCATGGACTACGCCCTGCCCCGCGCGGCCGACCTGCCGGACATCGAGGTTGACCTGATCGAGGTGCCCTGCGCCACCAACCCGTTGGGGGTCAAGGGCGCCGGGGAGGCCGGCGCGGTCGGCAGCCCGCCCGCCGTCATCAACGCCATCGTCGATGCGTTGTCCGACACCGGGGTGAAAAGCATCGACATGCCCGCCACGCCTGAGAAGGTCTGGAAGGCCATCCACATGAGCCGTGCGGCCTGATCGAGGATAACGGGAGCGGGGTTCAAAACCCCGCTCACCGGTAACAGTCGCTGGGATGCACGACCGCCGAATCAGCCTCCGGCAAGTTGACGGAACATCGCTTTGATACCGTCGAGCGCGACATCCTCGATCCTTGCCGGCAGCCAGCGGGGTGTTCGGTCTTTGTCCACGACCATCGCACGCACCCCTTCGGCAAAGTCCGGATGACGGATGGCATGACGGGTCAGCGCGAGCTCGGTCGCCAGGCATTGCTCAAGCGTGCGCCCGGCCCCGAGCCGCATCAACTCAAACGTCCATAGCACCGCGGTCGGCGACACCGACCGTAGCGTCGTCAGCGCCTCCCGCGCGGGCACGGTGTCCAGCCTCGCCAGGCGGTCCATGATGCCCGCAACGCTGTCCGCGCCAAAACAGGCAAGGAGTTCTTCCTGTTCGGGCTTTGAGCCTGTGGGCAGGGCCACACGGGTCAGTGCGGCGAGCCCATCCCGGGCGATTCCGTCCGCAAGCATTGTCATCTCGTCACGGGCGACATGATGCGTGGCAAGGCCCGCGCCAACGGCATCGGCCCCGTGCACCCTGCCGCCGGTCAATGCCAGGAACATCCCGTAGCCGACCTGCAACCGCGGCAGGAAGAAGCTCGCACCGACATCAGGGAAGAAGCCGATCCCGGTTTCCGGCATGGCCATCACCGCCGCATCGGTCACCACGCGGACGCTGCCATGGATGGACAGGCCCATGCCGCCGCCCATACAGACGCCGTCGATCAACGCGATGTAGGGTTTTGAGTAACGCGCGATTGCGGCGTTCAGCGCGTATTCGTCGGCAAAGAACGCCTCGATGTCCGCATAATGTCGAGCCAACGCCATGTCGCGGACCCGGCGGATATCGCCGCCGGCGCAGAACGCCCGACCCCCGGCCCCCTCGACGACCACGGCCTCGACAGCCGGGTCGTCTCGCCAGGCATCAAGCGCCGCATGGAGCGTCCGCACCATGGCATGATCCAGCGCGTTGAGGGCGCGTGGCCGGTTGATCGTCAGACGGCCGATCCGCCCTTGGCGATCAATCAAGATGGCCGGAGCGGTATCCAGCGTCAAAAACCGGGCCTCCTCGTTTGAACCGCCCGGCCCACGTGCGCCAACCTATCGGCGCGACATCAAATGCGCGGCCAATTCCCCTGCGAGCCGCACCGTGCCGCGCGGCTTCACCACGGTCACGGTGCGGGGACGCCGCACCAGCAGGCTTGCCGCCTCACCCGCCAACGCCACGGCCGTCATCGACTTCCGCAGTTCCACGATGGCTTGCTGACGGATCATCTTCGCTTCGTCCTCGACCGCATCCGGCTTGTTGCTCATCGCGAGGTAGCCGAGGATGCCCGCCACGACCAGGTCGAATGCCAGGATGATGAGACTGGCAATCAGCGGCGAGAGCTGCGGCACCATGGCGTTGTAGGCCACGACGTGCAGCAACACGAAGACCGCGACCGCAAACACCCCAGCGCCGACGCCATAGGCTGCGCGCCTGCCCTGCCGGACGGCGACCCGGCGGAGGCGCAACGCCTCCGCCGAGGCCGCGACTTTAGCAAGCTCGACCGTACGCATCGGGCTTAACGGGCAATGCGGCCGAGCAGGTAGCCCGCGCCGGCCGCAATCAGGATGGCCACAATCGGCGACTCGCGCACATGGTCCGACAGCATCTCCGTCTGGTCGGACGCCAAGTCCCGGGCCTGCCGGGCATAGTCCTCGGCGGTCCCGGCGGCGTTCGCGAGCGCAGGGGTCACCCGCTCGGCCATCAGGGTCTGCACCTGGTCGCGAAGCTGCGCGATCTGCTCGCGGGCGTCCTGTGCCGCGTCGTTGAAAGTGCCTGAAGCCGCCATCGCCGTTTCTCCTCTGATGATGGGGCAGAACGCAGGTCTTTACGGTCGGTTGCCCAAAGCGAAAAATCCATGCGCCACCGTGCCGAGGCGGCTTATGGACCGGCGGCCGGAGCGATGACGTGGAAGAAGCTGCCTGTGACATGGCCGCGCCGCCCTCCGGCATGGCCCAGGCTGTTGCCGCCGGCATCCCGCAAGGCGGCGAGCGGCGCGTCGCGGCCGGGATCGACCGTGCTGGCATAGTGGAACTCATGCCCACGGACGACGGCGGCGGCGGCGCCGATGGGGGAGTCGGCAAGCAGCGTCGCCTCGCGATACCCCAGGTGCATCTTGCGGCGCGCGAAGCTGGTTTCGTGCCCAAGCAGGCCGGCCATGGCATGGCGGGTCCCGGATGCATCCTCGATCCCCTGCCCCAGCGCCATGTGGCCGCCGCACTCGCCATGCACTGGCCGGGTCTCGGCGAAGCGGGCGAGGCCCGCCATGAACCGCCCGGCGCTGGCGAGGCGCGCCGCGTGCAGCTCCGGATAGCCGCCGGGCAGCCAGCACACGTCGCAGCGCTCAGGCGGCGGCTCGTCCGCCAAGGGCGAGAAGCAAACGATCTCCGCCCCGGCGCGGCGCCAGCCCTGGATCAGGTGGGCATAGACGAAGCTGAACGCGGCATCGGCCGCCAGCGCCACGCATTGGCCCGGCGGCGGCAAGGCGGCGCCGGATGCGGCGGGGACGGCCACGGGCGCTGCGTGCCGCAGGATCGCGTCGAGGTCCAGATGCTGCTCGGCCCGGTCGGCCAAGCGGTGCAGGAGGTCCGGCAAGTCCGGATGCTCGGCCGCCTGCACCAGGCCGAGATGGCGTTCCGGCAGGGACAGCGAAGGGTCGCGCGGCAGGGCGCCGAGCACGGGCAGGCCCATCGCCTCGATGGCGGTGGCCGCGCCCAGGCGGTGCCGCTCGCTGCCGACGCGGTTCAGCACGACGCCGCAGACGGCAACCGCCGGGTCGTGGGAGGCAAAGCCGCGGGCGACGGCGGCGGCGGTCTGCGATTGGCCGGAGACGTCGAGCACCAGCAGCACGGGAAGCCGCAGCCGCGCCGCAAGGTCCGCCGCCGCCCCGGTGCGCCCGGGCGGCCCGGCCACGCCGTCGAACAGGCCCATGGCGGACTCCACGACCAGCACCGCGGCCCCGGCTGCGGCCTCGTTCGCCAAGTGGTCGAGCAGCGGCGGCGGCATCGCCCAGCTATCGAGGTTCAGCACGGGCGCGCCGCTGGCGACGGCGTGGAAGGCGGGGTCGATGTAATCAGGCCCGGACTTGGCGGCCCGCACCGCCAGGCCCCGGCGGCGCAGCGCCGCAAGCAGCGCCAGGGTCACGGTTGTCTTGCCGGAGCCGGACCGCGGCGCGCCGATTACAAGACCCCTCGGCGTCATGGCGCGTTCCTCCTATAATGAGCGTCGTGGGAGAGTCGCGACCGCTGCGCCGGGGCTGGACGACCGGGGCCTGCGCCACGGCGGCGGCGAAGGCCGCGTTCGCCGCCCTGCTGACCGGCGAGTTCCCGGACCCCATCGAGATCGCCCTGCCGCGCGGGCAGCGCGTGTCGTTCGCCCTGGCGGAGACGGCGCTGGAACCAAGTGCCGCCATGGCGGGCGTGGTCAAGGACGCGGGCGACGATCCCGACGTGACGCATGGGGCGCTGGTGCTCGCCCGGGTGTCCGCCGGGCCGCCCGGTGGCGGCGTCGTGTTCCGCGCCGGACCCGGCGTCGGCACCGTCACCCGCCCGGGCCTGCCGATCCCTCCCGGCGATCCCGCCATCAACCCGGTGCCGCGCGCCATGATCCGCGCGGCGCTCGCTGAGATCGCCCCCGCGCCGGACGCGGTGGTCGAGCTGTCGATCCCCGGAGGCGAGGTGCTGGCGGCGCAGACCCTGAACGGCCGGCTCGGCATCGTGGGCGGGCTGTCGATCCTCGGCACGACGGGGATCGTGGTGCCGTATTCCTGCGCCGCCTGGATCGACACCATCCACCGCGGCATCGACGTGGCGCGCGCCATCGGCCTGGACCACGTGGCCGGCAGCACCGGCAGCACATCGGAGGCGGCGATCCAGGCGCTGCACGGCCTGCCGGAGACGGCGCTGCTGGAGATGGGCGATTTCGCCGGAGCGCTGCTGAAGTACCTGCGGCGGCACCCGGTGCCCCGCGTCAGCATCGCCGGCGGCGTCGCCAAGATGACCAAGCTGGCGCAGGGACGGCTCGACCTGCATTCCCGGCACGGCTCGGCGGATTTGCCGGCGCTCGCGGCGCTGGTGGCCGACCCGGCGCTGGCCGAGCGGATCGCCGGCGCCAACACCGTGGCGGAGGCGTTCGCCGCCGCCGCCGCCGCCGAGGGTGTGCCGTTGGGGGACGTGGTCGCCCAGGCGGCGTGGCGCACCGCGGCGGCGGTGCTGGCCGGTGCGGACACGGCGCTGGAGATCGTGCTGTTCGACCGGAACGGCGCTTTGATGGGCCGGACGGGCTTCGCCGGGGTTCACGCGGCCCCATCCCGGAACCGCCGGGGGTAGTCGGGGCTGTAGAGCGCGCTGTCGCGGAAGCCGTCCGGCTGCAGGGCGCGGCCCACCAGGATCATCGCGGTGCGCTCGGGCGGATCGACCGCGACGGCGGCGGCGATGCTGGACAGCGTGCCGCGCAGCGTGCGCTGGTCGGGCCAGGTGGCGCGCACCACGACCGCGGCCGGGCAGTCCGCGCCGTAGAATGGCATGAGGGTCTCGACGATGGACGCGAGCTTGTCGATGGCGAGGTGGATGGCGAGCGTGGCACCCGTGGCGGCAAAGGCGGCCAGCGTCTCGCCCGGCGGCATGGCGGAGGCGCGGCCCGGCAGACGGGTGAGCACAACGCTCTGCGCCACCTCGGGCACGGTCAGCTCCGCGCCCAGCACGGCGGCGGCGGCGGCAAAGGCGGGGACGCCCGGGGTCAGGGTCCAGGGAATGCCGTGCCGGTCCAGCCGGCGGAGCTGCTCGGCGACGGCGCTGTAGATCGACAGGTCGCCGGAATGCAGCCGCGCCACGTCCTGCCCGGCGTGGTCGGCGGCGACGAACTCGGCCTCGATGGCGTCGAGCGAGAGGGGCGCCGTGTCCACCAGGCGGGCGCCGGGTCCGCAATGCGCCAGCATGGCCGGCAGCACGATGGACCCGGCATACAGGCATACCGGACAGCGCCCCAGGAGGGCCTGGCCGCGGACGGTGATGAGGTCCGCGGCGCCGGGTCCCGCGCCGATGAAATGCACCGTCATGGCCCGGCCAGCGCGCAGGTCGCGCCGCCCCCGGCGATGCGCGCCAGCAGCAGGCGCCCGCCGGACGCCGCCAGCGCCGCGCCCTCCGCCACCGAGGCGAAGCCGGTCTCGCGTTGGGCGAAGGCGGACCGGGTGGGGCAGCGCGGCTGCATGGCGAGGAGCGCCGCCTCGTCGATGAACGCGACGGGCAGGCCGAGGCGGGCGGCGGCGGCGTGCAGGCCGGGCGCGCCCTGCTTCCAGCGCGGGGCGGCGAGCGATCCGACGATGCAGCCGGCCTGCGCCTGCGCCGCCCGCACCAGGCGTACGATGTCGTCCGCGGCGCACCCGTTGCGAAAGCCCAGCCCGGCGACGATCACGGCTTGGTCGCCAGCCACTGCGTCACGGTGATGGCCGGGCGGTAGCCGTGCAGGCCGCCGATGCGGTCCAGCCGCTCGACCGACAGGCGCGACAGCGTGCCGCCGTGGCGCGCGCGCGCGGCGATCAGCGCCGCCTCCGACTCGATGGTGACGGCGTTGGCGACCAGCCTTCCGTCAGACGGCAGGGCAGCCCAGGCGGCGTCGATCACGCCCGGCTCGTGCGCGCCGCCGCCGATGAACGCGGCATCCGGCGGCGGCAGGCCGATCAGCGCGCCGGGCGCGGGGGCGCCTGCGACGTGCAGATGCGGCACGCCCAGCGACGCGGCGTTGCGGGCGGCGCGGGCGGCGCGCTCGGGATGACGCTCGATGGCGACGGCCCGGTTCGCCGGGTGGCGCAGCAGCCATTCGATGGCGACGGCGCCGGAGCCGGCGCCGATGTCCCACAGCCGCTCGCCCCGGCGCGGCGCCAGGGCGGAGAGCGTCATCGCGCGGATTTCGCGCTTGGTGATCTGCCCGTCATGCTCGAACAGCGCGTCCGGCAAGCCGCTCGTGAGCGGGATGCCTTGCGCGCCCGGCACCCCCGCGACCTCGATGGCCACAAGGTTGAGCGGGTGGATGTCGGACAGGCGGAACCAGGCCGCCGTGGTGCTGCGGATGCGCTCCTGCGGGCCGGACAGCGCCTCCAGCACGTGCAGGACCGAGGGGCCGAAGCCGCGCGCCTGCAACAGGGTCGCCACCAGCCCCGGCGTGCCCCCATCGGCCGAGAGCGCCAGGATGCGCGCGCCGGGCTGCAACAGTGGCGCCAAGGGCGCCAACGGCCGACCGCAGAAGGAGATGGTGGCGCAGTCCTGCACGGCCCAGCCGAGCCGGGCGCAGGCGAGCGCCAGGGAGGACGGCGCCGGGATGCACAGCCGCTCGGCGGCCGGGACCATGGCCGCCAGGGTGCTGCCGACGCCGTAGCAGAACGGGTCCCCGGACGCGAGCACCACGACCGGCTGTGGACGCTGCGCCATGATGGCGTCGAAGGAGGCCGCGAGCGGGTTGGACCAGGCCATGCGCTCGCCCGAGATCAGCGCGTCCGCCAGCGCCAAATGCCGCGCCCCGCCCACCACCAGGGCCGCGTCGCCGATCAGCCGGCGGGCGGCGGGGGACAACTCGCCGTCCTCGTTCACGCCGAGTATGGCCAGCCAGGGCGGGTTCATGCTTGCTTCGCTCATGAATGTCTTAATCCTCGGCGGGACGACCGAGGCGTCGGCGATTGCCACGGCGCTGGCCGATCACCCGCGGGTGCGGCCGGTGCTGTCGCTCGCCGGGCGCACCCGGGCGCCGGTGCTGCCGGCCGTGCCGGCGCGGCGCGGCGGGTTCGGCGGGGCGGAGGGGCTGGCGGCCCACCTGCGGGCGCATGAGGTGGCGGCGCTGATCGACGCGACCCACCCGTTCGCCGCGCAGATTAGCCGGAACGCCCGGACCGCCGCCCGCAGCGCCGGCGTGCCGGTCATCGCCGTGTCGCGTCCGCCCTGGGCCGCAGGTCCCGGCGACCGCTGGACCGAGGTCGCGGACATGGCGGCGGCCGTGCAGGCGCTGGGCGCCGCGCCGCGCCGGGTGTTCCTGACGGTGGGACAGCAGGAACTGGCGCCCTTCAGCCTGGCCCCCTGGCACCGCTACCTGATCCGCAGCGTCGAGCCGCCGGACCCCGCCCTGCTGCCGGCGACGGCACGCTGCATCGCGGCGCGCGGGCCGTTCCGGGAGGATGCGGAGCGCGCCCTGCTGGAGCAGGAGGGCATCGAGGTGCTGGTCACCAAGAACTCCGGCGGCGCTGCGACCGCGCCCAAGCTGGCGGCGGCGCGGGCGCTGGGCCTTCTGGTGGTCATGGTCGCGCGGCCTGCCGCCCCGTCCGGGGAGACGGTGCCGGACGCCGCGGGTGCGCTGGCTTGGCTGGATCATGTCGCCGCCACATGGAAACGGGGTGTGTAGAGCCAAGGCGCCGCCCCATCACGCTCGATCCGGCGCGTGGCAGCGGAGCCAATCAGCACCAACGTGCGCATGTCGGCCCGCGCCGGGTCAACAGCGGACAGCGTCGAGACCTCGATCCGCTCGTCCGCCCGGCTGATGGCGGTGGCGAGCGCCACGGGCGTCGCGCCCGGCAGGATGGGCCGCAGCGCGTCCAGCGCCGCGCCGAGCTGCCAGGGCCGGGCGCGGGACGCAGCGTTGTACAGCGCGATGACGAACCCGGCCGAGGCGGCGGCGGCCAGCCGGGCCAGCACGACGTCGAACGGCTTCAGGTTGTCGGACAGCGACAGCACGCAGAAGTCGTGGCCGAGCGGCGCACCGAGCCGGGCGGCGGCGGCGAGCACGGCGGAGATACCCGGCACGACGAGGATGTCGAGCGTGCGCCAGGCCGGCTCGCCCTGCTCCAGCGCCTCGAACACCGCGCTCGCCATTGCGAACACGCCGGGGTCGCCGGACGACACGACGGCCACGTCCCGCCCGGTGGCGGCGAGCGAAAGGGCGTGCCGGGCACGGTCCAGCTCGACCCGGTTGTCGCTGGCATGGCGGACCTGGCCGGGACGCATCGGCACGCGGTCGAGATAGGGTGCATAGCCCACAAGGTCGGTCGCCTCCATCAGCGCCGCCGTCGCCTGCGGCGTCTGCATCGCGGCGGCGCCGGGGCCGAGTCCGACGATGGCGAGCCGCCCGCTCACCGCGCCCGCTGCCGACCGGGCACGAGGACCAGCGAGAAATACGGCGCCCGGTCCGCGTCCAGGTGGGCGAACGGCAGGATGCGGCCGTCCGGCATGGTGCCGCGCTCCGCATACAGCGCGCGGTCGGCCAGCCCGGCGGATTGCAGCGCCGCGCGGATCTTCGGCAGGTTGCGGCCCACCTTCATGATGACCGCGGCGTCGCTGCCGGCGAGCCGCGCCGCCAGCGTCCCGGCATCGAGCGTGCCGGGCAGCACCGTCAGCACGTCGTCGCCATGCGTCATCGGCATCTGCGCCTGCGCCCAGCAGCCGCTCATGGCGGTGATGCCCGGCGTGACCGCCGTCGGGTGCGTCGCGCGCAGCCGGTCGAACACGTACATGGCGGAGCCGTAGAAGAACGGATCGCCCTCGCACAGCAGCGCCACGTCCTGCCCGGCGTCGAGCCTCGATGCGACGATGGCCGCGGCGGCCTCGTAGAAGGCGCGGATGCCCGGTTCGTAGCGCGGGTCGTCCACGTCGATCTCGGTGGTGTAGGGGTATTCGAAGCGCAGCTCCTCGGCGGCCGGGTTGAGGTGCGCGCCCGCGATGGTGCGGGCATGGCCGGGGCGTCCGCGCTTGGCGAAGAACGCGACGACGGCGGCGGTCGCGAGGAGGCGCGCCGCCCGCAGCGTCAGCAGCTCCGGATCGCCCGGCCCCATGCCGACCACGTGCAGCACGCCCGTCATTCGCGCTCGCTGGCCAGGGCGTTGACGGCGGCAACCGCCATGGCGCTGCCGCCGCGCCGGCCGTGCACGGTGGCGAACGGCACCCGCCCGTCCTCGGCCAAAGCCTGCTTCGACTCGGCAGCCCCCACGAAGCCGACCGGCATACCGATGATCGCCGCGGGCCGCGGCGCCCCGGCGTCCAGCAGGTCCAGCAGGTGGAACAGCGCGGTCGGCGCGTTGCCGATGGCCACCAGCGCGCCGGCAAGGTGCGGGCGCCACAGTTCCAGCGCCGCGGCGGAGCGGGTGTTGCCGATCCGGGCGGCGATGCCCGGCGTCTCCGGCGCATCCAGAGTGCAGAGCACCGCGTTGCCGGCCGGCAGCCGGGCACGGGTGATGCCGTGCGCGACCATCTTGCTATCGCACAGGATGGGACAGCCGGAGAGCAGCGCCGCCCGGGCGGCGGGGGCGAAATCCGGGCTGAACTCCAGGTCCTCGGTGATGCCGACGACGCCGCAGGCATGGATCACCCGCACGGCGACCCGGGCCTGCTCCGGCGTGAAGCGGGACAGGTTGGCCTCGGCGCGAATGGTGGCGAAGGACTGCGCGTAGATCGCGGCGCCGTCGCGGATGTAGGACCGGCCGCTCATGCCGGCGCCGCCGCGTCCAGCGGGAGGCCCCGGGGCGGCGTCCCCGCACGCCAGTCCTCCATCCGGGTGTAGCGCCCGGCCTCACCGACCAGGACGGGGCCGCCGGCATAGGCGCAGCCCTTGGCGCAGCCCGAGACGTGCAGCGGCCCCCTGGCGCCGCTTGCCGCAAGCCGGGCCGCGTCCAGGCGGGCGGGCACGCTGGCCTGGCCGCAGCCGGGGCTGCCGACGCAGGCGGTGATCCCGAGCCGGGGGTCGGCGGGATCGACCACCCACCCTGCCGCGGCCGCCCGCAGGCCCGGCACGTCGCCCGCGGCCACCTGGCCCAGCAGCACGGTGCGCCACGGGCTGATGCGGATCGCGCTGCCGAAGCGGTCGGCGAGGTCGGCGAGCAGTCGCAGCCCGGCGGCATCCGTCTGCCCGAACGGCACGCCGAGGCCGAAAGCGCCCTGCGATTCCCCCGCATAGGGATGGAACCCGATGGCCGATCCAGGCGCGCGGGCCGGCTGAACCACGCCGCGCGCCGTCCCAACCGCGTTGTCCATGCGCCGCCGCACGGACGGCAGCGTGTCCGCCGTGCAGGCCCGGGCGTCGATCACGATGTCCGCCGCGGGCGTCCCGGCCAGCACGCCGCCACCGTCGATGGCGATGCAGAACTTGGGCGGCAGGCCCGGCGGCACCCTGCGCTCGATCTCCTCGGTCAGCGCCAGGCTGTCCAGCGGCACCGCCGGGTCGTCACCGGCCAGCGGCGGCGGGATGACGATCCGGCGGCGCTCGATGGCCGGATCGGGGTCGGCCAGCCCGGCCTCGACCATCGCCGCCGCAAAACCGGGAACGCCGTTGGCGGTCAGGCCGCGGATTTGCAGGTTGCCGCGCCGGGTCAGCTCGACCACGCCGTTGCCGAAGCGCATGGCGGCGTCGGCCAGGGTACGGAGCGCGGCGCTGTCCAGCCGCGCGCCCCGTGGCTTAACCCGCACCAGCAGCCCGTCGCCAGTCGCCATCGGCTCATACAGGCTGGGGCACCAGCCGCGCTGCATCGTCATGCGTCCGGCCCGCTGTTGCGGCGTGGGTGCCACAGGCCGGCAGACTGCGCGTCGGCGAAGCGGGACGCCAGGGCGGCGCGGGCGTCGGGGTTGGCCGCGCGCAGGAAGGCGTCCACGTCCGGCGTGCCCAGGGTTGCGTCGAACAGCAGGTCGAACTGCGCGTCGAACCGGGCGGGAAGCAGGGAGGCGAAGCCGTGCAGCGCCTCGATGCCGCGCGCGATCTCGGCCGCGCCGCGGTAGCCGTGCCGCATCATGCCGGCGATCCAGCGCGGGTTGGCGGCGCGGCCCCGGACGACGCGGGCCACCTCCTCCGCCACGCTGCGCGCCCGCGGCGCATCGGGGCGGGAGGTGTCGAGGTGGTAGAGCGCCGGGGCACCGCCCAGTGCCGCGGCGGCGGCGGCGAACCCACCCTCGTGCGCCGCGTGCTCCGTGCTGTCCAGCAGGTCGATCTCGGCATGGTCCTGCGCGTGCACGAAGGCGTCGGCCCCGCCCACCCGTGCGGCAAGGCCCGCCGGGTCGGGGGCGCCCTCCAGCCCCTGGCCGTAGGCGCCGGCGGAGGCGGCGAGGTAGGCATCGCTGGACAGCCCCGCGCCGTACTGCCCGGCCGGCGCCCCGAACACCCGCGTCGTCGCCCGGCGCAGCGCATCGCCCGCGAGGCCCTGCGCCGCCGCCGCCAGCGGGTTCCAGTCACCGGCCTCCTCCCGCCCGGCCACCGCGCGCACCAGGCTGTCGAACAGCGCCACCTGGCCGGGGAACGCATCGCGGAACAGGCCGGAGATGCGCAGCGTCACGTCCACGCGCGGCCGGTCGAGCAGGGCGATGGGCAGCACCTCGAACCCGCTCACCCGCGCCGATCCCTCGTCCCACACCGGGCGGGCACCAAGCAGCACGAAGGCGAGCGCCAGGTCCTCCCCCCCGGTCCGCATGCTGGCGCTGCCCCACACGTCGATGACCAGGCTGCGCGGCCACTCACCGTGATCTTGCAGATGCCGGCGCAGCAGTTCCGCCGCGGCACGCTCCGCGAGCGTCATGGCGGAGCGCGTGGGCACGCCGCGCGGGTCGATGGTGGCGAGGTTGCGCCCGGTCGGCAGCACGTCCGCCCGGCCGCGGGTCGGCGCGCCCGCCGGACCCGGCGCCACGAAGCGCCCGTCCAGCGCCGCCAGCAGCGCCGCCCGCTCGGCCGCCGGGGAGGCGTCGAGCGCGGCGCCGACCGCCGGGTTTGAGCGGCCCAGGGCGTCCAACGTGCGGCCGGGTCGCGGCGGACGGCCGTACACGTGCAGGCCGTCCCGAAGCTGCAAGTCCTTCACGTCGCAGAGATAGGCGTCGAGCCGGGCCAGCGCGTCGTCCTCCGCGGCGTCGCGCGGCACGCCGCTTTCGGCCAGCAGCCCGGCCGTTTCGGCACGTTCCAGGATCTCCCGCCGCAGCAGCCCGGTGCGCCGGCGGTCGAGGCCGTCGGCCGCGGCGTACTCGTCGATCAGCCGCTCCAGCACCGCCGCCTCGCCATGCGCGGCCCCGGGGCCAAGTGGCGGGGTCAGGTGCCCGATGGTGACGGCGCCCAGGCGGCGCTTGGCGGCGGCGGCCTCTCCGGGATTGTTGACGATGAACGGGTTGATGACCGGCACGCCGCCGGACAGGGCGCGCGGCAGGCAGGCAGGCGACAGCGCCACCGCCTTGCCGGGCAGCCACTCCAGCGAGCCATGGGCGCCCAAATGCAGGATGGCGTGCACGTCGAGGCTGTGGCGCAGCCAGAGATAGAAGGCGAGGTAGGCGTGGCAGGGCACCTGGTCCGGGTCATGGTAGGACGCCCGCCGGTCCGCACCGCCGCGGTCGGGCTGGACCGCGACGGTCATGGTGCCGAGTTGCAGGTATCGCAGGGTGACGTCTGCCGGCTCGCCCCAGGCGGCGCGCACGCTGGCCTGCACGGCGTCCGGCAGGGTGGCGGACAGGCGCGCGTATTCGGCCCTAGGCAGCATCGGCGTGGGCGCCGCATGGCACAGCCCGTCCACCAACGCATCCAGGTCCGGCAGGTCGCCCGTCGTGAACCCGGCCTCGCGCAGGTCATGCAGGATGGCATGGAGGCTGGCGAAGCTGTCGAGGCCCACCGCGTGGCCGCGCTGCCCGCCGACGCCGGGGTAGTCGGACAGCACGATGGCGACCCGCCGCTCCGCCCGCGGCGTCTGGGCCAGGCGCACCCACCCCGCCGCGCGGTCCGCCGCCAGCACCACGCCGTCGGGATCGGGGCGGTGCACGGTGCGGGCGTATTGCAGCGCCGGCAGCGCCGCCTCCTCGTCCTTGAAGGAGACCGCCCCGGTCAGCAGCCGCCCATCGAGTTCCGGCAGCACCACCTGCATCGCGAGGTCGGTTTGCGACACCCCGCGCGACGAATCCTGCCAAGCCGCCCGCGACGACCCCGCCAGCACCAGCTGCAGCACCGGAGCGCCCGGCGCGTCGAGCGGCGATCCCGCGTCGCCCTGCCGCGCCGAGAACCCCGTGGCGTTCAGCACCACCGCCGGACGCCAGGCGCGGAGCGTGGCGGCGGTATAGGCCGCGCTGTCGGGCGCTTTCAGGCTGGACACATACAGAGCGCCGACCGCTAGGCCCCGGGCCCGCAGCGCGGCCATCATGGCGTCGACCGGCGCGATGTCGGCCGAGAGCAGGTGCGAACGGTAGAACACCACCGCCGCCAGCGGACCGTCGGCGGCGAGGTCGAGCGCATGGACCCCGTGCTGCGGCACCGGCTCAGCAGGGTCATGAGGGTCCGGAGCCAGGCCGGCCCAGTGCGACGCGAGCCGCAGCGCCCGCGCCATGTTGGCCGGGCCGCCATGGCGGAAGCAGGCGTCCATGCGTGCCAGCGCCTCTGGCGCCACGGTGGACAGCGACGCCAGGCGCGAGTCATCGAGGCTGTCGCCCGGCAACAGGGCGAGCGCGATGCCCCGGGCATGGCACAGCGTCGCCACCTCCTCCGCCCCATAGCGCCAGTAATCCAGGCCGCCCAGCAGCCGCACCACGACGCAACGCGCGTGGGCCGCCACCTGCTCCAGATAGAGGTCCACCGACATCGGGTGCCGCAGCCGCGCGAGGCTCGCCAGCCGCAGGCCCGGCGCCCCGGCCATCGCCTGCCATGCGCCCGCCAGCGCCCCGAGGTCGGCGTCGGAGAACGACAGGACGACGACATCGGCCGCGCTCTGGCCGAGGTCATCGGCCGCGGCGTCTTCATCCAGCGTGCGCGCCTCGCGGACCAGCAGGTGCATAGCGTCAGGCGTTCATGCCGGCTTCGATGGCGGCGCGGTCGAGTCCGGTCTCGCCGATGACGACGAGCTGCCCCAGCCGTGCCTCGCCGGGCGCCCAGGCGCGGTCGAACTCCTTGCGGAACCGGCCGCCGACGCCCTGGATCGCCAGCCGCAGCGGCTTGCCCCGGACCGCGGCGAACCCCTTGATGCGGAGGATCTGGTGCGTCTCCGCGATGGATTGGAGACGGGCGAGCAGGGCGTCGGGCGCGTCCGTCTCGGGGATCGCCACGACGAAGCTCTCGAAATCGTCGTGCTCGTGCGCGCCGTCCTCGGCGTCGTGGTGCGACGGGCGGGCCGCGAGGTCGTCCTCCGCCGCGGCGTGCAGGCCCAGCAGCACCGCCGGATCGACCCGGCCCTCATGCGCCGCCACCGTCCGCACCGCGCGCGGCACCCCGGCCGCGACAATCGCGCGCACCCGCGCCAGCGCGTCGGCATCGAGCAGGTCGGCCTTGTTCAGCACCACGAGGTCGGCGGATTGCAGCTGGTCCTCGAACACCTCGGCCAACGGGTTGTCGTGGTCGAGGCCGGGGTCGGCCAGGCGCTGCGCCGCGACGGCGGCCGGGTCGTCGGCGAAGCGCCCAGCGGCGACAGCGGGACCGTCCACCACCGCGATCACCCCGTCCACGGTGACGCGGGAGCGGATGCCGGGCCAGCCGAACGCCTTCAGCAGCGGCTTCGGAAGCGCGAGGCCCGAGGTCTCGATCACGATGTGCTCCGGCGGGTCGGGGCGGTCGAGCAGCGCCTGCATCGCCGGCAGGAACTCGTCGGCGACGGTGCAGCACAGGCAGCCATTGGCGAGTTCCACGATGTCCGCGTCCTCGCAGGCCGGGATGCCGCAGCCGCGCAGCAGGTCGGCATCGACGCCCACGGCGCCGAACTCGTTCACGATGATCGCGAGGCGCCGTCCGCCGGCGTTCTCGATCAGATGGCGCAGCACGGTGGTCTTGCCGGCGCCGAGGAAGCCGGTGATGACCGTGGCCGGGATCTTCCCGGTCGCGACCATCGCCGGGATCTTCCCGTTCATGCCGCGCGCTCTTGGGTCAGGTCCGGCATCCGCCCCAGCACGACGCGGGCGAGCGACGCCGGGCGGCGGGACGGCAGCACGGTGCCGGTCGCCGACCGCGCGTAGGTCTCGGCGTAGCTCAGCAGGTCAGCCGCCATGCCGGGTTCGAGCCGGCCGAGCAGGTAGGTCCACTTGCCCGGCGCGGAGATGGCCGCGGCGCAGCCGTGGTCGCAGCTCGACAGGCAGACGACCTCCTGCAGATCGACGGCCGGCGCCGCCGGGTCGAGCAGGGCCGCAATGGTGTCGAGCATGTGCTGGCCCGGGCGCTTGTCGCTGTCGGCCAACACCTGCCCGGCGCGGCAGGTGGTGCAGACATGGAGCGTGGGGATGGGCATCTGTGTCATTTGGGCAGCCTCCGGTGCGTCCTGGCAAAGCACGGGGTGCCGAACGCCTGCGGGGGCATGGCTCCGCAGGTCGGTGCCAAGGAGCACCGCCGCCGCCGAGGCACCCCGCCCGGCCGCGCGTCGTCGATGAAGCGCGCAGCCTTCGGCTGCTGACTTCAGGGATGGCAGGTCTCCTGGCTCGCAGATCTGGCGCCGCCCTCCTTGAGAGGCCGGGACCGCGCTGCTCGCCTGCCTTCCCGGGGGTCTCGCCCAGTGGCACGCGACGAACAGCTCACCGCTTACAGTTGCGGGGGCAGCCGCGGCGTCGCACCGCGTTCCCTATTAACCCGCCTTCCGGAAACGCCGGAGGGCGGGACCATCGCGGGTGCAGTATGTCCGGGGGCCTGTCCTGTCAACTGGGCGAACCCATCCCACCGCTCACGGGATGATCCGGGCCGCACGCAGGGCGTTGAACAGGTCGAAGAACGCGTCGTCCGTGGCCTGGTAGTCGAGGAAGCCGAGCCGGCGGCTCTTGCTCATGTCGGTGACGACCTCGATGGGTCGCCCGAGGTCGGCGTCGGTGTGCCATGCCGAAGCCAGGCGGCTCAGGTCCGGCTCGGCAAGGCCCCGTTCGCGGGCGATCTCCGCCCAGAGCGGGGCGGCGTCGGCGAGCTGCCGTTCCAGCGGCGTGCCCTGGCCGGGGAACGGGGCCGGCTCCAGCCCGAACCAGCTGGCCAGGCGGCCCCACATCCAGCTCCAGCGGAAGACGTCGCCGTTGACCACGTTGAACGCCTCGTTGCGCGCGGCCGGGGTGCCGGCGGCCCATTCCAGGTGCCGGGCGAGCAGCCGGGCGTCCGTCATGTCGGTCAACCCGTTCCACTGCGCCGCCGATCCGGGGAACAGGAAGGGCCGGCCGGTCTCGCGGCACAGCGTGGCGTAGGCGGCGAGGGTCACGCCCATGTTCATGGCGTTGCCGATGGCGTAGCCGATGATGGTGTGGGGGCGGTGGACGCTCCAGCCGAAGCCGTCGCGCGCCGCCGCGGCGAACACCTCGTCCTCCTGCGCGTAGTAGAAGTTCTCGATCTCCAGTCGCGGCTGCTCCTCGCGGAAGGGCGTCGCGGGCAGGCTGCCCTTCCCGTAAGCCTCGAACGGGCCGAGGTAGTGCTTGAGCCCGGTCACCAAGGCGACATGCCCGACGCTGCCGCCCGGGCGCACCGCGTCGAGCAGGTTGCGGACCATCCCGGCGTTGACGCGGATGTTCTCCGCCTCGGTCGGCTGGCGCAGCCAGGTCGTGATGAAGACGTGGCTTGGGCGCAGTGGCTCCATCGCGTTCCGCAGCCCTGCCGCGTCGAGCAGGTCCGTCGCGACCGGTTGCAGCCCCTCGATATCCGTCGGGGGGCGCCGCGCCAGCCCGCTGACCTGCCAGCCTTGGCGCAGCAGGTGGCGCGCCAGGTTGTTGCCGACGATGCCGCTGACGCCGGCGATAAGGGCTGATCGGTTCATTCTTTCCACCTCGGTGCCGTTCCGCCCGGCACGTAGGCAGCATCGCCGGCCAGGGCTAGAAGATGTCTGACCGGGACAGAGTTGCCCCAAGGAGGACTGCGCGCTGCACTTTCCATCCGCCCCTCGACTCGCCCTCGTGCTCGGCGGCGCGCGGTCGGGCAAGAGCCGCCATGCCGAGGCCCTGATCACCCGCCTGCCTCCGCCTTGGGTGTACGTCGCGACGGCGCAGGCGTTCGACGACGAGATGCGGGCGCGCATCGTGGAGCATCGCGGCCGGCGCGCGGCGGGATGGCGCACAATCGAGGCGCCGCTGGCGCTCGCGGATGCGCTGCGGGATGCCGGGGATGCGCCGGTGCTGGTGGATTGCCTGACGCTGTGGCTCAGCAACCTGATGCTGGCCGACGCGGACCTGGACGCGGCGGAGGCGGCGCTCGACGCGGCGCTGGACCGGTTGGCGCCCACGGTGCTGGTGTCGAACGAGGTGGGCCTCGGCATCGTGCCCGACAACGCGCTCGCCCGGCGCTTCCGCGACCAGGCCGGCCGGCTGCACCAGCGGCTCGCGGCGCGCGCGGACCGGGTGGTGCTCACCGTGGCGGGCCTGCCGTTGTTCGTGAAGGGAGGCCCGGATGAGTGAGGCGGAGCGCCATGCGGCCAAGATGGTCCGTCGCAAGGCCGTGCAGGATGCGGAGGTCGCCGGCAAGACGCTGGAGAAGGGCCTGCTGATGGTCCATACCGGGCCGGGCAAGGGCAAGAGCACCGCCGCGTTCGGCCTGCTGCTGCGCATGGTCGGGCGCGGGCGCCGCGCCGGGGTGGTGCAGTTCATCAAGGGCGCCTGGAGCACCGGGGAGCGCGGCGCCCTGGCGCGCTTCGATGACCTCGTTGAGTGGCACACCATGGGCGAGGGCTTCACCTGGGAGACCCAGGATCGCGACCGCGACGTCGCCGCCTGCCGCCGCGCCTGGGAGCAGGCCGTGTCGATGATGCAGCAGCCGGGCCTGGCGCTGCTGGTGCTGGACGAACTGAACATCGCCCTGCGCTACGAGTACCTCGCCGAATCGGAGGTGCTGGCGGCGCTGGCGGCCCGCCCAGCGGGGCTGCACGTGGTCGTCACCGGCCGCAACGCCCGCCCGGCGCTCATCGAGGCCGCCGACCTCGTGACGGAGATGACGCTGGTGAAGCACCACTTCGCGGCGGGCGTGAAGGCACAGGAAGGCATCGAGTTCTGATGATCACGTTTTGACCGCCCGCGCCCTCATGCTGCAAGGCACCGGGTCGAGCGTCGGCAAGTCGCTGCTGGTGGCCGGGCTGGCGCGCGCCTGCCTGCGGCGCGGCATCGCGGTGCGCCCGTTCAAGCCGCAGAACATGTCGAACAACGCGGCCGTCACGCGCGACGGGGGGGAGATCGGCCGGGCACAGGCGTTGCAGGCCCGGGCGGCGGGCGTCGCCCCCTCCGTCCACATGAACCCCGTGCTGCTGAAGCCGCAGAGCGAGACCGGGTCGCAGGTGGTCGTGCAGGGCCGGGTCCACGCCACCGCCCGCGCCCGCGAGTACCAGGCGATGAAGCCCGGCCTGATGCCCTTCGTGCTCGACAGCTTCAACCGCCTGGCGTCGGAGGCCGAGCTGATCCTGGTGGAGGGCGCCGGCAGCGCGTCGGAGGTGAACCTGCGCGCCGGCGACATCGCCAACATGGGCTTCGCCCGCGCCACGCAGACGCCCGTCGTGGTGGTCGGCGACATCGACCGCGGCGGGGTGATCGCGAGCCTCGTCGGCACCCATGCGGTGCTGGACCCGGCGGATGCCCGGCTGGTGCGCGGCTTCATCGTGAACCGGATGCGGGGCGACCCCACGCTGTTCGACGCCGGCATGGCGTTCATCGCGGCGCGGACCGGCTGGGCGCCGCTCGGCCTCGTGCCGCATTTCGCGGGCGCCGTCCGGCTGCCGGCAGAGGACGCGGCGGACCTCGCGCAGAACGAGCGCCGGCCCGGCGCCAGGCTGCGGATCGCCGTTCCCGTGCTGCCGCGCATTGCCAACTTCGACGACCTCGACCCGCTGGCGGCCGAGCCGGACGTGGACCTGGCGATGGTGCCGCCCGGCACGCCGCTGCCGGTGTGCGACGTGGTGATCCTGCCGGGATCGAAGGCGACGATGGCCGATTTGGCCGACCTGCGGGCCACCGGCTGGGACATCGACATCCTGGCGCATCACCGGCGCGGCGGGCGGATCGTCGGGCTGTGCGGCGGCTATCAGATGCTGGGCCGTTCGATTGACGACCCGCAGGGGATCGAGGGGCCGGCGGGCCGGGTCGCCGGGCTCGGCCTGCTGGACGTGGACACCGTGCTCACCGGGGAGAAGCGGCTCATGGAGGCGTCGGGCCATACCGGCGACGGCGTGGCGTTCCGCGGCTACGAGATGCACATGGGCCGCACCACCGGCCTGGCGACCGGGCGGCCGCTGCTGCATCTGGCGGACGGGCGCGCGGACGGGGCAGGCTCGCCCGACGGATCGGTGCTCGGCACCTACGTGCACGGGCTGTTCGCCGACAACGCGCAGCGCGGCGCCTGGCTGCGCCGATGGGGCGCAGCGCCGTCAGGCCACCGCCATGACGAGACGGTGGAGCAAGCGCTGGACCACTTGGCCCAACATCTGGAGGCGCATTGCGACGTGGACCGCCTGCTCAGCCTCGCGGCATGACGGCCCAGAGCAGCACGTACGCCGCCATCTGCAGCCCGCACGCCGTCCGATACAGCGCGAGCGCCCGGTCGAGGTCGCGCGGCCCGGCCTCCGCCCGGCCGTCGCCCATCCAGGCGTCGTCCACCCGCGTCTCGCCATACACCCGCGGCCCCGCAAGCCGCAGGCCGAGCGCCCCGGCCATCGCCGCCTCCGGCCAGCCCGCGTTCGGCGACCGGTGCCGCCAGGCGTCCCGCCGCACCACCCGCCACGCCTGCCGCCCAGAGGCGCCGGGGTGCAGGCACGCGGCCAGCACGAGCCATCCGGCCGCGAGGCGGGACGCCGGCAGGTTCACCACGTCGTCCAGCCGCGCCGACGCCCAGCCGAACGCGCGGTGCCGGGGCGTGAGGTGGCCGATCATGCTGTCGGCGGTGTTGACCGCCTTGTAGGCGGCGATCCCCGGCAGGCCGAGCAGCGCCCCCCAGAGCGCCGGGGCGACGACGCCGTCGGAAAAGTTCTCGGCCAGGCTCTCGATGGCGGCGCGGAGGACGGCAGGCTCGTCCAGGGTGTCCGGGTTGCGCCCGACGATATGGGCGACGGCGGCGCGCCCGGCCGGCAGGCCGCCTTGGCGCAGGGCACCGCCCACCGCGGCGACGAAGCTCCAGAGGCTGCGCTGCGCCAGGAGCGTGCTGGTGGCGGCGGCCATCAGCAGCAGAGACAGCGCGGGGGGCAGTGCGAGGGAGGCGGCCTGCAACGCCGCCGCCGGGACGGCAGTCGCGGCGAGCAGCGCCAGCACCGCAAGGACCCCGTAGAGGCGGCGCATGCCGGTGTCGGAGCCGTCCCGGTTCCAGGTCCGGTCCATCCAGCCGATCAGCGCGCCCGCCCACATCACGGGATGCCCGATGGCGCGCAGCGCGGCGCCGGGGTATCCCGCCGCGGCCTCCAACGCCAGGGCGCAGGCGATCAGGCCCAGGTTGGAGGCGAAGTGCATCACGCGGGAGCTACCATGGCAGACTCGGAGTTGGCGATGGCCCATGGCGGCGGCCTGATCGCCGCGCGGGCGCGGTTCCCCATGGCGCCCGCGCCGTGGATCGACCTCTCGACCGGGATCAACCCCCTGCCCTACCCCGTGCCTATCCTGGGGCCGGAAGCTTACCATCGCCTGCCGGAACCCGAAGAGGTGCGGCGCCTCGAAGCCGTGGCGGCGCGGGCCTATGGCGCCGCCGATCCCCGCCTGGTCGTGGCGGCGCCAGGCACGCAGATCCTGATCAGCCTGCTGCCGCATCTGCTCCGGCCCGGCCGCGTCGCCATCCTCGGCCCCACCTATGCCGAGCACGCGGCGGCCTGGGCCGCGGCCGGCAACGCGGTGTCCGTCGTCGCGGACCCGGCGGCGCTGGACGGCGCCCCCGTCGCGGTGCTGTGCAATCCCAACAACCCCGATGGCCGCCGCACCAACGCCGCCGAGCTGCTGACCCTGGCCGCCCGTGTCGGCGTGCTGGTGGTGGACGAGGCGTTCGCCGACCTGGAGGAAACCGGCCTGAGCCTCGCGCCCACACTGCCGGCCAACGCGGTCGTGCTGAGGTCGTTTGGCAAGACCTATGGCTTAGCCGGCTTGCGGCTCGGCTTCGCCATCGCGGCGCCGGAGATGGCGCAAAGACTCCGTATGGCGCTGGGACCCTGGGCCGTCAGCGGCGCGGCGGTCGCAATCGGAAGCGCGGCGCTCGCGGACGACGCCTGGCTCGGCGCCACGCGGCGTCGGCTGACGGGCGATGTGGCGCGGCTGGATAATGCGTTGGCCCGGGCGGGCCACGAACTGCTCGGCGGCACACGGCTGTTCCGGCTGGTGCGGGCGCCGGACGCGCCGGACACCTTCGACCGGCTCGCCCGCGCCGGCATCCTGACCCGCCGCTTCGAGATGAGGCCGGACTGGCTGCGCTTCGGCATCCCCGGCGGCGGCTGGGACCGGGTTGAGGCCGCGTTGGGCCGGCCGGACGAACCGTCCGGCCGGCGATGAGCCTCAGCGGTCCGTCATGCTGGTGATGACCCGGCTCACCATGCCGTAGGCGATGGCCTCCTCGGCACTCATCCAGTAGTTGCGGTCGGTGTCGCGGGTCACCCGCTCCATCGTCTGCCCGGTCTCCTTGACGATGATCTGGTTGATGCGCTCGCGCATCTTGATGATCTCGCGGGCCTCGATGTCGATGTCGGTGGCCGGGCCGCGCACGCCGCCCATCGGCTGGTGCAGCAGGAAGCGCGTGTTGGGCAGGCACAGCCGCCGCTCCTTCACGCCGGCCAGGAAGATCAGCGCCCCGGCGCTGGCGACCCAGCCGGTGCCGATCACCCGCACGGGGGCGACGCTGTCCACGAAGCGAATCATGTCGTGGATGGTGTCGCCGCTCTCGACGTGGCCGCCGGGCGAGTTCACGTACACGTCGATGGGCTTGTCGGAGTCGCTTGCGAGCGCCAGCAGGCGGCCGGTCACGTCGCGGGCGACCTTGTCGTTGATCGCGCCGAACACCAGCACCTTGCGGTTGTTGAACAGCCGGGTCTCAAGCTCGTTGATCGGCGACGACAGCGTCTTGTTGTCGTCCGGCTCCTTGGTGTCGGGACCCATCGGCTCCGGCACGTCGGGGGCGTCGGGGTCCTCGTCGTCGGCATGCGGCGCGAAGCGGTTGAGTGCTGCCAAGATTAACTCCTGCGAAAGGTCGGGCATATATAGTGCGGCCGGCCCCTTGCGACCAATCCCCGGACGGTCGCCCGGGTCACACGGTCGCCCGGGTCACGCCGAGCCGGGAACGCTAATCGAGCGCCCGCGCCCGGATCGTGCCCTCGATGTCGCACAGCGCCGCGAGCGTCGCCGAGCGTCCGGTCGGCTTGCGGTCCACATCGACCATGACGTAGCCCAGGTCGCCCTCGGTTTGCAGCACCTGCGCCGACACGTTCAGGCCGATTCGGCTGAACACCGCGTTGATCTGGCCGAGCACGCCGGGCACGTTGCGGTGCACGTGCAGGAAGCGCGGCTGGCCCGGGCTGCGCGGCTGCTCCACATGCGGGAAGTTGACGGCGCCGCCGGTCGAGCCGCTGTCGAGGAAATCCAGCAGCTTGTGCGCGACCTCCGCGCCGATGCGCTCCTGCGCCTCCTCCGTCGAGCCGCCGATGTGCGGCGTCAGGATCACGTTCGGGAGGCCCTGCAGCGGCGTGGTGAACCGCTCGGCCGCCGATTTCGGCTCGGTCGGGAACACGTCCACCGCGGCGCCGGCCAGGCGCCCCTCGCGGAGCGCCGCCGCCAGCGCGTCGAGGTCCACGACCCGGCCGCGCGAGTTGTTGATGAGATACGCGCCGGGCCGCATGGCGGCGATCTCCCCGGCGCCGATCATGCCGCGGGTCGAAGGCAGGTCGGGCACATGCAGGCTCACGACGTCGCTCTGACCCAACAGGTCGGCGAGCGTCGCCACCGGCTCGGTGTTGCCGTGGCGGAGCTTGTTGGCGCGGTCGTAGTAGATCACCCGCATGCCCATCGCCTCGGCGATGGTCGAAAGCTGGCTGCCGATGTTGCCGTAGCCGACGATGCCCAGGACCTTGCCGCGCACCTCGAAGCTGCCGACGGCCGACTTGTCCCAGCCGCCCCCATGCGCGTCGGCCGAGCGCGGCGTGATGCGGCGCAGCAGCATGACGATCTCCCCGATGGTCAGCTCGGCGACGCTGCGGGTGTTGCTGAATGGCGCGTTGAACACCGGGATGCCCAGCGCGCGGGCGGCCTGGAGGTCCACCTGGTCGGTGCCGATGCAGAAGCAGCCCACCGCGATCAGCGGCCCGGCGCCCGCGAGCACGGCGCTCGAAAGCTGCGTGCGGCTGCGGATGCCGATGATGTGCGCGCCGCGGACGGCCTCGACCAGGGCCGCGCCTTCCAGCGCCTTGGCGTGGCGCTGCACGTCGGTGTAGCCGGCGGCGGTGAACAGCCCGACGGCGCTGGCGCTGACGCCTTCCAGCAGGACGACGCGGGTTTCGGCGCGCCCGAACGGGACGTCTGGCAGGGTGCGGGGCATCGCAGGGTTCCTTTGTGGCGCGCTCAATACGCCGAACCGGCACCTGGCATCAATCGCGGGCTTGCCAAGACAGTGCGATGCGGGAAGAAGCCCCCATGCCGCCGAACACCGATCCTGCCCGCCCATCGCTCCGGGCACGCCTGGGCGCGCTGCGCACCCTGCCGCCGTTCCTGGCGCTGATCTGGCGCACCAGCCCAGCCCTCACCTCGGCCACGCTGGCGCTCCGCCTGGTGCGGGCGCTGCTGCCGGTGGCGGTGCTGTTCCTGGGCAAGCTCATCATCGACGAGGTGCTGCATTTGTCGCAGCAGCCGGGCCACCCGGCCGACGCCGCCGCCTGGATCGCGAGCGGCCTGCTGCTGCGGCTCGCCTGGCTGATCCTGGCGGAGCTGGGGCTTGCGGTGCTGACCGACGTGCTGGGCCGGGTGGTGTCGCTGGTGGACGCGCTGCTGGCGGAGCGGTTCACCAACGCCTCCAGCATCCGGCTGATGCGGCATGCGGCGACGCTCGACCTGGAGGACTTCGAGGACAGCGAGCTGCAGGACAAGCTGGACCGGGCGCGGCGGCAGACCGGGGGGCGCACGACGCTCATCAGCCAGATGTTCGGCCAGGCGCAGGACGTGGTGACGGTGGCGAGCTTCGCCGCCGGGCTCGCGGCCTATGCGCCGTGGCTGATCGCGCTGCTGCTGCTGGCGCTGATCCCCGCGTTCCTGGGGGAGGCGCATTTCAACGCCCAGGGCTATGCCCTGAGCTTCGCCCGCACGGCGGAGCGGCGGGAGCTCGACTACGTCCGGCAGACCGGCGCCAGCACGGAGACGGCGAAGGAGGTCAAGATCTTCGGCCTCAACGACTTCCTGATCGAGCGCTACCGGCAGTTGTCGCTGGGCATGCAGGCGGAGAACCGGCGGCTCGCGGTGCGGCGCGCCGGCTGGGGCGGGGCGCTCGCGGCGCTCGGTACCGTCGGCTACTACGTCGCCTACGCCTACCTCGCGTGGCGGACGCTGAGCGGCGGGTTCAGCATCGGCGACCTCACCTTCCTGGCCGGCTCCTTCCTGCGGCTGCGCGGGCTGCTGGAGGGGCTGCTCGCCGGGTTCTCCAGCCTGGCGGGCCAGGCGCTCTACTTGGACGACCTGTTCTCCTTCTTCGAGGTGGCGCCGGAAATCCACTCGCCCGCCGATCCGCGCCCGTTCCCGGCCACGGTCGGCGCCGGCTTCGTGTTCGAGGGCGTCGGCTTCCGCTACCCCGGCGCCGAGCGTTGGGCCGTCCGCAACCTCAGTTTCATCCTGCATCCCGGCGAGACCCTGGCCCTGGTCGGCGAGAACGGCGCGGGCAAGACCACGTTGGTCAAGCTGCTGGCCCGGCTGTACGACCCCGACGAGGGCCGCATCCTGCTGGATGGGCACGATATCCGGGACTACGACCTGGACCGGCTCCGCGGCAGCATGGGCGTGATCTTCCAGGATTTCGTGCGCTACTACATGACGGCCTCCGACAACATCGCGGTCGGCCGCATCGAGGCGCGCGGCGACCGCCCGAGGATCGAGGCCGCCGCCCGCCGCGGCCTGGCCGACGACGTGATCCGCCGCCTGCCCCGGCAATACGAACAGATGATCGGCCGCCGGTTCCGCAGCGGCGTCGAGCTGTCGGGCGGCGAGTGGCAGAAGATCGCCATCGCCCGCGCCTACATGC
>CAXULX010000026.1:0-49817 GCA_964252005.1 uncultured Acetobacteraceae bacterium | reverse complement strand
TCGCCCACCACCTTCATGCCGTCGAGCAGCACGTTGTTGATGATGTCGAGCGGCGGCTGGGTCCGCATCGCCTCGTCCAGCTCGTCGGCCAAGCCCTTGCGGTCGCCGTCGATGATGCGGTCCCGGAGTCGGCCCTCGACGGTATCGGCCCGCACTTTCTTCGCCACGTCCGCCAGCTTGCGGTCGGCGAAGATCTCCAGCAGCCGCTGCAACGGGTCGTAGCCCTCCCGCCGCCGGTCGAACAGCAGGTCCTCGACGACCTCCACCTCTTCGGGAGCGATCAGGTGCAACGGCCTGATCTTGCTGACATGCACGATGGCGCCCGTCATGCCGGCGCGTACGGCATGGTCGAGGAACACGGAGTTCAGCACGGCGCGCGCCGCCGGGTTGAGGCCGAAGCTGATGTTGGACAGCCCCAGGATGATCTGGATGTCCGGGAAGGCGTCGCGGATCAGCTTGATCCCCTCCAGCGTCCACTGCCCGAGCTTGCGGTCATCCTCGCTGCCGGTGGCGACGGTGAAGGTGAGGGGGTCGATCAGCAGGTCCGACTGCGGCAGGCCGTGCTTGTCGCAGGCGAACTCGACCAGCCGCCGGGCGATGGCGAGCTTGGCCTCCGGCGTCTTCGCCATGCCGGTCTCGTCGATGGTCAGCGCGATCACCGCCGCGCCGAACTTCTTCGCGAGCACCAACCGGTCGCGCGCCGCGTCCTCGCCGTCCTCGAAGTTGATCGAGTTGATGATCGGCTTGCCGCCATGCAGCCGCAACGCCGCCTCCAGCACGATCGTCTCCGTGCTGTCGATCACCAGCGGCGAGTTCACGCTGCTGGTGAACCGGGTGACGACCTCGTTCATCTCGGCCACCTCGTCACGGCCGACGAAGGCGGTGCAGACGTCGAGGCTGTTGGACCCCTCCGCCACCTGCTCGCGCCCGACCGACACGCAGCCGTCCCAGTCGCCCTTTTCCTGCAATTCCCGCCACTTCTTCGACCCGTTGGCGTTGCAGCGTTCGCCGATGGAGAAGTAGCTGTTCTCCTGGCGCAGCGCCGTCTGGCTGTACAGGCTCGCGACGCTCGGCACCCAGACCGGCTTGCGCGCGACCGGCGCCGGGCGGGACCCCTCGCCCCGGCGGCGCAGCATGGCGTCCAGCGCCCGGATGTGCGGCGTGTCGGTGCCGCAGCAGCCGCCGATCAGGTTCAACCCGTCCTCCTGGATGAACCGCTCCATCCAGCTCGCCATCTGCTCGGCGTCCAGCGGGTAGCGCGTCTGCCCATCGACCAGCTCCGGCAGGCCGGCATTGGGCTGCACCGAGATCAGGCCGGGCCAGTTGGCTGCGAGCCAGCGCACGTGCTCCGACATCTCCTGCGGCCCCGTCGCGCAGTTCAGCCCGATCAGCGGCACGTCGAGCGCGTGGACCACCGTGGCGGCGGCGGCGATGTCCGGGCCGACCAGCAGCGTGCCGG
The DNA here is from genome assembly GCA_964252005.1 of uncultured Acetobacteraceae bacterium. Taxonomy (GTDB): domain Bacteria; phylum Pseudomonadota; class Alphaproteobacteria; order Acetobacterales; family Acetobacteraceae; genus CAHJXG01. Next base: position 48,358 of record CAXULX010000026.1, on the reverse strand, counting down.
TGGTCTCGACCGTCACCTGCACGAAGATCGGCGTGTCCGTGCCGGCCTCGGCCCGGGCGATCTTGGCGCCGTTCACCGCCGCCTTGATCTGCAGCGTGTCCTGGCAGGTCTCGATCAGGATCGCATCGACCCCGCCGGCGATCAGCCCGCGGGATTGCGCGGCCAGCGCCGCCTCCAGCGGGTCGTAGGCGATGTTGCCGAGGGACGGCAGCTTGGTGCCTGGCCCGACGCTGCCGACCACCCAGCGGTGCCGCCCGTCGGAGAAGCCCTCCGCCGCCTCCCGCGCCAGCTCCGCCGCGACCTTGTTGATCTCGTGCGCCCGCTCGCCCAGCCCGAACTCGGCCAGCGTGATCGGCGACCCGCCGAACGTGTTGGTCTCCACCATGTCCGCCCCGGCCTCGAAGTAGCCGTGGTGAATGCCGCGCACCAGGTCCGGGCGGGACAGGTTCAGCACCTCCGTGCAGTTCTCCTGGTTCCAGTAGTCGCGCTCGATGTCGAGCGTCAGCGCCTGGACACGGCTGCCCATGCCGCCGTCACACAGCAGCACCCGGTCACGCAGCGCGTCGAGCAGATGGGGTCGGGTCATCAGGCGTCCTCGGAAACAGGTTCATGGGCGTGTTCGGTTGCATACATGGGAGCCGCGGCCACAGGAGCCACGGTCATAGAAGCCACGGCGGCCGGCATCGTGCCGGACCAGAGCCGCACCTCCAACGGACCCGGCACCAGCAACGGGGGCGCCGGCAGCAGGCCCACCCGCCCGAACGCCGCCTGCATGGCGTCGTCGGTGAAGCCGGGCCAGCGATGCGCCAGGCGGTCCGTCAGGTCGTCGCGGCCATGCTCGGCCAGGTCCACCACGACCAGCCGCCCACCCGGCGCCAGCACGCGGGCGGCCTCGGCCAGGGCGGCATCCGGGTCCTCCGCGTAGTGCAGCACCATCTGCAGCAGGACCACGTCGTAGCCGCCGGACAAGGGGAGGCGGTACATGTCCGCTTGGCGAACAGCGCAATGCGCGAGCGCGGGCTTGGACAGCCGCGCCCGCGCCAGCGCCAGCATGGCCCGGCTCGCGTCCACGCCCAGCCCGGCCGAAATCCGCGGCGCCAGCAACTCCAGCATCCGCCCGGTCCCGGTGCCGATGTCCAGCATCCGGCCGAGCCGCGGGCCGGGCAGCAACCGCAGCACCGCCGCCTCCACATCGGCGGCCGGCAGGTCCAAGGCCCGCATCTCGTCCCAATCCGCCCCTTGCCGCCGGAAGCTTTCGGAGGCGATCCGCGCCCGCTCCGCCAGCACGCGGGCGGCGCCGCGGCGGTCGGCGGACAGCACCGGGTCATCCTCGGGCAAGCGGGCCAGCACATCCTGGATCAGCCCGGCATCGGACGGCAGGCCGAACCACACATTGGCCCCCTCCCGCACCCGCGCCAGCAACCCGGCGTCGCACAGCAGCTTGAGGTGGCGCGACAGGCGGGGCTGGCTCTGGCCGAGGATCTCGGTGAACTCCATCACACAGAACGCGCCGCGGGATGCCAAGGCAAGCAGCCGCAGCCGGGTCGGTTCGGCGGCGGCGCGCAACGCGATCAAAAGTGCATCCATCGCTTGACCCTAATATAAAGACATCCTTATGTCCATGCTATGGCACTGATGTTCGATGGCCGCGTTCCCGTGGCGTTTGGCGGCAGCAGGGATGCCCGGGGGGATGACGCCGTGCTTGCGGCCGGGTGGGGCGGCGCGGCTGGGCACGACGCCGGCTGCACCTGCTGCGCCACGCGCACTCCGGCCGCGCAGGCGCTCGGCCATTTGTTCATGCAACGGGCGCGGGGCGAGGTGGCGTTTTTCCGCAGGGTGCTGATCGACGGCGACGCGGCCGCCGAGGCGTCGGTCAGGGCTGCCCTGCAATCAGACCCGGTGGTGGCCGCGCGGTTCCGCCTTGCCTAAGCAGCTTGCAGCTTGGGCCACGAATAACTGGGCCAAGCCGTACGTGTAGGGCGCATAAGCGGAGCGCCATGCGCCAACGAGCGGTGCGAACAGGAGGCGGATGGCGCTCCGCTTATCCGCCCTACGATCCTCCTGAGCGGGCATTCGTGGCGCAATCTGCAAATGCCTGCCTAGGCCGGGATGTCCGTGTCGCCGCGGCCGAGCGCGCGCTGCATATAGACGGTGTCCACCCAGCGCCCGAACTTGAAGCCCGACCCCCGCAGCAACCCCGCCCGCTGAAACCCCAGCGAGGCGTGCACCCCAATCGAGCCGACGTTCTCCGAGTCGCCGATCACCGCGACCATCTGCCGGAATCCCGCGGCCGTCGCGTCGGCGAGCAGTTGCTGCACCAGGGCCTTGCCGACCCCCTGGCCGCGCACGTCCTCGCGGACGTAGATGCTGTCCTCGGCGGTGTAGCGGTAGGCCGACCGCTCCCGCATCTGGTTGAAGTAGGCATAGCCGAGCACGCCCGTCGCGTCCGACGCCACCAGGAACGACCAGCCGTGGCTGACGACGCCCTCATAGCGGCCCTGCATCTCCTCGACGGAGGGCGGCACCTCCTCGAACGTGCCGGCGCCATGCAGCACGTGGTGGGCGTAGATGGCCTGGATCTCAGGGATGTCGGCGGGGGCGGCTGCGCGGATGTCCATTGGCTCGTCTTAGCGGGCTATGGCAGCGCGAACCAGCGGCACTTTAACAAAGTTTAAACCGTGAAAAACTTATTATGACGGCGCAAAGGAGGTGCCACCACGTCATTTCTTTCCAAATGCTAAGGACCGTGTGTTATGCGGTGCGCGTCCAGCAAGCGGCCCGCCGCCTGCGGGCGCGTGTGAGACAAGGAATATTTTGTGGATCAACTCGCCTCGACCGCCTCCAACAACGATGCGCCCACGCTGATCAACGCCGGAACAATCGGCGGTGACCGGCCCGGCGGCGGCACGCAGACGCGCTTGATGGCCGTTATCGCCGTCGCGCGTCACCATGGGCTTGACCTGCATTTGGAGGATTTCCGCCCGGCCCTGAACGAAACGACGCCCTCGCCGGCCTCGCTGGCGGCCTGGGCGCGCGACCAGGGCTTGTCGGCCAAGGCCGACCGCGTGAGCTGGAAGCAGCTCTTCAAGCTCCAAGGCAATGAGCGCCCGGCGTCGCCCGTCGTGCTGCTGCTCAAGGATGGCGGCGCCGGGCTGCTGGTCGGCAGCGACGCCAGCCGCAACGTCATCTGGATCAGGGACCCCGCTGCGTCCTCAAGCGACTCCGCGATCCCCGTGGACGAGCTGCGGCTGTCGCAGGCGTGGGGCGGCGAGGTGCTGCTCATCCGCCGCATGCGCAATGAGGCAGAGGGGGAGCAGCGCTTCTCCCTGGGCTGGCTCATGGGCCTGGTCGCCAAGGAGAAGCGGTCGCTCCGCGACGTCAGCATCTGCTCCATCACCTTGAGCGCGCTGACGATCATCCCGCCGCTGCTGGTGATGACGGTCGTGGACCGCGTGGTGACGCATCACAGCTTGTCCACGCTGGTGCTGCTCAGCACCATCCTGCTCATCACGACGGCCTATGAGATGCTGCTGGGCTATGCCCGGCGCGAGCTGGTGCAGGTCGTCTCGACCCGGGTGGACGCCCGCTTGCACCTGCATGTGTTCAACCGGCTGCTCGGCCTGCCGCTCGACTACTTCGAGAAGAATCCGGCCGGGCAGATCAACTACCGCCTGATGCAGGTCTGGAAGATCCGCGAGTTCCTGACCGGCAAGCTGATGGGCACCTTCCTCGACCTGTTCACCCTGGTGTTCCTGCTGCCGCTGCTGTTCTGGATGCAGGCGACGCTCGCCTCGATCGTCCTGGCCTGCGCCGTGGTCATCGCGCTCGTGATCCTGGCGTTCCTGCCCGCGTTGCGGAAGGTCATCGGCAAGCTGACGATTGCCGAGTCGGAAAAAGCCAGCACGATGGTGGAGACGGTGCACGGCATCCGCACCGTGAAGTCCCTGGCGCTGGAGCCGCAGCGCCGGGCCGAATGGGATGAGCGCACCGCCCACGCCGGCAAGCTGAAGCTGCAATCCGGGCGTCTGGCCAACTGGCCGCAGACGATCATCAACCCCATCGAGTCGTTCATCCAGCGCGGCGTCATCATGGTCGGCGCCTACATCGCCATGCAGGACTCGACCGGCATCGCCGTGGGCGGCCTGGTCGCGTTCATGATGCTGGGCAGCCGGGTGACCCAGCCGCTCGTCGGCCTCGCGCGCCTGATCGAGGATTTCGAGGACGTGCGCGCCTCCATCGGCCAGGTCGCGTCGGTGCTGAACAACCCCAACGAGACCGCGGCGATGCAGGGTGGCCTTCGCCCGAAGTTCAAGGGCGACGTGACGTTCGAGGGCCTGACCTTTGCCTATCCCGGCTCGAAGCTGCCGGCGCTCGACAAGGTGAGCTTCGAGGTCCCGGCCGGCACCATGCTCGGCGTCGTCGGGCGCAGCGGGTCGGGCAAGAGCACGATCACCCGGCTGCTGCAGGGGATCAACCGCGAGTACAGCGGCTTCCTCAAGATCGACGGGGTCGAACTGCGCGAGATCAACCTGACGCACCTGCGGCGCAGCTTCGGCGTCGTGCTGCAGGACAACTTCCTGTTCCGCGGCACGGTACGTGACAACATCACCGCGGGACGCCCGGGCCTGACGCTTGAGGACGTGATCAAGGCGTCGCGGCTGGCCGGAGCGGAGGAGTTCATCGAGCGTCTGCCGCAGGGCTACGACACCTGGATCGAGGAGGGATCGGCCAACCTGTCCGGCGGACAGCGGCAGCGTCTGGCGATTGCCCGCGCCGTGATCGCCGACCCGCGCCTGATGATCCTGGACGAGGCCACGAGCGCGCTCGACCCCGAGAGCGAGGCTTTGGTCAACGCCAACCTGACCCGGCTCGGCAAGGGACGCACGATGGTCATCGTGTCCCACCGCCTCTCATCGCTGATCGACTGCAACCTAATCCTGGTGATGGACAAGGGCACCGTGGTGGACTTGGCGCCGCACCGGGTCTTGCTGGAACGTTGCGCGATCTACAAGATGTTGTGGTCGCAGCAGAACCGTCACCTCGACGGGGCAATGGGCCGGCCGCCGCCGCTCGTGCCCGTGCTCGCCCAAGGCGATTAGGCGGCACCGGTCCAGCTCGGGTGCGGGTTGGCAGAATACAGGCGGCCTGCTTGGCCGTTAGACGGAGAGTTCCATGGCTCAATTGACGCTGCGCGATTCGAACAAGGCAAACGCCCTCGCTTTGCCGGGCCTGCTGGAGTTCCACTCGCCCACGGCGGCGCTAACGGTCGTCCCCGCCTTGCCCGGCGCGCGCGGGACCATCTGGGTGGTTTGCTCGCTGGCGGCGGCGTGCATCGGCGCCGCGGCGCTCATTCCCATCGACAAGGTCGTGACCACGCAGGGCAAGGTCGTGGCCCAATCGGCTACCAGCGTCGTGCAGCCGTTGGAGACCGCCATCGTCCGTTCAATCGACGTTCGGGAAGGGCAGGTGGTGCACAAGGGCGACGTGCTGGCCCGGCTCGACCCGACCTTCGCCACTGCCGATGCGAGCGCGCTGGAGTCGCAGGTCGCCAGCCTGGCGGCAGAGGTCGAACGCTTGCAGGCCGAGGCATCCGGCACGACCTATGCGCCGAAGGACGGAAGCCCGCTGTCCCTGCTGCAAGGGGCGATCTTCGTTCAGCGTCAAGCCGAGCGCGGCTTCAAGAACGAGAACTACAGCCAGAAGATCAACAGCTTGCAGAGCCAGATCCAGCGGGCGGTGTCGGACAAGGAGGCTTACTCGGAGCGGTTGAAGGTCGCCGAGGAGTTGGAGCGTAAGCGCATCGAGCTGGAGCGCCTACAGGTTGGCAGCCAGATCAATCGTCTGGCGGCGACCGACAGCCGGCTGGAGGTCAAGCGCGGCCTGAGCAACGCGACCAACCAGGTGGAGCAGGCGGCGCGTGACCTGCAAGCGATGCAGGCCGAGCGCGATGGCTACAACCAGCAATGGCGCGGCCAGGTCAGTCAAGATTTGACGGATCAGGGCCGCAAGCTGAGCGACGCGCGGGAGAACCTGAACAAGGCCGACCTGCGCCGGCAATTGGTCGAACTGCGGGCCGAGCAGGACTCGGTCGTGCTCAACATCGCCAAGGTCTCGCCCGGCTCGGTGCTGCAATCGGGCGAGCAGTTCCTGACCCTGGTGCCGGTCGATGCGCCGCTGGAGGTCGAGGCGAACGTCGCCGGCATGGACGCCGGCTTCGTGCATCCGGGGAACACCGTCACGGTGAAGTTCGACACCTTCCCGTTCACCCAGTACGGCGCCGCCGAGGGCAAGGTCCGCGTGGTCAGCGCCGACAGCTTTACGAGCAACCCCGACGAGAAGCAGCGCGGCGTGCAGCAAGCGTCGCCCGGCACCAACGGCGCGGCCTTCTTCCGCAGCCGCATCTCCCTTGAGGAGGTCAAGCTGCACGGGACGCCGCCGGGGTTCCGCGTGACGCCCGGCATGCCGATCACGGCGGACATCAAGGTGGGCGAACGCACGGTCGTCGGCTACCTGCTCAGCCGCGTGCTCCCCGTTGCCATGGACGGGATGCGCGAGCCGTGACGCCTGGCCTCGGAGCGGCGTAGCCATGGCTGGCCTGTTTGATCGCGTCCGGTCGGTCGTCTCACCCAACGCCCGATTGCAGCTTGCCTATCGGCAGATGGATGACGGCGCCGAGCGGCACCTCGGCTTTCCCGTGGTCGCAAAGGCTGCCCAGCGCGGCGATGTCGAGGCGCAATACCGGGTCGGGCGCGCCTATCTGGATGGCAACGGCGTGCCGCCCAGCCGGGCCATGGCGGCGCATTGGCTGGAGCGTGCCGCGCAAAGCGGCAAGCTCGAGGCGCAGTCGGCGCTGGCCGCCCTCTATCTGACCGGCGCGGGCCGCGGGGAGACGGCCACGGCCGGACTGTTCACCGAGGCGTTGCCGGGCGAGCCCGACTTCACCAAGGCCGTCCGTTGGGCCAAGCCGGCGGCCGAGGCAGGCTTGGCAGACGCGCAGGCGTTGCTGGGCTATGTCATGACCTCCGGGCCGGATGCCTTGCGCGACATGCCGGCCGGGGATGAGTGGTATCGGCGCTCGGCGCAGGGCGGCAGCGCGCAAGGGGCGCTTGGCCACGGGCTGGCGCTGTTGCGGACGGCGACCACGGATGCCGAACGCCGGACGGGCGCGGCCGAGATCGCGAAGGCCGCCGATGCGAACCTGCCGTTGGGTCTCTATTTGCTCGGCGTGTTAACCGAGGCCGGCACTGGCGTGGACCGTGACCCGGCCGCCGCCGCCCAACTCTACCGCCGCGCCGCCGAGCGCGGTGTCCGCGCCGGCCAGGCGCGCTGGGGCGTTGCCTTGCTGGAGGGCCGCGGCGTGGACCGCGATCCCGTCACCGGCGAAAGCTGGCTGCGCCGTGCGGCCCTGGCGGGCGATCCGGAGGCCGCGGCCCTTGTCGGCGACCTGTATGCCAAGGGCGGCGACCTGCCGCCGAACTATGCCGAGGCTGCCGCATGGTTCCATCGTGCCGCCGAGCAGGGGCACGGCGGCGCGGCGCGGGCGCTCGGCATGTTGTATTTGACCGGGGCGGGCGTGTCCCGTGATCCCAACGAGGCCGCACGCTGGCTCCGGCTGGCCGGTGAGAAGGGCGATAAATCCTCGCAGGCCGACCTTGCCAACATCGCCATGACCGGCGCCGGCAGTCCCGAGGACCGGGTGCGCACGCGCGAATGGTTCGAGGCCGCGGCGACGTCCGGCGATTTGGTGGCGGCATTCAACTTCGGCGTTTGCCTGGCCGAGGGCGTTGGGATCGACCGCGACGACGCCAAGGCGGCGCAGTGGCTCCGCCGGGCCGCAGATGGCGTGGTGAACGCGCAGTATTCGTACGGCCGCATGCTGGCGGAGGGCCGGGGCGTGGATGCCGACCTGCATGAGGGCCGGGCTTGGATGCAGCGCGCGGCCGATGTCGGTATGGTCGATGCCCAGGTCGCGGTGGCAGAGATGATGGTCAACGGGCGCGGCGGCTCACGCGACCACCCGGCGGCGCAGAAGCTGTTCCAGGCCGCGGCCGACAAGGGCCATGTCGGCGCGCAGTTCGCCATGGGCGCGATGCTGGGTGGCGGCCATGACATCCCGATCGACCGCGTCGCGGCCCAGGGATGGTATGCCAAGGCGGCGGAGAAGGGCCATCCCTATGCCGTGCTGATGCTCGGCCGCTACCTCGCCCGCGGCACCGCCGGGCAGACCGACCTGGCCCAGGCGCGGGTCCTGCTGGAGCATGCGCGCAAGGCAGGCGTCGCCGATGCGGAAAAGGACCTGGCGGCGCTGCCCGGCGTGGCAGCCCCGAGCGGGCCGGCGCCGCAACGGCAGGAACAGGCCGTCGCCGCCCATTGAACCCGCGCCATTCCGGATGCTGAGAAGGCCCTGGCCTCCGTGACCGACGCCCTGATGTCCGGTGCCCAGGCCCAGGCAAAGTCGCGCCGCCAGCAGACACACGGCCATCAATGGCAGGCGCTGGCGCAAACCGCCTGGGCGCGCAGCCGCGACGCCGCAGCCGCCGGCGATGCGGCCGAGGCGCTGCGATGGCTGCAACGCGCCCGCTGCCTGCTGCCGCATGACGGCACCGTCGCGCTCGCATTGGCCACGGCGTTGATGCAGGCGGGCAGCCTGGCCGAGGCAGCCGACCTGTTTCAGGAGCTGGGCGGCCGGCATGCCTTGTCCGAGGCGTGGGCCGGCCTGGCCGCTTGCGCGCGCCTGCTGGGTGACACCGGGCGCTCCGTCCGGGCCACCGCCGCCGCCCTCCGCACCAGCGTGCCGACACCGACGCTTCAGGCGCTGGCGGCGGCGGTGGCGCATACGGCGGGGCTGCCGGGATGGTGCGGGCTGGACGGCGACGGTCGGGTGCATGGCGGCGCGGCCGACTGCGTTCTCAGGCTGGATGGCGTGGCGGTGCGGCCGGCGTGGTCCGCGGGCCGGGGCCAGTTGCCCGCGGGATGGCGGGCCGCCGGCGTGCTGGGGGTCGAACGCAACGGCGTGCCGTGCCTGGGCAGCCCGCTGAATGTCGCCGCGATCATCGCGGTCGAGGGGGTGGTGGAGGCCCAAGGCTGCGGCCTGCAAGGCTGGGCCTGGCATCCTGCCGACCCGGAGCGTGATCCCGTGCTCACCATCCAAGGCCGGGCCGTGACGGCGACGACGCCCGCGGACGACGTGACCCTCGACCGGCTCTTGGCGCGTCCCCGGCGCTTCGCGCTGTCGGCCGCGGTGGTGGCGCAGGACGGCGCGACCTCCGTGCTCACCCCGGCCGGGCGGCACCTTCCCGGCAGCCCCATCGACCCGGCCATGGAGGCGCGCACGGCCGCCGCCCTCGCCCGGGCCGTGCAGTCCCCAGCGGCAGCCCCGCGCCATGCGCCCATCCTGGCCGATGCCGCCGTGCTGCATGCCGCCCGGCCCGCGGCGCGTCCGCGTCCGGTCGATGTGGTGGTGCCGGCCTATCGCGGCCGGGCGCAGACCCTGGCCTGCCTGGACTCGGTGCTGGCGACGGTCCCGCGCGGCACCCGCGTCTGGGTGATCGACGACGCCTCGCCCGAGCCGGACCTCGTCGAGGCGCTTGAGGCGCTGGCGCGCCAAAAACGCATCCGCCTGATCCGGCAGCCGGAAAACCGTGGCTTCCCCGCCACGGCCAATGCCGGGCTGCGGGCCTGCGCGCCCCGGGATGCCGTGCTGCTGAACAGCGACACCTTGGTGCCGCCGGGCTGGCTGGACCGGCTGCGTGCCGCCGCCTATGCCGCGCCAGACATCGGCACCGTCACGCCGCTGTCGAACGACGCCACCATCCTGAGCTACCCGGACCCGGACGGCGGCAACCCGATCCCCGACCTGGCCGCCACCCTCGCGACGGACGCCCTGGTGCAGCAGGCCAATGCCGGTGCGGTGGCCGATATCCCGACCGGCGTGGGGTTCTGCCTGTATCTGCGGCGGGATTGCCTGGACGACGCCGGGCTGTTCCGCGAGGACTGCTTCGCCCAGGGCTATGGCGAGGAGAACGACCTTTGCCTGCGTGCCCGGCATCTCGGGTGGCGCAGCGTGGCGGCGCTCGGCGTGTTCGTGGCCCATGTCGGCGGGCAGTCGTTCGGGGCGGCGCGGCAGCATCTGGTGCGGCGCAACCTCGTCGTGCTGAACCGGCTGCACCCTGGATACGACGCGCTGATCGCGGCCCATGTCGCCGCCGATCCGCTAGCGCCCGCCCGGCGCCGCATCGACGCCCTGCGCTGGGCCGCCGGGCGGTCCCGTGCGGGCGCGGTCATCCTGGTCACGCATGGCGGCGGCGGCGGCGTGGACCGGGTGGTGACGGAGCGCGGCGCGGCCCTCATGGCGGCCGGGCTGCGTCCCGTCGTGCTGCGGCCCGGCGCACCGGGACGGAACACCTGCCGCGTCCAGGCCGAGGACGCCCCATATCCCAACCTGACCTATGCCATCCCGGACGAACTGCCGGAGCTGGCGCAGTTGCTGCGTCCCGACCGGCCGCGCCACCTGGAACTGCATCATTTGCTGGGCCACAACCATGCGGTCCTCGGGCTGCGGCGCCTGCTCCGCCTGCCGGTCGATCTGTTCGTGCACGACTACGCCTGGTTCTGCCCGCGCATCGCGCTGGTCAGCACCGGACGGCGCTACTGCGGGGAACCCGACGTTGCCGGCTGCGAGGCGTGCGTCGCCGATCTTGGCAGCAACCTGCTTGAGGACATCACGGTGCCCGCGCTGTTGGCGCGTTCGGCGTCCGACCTGGCGTCGGCCCGCCAGGTCGTGGCCCCCTCCGCAGACGCGGCGGCGCGCATCCGGCGGCATTTTCCCGGCGTGGCGCCCGTCGTGCGGGGATGGGAGGACGATGCCGCTCCGCCGCCTGCGCCCCCACCGTCCGGCGCCATCCGCCGGGTCTGCGTCGTCGGGGCGATTGGGCTGGAAAAGGGCTACGAGGTCCTGCTGGCCTGCGCGCGGGACGCCCGGGCACGGTCGCTGTCGCTCGAGTTCGTCGTGGTGGGCTACACCAGCGACGACATGCGGATGATGGACGCCGGCCCCGTGTTCATCACCGGGGAGTATGCCGAGGCCGACGCGACCGCCTTGATCCAGGCGCAGGCGGCGCACATCGCGTTCCTGCCCTCGGTGTGGCCGGAAACCTGGTGCTTCGCGCTGGGCCGCGCCTGGGAGGCCGGGCTGCCGGTGGCGGCCTTTGACCTGGGGGCGCAGGCCGAGCGGATCCGCCGCACCGGCCACGGATGGCTGCTGCCGCTCGGCTTGCCCGCCCGGTCGGTGAACGATGCGCTGCTGGGATTCCATCTGCCCGCCCGGCGCCCGCCTGGGTCCGGCTCCGCACAACCATGGCTTGCACCTGCCTCGGCGCCGTCGCTATCTTTGTGACCCCTGCGACTCCGCATTGCGCGGACCGGCGACGAGCATGAGAGAGACCGATGTCCAGCACTGCTGCAGCCAAGACGATCACCGAGCTGAAGGTGTCCGCGCATCTGATGACCTTGGATGCCGGCCTGTTCTGCATCTTCAACAGCCCCGGGGCGCCGCCGCCCGATGCCGTGACGGGCCTGCCCGGCGTGCGGCTTTCGCCGGCGCCGGCGCCGGCCGGGTCGGGCGGAACCGTCGACATCACCGGCTTCAACCCCGGCGGCTGGCTGGGCGGCGGCAACGGGGCGGCTCTGGTCCGGGTGACGGGCGGCGCCGCCCCGGTGCTCGTGACGATCTACCAGGACCTGTCCGGTCAGCAAGACGCCCCGAAGCTGCAAGTCATCCGGCTGACCGAAGCGGGGGCGGACAGCCCGGCGGCGGCACGGCCCGCTGATCCCGCCCCGGCGCCGGCGGAGCCGCCGTTGCAGGGCAAGGACATTGAGGTGGCCGCCCACATCTACGGGCGCGGCGACGTCGGCGGCCGGCTGGGACGCTGGATGGGCGAGCGTGGCAGCAAACGCTGGATCGAGGGCTTCGGCCTGATGCCGAGCAGCGGCGTGGCGGTGACCGACCTTGAGTACCAGGCGGTGCTGGGCCGCAACTGGCAATCCCCTTGGTCCGAGGGCGGCCAGTTCTGCGGCAGCCGTGGCATGTCGCTGCCCATCCTGGGCCTGCGCATCCGCCTGCGCGGCGCCGCGGCCAAGACGCACAAGCTCTCGGTGACGGCATCGTTCGTGGATGGGACGGAGGTCGGCCCCGTGTCGGACGGGGAGGTTTGCGAGGCGCCCAGCCTTTCGCCCCTGGAAGCCTTCCAGGTCACGCTGGAACCGTTGAAGCCGGCGCAGAGCGTGTCCCCTGACAGCCCGGCCCAGCCCGCCGCCGCGCCCAAGCGCGGCCGGGGCCGGGCCGGGGCACCGGCCGCCGTGGAAAGCGTGCGGCAGGAGGCCCCGGTGGAGCCGCCGTCCAAGAAGGGCGGCGCCAAGCCCGGCCGGAAGGCCGCCGCAGCCGCACCGGCCACGCCGCCGAAGGCCGCCAAGCGAACACCGGCCACGACCCGCCGCCGCTGACCCACGCATCCCGCCTTGCGGTTCCTGTTCGTCCACCAGAACTTTCCTGGCCAGTTCCTGCACGTCCTGCGGCACCTGGCCGCGTCGGGTCAGCACGAGCTGATGTTCATCACCCAGGAGAACGCGAACTTCATCTCCGGCGTCCGCAAGGCGACCTATCGCGGCCCTGGCGAACTCAACCCGCTCACCCACCGCGACGCGCAGGAGTTCGACCACGCGGTGGCCCGCGCGCAGAGCGTCGCGCAGGTGGCCATGAGCCTGAAGGGCCTGGGCTTCCACCCCGACATCATCATCGGCCATCACGGCTGGGGGGAGATGCTGAACCTCGGGGACATCTGGCCCGGCGTGCCAACGCTCGGCTATTATGAGTTCTACTACAACGTCGAAGGTTTCGACGTAAACTTCGACCCGGAGTTCCAAACGCCGTCCGAGGCCCTGTCGCGGGTCCGCGCCAAGAACGCCGTCAACCTGCTGGCGCTCGACAACCCCGGCCGCGGCATCACCCCCACGCAGTTCCAGCGGTCAACCTACCCCGATTGGGCACGCGGCCGGATCGATGTCCTGCCGGAGGGCGTCAACCTCGACATCTGCTGCCCGGCTCCCGACGCGGCGCAGGCGGCGTTCCAGCACGACCGCCTCCTCGTGCAGCCCGGCGGCAAGCTCGTCACCTATGTCGCCCGCGACCTCGAACCGTATCGCGGCTTCCACGTCATGATGCGCGCCTTGCCCTCGTTGCTGCGGGCACGGCCGGACGTGCAGGTCGCGCTGGTCGGCAGCGACGGCGTCAGCTACGGCGCGCGGTTGCCGGACGGCACATGGCGGGAGCACATGCTGCGGGAGGTCGGCCCGTCGCTCGACCTGGACCGCGTGCACTTCTGCGGCCGGATGGACTACGCCGACTACGTCCGCCTGCTGCAACGGTCGGATGTCCATGTCTATCTCACCTACCCCTTCGTGGCGTCGTGGTCCCTGCGGGAGGCGCTCGCCATCGGCTGCGCCCTCGTCGCCAGCGACACCGCGCCGGTGCGGGAGTTCGTGAGCCACGGCCAGACGGGCCTGCTCACGCCCTTCCTCGATCCCGCCGGCCTGTCGCTGCGCATCCAGGAGATGCTTGAGGACACGGCGCTGGCGGCCCGGCTGCGGCACGGCGCCCGGGCCTGGGCCGAGCAGCATTTGCGGATGGAGGACCACCTGCTCGGCTACGGACGGGTGATCGAGGCGCTGGTCGCCGGGTAGGGCGTGCGCCGTGCGGTTTGTGCTTTCGGGCCTGCTGGGGCATTTTCGGCGCAACGGGAGAATGCAGCATGATCGAGAACATCGGCCCAACACAGGTTTGGAACGCGCTCCGCACCGATCCGGAGGCGCAGGTCGTCGATGTCCGCACGGACGCCGAATGGGCCTATGTCGGCCTGCCGGACCTCGCGGCGGCCGAGAAGCAGCCGTTGCTGATCCCCTGGCAGCTCTTTCCGTCCATGCAGGTCAATGCGGGCTTTGTCGATCAGCTGAGACAGGCCGGGCTGACGCCGTCCCACAAGGTCTATTTCCTGTGCCGGAGCGGCGTCCGCAGCCTCGCCGCGGCGCAGGCGGCGCAGGCGGCCGGGTTCCCCCACGCCTACAACATCGCGGACGGCTTCGAGGGGCCGCCGGACGAGGAAGGCCATCGCGGCACCGTCGCCGGCTGGAAAGCCGAGGCGCTACCCTGGCGGCAACGGTAGCGGCTACTCGTCGTACAGCACGCGCACCACGACGAGCCAGTCATAGCGCGGGTCGGCCACGCGCCCATCCGCGTCGGACAGCATGCCGGCGGCGGTGGTCGGCACGTGCTTCATCGTGACGCCGCCGTCGATGTTGCCCCCAATCGTCGTGAGCTGACCCGGCGCCGCCACGGTGACGATGTCGCAATGACCATAGAACCGCGCGCCCGACAGGTCCTCGAACCGCAGGGGCCGCGTCCTGCCCCGGCTGATGCAGATCAGGTCGCCGGGCTGCGGGGCGTAGGACTCGGGCCGTTCCGCACGCAGCACGCCGGTGTTCTGCACGGCCGCGTTGATGTAATCGGCATGCAGCGGCGAATAGGGAAACCGCCGTCCGGCCCCGGCGGAGCGCATGACGTAGGACACGAACGCCGCCGACCATGCCGGGGCGTCGCCCTGGTAGAGCTGGCCGAACTCGTCATACTTGCTGGTCCACCCGCTTTCCCGCGACCCGGCATCCTGGCCGAGCCACCAGTATTCGCCGACACGCTGCCACAGGCCCGGCTGCTTGTCCGGCCGCAGGGTGCGGGGCGGGGGATGGCTGTCCGGCGGGTCGTCGTCCACCAGCATGCCGAAGCCGCGCCATTCCCGCTGCGCGATGCCCACCGCGCTCGCACGGGAGAACGGCTCGAACGGACGCTTGGCGAAATCGGCGACGTGCTGGTCGAGCAGGTCCGGCGATGCGGGCGACCCGGCGCCGGCCACGGGCGGCACGGGGCGCGTCGCACAAGCGGCCAGCACGAGCAGGAGCGACAAGCCGCGCAGGACCATGCGCGACCTGATGACACGGTTTCGCGATTATTTCAACTGCGATGCTAAATGCGGGCGCCCGGGGCTCAAGCCGTCACGCGCGGTCCCGGAACATCGTTTGCAGCCCCTCCGCCGTCGCCTCGCACCGCCCGCGCTCGGTGATCAGCCCGGTCAGCAAGCGCGCCGGGGTGACATCGAAGGCCGGGTTCGCGGCCGGGCTGCTGGTCGGCGTCACCCGGACCGTGGCGACCTTGCCGTCCGTGCCGCGCCCGGTCACGGTGGTGACCTCCGCGGCGTCGCGCTCCTCGATCGGGATCTCGCGCACGCCGTCGGCGACCGTCCAATCGATGGTGCTGGACGGCGCCGCCACCCAGAACGGCACCTTGTTGTCATGGGCCGCGAGCGCCTTCAGGTAGGTGCCGATCTTGTTGGCGGCGTCGCCCGTCCGCGTGACCCGGTCGGCGCCCACGATGGCCAGGTCCACCCGCCCATGCTGCATGAGGTGCCCGCCGGCGTTGTCGGAGATCACCGTGTGCGGCACGCCGTGCTTGCCGAGTTCCCAGGCGGTCAGCGCCGCGCCCTGGTTGCGCGGCCGGGTCTCGTCCACCCAGACATGCACCGGCAACCCGGCGTTGTGCGCCATGTAGATGGGCGCCAGCGCCGTGCCCCAATCCACCGTCGCGAGCCAGCCCGCGTTGCAGTGCGTCAGGATGTTGACCGGCTGGCCCGGGTCCGCGCCGGCCTTCGCCGCCGCCGCTTGCTGGATCAGCGGCAGGCCATGCCGTCCGATGGCGGCGTTCTGCTCCACGTCCTCCTCGGCGATGGCGGCGGCCTCGGCATAGGCGGCAGCGGCGCGCTGCCCGGCGACCGTGTTGCGCAGCCGGGTCAACATGCGGTCAAGCGCCCAGCGCAGGTTGATCGCCGTGGGCCGCGTGCCCGCGAGCTGCGCCGCCGCCCGCTCCATGGCCTCGGTGCCGGGGTCCTCCCGCAGGGCCAGCGCCAGGCCATACGCCGCGACCACCCCGATCAGCGGCGCCCCGCGGATCTGCATGCTGGTGATGGCATGGGCGGCCTGCCGCAGCGTCGTGAGGCGCAGGAAGTCCAGGGACCAGGGCAGCTTCGTCTGATCGATGACGCGGACGGACCATCCGTCGCCCTCGTCCAGCCAAACGGCGCGATAGGGGGTGCCGTCAATCTTCATGTGCGTTCCTCGGTGCGCCCTCAAATACGTTGATGCAGCACGCAAACCAGGGTGAACAGCCGCCGCGCCGTCTCATGGTCGATGCGGGCCTTGTTCTCCAGCCGCTCCCGCAACAGGGCCGCGCCCTCGTTGTGCAGGCCGCGGCGGCCCATGTCGATGGCCTGGATGCGCTGCTCCCGGCCCTCCTCCACCGCCATCATGTGGCTGTCCACCAGAAGCTGGTAGTCCTTGATCAGCCCGCGGAACGGGCCGAGCGCCAACACCAGCATCTGCAGCGGCGCATCGGCGGCGTCCCGCACGTCGAACACCAGCCGTCCCTCCTGCACCGAAAGGTGCAGCACATACGGACCCGGCGCCGCGGCCCGCTCGGACGTGCCGCACAGCGCGAACTGGTTCTCGAACTCCAGGTCGGCGACCGCCTGCGCCCGGTCGGCGTCCAGCAACGGGTTGAGCCGCGTCAGCGCCTCTCCCGCCAGGACGACGCGATCAAGGCCCTTGGGGTGAACCGGGGCCGTGTCCGCGCTCACTCGTCGTCCGATTTGGCCATGCCCAGCTTCAGCATCAGCCCGAGCGTCGCCCCCTTGACCGGCCGCAGCAATGCGAGCGTCAGGATGAGGCTGACGGGCAGCCAGATCGCGGCGTGCACCCAGAGGGCGGGCTTGTAGGCGCCGTCCACCCAGAACATGAGGCCCACGATGATGTGACCCGCGATGAAGATCGTGAAGTAGGGCGGCGCGTCGTCGGCCCGGAAATTGCCGAGCGGCGCTCCACAGGCCACGCAGGCCGGCACCACGCTCAAGTAGCCGTTGAAGCAGTGCGTCTGCCCGCAGGCCGGGCAACGGCCCATCAGGCCGCGCCCCATGGCGGTGAGCAGCGGCGGCACGGGCCAGGGCGGCGCGGACGGGGTGCGATCCGGCTGCCATCGAATGGGAGGTGTCTGGTCGGGCACGATAAGCCTCATGTGCCGGAGTGAAGCATGCAAGCTCGATCCTGGCGCACGCAGGGTCAAGGGTGAGATTATGTCAAGCAGCCTTGGGATCAACCCGCTCCAGGCGGGCCCGGCGAGTGAGGGCCATGCCCCCTTGAGTTCACCAGAGCCCCCGGGCCAGGACCACGCCAGCGCTAGAGAAACAAAAGTTTGTGTCGAAATTTGTAGGGAATGCTGGTTTTCATTGACTTGCGCCCCGGCGGCGCGTGACGTTTATCCGGTCGGTACGTTAACAATCCGTTCGGCATCGCGCCACGGCTCGCCGTGCCCCGCGACGTGCGTCATGCAACCCCGTCAAGGAAGGCATCTCTGATGAACGACGACAAGACGACGAAGCGCCCGCGGGCGCAGGCCATGGCAGTCCGCGCTCCGGCCAAAGCGAAAGCCGCTCCGGCCAAGGCGACCAAGCCGGCCGCGGCGAAAACCACGGCCGCCGCAAAGCCGGCGGCGAAGAAAGTCGCGACGCCCAAGGCGGCGCCAGACAAGACCGCCGCCGCCAAGACCATGAAAACCGCAAAGACCCCGGCAGCCCGCAGCGCCGCCGCCAAGACGCTCAGCGCCACAAGCTCCGCCACGAAGAAGAAGCCCAAGCCCACCAACGCGGCGACCTGAAAGCCTCACGGCCCAAGACGCAGTCCCATCGCCGGCCGCCATGCCGGCACCGCGTGCGGCATGGCGGCTCGGCCGATAGAGAGAAGGGTTGTTGCGGTCGGCTATGACACTGCCGGTTGAGCAGGGCTATCCCTCGGAATAGCCCCGCTTAGCCCCGGGGTCGTCACGGTTGCGGTGGCCGCGCGCCCGCCAGAAGCCCGGCCGGTCACGCGGCGACGCGGTCCATCGACAGCGCGGCATGGGCCTCCGCCAAGATGCCGTAGGACCGCTTGCGCGCCGCGTGGTCCCAGATGGCCGAGGCGACCATGAGTTCGTCGGCGCCGGTCTGCTCAAGGAATTGCGCCAGCCCACGCCGCACCGTCTCCGGCCCGCCCACGATGGAGCAGCGCAGCATCGCGCTGGCCTGCGCCTTCTCGGCGGGCGACCAATACGCCTCGATGTCGTCAATCGGCGGCAGCAGCTTGCCGCGGGTGCCGCGGAACATGTTGACGAAGCTCTGCTGCGCCGAGGTGAACAGGCGGCGCGCCTCCGCATCCGTGTCGGCGGCGATGACGTTCACGCCGACCATGGCGTGCGGGCGCTCGATCTGGCCGGGTTCGAAGCGCGCCCGGTAGATGACCAGCGCCTGCTGGAGCGCGTCGGGCGCGAAGTGCGAGGCGAAGGCGTAGGGCAGGCCCAGCATCGCGGCGAGCTGCGCGCCGTAGGCGCTGGACCCCAGGATCCAGAGCGGCACGTGGGTGTCGGTGCCGGGCACGGCCTGCACCACCTGGCCCGGCTGCACGGGACCCAGCAGCGCCTGCAACTCCAGGACATCCTGGGGGAAGTCATCGGCGGTGGCCGGGTTGCGCCGCAGGGCGCGCAGCGTCCGTTGGTCCGTGCCCGGCGCACGGCCGAGGCCGAGGTCGATCCGCCCGGGGTAGAGCGACTCCAACGTGCCGAACTGCTCGGCGATCACCATCGGCGAGTGGTTGGGCAGCATGATCCCACCGGAGCCGACGCGGATCGTGCTGGTGCCGCCCGCGACGAAGCCGATGACCACCGCCGTCGCCGCGCTGGCGATGCCCACCATGTTGTGGTGCTCGGCCAGCCAATAGCGCCGGTAGCCCAGACGCTCGGCGTGCTGCGCCAGGTCCCGGGCGTTGCGCAGGGCGTCGCCCGGCGTCGATCCCTGCGGCACGGGGGCGAGATCCAGGACCGATAATGCGGGCATGCGAGGCTCCTTGTGGACGTATCCAGACGTAAATCAGCATTCCGGACGACCGGTGCAAGCCTGCGCAGCCGATCAAGGCCCATGCAGGCCGCCCTTGCAACCGCCGCTATCGGGTCCACCTGATCGTCTCTTTAATGCGATAATGCCGGAGGTGGCCTGTTGGATCTCGCTCTCCCTCCCGACACTGCCAGCACAGCGGCGCATCCCCTCGCGGAGCGCCGGCAGACGGCCATGTGGCGGCAGGGTGCGTCGGTCCCAGGCGACCGGATGGTGCCGGAGGAGACGGCCGTCGCGTTCTCCTACAACCGCATCGCCCATGCCGTGATGATGGCGACGCCGGGCGACCTCCGGGATTTCGCGGTCGGGTTCAGCATCACCGAGGGGATCGTCGCGGACGCCGCGGGGATCGAGGAGCTTGAGATCATCCCCGTGACGCACGGCATCGAGCTGCGCATGTGGGTCTCCGCCGCGGCGATGCAGGCAATCGAGGCCCGGCGGCGGCAGATGGCGGGACCCACGGGATGCGGGATGTGCGGGCTTGAAAGCCTCGGCCAGGCGATGCGCGGGGCGCCGCTTGTGCCGCCGGGCACGCAGTTCTCGCCCGCGCAGGTGCAATCGGCCGTGGCCGCCCTGTCTCCCGCGCAGGCCCTCAACCGCATGACGCGCGCGGTCCACGCCGCCGGGTTCGTGCAGCCCGGCCATGCGCCGTTGGTGCGGGAGGACGTCGGGCGGCACAATGCGTTGGACAAGCTCGGCGGCGCCATGGCGCATGCCGGGGTGGACCCCGCGGCCGGCATGCTGGTGATGACCAGCCGCGTGTCGGTCGAACTGGTGCAGAAGGCCGCCCGCATCGGCATCCCCGTGCTCGTGGCCGTGTCGGTGCCCACGGCACTGGCGCTCCGCGTGGCGGAGCAGGCCGGCATCACGGTGGCCGGCATCGCGCGGGACGATGGGTTCGAGGTGTTCACCCACCCCGGCCGCATCGCCACGGCCTGATTAAGCTTTAAATACAATAGGCGCCGGCAGACAACGGACTGCTGGCCGAAGGGGAACGTTGGCTATGGATGGAACAGCCTTGTTGGATGCTGCCGGCTCGAAGGGCGGCCTGCTCAGCCGCAGCCGGACCGTGGCGCGGCCCGGCTTCAACCGGTGGGTCGTACCGCCGGCCGCCCTGGCGATCCATCTGTGCATCGGCATGGCCTACGGGTTCTCGGTGTTCTGGCTGCCGCTCTCGCGGGTGCTGGGCGTCACCGCCTCCGTCGCCTGCCCGGCGGACACGTCGCTGTTGCAGGCGCTGGTCACGACGAGCTGCGATTGGCGGGTGTCCGATGTCAGCGTGATGTACACGCTGTTCTTCGTGTTCCTCGGCTCGTCGGCGGCGATCTGGGGCGGATGGCTGGAGCGGGCGGGGCCGCGCAAGGCCGGGTTCGTGGCGACCCTGTGCTGGTGCGGCGGCCTCGTGATCTCGGCGCTTGGCGTCTATGTGCATCAGCTTTGGATGCTGTGGCTGGGGTCGGGCGTGATCGGCGGCATCGGCCTGGGACTTGGCTACATCTCGCCGGTCTCGACCCTGATCAAGTGGTTCCCCGACCGGCGCGGCATGGCGACCGGGATGGCGATCATGGGGTTCGGCGGCGGCGCGCTGATCGGCGCGCCGTTGGCCGACCTGCTGATGAACAGCTTCCGCGGACCCGGCACGGTCGGCATCTGGCAGTGCTTCCTGGTGCTGGCGGCCCTATATGCCGTGTTCATGCTGGCGGGCAGCTTCGGCTACCGGGTGCCGCCGGCCAATTGGACGCCGGAGGGCTGGACCGCGCCGGCCGCCCGGCGCGGCATGGTGACGAACCGCAACGTCCACCTGCGCGACGCGCACAAGACGCCGCAGTTCTGGCTGATCTGGGCGGCGCTCTGCCTGAACATCTCGGCCGGCATCGGCGTGCTGGGCCTCGCGTCGCCCATGTTGCAGGAAATCTTCGCGGGGTCGCTGATCGGGCAGCCGGACGTGCGGTTCGGCGCGTTGGACGCAGGCCAGAAGGTCGCGGTGGCGACCATCGCCGCGGGCTTCGTGGGCCTGCTGTCGCTGTTCAATATCGGCGGGCGGTTCTTCTGGGCCTCCTTCTCCGACAAGATCGGGCGAAAGCTCACCTACGCGGCGTTCTTCGTGCTCGGCATCGCGCTGTATGCGCTGGCGCCCTGGGCCGCGCATGGCGGTCAGCAGGCGCTGTTCGTGGCGATGATGTGCGTGGCGCTGTCGATGTACGGCGGTGGGTTCGCGACCGTGCCGGCGTACCTCGCGGACATGTTCGGCACGCAGTTCGTCGGCGCGATCCACGGGCGGCTGCTGACGGCCTGGTCCACGGCCGGCGTGATCGGCCCGCTGGTGATCAACCAGATCCGCGAGGCGCAGATCGCCGCCGGCGTGCCGCGGGAGCAGGTGTACGACCGCACCTTGCTCATCCTCGCCGGGTTCCTCGCGGTGGGCTTCGTGGCGAACCTGCTGATCCGCCCGGTCGCGGAGCGTTGGCACATCAAGGACGGCGACACGATGGAGCCGGTAACCGCGGTCGCAGGCGGGTCCTACGGCATCGGCCGCGGCGGGGTCACCGTCCCGTCCTTGGCGGCCTGGGCCTGCGTGGGCCTGCCGCTGGCCTGGGGGGTTTACATCACCTTGAGCAAGGCGCTGATCTTGTTCCGGTAGTGGGGGCGCGGCATGGCAGTGATCGGGTTCATCGGGCTGGGCAACATGGGCGGCCCGATGGCGGCCAACCTGGTCCGCGCCGGGCACAGCGTCCGCGGCTTCGACCTGTCCGACCCGGCCCTGGCGGCGTTGGCCGAGTCTGGCGGCACCAGGGCTGCTTCGGCGGCGGACGCGGTGGCCGGGGCCGAGGTTGTCATCACCATGCTGCCGGCCGGGCGGCATGTGGCCGAGGTCCTGACCGCGGCGGATGGCGTGTTCGCGCGGGCGGCGCCGGGCGCGTTGCTGATCGACTGCTCGACGATTGATGTCGCCACCGCGCGGGACATGGCGGAGCAGGCGGGGTCCCGCGGCTTCGCCATGCTGGATGCCCCGGTGTCCGGCGGCGTGTCCGGCGCGGCGGCGGCCACGCTCACCTTCATGGTCGGCGGCACGGAGGCCGCGTTCCAGCGGGCGCAGCCGGTGCTGTCGGCGATGGGCAAGACCGTCGTCCTGGCCGGCGGCGCCGGGTCCGGACAGGCGGCGAAGGTCTGCAACAACCTGATCCTCGGCATCTCCATGCTGGCCGTGTCGGAGGCGTTCGCCCTGGCTGACAAGCTCGGCCTGTCCGCCCAGGCGCTGTTCGACATCAGCAAGACGGCGTCGGGTCAGTGCTGGGCGCTCACCTCCTACTGCCCGGTGCCCGGCCCGGTCCCGGCCTCGCCGGCGAACCGCGACTACCAGGCCGGGTTCTCGGCGGCGTTGATGCTGAAGGACCTGACGCTCGCGACCGATGCCGCCGCCGCGACCGGCGCGGCCGGCGTCCTGGGAGGGCATGCACGGGCGGCCTACGCGCGGCTGGCGGAGCTTGGGATGGGCGATAAGGATTTCTCCGTCGCGGCGCGTGCGTTGCTCGAAGGGCAATTGGGCCGCTGAAAAGGCCGGGGGCCGCGGCCAGCGGCGTGCACCCCGCGACTCCGGCGGCACGGCGGCGATCCGCTGAGCCCGAACAAAACCGGCGGCCCACGGTCCTGAACCATCGGCGCCGCCGTCGCCGGAAATCCCGTGAACCGTGCCATTTTCGCCGCGCTCACACAAAGGTGTAAGCAGCAAACGGCGGCGACGGAGCAAGCCGGTGTTTGTAGTCGGTCAAGATCCTGGCAAACCGCGTCGCCTTGGTCTGCTCAGGACGCCTTTGGAGGACGAGAGCCGCATGTCGAGTCGAGTACTGGTTACGGGCGGGGCGGGATTCATCGGGTGCCACGTGGCGCGCGCGCTGCTGCAGCGCGGCTACAAGGTCCGCGTCCTCGATAGCCTGATCGACCAGGTGCACACCCGCGGCGCCGTGCGGGACTCCGTGCTGAACCACGTGGAGATGATTCGCGCCGACGTGCGCGACCTCGACCGGGTCTCGGCGGCGCTGGAGGGCGTGGACAGCGTGATCCACCTCGCGGCCGAGGTCGGCGTGGGGCAGAGCATGTATGCCATCGACCGTTACGTGTCGGTGAACGACCATGGCACCGCCGTGCTGTTCCAGGCGCTGATCGACCGCCCGGTGGCGCGCGTCGTCGTCGCGAGTTCGATGAGCGTCTATGGGGAAGGGCTGTATCGCACCGCCTCGGGCGCGCGGGTGGACGACGCGGTGCGCCCGGCGCAACGCCTGGCCAGCGGCTGGGACCCCGTGGGACCCGATGGCGGCGCGCTCACCCCCATGCCGACGCCGGAGTCGAAGCCGCCCAACCTCGCCTCGGTGTATGCGCTGACGAAGTATGTCCAGGAGCGCCTGACGCTGACGGTGGCGCCGGCCTATGGGATGCAGGCCGTGGCACTGCGGCTGTTCAACGTGTACGGGCCGGGCCAGGCGCTGTCCAACCCCTATACCGGCGTGCTCGCCATCTTCGCCTCCCGCCTGCTGAACCGCGAACGGCCCCTGGTGTTCGAGGACGGGGCGCAGCGGCGCGACTTCATCCATGTGGAGGACATTGCCCGCGCCTTCATCCTGGCGTTGGAGCATCCGGACGCGCCGGGCCACGTGTTCAACATCGCGAGCGGGCGCGACGTCAGCATCGCCGAGGTCGGCGCGGCGCTGGCCGGCGCCATGGGCGTGCCGCACCTCCTGCCGGAGGTGGTGGGCAAGGCCCGCGTCGGCGACATCCGCCACTGCTTCGCCGACATCCGCTTGGCGCGGGACGTGCTGGGCTTCGAGTCGCGGCGCAGCTTCGAGGACAGCCTGGGCGAACTGGCCGAATGGGTGCGGCAGCAGCAGGCGGAGGACCACGTGCAGGATGCGCGGCGGGAGCTTGAGCAGCGCGGCCTCGTCGCATGAGGATGCGCGGCCCCGACCAGCGCCCTATCCTGATCACCGGCGGCGCCGGGTTCATCGGCAGCAACCTCGCCGACCGGCTGGCCCAGGACGGCCATGACGTGCTGATCTACGACGCGCTCGCGCGGCCCGGCGTCGAGGCGAACCTCGCCTGGCTGCGCCGGCGCCATCCCGAGCGCATCGCCTCGGTCATCGCCGACCTGCGCGACCGCGACCGGTTGGAGCAGGCCGCGAGCGGCGCCCGCGCGGTGTTCCATCTGGCGGCGCAGGTCGCCGTCACCACCAGCCTGACCGATCCCGAGCGGGATTTCGATGTCAACCTGCGGGGCACGCTGTTCCTGCTGGAGGCACTGCGCCGGCAGCCCGTGCCGCCGCCGCTGGTGTTCGCCAGCACCAACAAGGTTTATGGCAACCTGGCCGACATCGCCTTGGCCCGCGACGGCGACGCCTACCTGCCGGAAGACCCGGCGCTGCGCCGCCACGGCGTCGGGGAGGACCGGCCGCTCAGCTTCTACACGCCCTATGGATGCTCCAAGGGCGCGGCCGACCAGTACGTGCTGGATTATGCCCGCGGCTTCGGCGTGCCGGCCTGCGTGCTGCGCATGAGCTGCATCTACGGCCCGCGCCAGCTGGGCACGGAGGACCAGGGCTGGCTCGCCCACTTCCTCTACTCCGCGCAAGCCGGGCGGCCGATCAGCATCTACGGCGACGGGCGGCAGGTGCGCGACGTGATGTACGTGGACGACGCGGTGGACGCCTACCTCGCGGCGTGGGGCCGCATCGCCGAGGTGTCCGGCACCGCGTTCAACCTCGGCGGCGGCCCGGCCAACGCGGTGACGCTGCTGCAGATCCTGGCGGAGATTTCGCAGCTCACCGGGCGATCCGCCGACCTGCGCTTCTCCGACTGGCGGCCGGGCGACCAGCGATACTTCGTGGCCGACACCCGCCGGGCCACGGCCGCGCTGGCGCTGGGGCCGGCGGTCGGCTGGCGCGACGGCTTGCGGCGGCTCTCGCAGTGGATCGCCACGGAACGCCCGCAACGGGAGCATGCGGTGGCGGCCGGGGACGCCGCATGAGGGTGGCGCTGCTCAACCCGCCCTGGACCTTCGAGGGCAGCATCTACTTCGGCTGCCGCGAGCCGCACCTGCCGCTGGAACTTGGCTACTGCCGCGCCCTGCTGGAGCGGGACGGGCATCAGGTGCTGCTGCTCGATGGCCACCTCATGGGCCAGTCCTACGCGGAACTGGCCGAGCAGGTCCGGGCCTTCACCCCGGCGATGACCGTGGTGGCGACGGCGCCGAGCTACCTGTTCTGGCGCTGCGCGCCGCCCGAGCTTCGGGTGCCGCGGCAGATGCTCGATGCGCTGGCCGGGCAGGGCGGACGGACGGTCGCGGTCGGCCCGCACGGCTCGGCGACGCCCGGCGCCACATTGCGTAAGCTGGGCGTCGATGCCGTCGTGCTGGGCGAGTGCGAGGAGGTCGTGGCGGCGCTGGCGGCCGGCGGGCGCGCGGGCGTGGTGCTGGGCACGGCGACGCTGGAGGACGGCACGCTGCGGCAGGCGGGCGGGCCGCAGGCCGCGGGCTTCGTCGACTTGGCGCCGTTGGCCTGGCCCGACGAATGGGTGCGGCGGCACCACCACCACCATCACCGCTTCGACCGCTCGGCGGCAAAGCCCGGGGCGGAGGTGGAAGCCTCACGCGGCTGTCCGTATTCGTGCAGCTTCTGCGCGAAGATCGACTTCCGCGACAAATATCGACGGCGCAACCTGGCGCCGCTGCTGGCGGAGATCGACGGCCTGATCGCGCAGGGCGTCGAATACGTCTATTTCATCGACGAGATCTTCCTGCCGCAGCGTCCCTTGCTGGAGGCGTTGCGGGACCGGGCCATCGAGTTCGGCGTGCAGACCCGGATCGACCTGTGGAAGCCCGACATGCTGGCCCTGCTCGGCGCCGCCGGCTGCGTGTCGATTGAGGCCGGCGTCGAGAGCCTGACGGAGCACGGCCGCGCGGCGCTCGACAAGCGATGCAAGCTGACGACCGACGAGTTGGCGGACCTGCTCATCCTGGCCCGGCGGCATGTGCCCTTCGTGCAGGCCAACCTGCTGGAAACCCAGGGCGACGACGATGCGCTGGTGGCGGCCTGGCGGGAGCGGCTGCGGGCGGCCGGCGTGTGGGCGAACGATCCCGTCCCGCTCTACCCTTATCCCAGTTCGCCGGACTACCGCCGGCTGTTCGGCTTGCCCGACGAGGCCGCGTGGGAGCGGGCGCACTCCCACTACCTCGGCCAGTTCTCGTCGTTCTCCGACATCCAGGAGGATCGGCCGTTGCCGTTGCGGGAATTGGAACAGGCGTGCCGGACGGGGTAGGGCGCCCGGCGTCTCGGCTGCTGATGACGACCGACGCGGTGGGCGGAACCTGGCGCTACTCGCTCGACCTCGCGGGCGGGCTGGCGGAGTGCGGCATCCAGGTGGTGCTGGCCGTCCTGGGGCCGTCCCCCACCCCGGCGCAGCGCGCCGAGGCCGAGGCCGTGCCCGGGCTGCGCCTGGTCGACACCGGCCTGCCGCTGGACTGGACCGCGGCGACGGCGGGGGAGCTTGGCCGGGTCAGCGAACGCCTGGCCGCGCTCGCGGCGCTCAGTGGCGTGGACAGCGTGCACCTGCATGCGCCGGCGCTGGTCGGGGCGGCGCGCTGGCCGGCGCCGGTGGTGTCGGTCGCGCATTCCTGCGTGGCGACCTGGTGGCGTGCGGTGCGCGGCGGGCCGATGCCGGACGACTTCGCCTGGCGCAGCGCGGCCACCCGTGCGGGCCTGCTGGCCTCCAAGCAGGTGATCGCGCCGAGCGCCGCGCACGCCCGGGCGACGGAGGCCGCCCATGGCCCCATGCCGATCCACGTCGTGCACAACGGCAGCCGCGCCTTGCCGGCCGCCTCGCGGCCCCGGCGTCCCGGCGTGCTCACGGCTGGCCGCCTGTGGGACGCCGGCAAGGCGGCGGACTGGCTCGACCGGGCCGCCCCCGGGCTGGATGCGCCGATCCTGGCCGCCGGCCCGACATGCAGCCCGGAGGGATCCGAGGTGCGGTTCCACCACCTGCGGCTGCTCGGCACCCTGGCTCCGGACGCGCTCGCCGCCGAGTATGCCGGGGCCACGGTGTTCGCCTCGATGGCGCGCTACGAGCCGTTCGGCCTGGCGGTGCTGGAGGCCGCGCAGGCCGGCATGGCGCTGGTTCTCTCGGACACGCCCGGGTTCCGCGAGCTGTGGGACGGCGCCGCGATCTTCGTGGCGGAGGAGGCCGGGCTGCTTCCGGCTTTGCAGCAGGCCCTGGCGGCGCCGGACCCCTGGGCCGCGCGGGCGCGGGACCGTGCCCGGCGTTACACGGTGGAACACATGGCGGCCGGCACGCTCGCCGTGCATCGCGGCGCGGCCGTGCGGGCCTGATGCGCTTCGTCTATTTCACCCATTCCCTCGCATCCTGCTGGAACCACGGCAACGCGCACTTCCTGCGCGGCGTGTTGCGCGACCTGGCGGCGCGCGGGCACGAGGTCCGCGCCTTTGAACCCGCCGGCGCCTGGAGCCGCGAGAACCTGCGGGCCGATGGCGGGCCGGCGGCCGAGGCGGGTTGGCAGGACGCCTATCCCGAACTGTCCAGCATCGTTTACCAGCCCGGCGCCGACTTGGCCGAACTCGTGGACGGCGCCGACGTCGTGGTCGTGCACGAATGGAACGAACCCGTGCTGGTGGCCGGCATCGGCCGGTTGCGCCGCGCCGGCCATCGCTTCCGCCTCTTGTTCCACGACACCCACCACCGCGCCGCGAGCGACCCCGACGCCATGCGCCGCTACGACCTGTCGGCGTATGACGGCGTGCTCGCCTTCGGGGAGGCGTTGGCGGGGATCTACCGCGCCTGGGGCTGGGGCGGCCGTGTGTTCGTCTGGCATGAGGCCGCCGACACCCGCCTGTTCCATCCACCGGCCACCGGGCATCCGCGCGCCGGCGCCGTCTGGATCGGCAACTGGGGCGACGGCGAGCGCACGGCGGAGTTGGAGGCGTTCCTGTTCGCCCCCGCCGCCGCGCTGTCCCTCCCGCTCGACGTGTACGGCGTGCGCTATCCCGAGCCGGCTTTGGCCATGCTCGCCCGGCACGGCGCGCGGTATCGCGGTTGGCTGCCGAACGCGCAGGCGCCCGGCGTCTTCGCCCGGCACAAGATGACGGTGCACGTCCCGCGCCGCTTCTACGCCACCGCGCTGCCCGGCATCCCCACCATCCGGGTGTTCGAGGCGCTGGCCTGCGGCATCCCCCTGGTCTCCGCCCCGTGGCACGATGCGGAGGGGCTGTTCACGCCGGGCCAGGACTTCCTGATGGCGCAGGACGGCGAGGCGATGCGGCGGCATTTGGCGGCCCTCGACGCCGACCCGGCCCACGCCGCGGCGCTTGCCGCACACGGCCTCGCCACCATCCGCGCCCGGCATAGCTGCGCGCACCGCGTGGACGAGTTGTTCGGCATCCTGGACCGGCTCGACGCCCCCCGGACCCTGAGCGCCTGATGGACATCGCCTTCTACGGATCAAGCCTGCTGTCATCCTATTGGAATGGCGCCGCGACCTACTACCGCGGCCTGCTGGGCGCGCTGGCCCGGCTGGGCCACGGCATCACGTTCTACGAACCCGACGCCTTCGACCGGCAGAGCCACCGCGACATCGAGCCGCCGGACTGGGCGCGCGTCACCGTCTATCCCGCGACGGCCGCCGGCGTGCAGGCGGTGCTGGCCGAGGCGTCGCGCGCCGACGTCGTGATGAAGGCCAGCGGCGTCGGCGTGTTCGACGACGAGCTGCTGGCCGGCATCCTCCGGCACGCCCGGCCCGGCGCCGTCCGGGCGTTCATGGACGTGGATGCGCCCGCGACCCTCGCCGCCATTCGCACGGACCCGGCCCATCCCATGCGCCGCGCGCTGGCGGAACTCGACCTCGTCCTGACCTATGGCGGCGGGCCGCCGGTCGTCGATGCCTACCTGGCGCTCGGGGCGCGGCGATGCGTGCCGATCTACAACGCGCTCGACCCGGCGACGCACCATCCGGTCCCGGCGATGCCGCGATACCGGGCGGACCTCGCCTTCCTCGCCAACCGCCTGCCGGACCGGGAAGCGCGGGTGAACGCCTTTTTCCTAGACGCCGCGACCCGCTGTCCCGGACAGAGCTTCTTGCTGGGCGGCAACGGATGGCATGACAAGGCGGTGCCGGGCAACGTCCGCGCGGTCGGGCACGTGGGCACGGCGGACCACAACGCCTTCAACTGCTCCGCGCTCGCCGTGCTGAACGTCGCGCGCGACAGCATGGCGGAAGTGGGCTTCTCCCCGGCGACCCGGGTGTTCGAGGCGGCCGGGGCCGGCGCGTGCCTGATCACCGACGCTTGGGAGGGCATCGAGCTGTTCCTGCAACCCGGCGAGGAGGTGCTGGTGGCACGAAGCGGCGCCGAGGTGGCGGACCACCTGAGAACCCTGACCCCGGCCCGTGCCCGCGCCATCGGCGACGCCGCCCGGACGCGCGTGCTCGCCCAGCATACCTACCGGCAACGGGCGGTGATCCTGGACCGGCTGCTGCGCGATGCCCTGGCGGGCAAATGCCCGGCGGCCTGATGGGGCTGACATGCCGGGAGGAGGGGAGTATGCCGGTCTGATGGCCGACATCCCCATCGACCCGATCCCGGCGGCGTCCGAGGCGATCCCGGCCTATACCCACCAGCAGATCAAGCGCGTCATCATCGGCATCATGCTGTGCATCCTGCTGGCGTCGCTGGACCAGACGGTGGTGATCCCCGCGGTTCCCGCCATCGCCGCCGACCTGGGCGCGTTCGGGCACTTGTCCTGGATCGTCACGGCCTACTTGCTGACCAGCACGGCGGCGACGCCGATCTACGGCAAGCTGTCGGACATCTACGGGCGCCGCGCGCTGCTGCTGCCGGCGCTCGTGCTGTTCATCGCCGCCAGCATGATCTGCGGCTTCGCGCAGACCTTGCCGCAGTTGATCGGCGCACGGGCGCTGCAGGGCCTGGGCGGCGCCGGGCTGCTGTCGATGGCGCAGGCCGCGGTGGCGGACGTGGTGTCGCCGCGGGAGCGGGGGCGCTACCAGGGCTACATGGCGTCGATGTGGGGCGTGGCGTCCGTGGCCGGGCCGCTCGTGGGCGGCTACGTGACGGATCATCTGTCCTGGCGCTGGGTGTTCTGGATCAACCTGCCGGTCGGGCTGGCCGCCATGTGGCTGTGCGACCGGGCGCTGCGGACCATGCCGGTGCAGCGGCGGGACGCCCGCATCGACGGCGTGGGCGCGGCGCTGCTGGCGGGCGGCGTCACGGCGTTGCTGCTGATGCTGAGCTGGGGCGGCACGGAGTTCCCGTGGGCCTCGGCGCCGGTGCTGGGCATGGGCGCCCTGGGCGTGGTGCTGCTGGCCTTGCTGATCTGGCAGGAAGGGCGCGTGGCCGACCCGATCCTCCCGCCGCACCTGTTCGGCAATCCGGTGTTCCTGCGCGGCGTGCTGATCGCGTTCTTCACCTCGCTCGGCCTGTTCGGCGCGACGTTCCTGCTGCCGCTGTACTTTCAGCTCGTGCTGGGGCTGGACGCCTCCGGGTCCGGGTTGATGGTCATGCCGTTCCTGGTGGCGACCGTGGTGGGCGCCTTCGTATCGGGCCAATATGCCCGGCGGATCGGGCGCACGAAGGGCATCGTGCTGACGGCCCTGCTGGCCTCGGTCGCCGGGTTCGTGGGCCTCGCCGTGCTGGCCGGCAGCGCGCCGCTCTGGCTCGTGCTGCCCTGCACGGCGCTGCTGGGCGTCGGCACCGGCGCCACCATGCCGAGCGTGCTGATGCAGGTGCAGAACGCGGCGGCGCGGCGCGACGTGGGGGCGGCGACGGGGTCCCTGCTGTTCCTGCGCTCCATGGGCGGGGCGTTCGGCAGCACCATCGTCGGCTCGCTTCTCGTATCCCGCTTCAACGCCGGGCTGCATGCCGCTGGAATCGCCAACAGTGTTGACCTCGGCGCCCTGCGCGGCGGGGCGGAGGGCATGGCCGACCTCGGCAGTCTCGGCCTCGCCCGGGGCGCGTTGGTGGACGGCTTCCAGCTTGCGTTCGGCGTCTGCGCCCTGCTGCTCGGCGTCGCCGTCGTCATCGGGGCCGGCATGCGCGACCTGCAGCTCCGGTCCGCCAGCGTGCCCCAGGACATCGCGCATTAGGACATCGCGCACTAATTTCGAATGGGCGCGCAGTTGGTCCGCCCGGCCGACACGCAGTCCTGGATCGTCGCCGCACCCCGCAGCGCCCCGGTCAGCCACAGGCCGCCGCCGACCAGGGCGGCCAGCAGGATGACGGCCGCGACGATTTGGCGGAGGCGGCCGGGATCATGGTCGTCGCTCAAGCAAAGCCTCCTGGGAAAATGGCCTGTCCGCGCAGCGCCCGGTTGACACGGCTGCGATGCTTCCGGCCATAACACGGAATGCGTGCTCATCGCCTTTCGTGGTTCGTGCCTGTGCTGACGCTGCTGCTCGCGTCGCTGGCCGCGCCGGCATGGGCGGCCGACCTGTCGTTCAGGACATCGGACGGCGTTCGGCTGCATCTGATCGAGGGCGGGCCGCCCCGGGCGCCCACCATCGTGTTCGTGCCGGGCTGGGCGATGCCGGCCTGGATCTTCCAGGCGCAGATCGCCGCCTTCTCCCGCGCCTACCACGTCGTGGCGCTCGACCCGCGCGGCCAGGGCGACAGCGACATCCCGCCGGAGGGCTATACCCCCACCCGGCGCGGCCAGGACATCGGCGACCTCATTACGGCGCTGGGCGGCCGCCCGGTGCTGCTGGTCGCCTGGTCGCTGGGGGTGCTCGACAGCTTGGCCTATGTGCAGCAGGCCGGGGACTCGCGGCTGGCCGGCCTCGTGCTGATCGACAACTCCATCGGCGAGGAGCCGCCGCCGAAACCCTCCGGCCTGCCGCTGCGCCGCGGCCGGCCGCTGGAGCGGGAGGTGCAGATGCGCCGCTTCGTGCAGGGCATGTTCCGCAGCGCCCCCGGCGAGGCGTACCTGTCGCGCCTGACCGACGCCGCGCTGCGCACGCCGCCCGGCGTGGCCGCACGGCTCGCCAACTACGGGGCGCCGCGCAGCTACTGGCGGGAGGCGGTGTACTCCGTGACCAAGCCCGTCCTGTATGTCGTCCGGCCCCGGTTTGCTGAGCAGGCGGCCAACCTCGCGGCGCAGCACCCGACGGCGGAGACCGCGTTGTTCGCCGCTGCCGGGCACGCCTTGTTCGTGGACGAGCCCGGACGCTTCGACGGTTTGCTGCAGGACTTCATCACCCGCCGGGTCTGGCCGTGACGGTCATGGCCGTGAGGGGCCGCACGCCCATGTCGCTGCTGCCGCTGTTCCTGATCTCGGGCGCCGCGGTCGCGTATGAGATCGCGCTCACCCGGTACTTCGCCGTCGCGAAGTGGTCGGAATACGGCTACTGGGTCATCTCCATCGTCATGGTCGGCTTCGCGCTCAGCGGCGTGGCCGTGGCGCTCGCGCGGGATTGGGCGGTGCGGCACGGGGCGGCGTTGCTGACGTGGCTGCCGGTGGCGTTGGTGCTGGCCGCGGCGGGCGGCTATCAGGCCACCACCGCGAACCCGTTCAACCCGTTGCAATTGCAGAACGCGGTGACCTTCCTGCCGCAGCTGGGCTACATCGCGCTGTACTACGCGGTCCTGCTGCCGTTCTTCTTCCTGACGGGTTTGTACATCAGCCTGACCTTCGTGTTGAATGAGGACCGGGTGGCCCGGGTGTACGGCTTCGACCTGACCGGCGCCGGGGCGGGGGCGGCGTTCGTGCTGGCCTTGATGAACGTGCTGCATCCGTTTCAGCTTGTGGCGGCGCTGCTGGCGCTGCTGGCCGCAAGCGCCTGGTTCGGCCGGCACCCGGTCCGGGTCGGCCTCGCGGCCCTCGCGGCGCTGGTGGCGAGCGAGGCCGTGCTGCTGCTCGACGCGTGTGCGGATTACAACGATTTCAAGGCGATCTACGCCCCGCTGCATGTGCCGGACGCGAGGCAGGTGGCCGAAATCCGCTCGCCGCGCGGGGTGTATGCGCTGCTGGACGACTTCACCGAGCGGGTCGATACCGACGTGTCCAACAACGCCGGCATGTTGGGCGTGCCGGGGCCGCCGCAGGCGCTTGGCCTGTATCGCGACGGCAACCGCATCGCGGCGCTCCCCCGGGCCGAGGGCGCCACCGCCGCCTACGCCCCGGCGGCGCTCGACGCCCTGCCATATCGCCTCATGCCCGGCGCCCGCGTCCTGCTCGCCGGCACGAGCGGCGGCTTCCGCGTGCGGCAGGCCCTCGACCTGGGGGCCGGCCCCGTCGATGCGTTGGAACCCGACCCGGTGCTGCTCGATGCCCTGCGCCACGGCCTCGGCCCGTCCCCCGCCTTGGCCGCGGACCCGCGCGTGAGCCTGTCCCCCGACAGCCCGCTCGCGATGGCGCATGGCGGCGGGCGTTACGATCTGGTCGATCTCGCCGGGGACTTCCTGGAAGCGGCCGAGGCGAACAGCGCCGCCTACACCGCGGAGGCGATGGCCGGCTACCTCCGCGCCCTCGCGCCCAATGGGCTGGTGTCGATCCCGGTCTCGATCCGGGAGTTCCCGGTCTATGCCGTCCGCGTGCTGGCGACGGTGCGTGAGGCGCTGCGCCGCGCGCACGTCGCTGACCCCGCCGCGCATGTCGTGGTGTACCGCTCCGCCTGGAACCTCCGCATCCTGGTCGGCAACGAACCGTGGACCTCGGCCCGCATCGCCGCCGTGCGCGCGTTTTGCGACGAGCGGTCGTTCGACGTGTCGTACTACCCCGGCATCGACGTGGAGGCCGCCCGCGCCGGCATCTACAACGACCTGCCGGCCGTCAGCTTCGAGAATGGCGAGGTGACCTCCGGCGCCGGGTCGGAGGATGCGGTGGCGGATGAGGCCGGGCAGGTGCTGCGGGGTGAGCGCAGCGAGTCGCAGGATGCCTTCAACCTGGCGCCGATCACCCTCGACCGCCCGTCCTACTACGCCGTGCTCCGCCTCGGGCAGCTTCCCACGATCCTGAAACGGCTGGAAATCCTGCCGCAGGCCGAGGTCGGGCAACTCGTGAACCTCGCAGTGCTGCTGCAAGCCATCGTGATCGCGCTCGTCGTGCTGGCGGTGCCGCTGCTGGCGCCGCGCGTGGCCGGCGCGCGGTCCGGGCGCCCGGCGATGCTGCGGCCGATCCTGTATTTCGCCTCGCTCGGCCTCGGCTTCCTGTTCATCGAGATCTTCCTGATCGAGAAGGCCAGCCTCTACCTCAACGACCGCACCGGCGCCTTCGCCCTCGTGCTGACCGGGATGCTGGTGTTCTCCGGGGTGGGCAGCCTGCTGGCCGACCGGGTGCGGCAGGTCGGCATCGCCCTGTCGGCCGCGGTGGTCGTGGCCTGGTGCGCCCTGGCTTTGCTGGGGCTGCAGCCGTTCCTGCTGGCGACCTTGGGGCTGCCCTGGCTGCTGCGCGCGGCGGTCGTCGTGGCGCTTGTGGCGCCGGTGTCGCTGGCGCTCGGCATGCCGTTCCCGCTCGGCCTGGCCCGCGCCGGCAGCGCCGGGGGCGGGTTCCTGCCCTGGGCCTGGGGCCTGAACGGCGCGTTCTCCGTCGTCGCCACGCCGCTCGCCAACCTCGTCGCGGTGCAGTCCGGCTTCGACAGGGTTCTGCTGATCGCCGCCTTGCTCTATGTCGTGACCTACCTCGCTTATCCCTCCGTCCGAAAGACCGTCCAGTGGCAGCCATCCCCCACCACCTGACCCGCCGCGCCGTGCTGGCGGGCGCCATGGCCGCGCCGTTTGTCGGGAGCGCGCGGGCCGCGACCTGGACGCGGGACGCCTACATGGACGCCATGCGCAAGTCCGGCCGTCCCACCGACCTGACCGAGGCGCAGTTCCAGGCGATCCAGGCCCGCAAGCCCGCGGCGATGCAGCGGATCGAGACCTACCTGAAAGAGCGCCTCGGCGCCGCCGACCCGGCCGTGCTGCGCGCGTTCCGGGAGGTGCCGCGCGAATACTTCCACTACGTCTATCCCGAGCACCGCTCGCAGTCCGGCGTCGCCTATGAGGACGACCCGAAGCCCTGGGCGCTCGGCTACGGCTCGGCGTTGTCCGACTACCTCGGCCAAGCCTACATGACCCAGGTGTGCAAGCCGCAGCCCGGCGACACGACGCTGGAGATCGGCACCGGCAGCGGCTTCCAAAGCTCCCTGCTGTCCCGCATCGTCGCGCACAGCTATTCCATCGAGATCATCGAGCCGCTGGGCCAGGCGGTCGGCAAGGTCTTCGCGCCGCTCGGCTACGACAACGTGCAGACCCGGGTGGGCGACGGCTATTTCGGCTGGCCGGAGGTGAAGGGCGGGTTCGACGTAATCATCGTCACCTGCGCCGCGCAATACGCGCCGCCGGAGCTGTTCAAGCAGTTGAAGCCTGGCGGGCGGATGCTGATCCCGATTGGGCAGCCGTTCAAGCGGGGACAGTTGCTGTATGTCTACACGAAGGATGAGGATGGGAAGGTTCGGTCCCGGAAGGACGTGGGGGTGTTCTTCATCCCGATGACGGGGGCGATGATGAACCGGCCGAAGCCTGGGGGCGGGGCGGGGGAGGCGCCTGCGGCGGCGCCGGCTGCTCCTGCGGAGTAGCCCAGCGAACCGAGCGGTGCCTGCGCTACCGTTTCCGGATCGCCCACACATTCGGCGCCGGACGAAACGGCGGAAGCGGTGCGTCGGGGTTCTCGCCATCCTCGATTGAGTGCCGGCGTATATCCTCTTCGGCCGTCGCCGCAATTTTTGTGAGGTCCATCTTCGGGCGTGTCGCCATGATTTCTTCCAGCGTCATCGGCTTTCTTGTCATTGGTTCCGCTCTGTCTCGCCTGTGACCTGGACCGAAATCATCCGGCCCCGCGTTCCTCAGCCGGTCTTATGCGCCAGGCCATCGACTCGCCTGCGCCGCCCTTCCAACTTCTGGCACAGCCGCACTGCCGGCGCGGTCAGCACGGTGCAGATGACGGCCATGGCGACCATCCCGGAGAACACCGGCACGCCGATCAGCCCCGCATCATGCATTGTGGTTAGCACCACCACCTCCATGAGGCCCTTGGTCTGCATCATGGCGCCAAGCGACAGGCTCTCGGCCCAGGAGAAACCCGCCCGGCGCGCGGGAAGGGCCGTGCCGGCCAGCTTGCCAACCACCGTCGCGCCCACGCTGACCGCGAGCAGCCCGAGGAAGCTCGCGGAGCCCGGCTCGATGACCGCCTTGAGCCCGGTTGCCATGAAGAAGAACGGCAGCAGGACCGTCGCCGTCACCAGTTCGAGGCGGCCGAGCAGTGCCGTCCGGCTCGTCGCCGGCATGATGGCGCCGGCAACGAAGGCGCCGATCAGGTAGCCGGTCCCCAACGCCTCCGACACGCAGGCCGACAGGATCGCGAGGGCGCACCCGGCGATCAGAAGCGCCTGATCGCCCGCCCCGGCAAGACGCGCGAGCCAGGGCCGGATGACGACGAGCAGCAGCGCGAACCACGCGAGCGCCGTGCCGAGAAGGAGCAAGCCGCCAGCGCCGCCACCGGACCCGGCAAACGCCAGCAAGACCGCCAGCAACACCCAAAGCGCCGCGTCGTTGAGCGCCGCGAGCGCCAGCGCCGTCTGGCCGATCCGCACGGTCAACAGCCCCATTTCCTGCAGGACAGCCGCCAACACCGGCAGGGCGGTGACGGCGATGCAGATGCCAATCGCCGCGACGAAGGCGCCGCTGCTGCCGAGCGGCCCCAATGCGCCGGGCACGGCATGCAGCATCCAAGCCCCGGCGCCAAGCCCCAGCAGGAGCGGCGCCGAGACGCTCCCGAGAGCCAGGGCGCCGAACATGCGCCCGTCGCGCCGGAGCATGGCCGCATCGAGATGCAGCGCGGTGACGAAGACGTAGAGCAGGACGCCCAGGCTGGACACGCCGTCGAGCGCAGCCAGGACGGGCCGGGTGAACAGGGCCGCGTGCAGCGCCGGCGCGACCTGCCCAAAGCAGGACGGGCCCAGCAGCACGCCGACCAGGATCTGCACCACCGCGAGCGGCGCCACCCGGCGTATCGGTCCCCATCGCCAAACCAGCCACGGCAGCAGCACGATGACGAACGAGATGGCGAGGAGGTTGACTTTCGTGGACAAGGCCCGCGGCTCCGGCGTTGGTCTCGGTGCTGTTTAGACGAGTGGCGGCGGAACTGAAACGGTCGGATCGACCGCTATCCCGCCTCCAACGTCCGCATCCCCGCCCCACGGTCAAACATCCGCAACAGCCCGACCACCGCCCGCCCCCGCGCACTCGCCAAGTCCGGGTCCCGGTCCAGCAGCACCGCCGCATCCCGGCTCGCCATCTGCAACAGTCCCTCATGCTGCGCCGGGTCCGCCAAGCGGAACCCTGGCAGGCCCGACTGCCGCTTCCCCAGCACATCCCCGCCGCCGCGTATCCGGAAATCCTCGTCGGCGATCAGGAACCCGTCCTCCGTGTCCTTCAGCAGCCCCAGCCGCCGCCGCATGGTGTCCGTCAGCCCATCCTCATGCAGCAGCAGGCAGAAGCTCTGCGCCGCCCCCCGCCCGACCCGGCCGCGCAGCTGGTGGAGCTGCGCCAGGCCGAACCGCTCGGCGTGCTCGATCACCATGATGCTGGCCTCCGGCACATCGACGCCCACCTCGACCACCGTGGTCGCCACCAGAAGCTGGCTGCGCCCGGCGGCGAAATCCGCCAACGCGCCGTCGCGTGCGCCCGGGTCCATCTGCCCATGCGCCAGCCCGACGCGCCCGCCGAACCGCGCGTGCAGCGTCGCGAACCGCGCCTCCGCCGCCGCGAGGTCGATCAGCTCGCTTTCCGACACCATCGGGCACACCCAATACACCCGCTCCCCCCGGTCCAGCGCGCGGCCGATCCCTTCCACCACCTCCGCGAGCGTCGCCAGCGAGTGCACCGTGGTACGAATCGGCTTGCGCCCGGCGGGCTTCTCCAGCAGCCGGCTCACCTCCATCTCGCCCCATTGCGTCAGCAGGAGCGTGCGCGGGATCGGCGTCGCCGTCATCACCAGCACGTCGGTCGTCTCGCCCTTCCCGCCCAGCAGCAGGCGCTGGTCCACGCCGAACCGGTGCTGCTCGTCGATCACCGCGAGCGCCAGGTCGTGGTAGGCCACCGCGTCCTGGAACAGCGCATGGGTGCCGACGATCAGCTTGGTCCGGCCGTTGGCGATGCCGATCAGCGCGTTGCGCCGCGCGACGCCCTTGACCGAGCCGGTCAGCAGCTCGACCGGGATCGGCGCCAGGCGGGACAGGGTGCGGTGGTGCTGCTTCGCCAGCACCTCGGTCGGCGCCATCAGCGCGGCCTGCGCGCCCGCCTCGGCGGCGCGCAGCATCGCCAGCAGCGCCACCAGCGTCTTGCCGGACCCCACGTCGCCCTGCAGCAGCCGCAACATGCGGCGCGGTGCGGCGAGGTCGGCGTCGATCTCCGCCAGCGCCTGGTGCTGCGAGGGCGTAGGCGTGAAGCCGAAGCGTTCGAGGGTCTGCGCCCGCAGGTGTCCATCCCCCGGCAGCGCCCGGCCGGGCCGCCGCCGCTCCCGCTGGCGCATCCAGGCCATCGCGACCTGGTGCGCCAGCAGCTCGTCATAGGCAAGCCGCCGCCGCGCCCGGTCCACCAGCGGCAGCGCGTCCGGCTGCTGCACCGCCCGGAGCGCGTCGCGGAAGCCCGGCCAACCCTCGCGGCGCAGCAGCGCCGGGTCGTGCCACTCGTCAAGTTCCGGCACCTGCTCCATGGCATGGCGCATGGCGCTGCGAAGCTGGCCCGGGAACAGCCCGGCGGTCAGCGGCCAGACCGGCTCGATGCCGGGCAGCAGGCTGGCATGGGCGGCGGGCACGACATGGTCCGGTTTGGGCATGGTCAGGCGGTCGCCGAAGCCCTCCAGCTTGCCGGACACCACGAGCTTCGCACCGGGCAGCAGGGGGCGGGGCGGCGGGCGGCCGAAATAGACCAGCTCCATGAAGCCGGTGCCGTCTGTGCAGGTGACCCGCCAGGGCTGCCGCGCGGTCTCCGGCGCGTCCTGCCGCACGACCTCGACCGTGAGCGTCGCGACCTGTCCGGGCTGCGCCGTCCGGATCGTCGGGCGGGCACGGCGGTCCAGGTAGGACTCCGGCATGTGGAACAGCAGGTCCAGCACCCGGGGGCCGCCGGCGACGCGCTCGATCAGCTTGGCCAGCGCCGGGCCGACGCCGCGCAGCCCGGTCACCGGGCCAAACAACGGCAGAAGCGGATCGTCCGCGATTTTGGATGATGGTTGGGTTGGCGGCACGGGCGGGCTGACTTT
The DNA here is from genome assembly GCA_964252005.1 of uncultured Acetobacteraceae bacterium. Classification (GTDB taxonomy): domain Bacteria; phylum Pseudomonadota; class Alphaproteobacteria; order Acetobacterales; family Acetobacteraceae; genus CAHJXG01. Next base: position 8,978 of record CAXULX010000026.1, on the reverse strand, counting down.
ATGGGAGGGTGCCGCTATATGACAGCCCACCGCCAGGGACCCAAGAGTGCAGCAGACCGACATCGACCCGCCCCCCGACTTCGCGAGCGAGCATCGGCGCCGCCGGATCCTGTTCCGCGCCACGCACCGCGGCACCTATGAGAACGACATCCTGATCGGCGGCTACGTCCGCGCCCGGATCGCCGCCTTCACCGACGCCGACCTCGACGCGCTGGAGGAAGTCATGGAACTGCCTGACGCCATGCTGGCGGACTGGCTGACCGGGCGGCAGCCGATCCCGGCCGACTGCGACACCCCCATGCTGCGCGCGATCCGCCGGGCGGCCGAGGACGGCGAGGGCCAGCCGCGATGACCGCCACCATCCACGGCGCGCCCGAGGGCTTCGACGCCCTACTGCTCGCCCGGCGCCGGGCCGAGCACAAGGGCTCGGTCCTGCACGCCGCCCGCGACGACAGCCGCATGGCCCGCCTTACGGAGGCGCTCGCGTTCTTCGCGCCCGACATCGAGGTGCTGCGCTTCCCCGCCTGGGACTGCCTGCCCTACGACCGCGTCTCGCCCAACCCGGAGATCGTCTCCGAACGCATCGCCACCCTGGCGCGCCTGCTGGAGCCGGCGAGCCGGCCACGCCTCGTGCTCACCACCGTCAACGCCCTGGTGCAGCGCGTGCCGCCCCGCCCGGCATTTGAGGGGGTGAGCCTCGTGCTGCGCGCCGGCGGTACCGTGGACCCGGACGCGATGCTCAAGTTCCTGGAGGCCAACGGCTATGGCCGCGCCGGGACGGTGATGGAGCCGGGCGAGTACGCGACCCGCGGCGGCATCATCGACATCTACCCGGCCGGCGAACCGGACCCGGTGCGGATCGACCTGTTCGGCGACACCATCGAGAGCCTGCGCCGCTTCGACCCCTCGACCCAGCGCAGCACTACGAAGATGCAGGCCCTGGTGCTGCGGCCCGTGTCCGAAGTGCCGCTCGATGCCGGGAGCGTGAGCCGCTTCCGCGAGGGCTGGCGCGAGCTGTTCGGCCCCAAGGCCGCGGAGGACCCGCTCTACCAGGCGATCTCCGACGGACGGCGCTACCCCGGCATCGAGCACTGGCTGCCGCTGTTCCAGGACGGCATGAACACGCTGCTGGACTACCTGCCGAATGCGTCCGTGAGCCTCGACAACCAGTCGGAGGAGGTGCTGGAGGCACGGTTGGAGATGATCGCCGACCACGCCCAGGCGCGCCAGGCCGTGCCGCGGGACGGCGAGGTGCCGTATCGCCCGCTGCCGCCGGACCGGCTTTATCTGGACCGCGCCGGCTGGGACGCGATGCTGGGCGGCGGTCCCGTGATGGTGCTCAGCCCCTACGGCCGGGCGGATGGGGCGGAGGGCATCGATGCCGGCGGGCGGCCCGGCCACGTGTTCACCAAGGCCGGGGCGGCGACTGGGGAGAACGTGTTCCGCCAGTTGCGCGAGCAGGCCGCCGTGTGGGCGAAACAGGGGCGCCGCACGGTGGTCGCCGCCTGGACCCGCGGCTCCCGCGAGCGCCTGGCGCACCTCCTGCGCGAGAATGGCTTCAAGACCGAGCAGGCCGACACCTGGCAGAAGGCGCAGGCCCTGCCCATCGACGCCACGGCCGTCGTCACCCTGGGTCTGGAGCGCGGCTTCGTCGCCGGGCCGGTCAGCGTGGTCAGCGAGCAGGACCTGCTGGGTGAGCGCATCAGCCGCCCGCCGCGCCGCCGCAAGCGCGCCGACCAGTTCATCGCCGAGGCGACCGAGATCGCTGAGGGCGACTTGGTGGTGCACCAGGAATACGGCATCGGCCGCTACGACGGCCTCGAGACCCTGCGCGTCGGCCCGGCACCGCACGACTGCCTGCGCCTGATCTACGATGGCAGCGAGAAGCTGTACCTGCCGGTCGAGAACATCGAGCTGCTGAGCCGTTTCGGCAGCGAGGGCGGCGGCGTGGCGCTCGACAAGCTTGGCGGCGCTGGCTGGCAGACCCGCAAGGCGCGCATGAAGCAGCGCATCCGCGACATGGCCGGCGAATTGATCCGTACCGCCGCCGCCCGGCGCGTGCGGGAGGCCGCGAGCTTGGCACCCGCCGAGGGAAGCTGGGACGAGTTCTGTGCCCGCTTCCCGTTTGCCGAGACCGAGGACCAGGCGCGCGCGATCAGCGACGTGCTGGAGGACATGGCCGCCGGCCGCCCGATGGACCGGCTGATCTGCGGCGACGTGGGCTTCGGCAAGACCGAGGTGGCGTTGCGCGCCGCCTTCGTCGCCGCGATGTCCGGCGCGCAGGTCGCGGTCGTCGTGCCGACCACGCTGCTGGCCCGGCAGCATCATCGGACCTTCACCGCGCGGTTTGCCGGGCTGCCGGTGAAGATCGGCCAGTTGTCCCGCATGGTGACGGCCAAGGATGCGGCGGAGACCAAGCGCGGCCTCAAGGACGGCAGCGTCAACATCGTCGTCGGCACCCATGCGCTGCTGGCCAAGGGCATCGAGTTCGCCGACCTCGAACTGCTGATCGTGGACGAGGAGCAGCACTTCGGCGTGTCCCACAAGGAGAAGCTGAAGCAGCTCAAGGCCGACGTGCACGTGCTGACGCTGACGGCGACGCCCATTCCGCGCACCCTGCAACTGGCGCTGACGGGCGTGCGGGAGATGAGCCTGATCGCGACGCCGCCGGTGGACCGGCTGGCGGTCCGCACCTTCATCTCGCCGTTCGACAGCGTGGTGGTGCGGGAGGCGGTGCAGCGGGAACGCTTCCGCGGCGGCCAGGTGTTCTGCGTGGTGCCGCGGATCGAGGACATGGCGCGCATGGCCGACCGCCTGCGGGAGATCGTGCCGGAGGCCCGCACCATCGAGGCGCATGGCCGCCTGGCGCCGACCGAGCTGGAGCGGGTGATGACCGAGTTCGGCGACGGCAAGTACGACATCCTGCTGTCCACCAACATCGTCGAGAGCGGCCTCGACATGCCCGCCGTCAACACGCTGATCATCCACCGAGCCGACATGTTCGGGCTGGGACAGCTGTACCAGCTTCGCGGCCGGGTCGGGCGCGGCAAGCAGCGCGGCTACGCCTACCTCACCTGGCCGCAGAACCACCGGCTGTCGGCGGCGGCGGAGAAGCGGCTGGACGTCATGCAGACGCTGGACAACCTGGGCGCCGGGTTCACGCTCGCGTCGCACGATCTGGACATCCGCGGCGCCGGCAACCTGCTGGGGGACGAGCAGTCCGGCCATATCCGCGAGGTCGGCATCGAGCTGTATCAGCAGATGCTGGAGGATGCCGTCGCCGAGATGCGGGCCGAACGCGGCCGCAAGCGGACGGAGGACCGCGACTGGACGCCGAACATCCAGCTCGGCCTGCCGGTGCTGATCCCGGAGGACTACGTGCGCGACCTGCCGGTCCGCCTCGGCCTATACCGGCGCATCGGTGCGCTTCCGTCGGATGCCGAGACGCAGGCGATGGCAGCCGAACTGGTGGACCGCTTCGGCCCGCTGCCGCCCGAGGTGGACAACCTGCTCCAGGTGGTCACCTTGAAGCGGCTGTGCCGGGAGGCGGGCGTCGAGAAGGTGGAGGCTGGGCCAAAGGGCATGGTCATCGGCTTCCGCGGCAACGCCTTCCGCAACCCGGCCGGGCTGATCGCCTGGCTCAATACCCGCAAGGGCACGATCCGGCTGCGCCCGGACCACAAGCTGTCGGTGGTGAAGGAGATGGGCGTGGCCGAGCGCATGAGCCTGGGGCAGGACGTGCTGGCGAACCTCAACCGGATCGCCGCCCAGGCCGCCCAAGCGGCGTAGGCCCGGCGCCGTCGCCTCAGCGGCGGTCCGGTCCCGGCTTGCCCCGGGCCGGCGCCTGGCCCGTCATGGCCGACAAATCCGTGCCGTTCACCAGCAGCTTGTCGTCGCGATAGGTGATGTCCCACACCAGGCGGCCCTCGACCGTCTGGCTGACCCCCTTGGCAAAGACGAACAGCGGCAGCACGCCGGCCAACTCGGGGATGGCATTCACCCGGGCGACCAGGTCGTCGAAGTTGGCCGCCGTGACGTGCGCCTGGCCCATGAGGTCGCTGGGCGAGGCGGCCGTGAGCTTGCCGGTGCCGGCGAAGCTCGCGCCGCCCACGTCAACCGTGAAGCTGTCCAACCCGGCGCTCACGCCGGCACGCCGGAACAGCGGCGCGGCGTCCGGCGTGCGGGCGCCGTCCTTCGCGTCGCCCAAGGCGCCGAGCCACCGGATCACGTCCTCGGTGGGAACCCCCGTCAGCACGGGGCGAAGCGCCACCTTCCGCGGCAGCAGCTCCGCCATCGCGCCGGGCGCCACGTCCGGCAGGACGAGGCCGTCGAGGCCCAGCTCCATATACGCCTGCAGCAGGCCGCCCTCCGACTTGGCCCCCATGCCCATCCGGAGCTGGTTTGCAGCGCCGTTGCTGGTCCCGGAGCGGAAGGCGACGCCATCAAGCGTCTCGTCCAGGGTGAACTCGGACGCCAGGTCCTGCAGCGATTGCAGGATCGTGCGCAGCAGTTGGGGATCGACCGGTGGGCGCGCCGCCGGAGCCTTGCCGCCCGGGCCGGGCGGTCCCGCCAGGACGCCGCTGGCGAGTCGCAGGGCCGCCGAGATGATCGTTCCCGCGCGATCCCGGGACAGGGCGGTCAGCCCGCCGGTCGCCCGTATCTGCTGCGCCGAGAGTTCCAGCGGCTGGTTATCTTGGGACCGGGACGTGAGGACGTAGCCGTCGATCACGGCGTCGCCCATGACATCCACCCGGTTGGCGCCGGATGGGCGAAGCGTGCTGGTGCCGGACGACCGCTCGATCTTGGTGAGCTGGTCGATCAATGCGCTCCGTGCCTGGATCTGCATGCCGCGGGAACTGGTCGAAAACGTGGAGGGCGTGGCAAAGCTCGGGTCGAACGTGCCCCGGCTGTCGTGGCTCGCCATGGTGATCGTGTAATCGACGGGAATGTTGGCTCCCGCCGCCTTCCCCTCCTTTGCCGGGGCGGGCATGTCCAGCGTGAAGTGGGCGGGCGAGGGGAGTGCGGGGCCTTCGAACGTCCAGCGTCCGCCCTCGGCCGGGCGGGCAGAGGCGGAGAGCGTGACCGGGCCAGGCTGGCCGGCGCGAGGCGTCCCGAATGGAAGCTCGATGCGGTAATGGTCGCCCTCCGGCCTGACCTGCACCGGCTGGCCGGTCAGGCGCGTGTCCGGGCCGAGTATGCCCCGCACCCAGCCTCGCATCTGCGCCTGCAACGCATCGGCCTGAGCCGGGGTGATGTCGGCCGCCGCGGCGGGCGTCACGGCGGCCATGGACAGCGATGCGGCCAGGAGCGCGGCGGGAAGCGTGGAGTACATGGCACACCTCAAGGAGCGGACAGCCGTCGTGCTGGATGCATTCTATATCATTATCGTTACGAAATCACGGGCGTCCGGGCAGGCGATGGCCGCGGGCGCTCAAGGCTCCGTGGCGTCGATTGCGGCGATGTCCAGCAGGCGCTCGATCACCTCCGGCTCCTGGGCGCCGGCAATCGCATGGCGTCCGGCGACGACGAAGCACGGCACGCCGTTGATCCCCAGGCGGTGCGCCCGCAGGTTGTCGGCGTGGACGGCGTCCACCTCATGGTCGCCGTGCAGGAACGCGAGCACCTCGGTCGGGTCGAGGCCGCAGGACAAGCCCACGGCGCGCAGCACGGCGGTGTCGCCGATGTCGTGGCCGTCCGAGAAATGCGCGGCGAACAGCGCCTCCACCACTTCGCGGCCCCGGTTGTAGCGGGATGCGAAACGCACCAGGCGATGGGCATCGACGCTGCTCGGGGTGCGGCGGATGCGGTCGAAGTGGAAGGCGACGCCCTCCGCGCTGCCGATCTCGGTGATCGTGCCGTAAAGGCGCCGCGCCCGGTCCTCGCCGCCGAACTTGCGGATCACGTAGTCGGTCCTCGACATCCCGGACCGCGGCATGTCGGGATTGAGCAGGAAGGGCCGCCACGCCAGCTCGAAGATCAGGTCGGGCCGCCGACGCATCGTCCGGAACAGCCGACGGACGCCCAGGTAGCACCACGGGCACACAAGGTCGTGCACGACCTCGATCTGCAAACGGGCCTTGGCGGGAGCGAGGATGTTCACTGCCCCAACTTAGGGCCGCATGCGTTGGGCGTCATCTCCTTTCCGATTCGCGTGACGAGAGCGGGACGACGATCCCGCGGCACTCTGAGCAAACGCTGGCATAGTGGGGTAAAACTGATTAACATTCCGTAATCGCTTTGGGTTTGCGACAACAACGGACTGCGGGCCGGCACAATCCCATGGTGGGGTTTGGACAAGGTTTCGCGGCTGCCACAGGAAACGATGGGATCGCCATGCCCGGCATTGACCGTCCGCCAGCCCTTCGCGTGGTGATGGAGTCCGCGCGGATCGCGGCGCTGCAATCGTATTCGCTCGCCCAGTCGCCGGCTGGGGAGCCGTTCAGCACCTTGGCGCGCATGGCGGCCCACCTGACGCGGGCGCCGATTGCCATGATCTCGCTGATCGGCCGCGACCATCAATCGATCAAGGCCGCGTTCGGCACCGAGATCCAGCAGATGCCGCGCTCGCTGGCGTTCTGCAACCACGCCATCGCCGACCCGTCCGGCGCCATGGTGGTGCCGGACACGCTGGCGGACGCCCGGTTCCAGAACCATCCGCACGTCGTGGCGCCGCCGCATATCCGGTTCTATGCCGGGGTCTGCTTGATCGATGACGACGGCTACGCCCTGGGCACGTTATGCGTGATGGACCACAAGCCCTCCCGCATCGAGGACGCGACGCTCGCGGTCCTGCAGACCATGGCGAAGGAGGCCATGAACGCCCTGGCGCTGCAACGGGCGGAGCAGGCGGCTGGATGGGGCCAAGCCGTCCCCGCCGGGCGATGGCCGGGCACGCCGCCGCCCATGGCCGCGCCGCCTATCACCGTACCGTCCGTCGCCGCGCCGCCCTCCGCACCAGCGTCGCATGTCTGGCTTGGCGTGCGGACCGAGCACAAGGCCGTGCCTGGCGCCGCCCAGGAAGGCCGCGTCCTCAAGAGCGTCGCCGCCCACAGCCCGGCCGAACGCGCCGGGCTCCTGGCGGGCGACATCATCCTGTCCATCGACGGGCGCCCCATCAGGCGCCGCCACGACATCACCGCCGTGGTGTCCGGCCGTACGCTCGGCGAGGTCATGCGCGTGCAGGTCTGGCGCGACGGCACCCTGTTCGAGTGCGGCCTGCGCCTGGAGGCGATCCCTGAGGCCCGGGTCCTCCAACGCAATATCTGGTGAGGCCGCAGGCCAGGCGACGGGCCCGATGGGGGTTGACCGGGGCGGCCGCATCTGGTTCTGGCATAGGCCAGCTTGACCCGTGGAACACCATGCAACGATTCCAAAGACCACGCAGGTGGTCCTTCGCCGTGATGGCAAGCCTGCTGATGCTGCCGGGGTGCGGCTCGCTGCTGACCGAGGGCACGGCGGACCTCGCGGGCGTCGCGGGCGCCGGGGCCGCGTCGGCGGTCACCGACTCCGCCGCGGCGGCTGCGGCCATCGGGCTCGGCGTGCGCTCGCTCGCCAGTGAGGGGCTGAAATACGCGACGCGCCGGGTCCATCGCAACGAGCAGGACGCCATCGCCCAGGCCGCCGGGCCGCTCGAACCCGGCACGCTGCAAGCCTGGTCGATCCGTCACACGCTGCCGGTCGAGCCCAACGCGGCCGGCCAGGTCGTCGTCAGCCGCGCGTTCGGCGTGGGCGCGTTCCGCTGCAAGGAGATCGTGTTCAGCGTGGACGCCGACACGCGCCAGGGACCGCAGCGCGCGTTCTACACGGCGACCATCTGCCAGGACGGCGTGGCCTGGCGCTGGGCGTCGGCCGAACCGGCGACGGAGCGCTGGGGCGGGCTGCAGTGACCCGGCTTCTGCTGGCGGCGGGGTTGATGCTGCTGGGCGGATGCGCCGCGGTGTCGGACGTGGCCGGCCTTGCCGCCGGCGGCGGGGCGGGGGCCGCCACGGGGAACCCGGTCATCGGCTACGCCGTCGGCATCAGTGTCCGGGCCGGCGTGGACGAAGTGCGCCGATACGTCGTTCGCCGCCGGCAGCAGGGCGAGCAGGACGCCATCGCCGACGCCGCCGGGACTGCGCCGGTCGGCGAGTCGCGGCCATGGCAAATCCGCCACACCATCCCCATCGACAACGCCCGGGGCGAGCTGGCCGTGGTGCGCGAATACGCGACGCCGCTCGCCACCTGCCGGGAGGTGGTGTTCAGCGTCGTGGACGCGGACCACCCGTCCTTGTTCACCACGTCGCTGTGCCGGCAGGCCACGCGCTGGAAATGGGCCGCGGCGGAGCCGGCGGTGGACCGCTGGGGCTTCCTGCAATAAGGCTACGCGGCGGCCTCGAACCCCAGGGACTGGCGGTTCCAGGCGCGGGCATAGGCGCCGCCGCGGGCCAGCAGGTCGGCATGGGTGCCCTGCTCCACGATGCGCCCCTGGTCCAGCAGCAGCAGCCGGTCCATGCGGGCGATGGTCGAGAGCCGGTGCGCGATGGCGATCACCGTGCGCCCCTGCATCAGCGCGTCGAGCTGCTCCTGGATCGCCGCCTCCACCTCGCTGTCGAGCGCCGAGGTCGCCTCGTCCAGCACCAGGATCGGCGCGTCCTTCAGGATGACGCGGGCGATGGCGACGCGCTGCCGCTGCCCCCCGGACAGCTTGACCCCGCGCTCCCCCACATGCGCGTCGTAGCCGCGGCGGCCCTGCCAGTCCTCCAGCTGCAGGATGAAGTCGTGCGCCTGCGCCCGGCGGGCCGCCGCCTCGACCTCCGCCTGCGTCGCGGCGGGGCGGCCGTAGCGGATGTTGTCGCGGATGGAGCGGTGCAGCAGCGACGTGTCCTGCGTCACCATGGCGATCTCCGCCCGGAGCGTTTCCTGGGTCACGCCGCCGATGTCCTGGCCGTCGATCAGGATGCGCCCGGCCTCCGGCGTGTAGAAGCCGAGCAGCAGGTTCA
>CAXULX010000025.1:0-53594 GCA_964252005.1 uncultured Acetobacteraceae bacterium | reverse complement strand
GTGTTCGAGCAGGAGGCCGCCCGCATCGGCGGCGCCGACTTCCTGGCGCAGGGCACGCTGTATCCCGACGTGATCGAGAGCATCAGCGCCCATGGCGGCCCGAGCGTCACCATCAAGTCGCACCACAACGTCGGCGGCCTGCCGGAGCGGATGCGCATGAAGCTGGTGGAGCCGCTGCGGGAGCTGTTCAAGGACGAGGTGCGCGTGCTGGGCCGGGAGCTCGGCGTGCCCGAGCACATCGTGGGCCGCCACCCGTTCCCCGGGCCGGGCCTCGCGATCCGCATTCCCGGCGCGGTCACGCGCGAGCGGCTGGACATCCTGCGCCGGGCCGACGCGGTGTTCCTGGAGGAGATCCGCGCCGCCGGGCTGTACGACGCGATCTGGCAGGCGTTCGCCGTGCTGCTGCCGGTGCGCACCGTGGGCGTGATGGGGGACGGGCGCACCTACGACAACGCCTGCGCGCTCCGCGCCGTCACCAGCGTGGACGGCATGACGGCGGAGGTCTACCCGTTCGACATGGCGTTCCTCACGCGCACCGCGACGCGAATCGTGAACGAGGTCCGCGGCATCAACCGCGTGACCTACGACATCACCAGCAAGCCGCCCGGCACGATCGAGTGGGAGTAACCGCAATGGTTAGGGAGACAACAATGACCAGGAAGACCGGCCGCCATTTCTTCGCCAACCCGGGGCCGACCAACATCCCGGACTCGGTGCTGCGGGCGATGGACCGCCCCTCCATCGACTTCCTCGACCCCGAGTTCATGGAGGTGTTCGACACCGCGGTCGCCGGGCTGAAGCGGGTGCTGGGCACGTCGGGCGAGGTGTTCCTCTACACGGCGTCCGGCCATGGCGCGTGGGAGGCGACGCTCGTCAACCTGCTGTCGCCCGGCGACACCGTGCTGGTCCTCGAATCCGGCTGGTTCAGCGAGGCGTGGGCCACGATGGCGCAGAAGTTCGGCTTGCAGGTGCAGACGGTCGCGGCCGACTGGCGGCGCGGCGTCGATCCGCAGGCGGTGTCGGCGGCGCTGCGGGCCGATGCCGGGCACGCGATCAAGGCCGTGCTGGCCGTGCACAACGAGACCGCGACGGGCCTCGCGATGCCGCTGGCGGAGATCCGTGCCGCCATCGACGCGGCCGCCCACCCGGCGCTGCTGCTGGTGGACACCATCTCCTCCCTCGGCTCGCTGGAGTTCCGCATGGAGGACTGGGGCATCGACGCCGTGGTGGGCGGCAGCCAGAAGGGGCTGATGCTGCCGACCGGGTTCAGCTTCACCGCGGCGTCGCCCAAGGCGATGCAGGCGCACGCCGCCGCCCGGCTGCCCCGGCACTACTTCGACTGGACGGTGATGCTCGGCCGCCCGTCGCGCAGCTTCGTCGGCACCATCCCCACCGCCCTGTTCTACGGCCTGCGCGAGAGCCTGCGGCTGATCGAGCTTGAGGGCCTGGCCCAGGTCGTCGCCCGCCATCACCGCCTGGCCGAGGCCGCGCGCCGGGCCGTGCGGGTGTGGTCCGGCAATGACGGCCCGCAGCTTTATTGCCTCGACCCGGCCCGCCTGTCGGACAGCGTGACCGCGGTGATGATGCCGGAGGGCTTCAACGCCGACACCGTGCGGCGCACGGCGCTGGAGCGGTTCAACGTGTCCACCGGCGGCGGCTTGGGCCGACTCGGCGGCACGCTGTTCCGCATCGGCCACATGGGCGACCTGAACGAGCCGATGGTGCTGGGGACGCTCGGCGCCGTGGAGATGAGCCTGCGGATCAACGGGGTGCCGCACGGCAAGGGCGGCGTGGACGCGGCGATGGACTGGCTCGCCGCCGCCTGAGACACCGCCGTGCCGGTGCGGTCGAGTCGCCGCTGCGGCTCGAACCGCAGCGGCGGCGGCCGGAGCCGTGGCCCGGCCTTCACGGTTGCGTGTGCCCCTGTATCGGCGTGGACACTACAGCTAGTGGGGCGCATTGCGAATCGATAGCTAGATGTTGTAACCTGCGTAGCCAAGGCTGAACAACGCAGGAGTTCCACCGTGCTTGACGCAGTGCAGATGCAGGGCCGCCATCAGGTGCGGGTGGACCGCTCGCGGGACCGGCTGCTGACGGATTTCGGGCGCGCGACGCTCGATGACCGCTATCTGATGCCGGGGGAGGGCTACCAGGACCTGTTCGCCCGGGTCGCCAGCTTCTACGGCGACGACGCGGCGCACGCCCAGCGCATCTACGACTATGCGAGCCAGATGTGGTTCATGCCGGCGACCCCGGTGCTGTCCAACGGCGGCACCACGCGCGGCCTGCCGATCTCCTGCTTCCTGAACGAGGCGTCGGACAGCCTGGACGGCATCGTCGGCCTGTGGAACGAGAACGTGTGGCTCGCGTCCAAGGGCGGCGGCATCGGCTCCTATTGGGGCAACCTGCGCTCCATCGGCGAGAAGGTCGGGCAGAACGGCAAGACCTCCGGGGTGATCCCGTTTATCCGCGTGATGGACAGCCTGACGCTCGCGATCTCCCAGGGGTCGCTGCGCCGGGGGTCGGCGGCGGTCTACCTGCCGATCTCGCATCCGGAGGTCGAGGAGTTCATCGAGCTGCGCCGGCCGACCGGCGGCGACCCGAACCGCAAGGCGCTCAACCTGCACCACGGCATCCTCGTGTCGGACGCCTTCATGCGGGCGGTGGAGGCGGACGAGCAATGGGCGCTGACCTCGCCGAAGGACGGCGCGATGGTGCGGCTTGTGAGCGCGCGCAGCCTGTGGATCCGCATCCTGACCGCGCGGATCGAGACGGGCGAGCCGTACCTCGTGTTCTCCGACCACGTGAACAACGCCCGGCCGGAGCATCAGAAGCTGTCGGGCCTGGAGGTCAAGACCAGCAATCTCTGCAGCGAGATCACGCTGCCCACCGGAATTGACCATCACGGGCGGCAGCGCACCGCCGTGTGCTGCCTCGCCTCCTTGAACCTCGAGAGCTGGCTGGAGTGGAAGGACCACCCGCTGTTCATCGAGGACATCATGCGCTTCCTCGACAACGTGCTGCAGGACTTCATCGACCGCGCGCCGGAGGAGATGGACCGGGCCAAGTACTCGGCGATGCGGGAGCGTTCGGTGGGCCTGGGCGTCATGGGCTTCCACAGCTTCCTGCAATCGCAGAACGTGCCGTTCGAGGGCGTCGTGGCCAAGGTGTGGAACACGCGGATGTTCAAGCACATCCGCGCCCAGGCCGACGCCGCGAGCCGCATGCTGGCGGAGGAGCGGGGGCCGTGCCCGGACGCCGAGGAGTACGGCATCATGGAGCGGTTCTCCAACAAGATGGCCATCGCGCCCACCGCCAGCATCAGCATCATCACCGGCAGCACCAGCCCCGGCATCGAGCCGATTGCGGCCAACGTGTTCCTGCAGAAAACCTTGTCCGGCAGCTTCACCGTGCGCAACCGGCACTTGCAGCAGCTTCTGGCGGCCAAGGGCATGGACACCGACGCCATCTGGTCCAGCATCACCCTGAACAAGGGCAGCGTGCAGCACCTCGATTTCCTGACCGAGCAGGAAAAGGCGGTGTATCGTACCGCGTTCGAGCTGGACCAGCGCTGGGTGGTGGAGCACGCGGCCGACCGCACGCCGTATGTCTGCCAGAGCCAGTCGGTGAACCTGTTCCTGCCAGCCAACGTGCACAAGCGCGACCTGCACCAGATCCACCACCTCGCCTGGAAGCGCGGCGTGAAGTCGCTGTACTACTGCCGCAGCCTGTCGATCCAGCGGGCCGACAACGTGAGCGAGAAGGTGGTGCGCCCGACCGAGATGGCGACCGCCGCCCCGAACGACATCGGGCGGATGTCGCTGGCCGGCGCCGCCAAGCCCAACAACTACGAGGAATGCCTCGCCTGCCAATAGCGGCTGCGAGCGACTCGGCAACATCAAGGATTGATCCATGGACGGCATGAACCCCGGCGGCGAGCAGCCGCGCTTCGACCTTCTGACCGAGAACCCGGTCTACAAGCCTTTCCGCTATCCCTGGGCCTACGAAGCCTGGCTGACCCAGCAGCGCGTGCATTGGCTGCCGGAGGAGGTGCCGCTCGCCGACGACGTGAAGGATTGGCACAAGACGGTGACGCCGGCCGAGCAGAACCTGCTGACGCAGATCTTCCGCTTCTTCACCCAGGCCGATGTCGAGGTGAACAACTGCTACATGAAGCACTACAGCCAGGTGTTCAAACCCACCGAGGTGCTGATGATGCTGTCGGCGTTCAGCAACATCGAGACGATCCACGTCGCCGCCTACAGCCATCTCCTGGACACCATCGGCATGCCGGAGGGCGAGTACACCGCCTTCCTCAAGTACAAGGAGATGAAGGACAAGTACGACTACATGCAGTCCTTCCGGGTGGACAGCAAGCATGAGATCGCCAAGACCCTGGCGGCGTTCGGCGCCTTCACCGAGGGTTTGCAGCTCTTCGCCTCCTTCGCGATCCTGCTGAACTTCCCCCGGCACAACAAGATGAAGGGCATGGGTCAGATCGTCTCCTGGTCGGTCCGGGACGAGACGCTGCACTGCCTGTCCATCATCAGGCTGTTCCGCACCTTCGTGCAGGAGAATCCGGAGATCTGGACCACAAACCTGAAACAGGAGATCTACGAGGTCTGCGCGACCATCGTGGAGCATGAGGACGCCTTCATCGACCTTGCCTTCGAGCAGGGGCCGATTGAAGGGATGAATGCCGACGATGTGAAACGCTACATCCGCTACATCGCTGACCGCCGCCTGGTGCAGCTTGGGCTGAACGCGCTGTTCCACGTCGAGGAGAACCCGCTGCCGTGGCTCGACGACATGCTGAACGCGGTCGAGCACGCCAACTTTTTTGAGAACAGGTCCACGGAATACAGCCGAGCCTCGACTTTGGGGACATGGGAGGAGGCGTTCGCCAGCAATGTGTTCGAGTCGGAACAACCGCAGGGTGTGATCCAACTCCAAGTCTAAACGTGACAATATCGTAACGGATATCAAGTCTTTGGGCTTCGTTACTTCAACATGGGGATGGTTTGCACCTCGGCATCCCTGCCGAGATCACGTCGGCCTTGTGGGCCTCCCTGCGATCCGGCGGTTCCGCAGCGCTTTTATCTGCAAATTAATACGAACAGATTGATCGACACGCCCTCGCATTATCGTGTAGTTTCAAAAACCGATGATGCGAGGCGTGGTGTGGAACACGATATTGAAAACGACGTGGAAGATTTGGTGGCTACGAAGGAAAATGGTCGCGAAGCCACGCCGACCGGCCTGCCGCGACATACCCGCAGGCTGTCGGACAAGGTCCTGGTCGCATTCCACCATGCCTGCGACACGGCCGACCTGGAGGTCGCCGAGTATCTCCTGAACATCCTCGAAACCATGCTGACCCGGCGCCCGACCCATGTCGACGGCAACCGCCGCCGCAGCATCGAGGGCCTGGTCGCCGCCCATGAACGCCTCTGGCACCTGCGCCACCCGACGCTCGAGAAGTAAGCGGCCGTCAGACCGCCAAGGCCGCGCCGCGCCGAAGCAGGGATTGCGCCTGACCGCTGAACGCGCCGTCGGCGTCGTGCAGCACCAGGCCGGGCGACACGCGGCCCGGGCCGCGCTGCGCCGCATAGCCTTGGATCAGCACCAGCTTGGCATCGCGGCCCGGCTTCGGCCATAACGGGAACAGGGTCAGCCGTCCACCGCCCTCGGCCTGAAGCGCCGCCATCGCCCGTGCGGCCTGACTTGCGGGCACCAGCATTGTCAACGATCCGCCGGGCCGCAACGCCGCATGCAGCGCGGCGATCCAGCCCTCCAGTGGCAGCGTGCCTTCATGCGTTGCGAGGCGCCGCCGCGCGGCCGGCGGCAGCGTCGCCGCCGGGTCATGCCATGGCGGGTTGCTGAAGACGTGGTCGAACACCCCGTCGCCGCGCCAGCCGCCGAGGTCGGCGGTCGCGACGGAGATCCCGTCGATGCCGTTCGCCGCGATGTTCCGCCGGGCAAGCTCGGCCATGCCCGGATCGACCTCGATGCCGACGCCCAGGACGCCCGGCACCCGGGCCGCGAGGCACAGCAGGCCGGCGCCGGCGCCCGTCCCGGCCTCCAGCACCCGCTGCCCCGCCCGGGCCGGGACGCTCGCCGCCAGCAGCACGGGTTCGATCCCCGTCCGGTACCCGTCGAGCGGCTGCGCGTAGCGGAGCCGTCCATCCAGTAGCCACCCTTCGGTGGTCAGCACTGCGTCTCGCCGGCCTCGCTCAGCACGCGCTGCGCTTGGCGCTCGTCCTCCGGCAGCACGGCGAGGCGGCGGGGGATCGCGCCGATGCCGCCCTCCATCGCACTCACGTGGTGGTCGAGCAGGACGCTCTCGATGCCAGCATCGCGCAGGAGCGCCGCGAGGAAGCTGAGCCGGACCAGGTCGTTGGAGATCAGGACGGTTCGCATGGAGGCTCTCGGCTGTGGGGGGCGATGACGCCTGGACGGATGCGTCGGGATGCTGGACAACAACGGCCGGCGGGACAAGGGACCGCATGGCTCGCCTTGATCCGTTTTCCAGGCCGCCGATATGCTGGTCATGGGGCGTGCATGACCAAATCAGGAGTTCAGCTTGGGCGTTGTCGCTAACCGAATGCCAGCGCCTGGGACCAGTGGCGCCGCGGCGCCGGAGGAACCCGACGCCCTGTCGACGTTGGTGACGCTGGTTGGCCCCGACCTGGCCGCCTGCAACCGCACCATCGTGGCGCGGATGGACAGCCCGGTGGCGCTGATCCCGCAACTCGCCGCGCATATCGTCGCCGCAGGCGGCAAGCGGCTGCGGCCCTTGCTGACGCTCGCGACGGCGCGGATGTGCGGCTATGCCGGGCCGCGCCATATCCATTTGGCCGCCTGCGTCGAGTTCATCCACACGGCGACCCTGCTGCATGACGATGTGGTGGATGAGAGCCTGCTGCGCCGCGGCCTGTCCAGCGCCAATGCCGTGTTCGGCAACAAGGCATCCGTCCTGGTCGGCGACTTCCTGTTCGCCCGCGCCTTCCAGTTGATGGTCGAGGACGGGTCGCTCAAGGTCCTGGGCATCCTGTCGCACGCCGCTGCCACCATCGCGGAGGGCGAGGTGCTGCAACTCGTGACGCAGAACGACCTGTCCACGTCGGAGCAGCGTTACCTCGACGTGGTGCGCGGCAAGACGGCCGCGCTGTTCGCTGCCGCCTGCCAGGTCGGCGCCGTCGTGGCCGACCGGCCCGGGCCGGAGGAGGCTGCGCTGGCGGAGTACGGCACGAGCCTCGGCATGGCGTTCCAGTTGGTCGATGACGCGCTGGACTACGCGGCGGACCAAGTGACGTTGGGCAAGACGGTCGGCGACGACTTCCGGGAGGGCAAGATCACCCTGCCGGTCCTGGCCGCCTACCAGGCCGGCGACGCCGAGGCGCGCGAGTTCTGGGTCCGCACCATCGAGGCCAGCAGCCAGACGGATGCCGATCTCGACCGCGCGATGCTGCTGGTGCAGCGGAGCGGCGCGATCCGCACGACCTTGGCGCGCGCCACCCGCTTCGCTACGGCGGCGAAGGACGCCCTGGCGGTGTTCCCCGACAGCCCGACCCGCCGGGCGCTGGCCGACGTCGCGGACTACACCGTGAGCCGGGTAAGCTGACCGGTTAAACGACGGCCAGCCGCTCCCGCCGCAACTGCACCATCAACTCGTCGAGCGCCGGCGCGACCCGGTCCAGCATCTCGTCGATTTCGGCCACGGTCATGATCAGCGGCGGGCTGAACGCCAGGCTGTCGCTAGGCAGGCCGCGGGCGATCACGCCGTGTTGCTCGCACAGCTTGGTCAGCCGGGCGACCACCTTCTGCTTCGGGTCGAAGCTGCGGCGCGTGTCCCGGTCGGCCACGAGTTCCAGGGCGGCGATCATGCCGATGCCGCGAACCTCGCCCACCAACTCGTGCCCGGCGAAGCGGCGGCGCAGCTCCGACTGCAGATGCGCGCCCACGGTCCGCACGTGATCGACGATGCCGATCTCATCGTAGATCTTCAGCGCTTCCACCGCGACGGCGGCCGGCACGGGATGGCCGGAGTAGGTGTAGCCATGGCCGAAGGTGCCGATCTCGTGGCTTTCGCGCGCCAGGCCCTGGAACACCCGCTCGTTCACCATGACGGCGGAGATCGGCAGGAACGCCGCCGACAGCGCCTTGGCGCAGGTGATGATGTCGGGCTCGATCCCGAAGGTCTGGCTGCCCCAGTAGTTGCCGGTGCGGCCAAAGCCGCAGATGACCTCATCGACCACGAGCAGCACGTCGTGGCGGCGCAGCACGGCCTGGATCTTCTCGAAGTAGGTGCGCGGCGGCACGATCACGCCGCCGGCGCCCATGATCGGCTCGGCGAACATCGCGGCCACGGTGTCCGGCCCCTCCGCGATGATGAGCTGGTCCAGCGCCTCGGCGCAGCGCGTGGCGAACGCCTCCTCGCTTTCGCCGGGTTCGGCGCCGCGGTAGTGGTGCGGCGTCATCGTATGCAGGAAGCCCGGCAGCGGCAGGTCGAAGCTGCGGTGGTTGTTCGGCAGGCCGGTCAGCGACGACGCGGCGACGGTGACGCCGTGGTAGCCCTTGATGCGGCCGATCAGCTTCTTCTTCTTTGGCCGGCCCAGGGCGTTGTTGTAGTACCAGACCATCTTGACCGCGCTGTCATTCGCCTCGGACCCCGAGTTGGCGAAGAACACCTTGCTCATCGGCACCGGCGCGCGCTGGATCAGCATCTCGCTGAGGTCGATCAGCGGCTCGTGCGACTTCGCGGTGAAGGCGTGGTAGAACGGCAGCTTGCGCATCTGGTCATAGGCGGCGCGCGCCAGGCGCTCGTTGCTGAAGCCGAGGCTTGCGCACCACAGCCCGGCCACGCTCTCGATGTAGTCGCGCCCGGTCTCGTCCCAGACCCGCACGCCCTCGCCGCGGCTGATAATCATCGGCCCCGCTTCTTGATGGGCCACGAGGTCGGTGTAGGGATGCAGCGCGTGGGCGATGTCCCGTGCAGCGGCGGAGTTGGCGCGGACGGCGGAGGGGGGGGGGGTCATGGCGGGGAACCTGCTATGGGCTGTCCCATCATTCTAGGCTGCAATCCCCCTGGTTTGGAACACCAATCGGCTCACGAGGCCGCCGCCTTGCGCTCCGCCGCCTCCTCGGCGGAGGCCACGCCGCCGTGGGCCGCCGACCAGGCGACGGGGTTTTCCAGGAAGCGCCGCACCTCGGCCAAGGCCGGCTCGGCGAAATACGGCCGGTCGCGGCAGGCTTCCAGCACGTCCCACCAGGTGCACAGGTGATGCAGCGTGACGCCCATGGCCGCGAGCTTCTCGAAGCTGCCGGGGAACACGCCGTAGAAGAACACGACGAAGGCGTGGTCCACCAGCGCCCCGGCGTCGCGCAGCGCCTGGGCGAACTGGATCTTGGACGCGCCGTCCGTGGTAAGGTCCTCGACCAGCAGGGTGCGCAGCCCCTCCGGCACGTCGCCCTCGATCAGCGCGTTGCGGCCGAAGCCCTTGGGCTTTTTGCGGACGTAGGCCATGGGCGTCATCATCCGGTCGGCGATCCAGGCGGCGAACGGGATGCCGGCGGTCTCGCCGCCCGCCACGGCCTCGATGGATTCGTAGCCGACGTGCCGCGCGACCTTCTCGGCCGCCATCTCGCACACCTTGGCCCGGGCGCGCGGGAAGTAGATGATCTTGCGGCAGTCGATATAGACCGGCGACTTCCAGCCGGAAGTGAAGGTGTACGGCTCCTCCGGCCGGAAGTTCACCGCCTTGATCTCCAGCAGGATGCGCGCGGTGGTCAGCGCGGCGTCCCGGTCCCAATCCGTCATGTGCTGCGCCGCCATCTGGCCCGTCCCGAGTTCTTTGCCTGGACTTCCTAGACCGCGGCGGGTCCACCGTCCATTCTGCCGCAAAACTCAAAGGAGACCGAGCCATGGACCGGACCTACAGGATCGCGGCCATCCCCGGCGACGGCATCGGCATGGAGACGGTGCCGGAGGGCCTGCGCGTGCTGGACGCCGCCGCCACGCGCTTCGGCTTCACGCTGGAGACGACGGAGTACGACTGGTCCTGCGAACGCTATGCCCGCACCGGCGCCATGATGCCGGGGGACGGCCTCGACCAGCTTCGGGCGCATGACGCGGTGTTCCTGGGCGCGGTCGGCTGGCCCGGCGTGCCCGACCACGTGTCGCTCTGGGGCCTGCTGATCCCGATCCGCCGCGGCTTCGACCAGTACGCCAACGTCCGCCCCTGCAAGCTGATGCCCGGCGCCACGTCGCCGCTCGCCGGCCGCACCGAGGCCGACATCGACTTCTACGTGGTCCGCGAGAACACCGAGGGCGAGTACTCGAGCCTCGGCGGCCGGCTGTTCGAGGGCACGGAGCGCGAGTTCGCCACCCAGCAAAGCGTGTTCACCCGGACCGGCACCGACCGCATCCTGCGCTACGCCTTCGAGCTTGCGATGACCCGGCCCCGCCGCAAGCTCACCTCCGCCACCAAGTCGAACGGCATCACCATCACGATGCCCTATTGGGACGAGCGCTTCGCCGCCATGGCCGCGCAGTATCCGGGCGTCGCCGCCGACCAGTTCCACATCGACATCCTGTGCGCCCACTTCGTGCAGCATCCGGACTGGTTCGACGTCGTGGTCGGCAGCAACCTGTTCGGCGACATCCTAAGCGACCTCGGCCCCGCCGTCGCCGGCAGCATCGGCATCGCGCCCAGCGCCAACATCAACCCGGAGCGCCTCCATCCCAGCATGTTCGAGCCGGTGCACGGCTCCGCCCCGGACATCGCCGGGCGGCATGTCTGCAACCCCATCGGCCAGGTCTGGTCGGGCGCCATGATGCTGGAGCACCTGGGGGAGGGCGCGGCGGCGGCGGCCGTCGTGTCCGCCATCGAAACGCTGCTGCGCGACGGCGGCCCGCGCACCCGCGACATGGGCGGCCAGGCCGGCACGTCCGAGGTCGGCCGGGCGCTGGCGGAGATCGTGGCGGCCGGGTGAGCCGTGCTTGCGCCGGCTCGCGGCTGCTCTTACATTATGGCGGCGTCTGCGAATGAGTCGCAAATAGGGGTTTTCATTGGGCCGTGACACCAGCACCATTGCTCGCCGCTGCGAACGCGCCGTCGTGACGGCGTATCGCGAGCTGCGCGTGCATGGCAACGCGGACCTCGACTCGTTCCGCGCCTGCACGACGCTGTACCGGATTCACCATCCGGAGGCGTCGATGAACGAGGCCCGCCGGCTGGTGGCCGAATGGATCGACCATCACGTGGTCCAGGCCAAGTCCGGCCCCACGCCCGGCTGCGACTGCGACTAGCCGACCCCGCGCGCCCAGGCGATTGAGGCCCGGGCCAGCGCGTCGATCGTGTCCACCAGCGGCACGCCCAACTCTCCATGCGGCCCGGCCTGGATGCCGAGCGGGATTTCCGTGCATCCCAGGATCACGGCCTGCGCGCCGCGGTCACGCAGCGACCGTACGGCCTCGGCCAGCGGTGCGTAGGCGTCGCCCACCCGGTTGGCTTTCACGGCGGCGATGGCCGGGAGCACCAGCCGCGCCATCTCCTCGGCCGTCGGCTCGATGCAGGGCCAGCCGGCGGCATCGAGGCGGTCCTGATACAGCCGCATCGCCAGCGTGGCGGCGGTGCCCATCACGCCGACGCGGCCCCTGGGCACGGCCTGCCGCCGCAGGTCGGCCGCGGCGGCCTCGACGATATGCAGGATCGGCAGCGCGGTGGCCGCGCGCATTCCCTCGACCCAGCCATGCGCGGTGTTGCACGGGACCGCCACGGCGCCGCACCCGGCCGCCGCCAGCCCGCGCAGGCCGCGCGCCAGCATCGGCAGCGCGTCCGGCCCGGCGCCGCTCCATGCCGCCGCGCGGTCGGGCACGCGCGGGTCGGACCACAGGACGGCCGGCACGTGGTCCTGGTCCCGCTCGGCCGGGGTCAGCAGGGTAAGCCGCAGCATGAACTGCGCGCTCGCCAGCGGCCCCATGCCGCCCAGCACGCCCAGCACCCGGCCCGGTTCCGTCCCGCTCATCCCCCCAGTGTGCCCGATCCCGGCGCGGACGCAACGCCTTGACGCCGGTGCAGGCTGGGGCCAGAGCCAAGGGCATGTTCGACCTGCAAGGCCATCGCGGCGCCCGCGCCCTGTTTCCCGAGAACACCCTGGAGGGCCTGCGGGCGGCCATCGCGCTCGGGCTGCATACCATCGAGATCGACGTGGGCGTGACCCGCGACGGCGCCGTGGTCGTCCACCATGACCCGGCGCTGAACCCGAACATCGCCCGGGACCGCTCCGGCGCCTGGCTGCCGGCCCGCGGCCCGCTGCTGCGGGAGATGACGCTGGCGCAGCTTGCGGAGTACGACGTGGGTCGCATCCGCCCCGGCACGGACGATGCCGAACGCTTCCCGCAGCAGGCCGCACGGGACGGCGCCCGCATCCCGACGCTCGATCAGGTGCTGGCGCTCGACGGCGCGACCCACTGGAACATCGAGCTGAAGTCGATGCCAGGCCATCCCGGCTGGGCCGTGGACGCCGAGGAGATGGTGGAGCGCGTCCTGCATGTCGCCGGCGCCGCCGGGGTGCTGGAGCGGATCACCGTCCAATCCTTCGACTGGCGGGCGCCGCGCCATGCCCGCCGCATCCGGCCTGGCGTCGCGCGCGGCTGGCTGACGGCCGCATCCACCGTGGCGGACGCGCCGCTCTGGCTGGGGCGGCACGTGGCGGGCATGGACGGCGTGCCGGACGCCATCGCCAAGGAGGGCGGCGGCACCTGGACGCCGGAGCACACGGACCTGACCGAGAACCTGCTGGCCGAGGCGCACGGCCTCGACCTGCTCGTCATCCCGTGGACGGTGAACGCCCGCGCCGACATGCTTCGGCTGATCGACTGGGGCGTGGACGGCCTGATCACCGACTGGCCGGACCGCGCCCTTGCGGCCCTCGCGGACCGCCCGGCCGGGGCCGGGCGGCCGTGATCACCCACGCGCGTCGAGCGGCACGAAATCCCGCTGCACCGAGCCGGTATAGACCTGCCGCGGGCGGCCGATGCGCTGGGACGGGTCCTCGATCATCTCCTTCCACTGGCTGATCCAGCCGACCGTGCGGGCGACCGCGAACAGCACGGTGAACATGCTGGTCGGGAAGCCCATCGCCTTCAGGATGATGCCCGAGTAGAAATCGACGTTCGGATACAATTTCTTGCTGATGAAATAATCGTCATGCCGGGCGATCCGCTCCAACTCCATCGCGAGGTCGAGCAGCGGGTCGTCCTTGATGCCCATCTCCGCCAGCACCTCGTGGCAGGTGCGCTCCATGATCTTGGCGCGGGGATCGTAGTTCTTGTACACCCGGTGCCCGAAGCCCATCAGGCGCACCCCGCTGTCCTTGTCCTTCACCTTCTCGATGAAGGCGGGGATGTTGTCCTTGTGGCCGATCTCGCCGAGCATCTTCAGCACGGCCTCGTTGGCGCCGCCATGCGCGGGACCCCACAGGCTCGCGATCCCCGCCGCGATGCAGGCGAACGGGTTGGCGCCGGTGGAGCCGGCCAGCCGCACCGTGCTGGTCGAGGCGTTCTGCTCGTGGTCGGCATGCAGAATGAAGATGCGGTCCATGGCGCGCGCCAGCACGGGGCTGACGTGGTACGGCTCCGCCGGCACGGCGTTCATCATGTACAGGAAGTTCTCGGCATAGCCGAGGTCGTTGCGCGGATACATGAACGGCTGGCCGATGGCGTACTTGTAGGCCCATGCGGCGATGGTCGGCAGCTTGGCGATCAGCCGGAACGCGCTGATGCGGCGGTGCTCGGGGTCGTTGATGTCGAGGCTGTCGTGGTAGAACGCTGACAGCGCGCCCACGACGCCGCACAGCACTGCCATGGGATGCGCGTCGCGGCGGAACCCGTCGTAGAAGCGGCGCAGCTGCTCGTGCAGCATGGTGTGGCGCATGACGCCGTGCTCGAACTCGTGCCGCTCCTCGGGGGTCGGCAGGTCGCCGTTCAGCAGCAGGTAGGCGACCTCGAGGAAGCTGGAGTGCTCCGCCAACTGGTCGATGGGGTAGCCGCGGTGCAGCAGGACGCCCTCGTCGCCGTCGATGTAGGTGATCTTGCTCTCGCATGAGGCCGTCATGCCGTAGCCGGGGTCGTAGGTGAAGATGCCCAAGTTGCTGTAAAGCTTGCTGACATCGGCCACCGCGGGGCCGAGCGTGCCGGGCCGCAGCGGTAGCGAGAACGATTTGTTGGAGCCGTCCAGGGTCATGGTGACCGACCCGTTTGCCGTGCTGCTCATGCTGTCATCCCGTTCTGACCAGGCGGAGTTCGCCGCCCTGCGATCCTGTGTCGCCGGGTCCGCCGACCGGACCCGGCATCATGGCAAATTAGGGGCGCAGCCGCACTTGGCGCAACCTTCGCTCTTGCAGCAAAATCCAGCAACATCGCTGCAACGCCCGGGGCGGCGCCTGGCCGGCTCAGGCCCAGAACGGCTCGGCCTTGCGGAACCGCCTCCAGGCATGGCCGACGCGCGTCCGGGACACCAGGGCGCCGGCCGCGACGAACCCCTCCACCAGCCCCGCCGCATGGCTGCGCTCCGCCCGGCCCAGATGCGCCATCAGCCCGGCGGCGGTCGCACCGTCGTTCAGCATGCCCAGCTCCTCCTGCAAGGCCGACAGGTGCCTGACGAAGCGGCGTGCCGGCTTCTCGGGGAACAGCTGCAGGAAGAACTCCGCCGTGTAGCGGAGCCGCTTGCAGTCCTTGCGCAGCTCGTGCAGCGCCGGGAGCGGAAGTGCGGCGAGATCCCGGCCGGCATGGCGCACGCGCTTCACCTGATGCGCCAGCACCGCGGCGGCGAACGGCGCCGTGTCCTGATGCAGCCGCGGGTCGGGCGCCGCCTCGCGCTCCCACGGCCGCAGCACGGACGCGCAGGCCAGCCCGACCTGCAACTCGCGGAACGCGGTGCCGGCCAGATGGGCGCGCAGCTCAATGTAGGCCGCCTGCCGGCGCCGCCGCGCCGTCGCGAGCAGGGCGCGGAACCGCCCGTCCTCCGGGAACGCCGCGCGCAGCCGGTCCGCCGTTTCGCCGAGGAACACATCCCAATCCCGCGCGGCGCCCAGGCAGGTCGCGGTGACGCGCAGCCCGGCGCTCAACGGCTTGAGGTCCGGGAAGGCCGCGACGTGCTTGAGGATGGCGAGCGCGGAGCGCAGCCGCCGGGTCGCGACGCGCATCTGGTGCACCGGCACGGGCGTGTCGCCGGCGCCGGCGCTCGGCGCCCAGTGCAGCATCGCGTCCAGAAGCTGGCCGATGAGCAGGGCGGCGCTGTCGCTCATTGTCTGGCCCGGCATCGCGGCGACCGCCCCCACATGGCGCGGCTCGGGCTCCCCGCCGCGCGCAACCGCGATGGCGAAGGCCGCCAGGCCGGACCGCGGCACCGAGAGCCGGACGGCGCCGGCCAACTCCATCGCGGCGGCCCGCAGCGGCGCCGGCCCGCCGCGCAGCACCACCCGGCAGGCCGGCTGCTCCGCCGCGACGCCGCGCGCCTGTCCGTCCAGCACGACGACCCGAACCGGCTCGGCCTCCGGCGGCGGCGCCTCGGGTGCGGGGGCCGCGCCGTTGGGGCCGGGGAGACGCAGCACGAAGTCCATGCGGCGCGCGCGCAGCGCCGCGATGGGGAAGAGGCCGTCATGCAGGGAATGGTCCAGGCTGGCCGGGCTTGCGCCTTCCGCAACCAGCGGGGCCGGGCTGCCGGGCGGCCAGGCCCGGCCCGGCCCGGGACACAGCGCCTCCAGCCGCCACTGGCCGCGCTGCTCCGAGAGCGACAGGGCGCGGGCGGCCAGGGCGCCATCCGCCGTGTCATGCCACAGCGTCGTCACCGAGGCGGCGCGGCCGGCACGCGCCAGGCACGGCAGCTTGAGGAGGCGGGGCAGGTCGTCCGGGCTGAGTGCGAACTCCAGGCTGGCCTCGGTCATTTCACCGTGATCAGACGTCATGGCCGGGCAGGTCGCGCGGGCACAGGAACCGGGTCAGGCGGCCCCCTCCCTCGTCCAGCGCCTGCCAGGGGGCGGTGATGGTGAACTCGGCCAGGGCGCCGGTGGGAAAGCCTTCCGCGAGGCGGCGGATGTCCGGGTTGTCGAACGACGCCGCCTGCGCGCCCACCAGCAGCATCGCCAGGTCGTGCACGCCGGGATTATGGCCCACCACCATCACGCTGCGCGCCGTGGCGCCGACCTCCTGGACCACCTTCAGGATCGTCGATGCCGACGCCAGGTACAGGCTGTCGAGCCGGTCCACCAGCGGGGTGTCGGCCCATGGCTCCAGCCCCTCCAGCGTCTGCACGGTGCGGCGCGACGTGGAGACCAGCACCACGTCGGGCGCCAGGCCCAGCCCCTGCATCGCGGTCCGCATGGCCGCCGCCGCCTGCTGGCCGCGCCGGTTGAGCGGGCGCCCGTGGTCGGGGACGTCCCGTTCTTCCCAGGACGACTTGGCATGCCGGAGCAGGAGGAGTTGCCGCATGGACGGACACTGCCCGCACCCGGCCCCGCCCGCAAGCGGACAGGTCAACGGCAGGGTTGTGCCGCGCCGCATCGGCGCCATTGTCGGACCGGATATGCAAGGGGGCGGGCATGGCGGGACCGGTGGTGATCGTGGGCGCAGGCGCCATCGGCTCGGCCATCGCGCGGCGCGTGGCGGCGCGGGGGCAGGCGGTCCACCTGGTGGGGCGGGACGCGGCCCGGGTCGCGGCGCTGGCGGGGGAGCTTGGCGGCACCCATGCCGTGGCGGACGCGCTGGACGAGGCGGCGCTGGCCGCGGCGGTGCAGCAGGCCGGCCCGGCCATCAGCGGCCTCGCCTACTGCGTCGGCTCCATCCTGCTGCGCCCGCTGCGCCGGGCGACCGCCGAGGAGTTCGTCGCGGCGTTCCGGCTGAACGCCGTCGGCGCCGCGCTGGCGGTGGCCGCCGCAGCGGACGCCCTGAAGGCCAGCCCCGGCAGCGGCGTCGTGCTGTTCAGCACCATCGCCGTCCGCTCCGGCTTCACCAACCACGCGGTGATCGCCGCCGCCAAGGGCGCGGTCGAGGGCCTGACGACGGCGCTCGCGGCCGAACTCGCGCCGCAGGTGCGGGTGAACTGCATCGCCCCCAGCCTGACGCAATCCGGCATCGCCCAGCCGATCCTGGGCAACGAGGCGATGGCCAAGGGGATCGCGGCCATGCACCCGATCCCGCGCCTCGGCACGGGCGACGACGCCGGGGCGCTGGCGGCGTTCCTGCTGTCGGATGACGCCGGGTGGATCACCGGCCAGGTGTTCGCAGTCGATGGCGGCCGGTCCAACGTGCGGGTGAAGGGCTGATGGCCGAGGCCGCGATGGGGGGCACGCTGCGCATCGTGCTGGGCGACCAGTGCAGCGCCACGCTGAGCGCGCTGCGCGACCTCGATCCCGCGCGCGATGTCGTGCTGATGTCCGAGGTGATGGGCGAGTGCACCTACGTGAAGCACCACCCGAAGAAGATCGTGCTCGTGCTGTCCGCCATGCGGCACTTCGCCCGGGCGTTGCAGGCGCGCGGGGTGCGGGTCGATTACATCCAGCTCGACGACCCCGCCAACACCGGCAGCCTGCGCGGCGAGATGCTGCGCGCCGTCGCCCGGCACCGGCCCGCCGCCATCGTCGCCACCGAGGCCGGCGAGTGGCGGCTCACGGAGGACATGCGACGTTGGCACGAGGCGTCCGGCATCGAGACCGAAATCCGCGACGACGACCGGTTCCTGTGCCGCATCCAGGACTTCCGCGCCTGGGCGCGCGACCGCGGCGCGTTCCGCATGGAGACCTTCTACCGCGACATGCGCCGCCGCTACGGCATCCTGATGGAGGACGGCGCCCCGGCCGGCGGGCAGTGGAACTACGACCCCGAGAACCGCAAGCCGCCGTCCAAGGCCATCGCCCCGCCCGCCGTCCCGCGCTTCGAACCGGACGAGATCACGGAAGCCGTGATGGCGCTCGTGGCGCGCAGCTTCCCGGACCATTTCGGCGACGTGGACGGCTTCGCCCTGCCGGTGACGCACCGGGATGCCGCCGCGGCGCTGCAGGATTTCGTGACCAACCGTCTGCCGCTGTTCGGTGACTGGCAGGACGCGATGAAGACCGGGGAGAGCGCGATGTACCACGCGCTCATCTCCACCTCGCTGAACACCGGGCTGCTCGGCCCGTTGGAGGCATGCCAAGCCGCGGAGGCCGCCTGGCGCAGCGGCGCCGCGCCGCTCAACGCCGTCGAGGGGTTCGTGCGGCAAATCCTGGGTTGGCGGGAGTTCGTGCGCGGCGTGTACTGGCTCAAGATGCCGGAGTACGGCACGCTGAACAGCCTGGGCGCGACCCGGCCGCTGCCGGCGTTCTACTGGACGGCGGAGACGCGGATGAACTGCCTGCACCAGGCCGTCGGCGACACGCGCCGCCACGCCTACGCCCACCACATCCAGCGCCTGATGATCACCGGCAACTTCGCGCTGCTGGCCGGCCTGCATCCCGACGAGGTCGATGAATGGTACCTGATCGTCTATGCCGACGCCTACGAGTGGGTCGAGATGCCGAACGTGCGCGGCATGGCGCTGCATGCCGATGGCGGGATCATGGGGTCGAAGCCCTACGCGGCGTCCGGCGCCTACATCAACCGCATGAGCGACTACTGCCGCAAATGCCATTACGACGTGAAGCTCGGGGTGGGGGAGCGCGCCTGCCCGTTCAACGCGCTGTATTGGGACTTCATCGCCCGGCACTCGGCGCGCTTCGGCCAGAACCCGCGCATGGCGATGCCGGTGCGGACGCTGGCGAAGATGGAACCGGGCCGGGTCGCCGCCCTCCGGGAGCGGGCGGCGACGTTTCTGGCGGCGATGGACGCGGGGGAGGCGGTCTAGCCGCCGATCCCCGGCAGGTCGATCCAGGACAGGTGCCCCCCCTTGCCGGCGCCGGTGTCGAGGAACACCGCCAACCCGCCCGACGATCCGGTGCGCCGGTAGGGGCGCCCGTCCGTGCTGCGCTGGTCGTGGCCGCAGTACACCGTCATGCCGGCGGGGATGCGGTCCACCCAGCGCAGCACGCGCTCCGGGTAGCCGTCCGGCTGCATCCGACCGGTGGTTTCGCCGAACAGGGCGCGGGACAGCAGCGGGTCCACGCGGCCGAGCGGCGGCGGCGGCGGCTCGCTCAGCATCGCCGGGTGGAAGCCGCCATGCACGAAGGCGATGTCGCCATGCGCCACCCAGGCCGGCGCGTTGTTGATCTCGCGCAGCGCGCGGGCACGGAGCGCGTCGTCCAACTGGGACAACGTGGCCTGCAGCGCCGCGTCCATCCGCACCGCCTGCCCGGCCAACGCGCGGCCCAGCTTGCGGTCGTGGTTGCCGAGGATGAACAGGCCGCGCTTCTGCTCCATCAGGGCGAACATGATCCGCAGCACGCCCGCGCTGTCGGGACCATGGTCGCTGAGGTCGCCGAGCTGCACGACAAACCGGTCCGTCGCGGTCGCCGCCGAGAAGGCGCGGATATCCCCATGCACGTCGCCCACCACGCGCAGCGGAATGCCCGCGGGGATCACGCGGCACGCCGGACGGTGGCGCGATAGACGTCGAGCGCACGCTGGCGGGCGTGCGGCAGGTCGGCGATCGCGTGCGGATAGCTGCGGCCAAGCTCCACGCCGGCGTCGGCCAGCACGGCGGGCGGCGCGGTCCAGGGCGCGTGCACGAACTTGTCCGGCATCCGCGCCAGCTCCGGCACCCAGGCGCGGACATAGGCGCCATCCGGGTCGAACTTCTCGCCCTGGCTCACCGGGTTGAACACTCGGAAGAACGGCTGGCTGTCGATGCCGCAGCCGGCGATCCACTGCCAGCTCGCCGCGTTGCTGGCGAGGTCGGCGTCCACCAGCGTGTCCCAGAAATGCGCCTCGCCCGCCTGCCAGGGCAGCAGGAGCTGCTTCACCAGGAACGACGCCGTGATCATGCGGACGCGGTTGTGCATCCAGCCCAGGCGCCACAATTGCCGCATCCCGGCATCGACGATGGGGATGCCGGTCTGGCCGCGCTGCCACGCGCGCAGTTCGGCGGCCTCCTCGCGGACGGCCAGATGGGCGAACGCCGGGCGGAGCGGCTGCTCCGGCATGTGCGGGTTATGCCAGAGCAGGTAGGCGGAGAACTCCCGCCACAGGATCTCGCCCAGGAACACCTCAAGCCCCTTGCCGGTCTCCTGCGCGGCCTGCTGCGCCGTGTGCCAGACCTGGCGGGGCGACAATTCGCCCCAGTGCAGATGCGGCGACACCATGCTGGTGCCGGGCTGGCCCGGCAGGTTGCGCCCGGTGTCGTAGCCGTGCACCGCCTTTTCCAGGAACCCGGCCAACCGCTCATGCGCCGCGGCCTCGCCCACCCGCCAGGTGTCGCGGAAGCCGCCGGCCCAATCGGGACGGGCGGGCAACAGGCCCCAGTCGTCGAGGCGGTCCGAGCGTGGCGGGGCAGGGCAGGGGATGCGCTCGGGCGCCGGGGCGGGCGGATGCGGCGCGCCGAGCGCCCGGCAGGTGCGGGCGAACGGGGTATAGACGCCATAGATGCCGCCGGTCTTGGTGCGGATGCCGTCGAGGTCGAACAGGGTGGCCGTGCGATGCAAATGGAGCGCCGCGCCCTCGCGTTGCAACGCCGTTGCCACCGCATCCTCTGCCCGGCGCGCCCAGGGTTCGTGCATACGCCCGGCATGGACCTCCACGGCGCCCGCTTCCTGCGCCAAGGCGGGGATCACCGCCGCGGACGGCCCGCGCCGCAGCACGAGCGTGGCGCCGCGCGCCGCCAGGCCCTCGGCCAGCGCCGCCAGGCTGTGATGCAGCCACCAGCGCGCGGCGCCGCCCAGCGCCCAGCCGCCCGGCGTGTCGTCGTCCAGCACATAGACCGGCAGCACCGCCCGCCCGCCCTCCAGCGCGGCCTGCAACGCCGCGTGATCCTGGAGCCGCAGGTCCTGGCGGAACCACATGATGACAGGCGCGCCGCCCTTCGTTCCCTCGCTCATCTCCGACTCCGTGGGCCTCAAGGCCCGATTCTGCTCCCTTCTAAATGGGTCATCCAGGCAGCCGGTCCATAGCCGGGCCCCTCAATCGCCGGCGAGCGGCGGTGACGGCCGGGCGTGCGGCCGGGCGCTGGCCGCCGCCTGCGCCAGGGTGAAGCTGAACAGCCGGTCCTGCCCCAGCAGGAACGCCCGGCCGCCGCGTGGGAACAGCCCGGCGATGGCCGGGTGCGCCACGTCCAGCCCGCCGGTATAGGCGCCCAGGGCCGGCAGCATCAGCCGGCGCGCATCGGCGACGAAGCATGGCCGGGTCACGGCGCCGGCGCGGGTGGCGATGCTGGCCTTGGGATGGTGGTGGCCGCACAGCTCGCCCTGCGCGCCGCGCTCGGCCTGGTGACGGAACACCAGGGGTCCCATGGTCCAGGTGTCGGTGGCACGGCCGCCCACCCCGTCCGGCGGCACCGGGTCGTGGTTGCCCAGGACCCAGACGAACGCCGCAGCCTCCGTCAGGCCGCGCAGCCGCGCCGCGTCGCCCGGCGCCAGCCGCAGCGACCCGCGCGCGTCGTGGAAGCTGTCGCCCAGCGCCACCACGGTCGCCGGCCGCCACCGCCGCATCAGCGCCGACAGCCGGTCGAGCGTCGCCCGCGTGTCCCAGGGCGGCACCAACTGCCCGCGCATGGCGCAGGCCGAGCCTTTCTCCAGATGCAGGTCCGCCACCGCCAGCAGCCCGGCCGCCGGCCACGCCACGCCGCCCAGCGGATCGAGCAGCAGGCGCTCCCCCAGAAGATGCAGCGGCGCAGCCGTCATGCTGAGCGCGTCCGCTGGCGCGGCTTGCGTTGCAGGATGGCCAGGTTGGCGCGGTGCACCGGATGCACCCGCATCGGCGCGGTGCTGGACGGGGCATCGCCGGTCGCCTCCGCCACCAAGGCTTCCGTTTCCGCCAGCAGCGCGTCCTCGCCGCCGGCCGTGCGGACCGTCTCCCGCCCGATGTCCAGCAGCACCGGCACCGCGAGCGGCGACACGCGCGACAGCCGCACGTGCCGCACCCGGCCCGCGACCCGCCCGAGCATGGCGGACAGCCGGCCTAGGTCCGTCAGCCCGCCCGCCGCGTCCGCCCGGGTGGCGCGCAGCAGCACATGGTCCGGCTGATGCCGCCGCAGCACGTCGTAGATGAGGTCGCTGTTCACCGTCACCTGCCGCCGGTTCTTCTCCTGGCCCGGGTGGTTGCGCTCAATCAGCCCGGCGATCACCGCGACGTTGCGAAAGGTTCGGCGCAGCATGCTGCTCTCCGCCATCCAGGCTTCCAGGTCGTCGCCCAGCATATCCTGCTCGAACAGCCCAGCCACGTCCTGGGGTTCGTAGGCCGACCACACGGCGATCACGTAGTCCGTCGCGACGAAGCCGAGCGGGCCGTAGCCGAACCGCTCCATGCGCCGGGTCAGCAGCATGCCGAGCGTCTGGTGCGCGTTGCGGCCCTCGAAGCAGTAGGCCACCAGGAACCAACGGCCGTTGCGGGGGAACGTCTCGACCAGCAGGTCGTCGGTGCCCGGCAATTGCGACCGCTCGGTTTGCAGGCGCAGCCACTCGCGCACCTGCGGCGGGTAGTGCGTCCAGGCGCCGGGGTCGTGCAGCATGGCGCGCACCCGGGCCGCGAGGTTCGAGGTCAGCGGGTACTTGGCCCCGGCATAGGCCGGCACCATCGGCTCGCCCGTGCCGCCCTCCGCGACCTCGACCGTCGTCTCCCGGAGCCGCAGGTAGCGCAGCAGGCGGCCGGCGAACATGAAGGTGTCGCCGGGCACCATCATGCTGACGAAGCTCTCCTCCACCTCGCCCAGCGCGCCGCCGCCGCGCCCGGCGAGCCGCACCTTGAGCAGCGGCGCCTCGACGATGGTGCCGAGGTTCATCCGCGCCATGCGGGCCGCCCGCTCGCCCCGGATGTGCACCAGGCCGTCGGCGTCGCGGAACAGCTTGCGGTAGCGGTCATAGGCCGCGAGCGCGTAGCCGCCGTCCTCGACGAAGCGCAGCACGTCGTCGAAGTCCGCCCGCGCCAGGGCGGCATAGGGCGCGGCGCGGCGCACCTCGTCGAACATCGCATCCGGGTGGAACGGCGCGCCCGCCGCCATGAGCAGCAGGTGCTGCGCCAGCACGTCGAGGCCGCCGGGTCGCGGCGGGTCGCCGTCCTGCTCGCGCGCCGCGACGCCCTCGATGGCGGCCTCGCATTCCAGCAGCTCGAACCGGTTGGCCGGGACCAGGATGGCGTTCGACGCCTCGTCCATCCGGTGGTTCGCCCGGCCGACGCGCTGCAACAGCCGGCTCACCCCTTTCGGCGCGCCCACCTGGATCACCAGATCGACCCCGCCCCAATCGATGCCGAGGTCGAGCGAGGAGGTCGCCACCACCGCCCGCAACTGCCCGGCCGACATCGCCGCCTCCACGCGGCGGCGCTGCCCGATGTCGAGGCTGCCGTGATGCAGCGCGATGGGCAGCGTGTCCGCGTTGATCTTCCACAGCGCCTGGAACAGCAGCTCCCCCTGCGCGCGGGTGTTGACGAACACGATGGTCATGCGGTGCGCGCCGATGCGTTCCAGGACCGCCGACGCGCTGTTGAGGCCCATGTGGCCCGACCACGGCAGCCGGTCCTCCGGCAGCAGGATCGACAGGGCCGGGGGCGCCCCTTGCGCCACCTCGATCAGCTCCGGCGCCGTGCCCGCGCCCACGTAGTCCAGCAGTGCCTGCCGGTGCGCGACCGTCGCCGACAGGCCGACCCGGCTCAGGCCCGGCACCAGCGCGCCGAGCCGCGCCAGGCAGAGCGCCAACTGGTCGCCCCGCTTGGTGCCGGCCAGCGCGTGCACCTCGTCGATCACCACGGTGGACAGGCCCGCGAACATCACCGGCGCCTCCGCCTGGGACAGCAGAAGCGCCAGGCTTTCCGGCGTGGTCAGCAGAATGTTCGGCGGCTGCTCCTTCTGCCGCTTGCGTCGGTTGGCCGGGGTGTCGCCGGTGCGCGTCTCGATGGCGATCCCGAGACCCATCTCCTCCACGGGCGCCAGCAGGTTGCGGGCGATGTCGGTGGCGAGCGCCTTCAACGGGCTGACATACAGCGTGTGCAGCCCGGCGCGCGGCGCCGCCGCGAGGTCGATCAGGCTCGCGAGGAACCCGGCCAGCGTCTTGCCCCCCCCGGTCGGCGCGACCAGCAGGGCGCTGCGCCCGGCCCGCGCCGCCGCGATCATCGCAAGCTGATGCGGACGCGGCGTCCAGCCGCGCCGGGCGAACCAGGACGCGAACGGCTCGGGCAGCGCCGGCGATGTTCCCATGGACCAGAAATAGTCCGTGTGGCCCAGCGGCGGAAGTGGCGTTAGCATCGCGCCATGCCGCTGCCCCTACCACGGCCCCCCTGGCACCCCGACAGCCTCGCCGACCGCCTGCCGTTCCTGCGCCGCCGCGCGCTGCTGACCCAGGCGACCCGCGCCTTCTTCGACGCCCGCGGCTACACCGAGGTCGAGACGCCCTATGCCGTGCCGGCGCCGGGCGAGGAGGTGCATCTCCGTGCGCTCCGCACCACGATCCAAAGCCCGGACGGCACGGGCCGCACGCTGTGGCTGCACACCAGCCCCGAGTTCGCCATGAAGCGCCTGCTGGCCGCCGGCGCCGGCCCGGTGTTCCAGTTGGCCCGGGTCTGGCGCGACGGCGAGGGCAGCGCCCGCCACGCCGCCGAGTTCACTATGCTGGAATGGTATTGCCCCGGCCTGGATTTCCACGGCCTGATCGAGGAGACGATGGCCCTGCTCCGCGCCGTGCTGCCGCCCGTGGTGAGCAGCGGCGGGGTGCGGACCAGCCTCGCCATATTCGAGCGTCTCACCGTCGCGGAGGCGTTCTTCCGCCACGCCGGCGCCGACGTGCTCGGCACCGCAGGCGACGCCCATGCGCTGGCCCGGAGCGCCGGGGCGGCGCTGCGCGCCGACGAGACGTGGGAGGACCTGTTCTTCCGCCTGCTGCTGGAGCGCGTCGAGCCGCATCTGGGCCGGGCGCATCCCACGGTCCTCACCCATTGGCCCACGGCCCAGGCGGCGCTCGCCCGGCGCGACCCGGCGGACCCGCGCGTGGCGCTGCGCTTCGAGCTGTTCGTCTGCGGGATGGAACTCGCCAACGCCTTCGAGGAACTGACCGACGTGGCCGAGCAGGAGGCGCGCTTCACCGAGGACCGCGCCCGGCGCCATGCGCTGTATGGCCCGGACTGGCCGATGGACGAGGATTTCCTCGCAGCCCTGCGCCACGGGATGCCGCAATCTGCCGGCATCGCGCTCGGCTTCGACCGCCTGGCGATGCTGGCCGCCGGCGCCGACCGCATCGGCCAGGTGCTCTGGCTGCCCGATTGAAACGGGCGTTGGCGCTGCCAAATCACGGGGAATGAAGCGCATCCTGCCATTGCTGCTGGCCTCCATTCTCGCCGGCTGCGCGCCCTCCTTCGACCGCCCGGCGTTCCTGGCGACGCTGGTGGGCCAACCGGAGGCCGAGGTGGTGCGCCGGCTCGGCGTCCCGTCCCGGACCTATGAGGCCGATGGCCGCAAGTTCCTGGCCTATTCCGAACACCAGTCCGAGCTGATCGGGGGCGGCCCGTTCTTCGGCGGCTTTGCCTTCGGTTCAGGGTTCGGCGGCTCAGGGTTCGGCTATTCCGCCGCCTTCCCGACGCAGGTCGTCGAGCGGGAGTGCGAAACCACCTTCGAGGTCGGCGGCGGCCGCGTGCTGACGTGGTCGCTGCGCGGCAACGCCTGCTGATTGGAACGAGGCTGCTCCTGCCGCGTTGCCCGGCGATGCGTGACACCATCAAGCGTGCCCTCCGCAACGCGGCGATGCTGGCCGGGGTGGCGTTCGCGCTGCCCGTCTCCTGCGGCCAGGCCGGCGACGGCATCTACACCGGCGGCATCCAACCGAGCCCAGCCAGCCGGGTCAACCCGGCGGAACCCGGCTTCGCCAATGACGGCAACCACGCGCGATAAGCGCGATCAGAAGGCCCGCAGATCATGCGCTTGTTCGTCCTACTGACAGCTTTGGCCGTGGCCGCATGCGGCCTCAGGCCGACCGGCCCCGCCGGGCAGCCGAGCAGCACCGACGTGAACCCGATCACCGGGCAGCGCGGCGGCACCAGCGCCGGAAGCAGCCGATAGAACCAGCCTAACGCGCGGCGGCGATGGCGGCGTTCATCGCGCGGACCCCGGCCGCCGGCCCGTCCGGATGCTGCCAGACTGCGCCCACCACCGCGAGGAAGTTGGCGCCGGCCTGCACCAGCGGCGCGCAGTTCCCGGCGGTGATGCCGCCGATGGCGACGCAGGGCAGCTCCATCAGCTCGGCCCACCACGCAAGCAGCGCGGGGTCGGCCCGGGTCGGCGCCTCCTTCGTCGTCGTCGGGAAGAACGCGCCGAACGCCACGTAGTCCGCGCCGGCCTCGCCCGCCTGCATCGCGAGGTCCCGGCTGTCATGGCAGGTGACGCCCAGCATCAGGTCGGCGCCCAGCAACCGGCGCGCCTCGGGTGCCGCCATGTCGGTCTGCCCGACATGCGCGCCGTCGCAGCCGGTGCCGGGCACGAGGTCCGCCCGGTCGTTCAGCAGGAACGCGACGCCGCGGGACTGCGCCACCGGGCGCAGCGCGTCGATGGCCCGGCGCCACGCATCGTCATCGGCCTCCTTCAACCGAAGCTGCACCGCCGCCACGTCGCCCGCGTCCAGCGCGCGGGCGAGCGTGTCGGCGAACGCCGCGTCGGCCGTGGCCGGCGTGACCAGGTAAAGCCGGCACGGGTCGCCCGCCGGCTCCGCGGCTCGGGCCAAGGCTCAGCCTTCGAGGTAGAGGTCGATGATCTTGCCGAGCATCGCCATCGCCTCCGCCTCCGGCCGCTGGAACGTGTTGCGGCCGATGATGCTGCCGTTGGCGCCGCCGTCGCGGATGCCGCGGATGTCCTCCAGGATGCTGTCCACGTCGCCCCGTGTCTCGCCGCCGGAGAACACGACGAGGCGCCGCCCGTTGAAGCAGCACTGCACGACGTGGGCGACCCGCTTCGCCATCGTCGAGAGGTCGATGTCCTGCGTCGCGTAGGTCTTCTTCGCGGCTTCCAGGCTCACCACCGCGGTCGGCGGCTTCACCTTGATGATGTGCGCGCCCAGCAGCGCCGCCATGTGCGCGGCATAGGCGCAGATGTCGACCGCGGTCTCCGCCGCCTTGTCGAGCGCCGGGCCGCGCGGGTAGCTCCACACCACGACGGCGAGGCCCACGGACTTGGCCTCCTCCGCCATCTCGCGCAGTTCCTCCATCTGGGCGAAGGCGTACTCGCTGCCGGGGTAGATGGTGAAGCCGATGGCCGAGCAGCCGAGGCGCAGCGCGTCCGCGACCGAGCCGGTCACCGCCTGGTCCTTCTCGGTCGCCAGGCTGTTGCTGCTGTTCACCTTCAGGATGGTCGGCAGCGCGCCGGCATAGGTGCCGGCCCCGGCCTCGATCATGCCGAGCGGCGCCGCGTAGGCGTTCAGCCCGGCGGCGAGCGCCAGGCGGAAATGGTACTGCGGGTCGTAGGCCGCCGGGTTCGGCGCGAAGCTGCGGGCGGGTCCGTGCTCGAAGCCCTGATCGACCGGCAGGATCACCATCTTGCCGGTGCCGGACAGCCGGCCCTGCATCAGGATGCGGGCGAGGTTCGCCTTGGTCCCGGGGTTGTCGCTCTCGTAGTTGCTCAGAATCGCCTTGACGGTCGGTGTGACTTCCATGGTGGCCCCCAGTCTTTGGTGAACGAGTGTCCGCTGCACGTTGGCGCGCGGCTTAGCCGATGGGCGCGCGCCTGTCACGCCGAGCCAGGCATCCAGCCGACGCAAGGCCCCACGCTCATTCAGATCCAACGCGGCCGGCGGTTCCGCGAGCAGCCGCGCGCCCTGCGCCGCCGCGCGTTCGGCGATGCCGGCGAAGGCCGGGCCGGGCCGCAGCACGATCAGCCGGCAGCCAAGGCTCAACGCTTCCAGCGCACGGCCCGGCGCGTCGCCGCAGTCGAGCACGTCGGGCGGGTCAAGCCCCGGGACCTCGGCCCGCGCCGCCGCGACCAGGGCGCGCCACCATCCGACGCCGGCATAGGACGCAGCACCCGGCGCGGAGAGCAACGTCACCGCGCATGCCCGCGCGAGCGCCGCCCGGGCGTGCGGCAGGCCATGGATGACGACGGCGGGCGGAAGCACCATGCTTGACGTTCAAGCGGTTACACGCTTTCTGTTCAAGTCGGAACGAAGCCCCGGGACAGAGCCATGGACGACGAAACCCAACCCGCCCACCCCGCCGAACGGCTGGAAGCCGCGCTGGCGCGCATCGCCCGGCAGGCCAGCGCGCCTGATCCGGTCGCCACCGAAGTCGCCGCCCGGCTCGACGGCCTGATCGCGCAGCTGCGCAGCGTGCTCGACACATAGGGGATCGCCGCCATGGCCCAGCTCACCGTGAAGATCAATGGCTACGCCTACACCGTCGGCTGCTCGGACGGGCAGGAGCAGCATCTGCAGGCCATGGCCGAGCAGGTCGAGTCGCGGGTGGACCGGATCAGGGCGCTCGGCAGCCAGAGCGGCGAGGCGCGGCTGCTGGTGCAGGCCGCGCTGCTGATGGCGGACGAGTTGCACGATCTGAGGCTGGAGATGGCGGCGCTGCGCCGGACCAAGCCGGTGACGGCGGAGGACGGCGCGCTCAATGACCGCCTCTCGGCGTTGGCCGACCGCGCCGAGGAGATTGCAGCGACGCTGGAGAGGCACTAAGTAGGCAGGGCGGGGCTGCCCGGTGCGTCAGGTACTTCACCCCCGGGGCCAATAAGCACTCCCACGGGAGCTGGCTCTGTCGTGATCGTGGTCATGGTAACCGGCGCCCACCTGCGCAAGCAGGCTTCGGGAGGGTGAGACGCCAACGGCCAGGGTGGCTCCGTATTTCTTCATGCCCAGCAGCAAGGCAGAGCAGCGCGCCGCCGCCATCGGCGCCCGGGCCGGACAGGACCCGGCGCTTGGCATCCACCTGGCCGCGCAGCTCCTGGCGGGCTGGCGGTTCCGGCCGCGCTCGGTCGTCGCCGGGTTCTGGCCCTTGGCTGGGGAGATCGACATCCGCCCGGTGCTGCTGGCCTTGGCCGGCCGGGGACATCCCATCGTGCTTCCCGTGACGCCGGCGCGCGGCAACCCCCTGAGTTTCCAACGTTGGCGGCCCGGCGACAGGCTTATGGCCGAACGGTTCGGCACGGTCCGGCCGGTGGGCGAACCGATGGTGCCCGACCTGCTGCTCGTGCCGCTGCTGGCCTTTGACGGCGGGTGCCGGCGCCTGGGCTATGGCGGCGGCTTCTACGACCGCACGCTCGCTGTCCTGCCCGGCCGCATCGCCATCGGCTGCGCCTTCGCCGCCCAGCGCGTGGATCGCGTGCTGGCGGAGGCGCATGACATCCCGCTCCAGGCCGTCGCGACCGAGCGCGGCCTCATGCTTCCAAAGGACTGAAGATGCGCATCCTGTTCCTGGGCGATGTGGTCGGGCGATCCGGCCGGGACGCCGTGGCCGCCGCCTTGCCTCGGCTGCGTGCCGCGTTGCGGGCGGACCTCGTCGTGGTGAACGGGGAGAATGCCAGCCATGGCTTTGGCCTCGCGCCCGACATGGCGCAGGCGATGTTCGCCGCGGGCGCCGACGTGATCACGCTCGGCAACCATTCCTGGGACCGGCGGGAGTTGATCCCCTACATCGCGCAGGAGCCGCGGGTGATCCGGCCGCTGAACTTCCCGCCGGGCACGCCCGGCGCCGGGTCGTTCGTGGTGGCGCTGGCGGACGGGCGGCGGGCGCTGGTGCTGAACGCCATGGGGCGGCTGTTCATGGACCCGCTGGACTGCCCGTTCCGCGGCACGGCGGAGCTGCTGTCGCGCTACAAGCTCGGCGCCAGCGTGTCCGCCATCGTCGCGGATTTCCATGCGGAGGCGACGAGCGAGAAGATGGCCTACGCCCATTCCTTCGACGGCGCGGTGTCGCTCGTGGTCGGCACCCACACGCACTGCCCCTCGGCCGACCACCACGTCCTGCCGGGCGGCACCGCGTTCCAATCGGACGCCGGCATGTGCGGCGACTACGACAGCGTGATCGGCATGACGAAGGACGCCTCCGCCGCCCGGTTCTGGTCCAAGATGCCCGGCGAGCGCATGCAGCCCGCCGGCGGGGAGGCGACGGTCTGTGGGGTGTTCGTGGTGACGGATGACCGGACGGGATTGGCGGTGAACGTGGAGCCGGTGCGGCAGGGGGGGCGGCTGTCGCAGGCGATGCCGGGTGGCGGGGCGGCCTGAATATCTGCGATTGGTGCGAAGCGGACATACAAAGCTATGTCCGTGGCGGCCTATTCTCAGCCGCCATCCCCGTGATCCAGGGCGCGTTCATCAGAACGCGCCGGGATTGTGAACACCAGGGCAGGTGCCCCGGTGAGCCCGGATCAGCGCCCGGCGGCTGCCTCCTCAAGGCTGGTCGCGATGAAGTCGGGGGTGAGGGAGGCGCAGACCTGAGCCTTGTTCTGGCCGACCTGAGCTCCGGCCGTCTTCATGATTTCGGTGAAATCGGCCTCGGTGAAGTCCTGTTGAGCTTCTGACGCTTTGGCCAGGCCGGTCTTGATCTGAGCCGCTTGGCCGGGGGCCAGGCTGGTTTTGCAAGCGCCTGTCATGACAGCGAGGGTGCCATAGGCCAGCATACGCTTGGCATCAATCGAGAGCTCCGGGTCGTCGGCACGGGCCTGCGACGTCAACAGGGTGGCAACTGCGGTGGCGAGAAGAAGCATCTTCATCTGGAGTGCCCTGATAAGGTTGCGGCGTTCGCGAAACGATAATAACGCATCCGCAACGTAATTCCAAGCAAACGTAGGGCGCATAAGCGCAGCGCCATGCGCCACCACGCGAACGCGCATGGGGCGTATCACGCCATCAAAGACGCCACGTAATTTTCAGCCCCCACAGCTACTCCCCTGTTTCCAACGGTTCACGGCCACCGTGGCACCAGTCAGCGGGATAAACGCCGCGTGCCACACAGCGACGGAACGATGAGAACGGCCAGTCTGCCGGGTGCGCGGCAAGCGCGTGCTTCACCGGGTTGAAATGAATATAATCCATGTGGTTCGCATAATCTCGATCATCTCGGATCGTATGCTCCCAGAACCGCCGTTGCCAGATGCCGCGCTCGCCTCGGCGCATTCGTACCGCGGAGCGGCGTTCACCGGCGGGAATGGATTTGGTGAAAGCCTTTTTCAACGCCTGCCAACGCCCGGAATAGTCACTGTCGCCGGCCGGAAGGGTCCAGATGCAATGTATGTGGTCGGGCAGCACGACCCAGGCATCTATGTGGAACGACGCACGGGCCCGAACGCCACGCGCGGCGTCGCGGAGGGCATCGATGTGGGTGACGAGCAAGTCGCTCTTGCGGTCGAGCAGGTTGACGGTGAAGAAGTATGTTCCTCCAGGTACTCGGTTGCGGCGGTAGTCTGGCATGGAATAAATTTGATGCTGTTTAGAAACAATAAAAGGGGGTGGGTAACGGCGCTGGTTTGATGGCGCATGGCGCTGCGCTTATGCGCCCTACGATCTGAGACGCCACCCGACTACGACAGCGTGATCGGCATGACGAAGGACGCCTCCGCCGCCCGGTTCTGGTCCAAGATGCCGGGTCGCGGGTCGGTTTGAGTTTCGGCAATGGGCGCGAAACGAACCGAAAAACCCGTTCGGGCTTTTAGCCGAATACCAAATCCAGCTTCACAATGATCTCCGGCGCGAGGGCAAGACCGATCTGATCGCCTGGCTGGTGCGTGGTCACCTCGCCATACGCATCGCCGTCCGGCTTTCGGTAGGCGTATAAGACGCGGCGCTGCAAATCGACGATCCACAGTTCGGCGATGCCGGCGCGCGAATATAAAGGCAGCAAGCGTAGGGCGCATAAGCGCAGCGCCATGCGCCACGGAACGGCGCACGGGTCCGAACGCCACGCACGATGTTGCGGAGGACCTTGATGTGGGTGACGAGCAGGCCGCTCCTGCGGTCGAGCAGGTTGACGGTGGAAAGGTATGTCCCTCCCGGTACTTGGGTGCGGCGGTAATACGGCATGGGATGAATTTGCTGCTATTTTGGAACAATAAAGGGGTGGGTGATGGCGCATGGCGCTGCGCTTATGCGCCCTACGCTCGGTGACGGTTGGCCGAGGTTTCAACGCCGTGCCGTGGCTGCTAGTCTGGGATTCGCATCCACCACCACAGAGACGCCCGCGCGATGGCCGGCCATAGCCAATTCAAGAACATCATGCACCGCAAGGGCGCGCAGGACGCACGGCGCGCCCGGCAATTTGCAAAACTGATCCGCGAGATCACCGTCTCCGCCCGCACCGGCTTGCCTGACCCCGCCGCCAACCCGCGGCTTCGCACCGCCATGGCCGA
The DNA here is from genome assembly GCA_964252005.1 of uncultured Acetobacteraceae bacterium. GTDB lineage: Bacteria > Pseudomonadota > Alphaproteobacteria > Acetobacterales > Acetobacteraceae > CAHJXG01. The sequence goes on along the minus strand of CAXULX010000025.1, from coordinate 21,159 downwards.
GGCGCGCGGCGCCAACATGCCGCGCGACACCATCGAGCGCGCGGTGAAGAAGGCGACCGGGACGGCCGGCGGCGAGGACTACGTGGACGTGCGCTACGAGGGCTACGGCCCCGCCGGCGTCGCCGTCATCGTCGAGGCGCTGACCGACAACCGCAACCGCACCGCCTCCGACGTGCGCGCCGCCTTCAACAAGCATGGCGGTGCCTTGGGGGAGACCAACTCCGTCGCCTTCATGTTCGCGCGCCTGGGCGTCATCCAGTACCCCGCCGACGCCGCCACGGCGGACGCCATGCTGGAGGCCGCCATCGACGCCGGGGCCGACAACGCCGAGAGCGGGCCGGAGGGGCACGAGGTCACCTGCGCCCCCGACGATTGGCAAACGGTGCGCGATGCGCTGGAGGCGCGGTTCGGCCCGCCGGCCGCCGCCCGCCTCGACTGGCGGCCCAGCACGTCGGTGACGCTCGACGAGGAGCGCGCCGCGAGCCTCCTGAAGCTGATCGACGCGCTGGAGGACAACGACGACGTGCAGAACGTCTATGCGAACTTCGACATCCCGGACGCCGTGCTGCAGGCGCTCTCGGCCTGATGGCCCGGCTGATGGGCATCGACCCCGGGCTGCGCTTCACCGGCTGGGGCGTCATCGACGTGCACGGCAACCGGCTGCGCCACGTGGCCGACGGCGTGATCGCCACCGACAACGCCGACAGCGTGCCGCACCGCCTCAAGTTCCTGCACGACGCCCTCCACCTGCTGTTCCAGGAGCACCGTCCGGACGAGGCCGCGGTCGAGGAGACCTACGTGAACCGCAACGGCACCGCGACGCTGAAGCTCGGCTATGCCCGCGGGGTCGCGCTGCTGGCGCCGGCGTTGGCGGGCATCGTGGTCGCGGAGTACGGCGCGATGGGCGTGAAGCAGGCCGTCGTCGGCACCGGCGGCGCCAGCAAGGAGCAGGTGGCGCTCATGGTCCGCCGCCTGCTGCCCGGCGCCACGCTGCGCCGGGCGGACGCGGCCGACGCGCTGGCGGTTGCGATCTGCCATGCCCACCACCGCGCCACCCGGCTCCGCGTCGTCGCCGGGACGGTCATGGCGTGATCGCGCTGCTGCACGGCCGGGTCGATGCGCTGGACGCCGGGAGCTGCATCATCGACGTGAACGGGGTGGGCTACCTGGTGCAAGCCTCGACCCGCACGCTCTCGGCGCTGCCGCCCTCGCCGGAGGTGGCGCGCGTGCTGATCGAGACGCATGTGCGGGACGACGCCATCGTGCTCTACGGCTTCACCGACCCGGCGGAGCGCGAGTGGTTCCGCCTGTTGCTCACCATCCAGGGCGTCGGCGCCAAGGTCGCGCTGAGCATCCTCTCGGCGCTGTCCCCGCACGACCTGATCAACGCCATCGCCGCCGGCGACCGGGCAAGCCTCACCCGCGCGCCCGGCGTCGGCGCCAAGCTCGCGATCCGGCTGCTGAGCGAGCTTCGCGACAAAGCGGGCACCATGCCGACCGGCAGCGGCTTCGTCCTTCCGGCGGCGCCCGAGGGCGGCACGGAGGCGGACGCGCTCTCCGCCCTCGTCAACATCGGCTACCGCCGGTCGGAGGCGTATCCCGTCGTGGTGCGGATCATGGCCGGGCTGGGCGAGGCCGCCGGGGTGGACCAGGTGATCCGCGACAGCCTGCGGGAGCTGGCGATTAAATGAGTGACGACCGCACGATAGACCCTGCCCGTGGGGAGGACGACGCCGGGGAGGCGAGCCTCCGCCCGCAGACGCTGGCCGAGTTCATCGGGCAGAAGGCGAGCCGGGAGAACCTCCGCATCTTCATCCAGGCCGCGCGCGGCCGGGCGGAGGCGATGGACCACGTGCTGCTGCACGGCCCGCCGGGCCTCGGCAAGACGACGCTGGCGCAGATCGTGGCGCGGGAGCTGGGCGTGGGGTTCCGCGCGACCTCCGGACCCGTGATCCAGCGCGCCGGCGACCTGGCCGCCATCCTCACCAACCTGCAGCCGCGCGACGTGCTGTTCATCGACGAGATCCACCGGCTGCAGCCCGCCATCGAGGAGGTGCTGTACCCCGCGATGGAGGATTTCCAGCTCGACCTCATCATCGGCGAGGGCCCGGCGGCGCGCAGCGTGCGGATCGATCTGTCGCCGTTCACCCTGGTGGGTGCCACGACCCGGGCCGGGCTGCTGGCGACTCCGTTGCGCGACCGCTTCGGCATCCCGCTACGGCTGATCTTCTACACGTTTGCCGAACTCGAGCTGATCGTGGCGCGGGGGGCGGAGAAGCTCGGCTTCAACCTGACCGCCGAGGGGGCGGCGGAGATCGCGCGGCGGTCCCGCGGCACGCCGCGCATCGCCGGGCGCCTGCTGCGCCGGGTGCGCGATTTCGCGACCGTCGCGGGGCAGGACCCGGTGGACCGCACGATGGCCGATGCGGCGCTGACCCGGCTGGAGGTGGACCGCCTGGGACTCGACGCCATGGACCGCCGCTATTTGCGCCGCATCGCCGAGTTCCATGCGGGCGGGCCGGTCGGAGTCGAGACCTTGGCCGCCGCCCTGGCGGAGGCGCGCGACACGCTGGAGGACGTGATCGAACCCTATCTGATCCAGGAGGGCATGATCCTCCGCACCAGCCGTGGCCGGATGCTGGGGGAGGCGGGATGGCGCCATCTGGGCCTCGTGCCCCCGAGCCAGCCGCAACTCGACCTGCTGCGCGACCACGCCGCTGACCCGGCGCCTCCGGCGTGACGGATTACCGCTTGAGCCTGCGGGTTTATTACGAGGACACCGACGCCGGCGGCGTGGTCTATCACGCGCGTTACCTGGCGTTTGCCGAGCGTGCCCGGACCGAGGCGTTGCGGGAGGCCGGCGCAACGCACGCGGAACTGGTGGCCGGGCACGGGTTATCTTTCGTGGTGCGGCGCGCGGAAATAGACTATCTGCGGCCGGCACGGCTCGATCAGGAACTCGTCGTGGTCACGGGCCCATGGGCGATGGGGGGCGCGTCCATCAACGTGCAGCAACGGTTCGAGGTCGCCGGGCAAAGCGTGGCGGCCCTGTCCATCAAGCTCGCCTGCGTGCGACGGGCCGATGGCCGGCCGGCGCGGATACCGGATCGATGGCGCATGGCGCTCGGCGGCTGAACGAGGGGGTTTCGAGTTGGATCGTGCGGTGGATGCGGCGAACGCGGCGACGGGCGGCGACATGTCGATTGTCGGGCTGTTCCTGCAGGCGGACCTGGTGGTCAAGACCGTTCTGGTCCTGCTGCTGCTCGCCAGCGTGTGGGTCTGGGCCATCGTGTTCGAGAAGGTCATGACGCTGCGCCGGGCCAACCGGGCGGCGGACGGGTTCGAGGACCGGTTCTGGTCCGGCGGCAGCCTGGATGAGATGTACGAGGGGGAGGGCGTCAAGCCCACCCACCCCCTCGCCGCGGTGTTCGGCGCCGCGATGGGCGAATGGAAGCGCAGCGCACGGGTCGCCGGGGCCGACATGAGCCGCGGCAGCGTGCGGGACCGCGTGGACCGCACGGTCGCGGTCACGATCCAGCGCGAGATGGACCGCATGGAACGCTGGATGGTGTTCCTCGCCTCCGTCGGCTCCACCGCGCCGTTCATCGGGCTGTTCGGCACGGTGTGGGGCATCATGCGCAGCTTCTCGGCGATTGCCTCCAGCCGAAACACCAACCTGTCCGTGGTGGCGCCGGGCATTGCGGAGGCGCTGTTCGCCACCGCCATCGGCTTGGTCGCGGCGATCCCGGCCGTGCTGGCCTACAACAAGCTCAGCAACGACCTGTCCCGCTTCGCCTCCCGCATGGAGGGCTTCGGGTCGGAGTTCGCCGCCATCCTGTCCCGCCAATCCGAGGAAAGGGCCTGAGCATGGCGGGGCCGATGGCGAGACGGGGCAGGGGCCGCTACCGGCCGCTCGCCGAGATCAACGTGACGCCGCTCGTGGACGTGATGCTGGTGCTGCTGATCGTGTTCATGGTGGCCGCCCCCTTGATGACATCCGGCGTGCCGGTGGACCTGCCCAAGACCAGCGCCGCGCCGTTGAACCAGGACGCCGATCCCCTGACCGTCTCGGTCAACGCAGAGGGCAAGATCTTCTTGCAGGATGCGGAGGCGACCTTGCCGGAACTGGTCAGCAAGCTGCAATCGGCGTCCGCCAGCAAGGCCGACCGCCGCATCCTCGTGCGCGGCGACAAGGGCATCGCCTATGGCCGCGTGCTGGAGGTGATGGCGACCATCACGCAGGGCGGCTTCACCAAGGTCGCGCTCCTGGCCGAGCAGACCGGCGTCCCGGCGGCCGCGAAGCCCGCGGCGGCGCCGCAGCCCGGCGCCGCCCAGCCCCCGGCCGCCGCCGCCCGCCGCCAGGGCCGCGGTTAGGGCCTGGGCCGCGGACGCCGCCCGTCGCCGAGATGACCCCGACCCTGCGCCGCGGCGGCGCGCTCTCCGTCCTGCTCCACGCCGCGGTGCTGTTCGCGGTCCTCGTGGCCCTGTCGCCGCGCCTGCCGCTGGAGGCGGACGCCGAGACGGCCGTGACCGTGGAGTTCGCGCCCGCGCCGACCCCCGTGCAACGCGCCCCGACGCCCGCTCCGACGCCTGCCCCGGCGCCAACGCCGGGATCGGCAGCGCCCGAGCCGCCGCCCCCGCCTCCCGCTCCGCCTCCTCCTCCCGCTCCGCCGCCGCCGCCTCCGCCGCCCGCCCCAGCCCCGCCGGTCCCGGTGCCGCCCGCGCCGCCGCGTCCGCCCGCTTTGCCGCCGCCATTGCCTCCCGTACCGGAGCAGGCGGCCCCCGCGCCGCTGCCCATTCCGCCCGTGTCCCCGCCGCGTGTGCCGCCCCCGCCGCAACCGGCGCCGCCTCTTCCTCCGCCGCCCCTTCCACCGCCGCCCCGTCCAGCGCCACCGGCCCCAACGCCGCCCGTACCGGTCCCGCCGCCGCCGCCCAGCAGCACGACCACGCCGCCCAACCCGGCCCGCAACGCCGCACCCGACAGCAAGTCGCTGGAGAGCACGCTGGAACGGCTGCGCGCCCAGCAGGCCAGCAGGGAGCCGCCGCGCGCCCCGTCGCCGCCGCGTGGCGGCGCGCCCGGCGGCGGCAGCCCGGCCGGCATCGACAACGCGCTGCTCACCGGCGACGTGCGCCGGGCCATCGGCGACCGGCTGCGGGAATGCTGGACCAGCGACAGGAGCGCGCTGAACTACGACAAGCAGACGGTGCGCCTGGTGGTGACGACGGACCCGACCGGCACGATCCGCGTGGCGGACATCGCCGCCAACGACGCGTCCCGCACCAGCGGCGGCGTCGCCCGTGCCTTTGCCGAGCGCGCCCGGCGGGCGGCGCTCGACCCGCAATGCGCGCAGCTTCCCTTGCCGGGCGCGCTAAAAGGGCAGAACCGTACCTTTGAAATCACGTTCCGGCCCTGACCGGCCGCCCTCATCGGAGACGCCAGCATGAACCCGACCCGCCTGCTCCTGGCCCGCCGCAGCCTGCTGGCCGGCGCCGCCGTCGCCTCCGTGCCGTTGGCGCGCAGCCCCATGGCCCAAGCCCAGGGCGTCGGCCAGGGCAACCAGCAGCCGGAGATCACCGTGGACCGCGCCCGCGCGGCGCCGATCCCCATCGCCATCCCGAGCTTCACCGGCATCCCGCTCGGCGCGGAGATGACTGGGGTGATCACCAGCAACCTGGGCCGCTCCGGCCTGTTCCGCCCAATCGGCACATCGGGGCCGGGAGGCGATGGCGGCGACACGCCCAATTTTCAAAGCTGGAAGGCGCTCGGCGCGCAGGCGCTGGTGACCGGCCGCGCCGAGGGCGGCGGCAGCAACGTGCGGGTGGAGTTCCGCCTGTGGGACGTGCTGCCGGGCCAGCAGATCCAGGGGACCGCCTACACGACGACCTCCGCCAACTGGCGCCGCATCGCGCACATCATCAGCGACGTGATCTACGAGCGCCTGCTCGGCGAGAAGGGCTACTTCGACACCCGCGTGGCCTATGTCGCCGGGACCGGGCCGCGCGACCGCCGGGTGAAGCGCCTGGCGATCATGGACCAGGACGGGGAGGGCAACCACTTCCTGACGGACGGCGCGTGGCTGTCCCTCACGCCCCGCTTCCACCCGACGCGCGACCAGATCGTGTTCATGTCGTTCCAGAACAACCGGCCGCGGGTGTACACCTTCGACCTCGGCTCCAACACGCAGCGGGTGCTCGGCGAGTACGAGGGCATGACCTTCGCGCCGCGCTTCAGCCCCGACGGCAACACCATCATCATGTCGGTCGCCCGCGGCAGCGGGTCGGAGATCGTCGCGGTCGGCCTGGGCGGCGGGCGGGAACGGCGGCTGACCACCGGCGGCGCCATCGACACCAGCCCGTGCTACAGCTCCGACGGCGCGCAGATCGTCTTCAACTCGGACCGCGGCGGCGACCAGCAGCTTTACGTCATGGATGCCGGCGGCGGCGGCGCGCGGCGCATCAGCTTCGGGCGCGGGCGCTACGCAACCCCGGTGTGGTCGCCGCGCGGCGACCTGATCGCCTTCACCCGGCTGAACGGCGGCACGTTTGCCATCGGCGTCATGCGGCCGGACGGGTCGGGGGAGCGCATCCTGTCGGAAAGCTTCTCCGTCGAGGGGCCGACCTTCGCGCCCAACGGCCGCGTGCTGATGTTCTACCGGGAAAGCCCGGCGCGCGACCGCAGCGGCGGCGGCTACTCCTCCCGCCTGGTCTCCATCGACATCACCGGCTTCAACGAGCGCGTGGTGAACACGCCCACCGACGCCTCCGATCCCGCCTGGTCGCCGCTCATGGCATGAGGCGCGCCGCCAGCACGCTTGACCCGCATCCAGCGGCAGCGTAACGCGCATGAAAGCGGAACGACTTGGGCCGGCGCCATCGGGTCCGGCCAGGCATGCAAGGAGAACAGCACCATGAAGTTCAAGATGATCGGCGTGCTCGCGGCCGTCGCCCTGCTGGGCGCTTGCGCGGACAAGGCGGCGACCTCCGGCGCGGCCACCGGCTCCGGCGCCTCGTCCGGCACGGCGGGCGTCACGCCGGGCAGCCAGCAGGACCTGGTCGCCAATGTCGGCGACCGCGTGTTCTACGACCTCGACAGCTCCTCGCTGAGCGGGGATGCGCGCTCCACGCTCGACCGGCAGGCAGGCTGGCTGGCGCGTTACCCGCAGTCCGGCGTGCAGGTGGCCGGCAATTGCGACGAGCGTGGCACGACGGAGTACAACCTGGCGCTCGGTCAGCGCCGGGCCAACGCCGCCCGCGACTACTTGGTGGCCCGCGGTACGCCGTCTGCGCGCATCACGGCCGTGAGCTTTGGCAAGGAGCGTCCGACGGCGGTCGGGTCCGACGACCAGGCGTATTCGCAAAACCGGAATGCGACGACGTCGGTGCGTTAGGCTGATGCGCGCGCCCGCCGTGATCGCGTTTGCGGTCGGCCTCGCGGCGGCGCCGGCCTGGGCGCAGTTGGACAGCCGCGAGGCGATCGCGCTGCAGAACCAGATCCTGGAGCTGCGGCGCGACATGCAGGGACTGCAAATGCAGCGCGGCGCCCCGGCGTTGCCGCCGCCGATGCGGCGGGGCGGGGATGGCGGCAGCGAGATCGCCGCGCAGTTGCTTGACCGCGTGGCCCAGCTTGAGGAGGACGTGCGCCGCCTGCGCGGTCAGTTGGACGAGCAGGCCAACGCATCCCGGCGGCAGTCGGACGACCTCGCGAAGCAGGTGGCCGACCTCAATTTCCGTCTGCAGAACACCGGCGCATCGAGCGCCCCGGGTCCCAGCGCATCGGCGGCCCCGCCGGCGGCAAGTGGCGGGCTGGCGCCGTCCGGGCGCCGTCCGGCCGAGCTTGCGATGCAGGAGGGCAACGCCGCCCTGGCCCGGCGGGACTACGGCGTGGCAGAGGCGGCGGCGCGCGAGGTGCTGGCTGCTGGCCGAGGCGGGCCGCGCGCCGGGGACGCGCAGTTCCTGCTGGCGCAGACCCTGATGGGCAAGCGCGACTATGCCGGCGCCGCGGTGGCCTATGACGACGCCTATAACCGTTCGCGCGCCGGGTCGCGGGCGCCGGACGCCTTGCTGGGCTTGGCGAACGCCTTGGCCGCGCTGAACGACCGGGCCAATGCGTGCGGCGCCCTCGACAAGCTGCGGGCCGAATTCCCCTCGCCCCGGCCGAACGTGCGGGAGGCCGCCGCCGTCGCGCGCGGCCGTTCCGGCTGCCCTTGAACCAGGCGCCGGTTTCGCCGGCGGAGTTCGCGGCGCTAATGGCGGCGGTCGGGCCATTCGGTGGGGATCGCCGGGTCGCCGTGGCCGTTTCCGGCGGGGCCGACAGCATGGCCCTGGCGTTGCTGCTCGCAGGGTGGGGACGGCCGGCGGCGATGGTCGTCGATCACGGCCTGCGTCCGGAATCGGGGGCGGAGGCGGCGTTGACGGCGGCCCGGCTCGCCAGAATGGGGATCGCCGCCCGCGTGCTGCCGCTTTCGGGCCTGGCGCGCGGCCCGGCGTTGGCGGAGCGGGCACGCGCCGCGCGCTACGGCGCCCTGAACGCGGCATGCCGGGACGCCGGGCTGCCCGACCTGCTGCTGGCGCACCACGCGCAGGATCAGGCCGAAACCTATGCGCTCCGCCGCGGCGCCGGCAGCGGGCCGGCCGGCTTGGCCGGCATGGCGCCGGTGGTGCATGTCGACGCCGCCCGGCTGCTGCGCCCCTTGCTGCCGGTCATGCCGGACCGGCTGCGCGCGACCCTGCGCCGCGCCGGGGTGGGCTGGGTCGAGGATCCCGCCAACACGGACCCGGCGACGCCGCGCGCCAGGCTGCGTGCCGCGTTCGCGCGGGGGGACGCCGCGCCGGTGTCTGAGCTTTATGGCATGGCGCGCCGGTGCGGTTTGGCGCGTCGGGAGCAGGAGGCGCAGATTGCGGATGAGTTGGCGCGGCAGGTCAGCCTGTTGCCCGGCGGCGTCGCCGTGATCGCCGGGTCGGCGATCAGCGCCGCGGCGCTGTCCGCCCTGCTTTGGATGGTCTCAGGCGCGCGCCACCCCCCTGGCGGCGCTTCAGTGGCGCGCCTGGCGGGTCGGCTGCGTCCGGCGACCCTGCATGGCGCCGCGGTCCTGCCGACACCGGGCGGGTGGCTGGTCGGGCGGGAGGCGGCGGCCCAGGACGGCGCGGTCCCGGCGCAAGCGGGCGTCCTGTGGGATGGGCGGTTCCGGTTGCTGAGGCCGCCGCCGCATGACGGCACGCTCGGGCCGCTCGGCGGCGACGCGGCGCGGCTGCGGCGCTGGTCCGGCCTGCCGGCGGCGCTGCTGCGGACGGTGCCGGCCATCCGGTGCAGTTACGGATTGTTCGCAGTGCCGAGTTTGTCCTATCCTGACCGGGAAACCTGCCGTACCGTGCCCATCGCGTTCTGCCCGTCCCGTCCCGCCGCGCCTGCGCCTTTTGAACCGGTCTGACCGGGTGGGGATGTGCAGGCGGCACCGGCGCACTATGTTGAGGTTCTGCTAAGCGGCGCCGGCCCATGTTGGGCCGGGAACGAGGATACCGGGACCGCTCCGAGTGCGCCCAGGCCCGGGTGAGATGACTGGATCGCCAGGATCATATGATGAGCAATTTCGGCCGCAATCTAGCGCTCTGGGTCATAATCGCCCTGCTGCTCGTAGTGCTGTTCAACCTGTTCCAACCGGGGAGCACGCAACGCGCGACGACCCAGGTTGCCTATTCCGACTTCATTGGCGACGTCAATGGGGGGCGGGTCCGTGACGTGCTGATCCAGGGCCGCACGGTCTCGGGCCAGTTGGCGGACGGGCGCACCTTCCAGACCTACACCCCGGAGGACCCGGCGCTGGTCAGCCGCCTGACCGACAAGGGCGTGCGGGTGATCGCCAAGCCCGAGGAAAGCGACAACCCGCTGCTGCACTATCTGCTGAGCTGGTTCCCGATGCTGCTGCTGATCGGCGTCTGGGTGTTCTTCATGCGCCAGATGCAGTCGGGCGGCGGCCGGGCCATGGGCTTCGGCAAGTCCCGTGCCCGACTGCTGACGGAAAAGCAGGGGCGCGTGACGTTCGACGACGTCGCCGGAATCGACGAGGCGAAGTCCGAGTTGCAGGAGATCGTCGAGTTCCTGAAGGACCCGCAGAAGTTCCAGCGCCTGGGCGGCAAGATCCCCAAGGGCGTGTTGCTGGTGGGACCGCCGGGCACCGGCAAGACGCTGCTGGCCCGCGCCATCGCCGGCGAGGCCAACGTGCCGTTCTTCACCATTTCCGGCTCCGACTTCGTGGAGATGTTCGTGGGCGTTGGTGCCAGCCGCGTGCGCGACATGTTTGAGCAGGGCAAGAAGAACGCACCCTGCATCATCTTCATCGACGAGATCGACGCCGTGGGCCGGCACCGCGGCGCTGGCCTCGGCGGCGGCAACGATGAGCGGGAGCAGACGCTGAACCAGATGCTGGTCGAGATGGACGGGTTCGAGAGCAATGAGGGCGTTATCCTCATCGCCGCGACCAACCGGCCGGACGTGCTGGACCCGGCCCTGTTGCGTCCCGGCCGGTTCGACCGCCAGGTGGTCGTGCCGAATCCGGACGTGAACGGCCGTGAGAAGATCCTCCGCGTGCACATGCGGAAGGTGCCGCTCGCCAGCGACGTGGACCCGAAGGTGATCGCACGCGGCACGCCGGGCTTCTCCGGCGCGGACCTCGCCAACCTGGTGAACGAGGCGGCGCTGCTTGCGGCCCGGCTCGGCAAGCGGGTGGTGGCGATGTCGGAGTTCGAGAACGCCAAGGACAAGGTCATGATGGGCGCCGAGCGGAAGTCGCTCGTCATGAGCGAGGACGAGAAGCGCATGACCGCCTACCATGAGGCCGGCCACGCCCTGTGCGCCATCAACGACCCAGAGTGCGACCCGGTGCACAAGGCGACCATCATCCCGCGCGGCCGTGCGTTGGGCCTGGTCATGAGCCTGCCGGAAGGCGACCGTCTGTCCGAAAGCAAGGCCCGGTTGCTGGCGCGCATGAAGATGGCCATGGGCGGCCGTGTTGCCGAGGAACTGGTGTTCGGGCCTGACAAGGTGTCGAACGGCGCCGCCGGGGACATCAAGCAGGCGACCAACATCGCCCGCGTGATGGTCACGGAATGGGGCATGAGCGACAAGCTCGGCATGATCGCCTATGGCGACAACAGCCAGGAGGTGTTCCTGGGGCATTCGGTCACGCAGAACAAGAACGTGTCCGAGGTCACCGCCCGGGAGATCGACGCGGAGATCAAGTCGATCATCGACAACGCCTATGGCGGCGCCAAGCGCCTGCTGACCGAACGGCTGGATGAACTGCATCGCCTGGCGCGCGGCCTGCTGGAATACGAGACGCTGTCGGGCGAGGACATCCGGACGGTGTTGCGGGGCGATCCCGTCATCCGGAAGGTGGTGGACGAGCCGGCCGCGGAGAACCGGCGCGCGTCGGTGCCCTCCGCCGGACGTCCGGCCGCGCCGCCGCCCACGGGCGGGCTTGGCCCCGCGCCGCAGCCGGGCTAAGCGGGCCTGATCGAAGGGGCGGTCGGCATCATCGGATGCCGGCCGCTTTTTCATGATGAGCATGCCGGAATTCGCGACCACTCCCCGCGCGGATACGAACCAGGATGCGGCCGGGCCGGCGTCATGGGCGGGGCTTTCTCCCGGACCGGCCGTCATGGGTGTCCTGAACGTCACGCCGGACAGCTTCAGCGATGGCGGGGACACCATGCTCGCGGCCAGGGCCATCGAGGCCGGGCGGCGCATGATCGCGGAGGGCGCCAACCTTCTCGATATCGGCGGCGAGTCAACCCGGCCCGGCGCCGCGCCCGTCTCGTTGAATGAGGAGCAGCGCCGCCTGCTCCCGGTCATCGCGGCGCTTGCCGGCCGCGGCGTGCCGCTCTCGGTTGATACAAGGAACGCCGGCACCATGGCGGCGGCGCTCGATGCCGGGGCGACCATCATCAACGACGTCTCGGCGTTGGCCCATGACCCGGCGGCGGCGGCGTTGGTGGCACGCCGCAACTGCCCGGTGGTGCTGATGCACATGCGGGGCACGCCGGCCACGATGATGTCGCACGCGACCTATGACGACGTCGTGGCCGATGTGCTGGCCGAACTGGCCGCCCGGGTCGGTGCGGCCGAGGCTGCGGGCGTCGTCCGGTCGCGCATCGCGCTCGATCCCGGCCTTGGCTTCGCCAAGACAGCCGAGCATAATATTGCGTTGTTGCAACGTTTGCCGATTTTGCTAGGGTTGGGGTGCCGGGTGGTGGTTGGGGCGTCGCGGAAGCGCTTCATCGGCCTGCTGAGCGGCGTGGAGGATGCGAAACAGCGTATGTCCGGATCAATCGCTGCGGGTTTGTATGCTGTGTCGCAAGGCGCCACCGTCCTGCGGGTCCACGACGTCGCGGAAACGGTGCAGGCGGTTCGCGTTTGGCAAGGTCTGGCCGGCTGATCTATGATCCCCGGAAAAAGTCGAGGAACGTCATGACCACCAGCAGGCGCCTGTTTGGCACGGACGGCATTCGCGGCAAGGCGAATGTCGACCCGATGACGGCGGAAACGGCGCTGCAACTGGGCCAGGCAGCCGGGCTGATCTTCGTCCGCGGCGCCCACCGGCATCAGGTCGTGATCGGCAAGGATACCCGTTTGTCGGGCTACATGATCGAGCCGGCCTTGGTCGCGGGCTTCATCGGCGCCGGCATGGACGTGATCCTGGTCGGCCCGTTGCCGACGCCGGCCATCGCCATGCTGACCCGCAGCCTGCGCGCCGACCTCGGCGTAATGATCTCGGCGTCGCACAACCAGTTCGAGGATAACGGCATCAAGCTGTTCGGCCCCGATGGGTTCAAGCTGTCCGACCAAACCGAACTGGAAATCGAGACGCTGATGGCGGCCGACCGGTCCGCGCAGCTTGCGGCCCCGTCGAAGCTCGGCCGCGCCGTCCGGCTGAACGATGCCGGAGGGCGGTATATCGAGGCTGCCAAGGGAACGTTTCCCCGCGGCGTCACGCTGTCCGGGCTGAAGATCGTCGTGGATTGCGCGAATGGCGCCGCGTACAGCGTGGCGCCCACCGTGTTGTGGGAACTCGGCGCCACCATCATCCCGGTGGGCGTGGAGCCCGACGGGTTCAACATCAACAGCGGCTGCGGCTCCACCGTGCCGTCGTTCCTGTGCGGCAAGGTGCTGGAGCACGGCGCCGACCTCGGCCTGGCGCTCGACGGGGATGCGGACCGGCTGCTGCTGTCCGATGAGCGCGGGCAGATCGTCGATGGCGACCAGATCCTGGGCCTGATCGCGCAGTATTGGGGCCGGGCCGGGCGGCTGACCGGGGAGGGCGTGGTGGCGACGGTCATGTCCAACCTGGCGCTGGAACGCTTCCTGGCGTCGGAGGGCGTCGCGTTGCATCGCACCCAGGTCGGCGACCGCTACGTGGCCGAGCGCATGCGCGCCAGCGGCATCAACGTCGGCGGCGAGCAGTCCGGCCACATGATCCTGTCGGACTACGCGACGACGGGCGACGGCCTGGTGGCGGCGCTGCAGGTGCTGGCCGTGCTGGTCAAGCAGGGCCGCCCGGCCAGCGAGGCGTGCAAGCTGTTCGACCCATTGCCGCAGATGCTGCGCAACGTGCGCTTCACCGGGCGCTCGCCGCTGAGGGACCCGCACGTGATCGCGGCGGTGGCCGATGCGGAGGCCGAGTTGGGCCAGACCGGCCGGCTGCTGCTGCGCATGAGCGGCACCGAGCCGGTCCTGCGCGTCATGGCGGAGGGCGAGGACGAGGCGATGGTGAGCCGGATCGTCGGCCAGCTTTGCGAGACGATCCGCACGGCGACGCACGAGGCCGCGTGAGCGGTCAGCCCTGCGGCCGCGTCCTGGTCGTCGCGGGTTCGGATTCCGGCGGCGGCGCGGGCATCCAGGCGGACATCAAGGCGGTCATGGCCCTGGGCGGCTACGCCGCGACGGCGGTCACGGCGCTGACGGCGCAGAACACCCTGGGGGTGCACGGCGTATGGCCGGTGCCGCCGGACTTCATCCGCCAGCAGATCGACGTCGTGCTGGACGACATCGGCGCGGATGCGGTCAAGACCGGGATGCTGGGCAATGCCGAGGTCGTGCAGGCGGTGGCGGCGGCGCTTCGCCGGAGTGGCCGCGTCCCCCTGGTGGTGGACCCGGTCATGGTCGCCAAGGGCGGCGCGCGGTTGCTGGACGACGCGGCGGTCGCGGCGTTGCGGCGCGACCTGCTGCCGCTCGCGACCCTGCTGACGCCCAACGTGCCGGAGGCGGAGGCGCTGACCGGCCTCCCCATCGCCGACCACGCCGCCGCCCGGCGTGCGGCGCAGGCGCTGCTGGACTTGGGCGCCTCGGCGGTGCTGCTGAAGGGCGGGCACCTGCCTGGGCCGGTGGTGCAGGACATCCTGGCGACGCCGGCCGGGCTTGAGGTGATCGAGAGCCGGCGCATCGAGACGCGCCACACCCACGGCACCGGCTGCACGCTGGCCAGCGCGGTGGCGGCCGGGTTGGCGCAGGGGATGACGCTGGCGGACGCGGTGCGGCGGGGCGCGGCCTATGTGCACGCGGCGATCCTGGCGGCGCCGGGACTCGGCGCCGGGCACGGGCCGCTTGGGCACGACGTGACCGTCGATCCCGCCCGGCTTGCCTGGGTGCCGGCCCGCGCCTAACTCTTGCCGCGGGCCACGTCTCCCCACCGGGACGCTCCTCTTCTGAAAGGGAGAGCAAACTTGACGCTCGTACTCGATGCCGCGCCGGTCGCGGCCAGGCCGCATCTGCGCCCGGCCAATCCCGATTTCTCCTCCGGCCCCTGCGCCAAACGCCCCGGCTGGAGCCTCGACGCATTGTCCGGCGCGCTGCTGGGCCGCAGCCATCGCGCGGCCGGGCCGAAGGCGCGCCTGGCCGAGGTGATCGACCGTTCCCGCGCCATCCTGGGCCTGCCGGAGGACTGGGTGCTCGGAATCGTGCCTGGCTCCGACACCGGGGCGGTCGAGATGGCGATGTGGTCCATGCTCGGCGCCCGCGGCGTGGACATCCTGGCGTTCGAGAGCTTTTCCGAAGCCTGGGCCGCCGATGTCGTGGAGCAGCTCAAGCTGTCCGATGCCCGGGTGCTGTCGGCGCCCTATGGCAGCCTGCCGGACTTTGCCCAGGTCGATCCCGCCCGCGACGTGGTGCTGGCCTGGAACGGCACGACATCCGGCGTGCGGCTGCCCCATGCCGACTGGATCGCGCAGGACCGCGAGGGGCTGGTGATCTGCGACGCCACCTCCGCCGCCTTCGCCATGGCGCTGCCATTCGAAAAGCTCGATGTCGTCACCTGGTCCTGGCAGAAGGTGCTGGGCGGCGAGGCCGCGCACGGGATGCTGGCCCTGTCCCCCCGTGCCGTTGCCCGGCTCGAGACCTACAAGCCCGCCTGGCCCCTGCCAAAACTGTTCCGCCTGACCAGCGGCGGCAAGCTCAGCGCCGGCCTCTTCCGGGGCGAGACCATCAACACGCCCAGCATGTTGTGCGTCGAGGACGCACTCGACGGCCTGCGCTGGGCCGAGGGCATCGGCGGCCTGCCGGCGTTGATCGCACGCAGCGAGGCCAACCTCGCCGCCGTCGCCGCCTGGGTGGAGCGCACGCCCTGGGTCGGTTTCCTCGCGGCGGACCCGGCGACCCGGTCCTGCACCGCCATCTGCCTGCGCATCACCGCGCCCTGGTTCACCGCGCTGGTGCCCGACGAGCAGGCGAGGGTGGCCAGACGGCTGGCCTCCTTGCTGGACAGGGAGGGCGTGGCGTTCGACGTGGCGTCCTACCGCGACGCGCCGCCGGGCCTGCGGCTTTGGGGCGGCGCCACCGTCGAGACCGGGGACATCGAGGCGTTGCTGCCCTGGATCGACTGGGCGTACGCCCAAGTACGGCCGGCATGACGGCGCGGGAGGGCGTGCCGCGCAGCGTGTCGGTCGAGTAGGAGAGGCTGGCCGCGCCGTTGAACCCTTGCCGTGGGCCATGCAGGCGACGCCGCTGCAATTCTAGGCTATAAGCCCGCCTGTCCATGACCGAAGACATGCCCCCCAACCCGGCGCTGCTGCCCTCCGGCCTGCGCGACCTGCTGCCGCCCGAGGCGGAGGTCGAGGCCGCGACGGTGTCCGCGTTGATGGAAACCTTCTCCGCCCACGGCTACCAGCGCGTGAAGCCGCCCTTGATCGAGTTCGAGGACGGCTTGCTGGCGGGATCGGGCGCGGCGGTCACGGACCAGACCTTTCGCGTCATGGACCCGGACACCCACCGCATGATGGGGGTGCGCGCGGACATGACGCCGCAGGTCGCCCGCATCGCCGCGACCCGGCTGGCCGGCCATCCGCGCCCGCTGCGGCTGTCCTATGCCGGGCAATGCCTGCGGGTGCGCGGCAGCCAGATCGCGCCGGAGCGGCAGGTGGCGCAGGCCGGGCTTGAGCTGCTGGGCGTGGACAGCGCGGCGGCCGATGCGGAGATCGTGCTGGTGGGGGCGGAGGCCCTGGCCGGCGTCGGCATGGGCCGGGTCAGCTTCGACCTGACGCTGCCGCAGCTGGCGCCCACCTTGCTGGACGAGGCGGGCATGGCCGGCGCGTCCCGCCTGGCGCTGACGCGGGCGCTGGACCGCAAGGACGCCGCCGCCGTGGCTGAGCATGGCGGCGCGCTCGCCCGGCTGCTGACGGATCTGCTGCTGGTCGCCGGGCCGGTCGCGCCCGCCTTGGAGATGCTGGAGGCCGCCCGGCTTCCGCCCCTGGCCGCGGCGCTGTGCGCCCGTCTGCGCCAGACCGTGCAGGCCGTCCTGCAACAGGCGCCCGACACCCGCCTGACGCTCGATCCCATCGAGTTCCGTGGGTTCCGCTACCACACCGGCGTCTGCGTCACGGTGTTCGCGCCGGGCCGGCATGAGGAGCTGGGCCGCGGCGGACGCTACGTCTCCGGCGACGGAGAGCCTGCGGCCGGCCTCACGCTCTACCCCGATGCGATGCTGCGCGCCCTGCCGCCCCGGGCGACCCGGCGGCGCGCGTTCCTGCCCTGGAACACCCCGCGCGGCCAGGGCGCGGCGCTGCGCGACGGCGGCTACGCCACGCTTTCGGCCCTGGCAGACGGACCCGATCCGGCCGACGAGGCCCGGCGCCTCGGGTGCACCCACATCTTGCGGGACGGTGCGGCCGTCCCGCTGACCACGGAGAGCTGAATGCCCAACGTTGCCGTGATTGGCGCCCAATGGGGCGACGAGGGAAAGGGCAAGGTCGTGGACTGGCTTGCCAGCCGCGCCGACATCGTGGTGCGCTTCCAGGGCGGGCATAATGCCGGGCACACGCTGGTGGTCGGCAACCAGACCTACAGGCTGTCTTTGCTGCCCAGCGGGCTGGTGCGCGGCAAGCTCGGGGTGATCGGCAACGGCGTCGTTATCGACCCCATCGCCCTGCTGGCCGAGATGGATCGGGTGCGCGCCCAGGGCTTGGACGTGACGCCGGACAACCTGCGCATCGCCGAGAACGCCACCCTCATCCTGCCGGTGCACGGCGCGCTGGACCGTGCGCGCGAGGCCGCCCGCGGCGACCGCAAGATCGGCACCACCGGGCGCGGCATCGGTCCCGCCTATGAGGACAAGGTCGCGCGCCGCGCCATCCGCGTCTGCGACCTCGCGGAGCCCGAGGTGCTGTCCGACAAGCTCGATGAGCTGCTGCTGCATCACAACACGTTGCTGACCGGGCTGGGCGCGCAACCGGCGCGGAAGCAGGACCTGCTGGATTTGCTGCTCGGCTTGGCGCCGCGCATCCTGCCGCATGTCGAGGCCGTGTGGGAACGCCTCGACGAGGCACGGCGCGCCGGCCGCCGCATCCTCTTCGAGGGCGCGCAGGCCGTGATGCTGGACGTGGATCACGGGACCTACCCGTTCGTCACCAGCAGCAACACGATCGCGGCGACGGCGGCGGCCGGGTCAGGGGTCGGCCCGGCGGTGATCGGCTTCGTGCTGGGCATTGCCAAGGCGTATTCGACCCGCGTGGGTTCCGGGCCGTTCCCCACGGAGCTGCATGACGAGACCGGGCGCCTGCTCGGCACCCGCGGGCATGAGTTCGGCACGGTCACCGGCCGCCCACGCCGCTGCGGCTGGTTCGACGCGGCGCTGGTCCGGCAGGCCGTCAAGGTGGGCGGCATCCAGGGCTTGGCGCTGACCAAGCTCGATGTGCTGGATGGCATGGCGGAGTTGAAGATCGGCGTCGGCTACGAGATCGCCGGGCAGCGGATGAACCACCTTCCGGCGGGCCAGGCGGCACAGGCCGCGGCCAAGCCGATCTATGAGACGATTGAGGGTTGGACCGGATCAACCCGCGGCGCCCGATCCTGGGCGGCGCTGCCGGCCCAGGCGATCAAGTATGTGCGGCGAATCGAGGAGCTGGTGGAGACGCCGGTGACGCTGCTCTCCACCAGTCCGGAACGGGACGACACGATCCTGATGCGCGACCCGTTCGAAAGCTAACCCACGCCCCGCAGACCGCGCGGGGCGTGGTTGGCTAAGCCGCCTGCTGCGTCGCCATGCGGCGCTCGGCGACCTGGGTCTTCATGGCCTTCTGCAGCTTCTCGAAGGCCCGCACTTCGATCTGCCGCACCCGCTCGCGGGAGATGCCGTATTGCTGCGACAGGTCCTCCAGCGTCGTCGGGTTGTCCTTGAGGCGCCGCTCGATCAGGATATGCCGCTCACGCTCGTTCAGCGTCTTCAACGCGCCGCTCAGCAGCGCCTTCCGGCCGCTCAGCTCCTCGCGGTCGGCGAGCATGCTCTCCTGGCTGTCGCTTTCATCCACCAGCCAGTCCTGCCACTCGCCCTCGCTGTCAGCACGGACCGGGGCGTTCAGGCTGTTGTCCGGCGCCGCAAGGCGGCGGTTCATGCTGACCACGTCCTGCTCGGGCACCGCCAACATGCGGGCAATCTTCGCGACCTGCTCCGGCTGCAGGTCACCGTCCTCAATGGCCTGCATCTGGCCCTTGAGCCGGCGAAGGTTGAAGAACAGCTTCTTCTGCGCGGCCGTGGTGCCCATCTTCACGAGCGACCAGCTGTGCAGGATGTATTCCTGGATGGCCGCCCGGATCCACCACATCGCGTAGGTCGCCAGGCGGAAGCCGCGGTCCGGGTCGAACCGCTTGACCGCCTGCATCATGCCGACATTGCCCTCGCTGATCAGTTCGCCCACCGGCAGGCCGTAGCCGCGATAGCCCATCGCGATCTTCGCAACCAGGCGGAGATGCGACGTGACAAGCTGATGGGCGGCGCCCATGTCCTCATGGTCACGCCACCGGCGCGACAATTCCAGTTCTTCCTCGGGAGCGAGCATCGGGAATTTGCGGATCTCCTGGAGATACCGCGAGAGATTGCCTTCGGGGGCAACGTTGATGATGGCAGCAGCCATGTTGGGCCTCTTTCGCCTCGATGATCGGTCTCAACCCTAATACGGCGATGGGACACAATCGGTTGCGACGGAACTGAAGATAGGCGCGGGGATCACCATCACGTCCCAGAGACCATCCCGTAGCGATGATGACCTGGACAGACCCCAACGCGGCACGCCCGCCACGTCAAGTCAGAGGTTTATACAGGACCTCCCCGGTCCTGTCAACGGAATCGCTGGGACCCGGGGCCTAACGGTCCAGCGTGTCCACCAGCGCCGCCATGTCGGCCGGCATGGGCCGTTCGAACAGCAGCGTCCGGCCCGTGCGCGGATGGGCGAAGCCGAGCCGGGCCGCATGCAGCGCCTGCCGCGGGAAATCGAGCAGGGCAGCGCGCACGGGGCCGGCCAGCGACTTCGCGGCGGCCGGAACCCGGCGGAGATACACGGGGTCCCCCACCACAGGATGCCCGGCGCCGGCCAGGTGCACGCGGATCTGATGCGTCCGCCCCGTCGCCAGCAGGCATTCAACGAGGGTGACGGACACCGCCCAATTGCGCAGGGTGCGATACCGGGTCAGCGCCGGCTTGCCGCCCCGGGCCACCACCGCCATGCGCTTGCGCTCCCGCGGGTCGCGCCCGATGGCGCCCTCGATCTCGCCGGCGGGCGGGGCGGGGACGCCCCAGACCAGGGCGTGGTAGGCGCGGTCGATGTCGCGGGCGGCGAAGGCTGCGGACAGCGTGGCCAGCGCCTGCTCCGTCTTGGCGACCACCATGACGCCCGTCGTGTCCTTGTCGAGCCGGTGCACGATGCCGGGCCGGCGCTCGCCGCCGATGCCCGGCAGGCTGTCGCCGCAATGCGCCAGGAGGGCGTTGACCAGCGTGCCGTCCTCGTTGCCCGGCGCCGGGTGCACCACCAGGCCGGCGGGCTTGTCGAGCACGATCAGGTCTGAATCCTCATGCAGGATTTCGAACGGGATGCGCTGCGGCTCCGGACGGGCGGCGACCGGGGACGGGGGCTGGATGACGAAGACCGCGCCGGGCCGCACGGGTTCGGCGGGGTCGTGCAGGGCCACGTTGTCGCGCAGCACGGCGCCGTCCTGCATCAGGGACTTGACGCGGGAGCGCGACAACGCGCCGATGGCGTCCGCCAGGAACCGGTCCGTCCGCTGCCCCAACGCGCTTGGGCCGGCGACGATTTCGATCGCGTCGGGCAGAGAGCGAACCAAGGGGGTTGCAGCGTTGGGCGCATTGAAGGTTGCGGTGATCGTCATGGGGGTCCTGATCGTCGTCGGCACGGTGGGCCTTTTCGTCGTGCTCGCGCAGCGTATGTCGGCCGGGTCCGTGCCGATTGCCAGTGTCATGCTGGACGAGCCGCCGGGCACCCGGATCGCCGGCGCCTCGGCCGCCGCCGACCGGATCGCGGTACAGCTTGCGGGCGGTGGTCCCGACCGCGTGGTGCTGGTCGATCTGAAGTCCGGCCGCGTGCTGGGCCACGTGGCGCTGGCCCGCTGATGGCGCACAAGAAGCCGCATCTGCCGACCAAGGTTTGCGCGGCCTGCGGGCGCCCGTTCGCCTGGCGCAAGAAGTGGGCGGCGTCGTGGGAGGAGGTCCGCTTCTGCTCCGACGCATGCCGCACCGGGCGGCGCGACGCGGCCCGCCGGACGGCCGCCCCAAAAGGCACGGCGAAAGGCGCTTGATTCCCCGGGGCGCCTGCCCTAGTTAGCCCTCGGCCATGTCCTGTTCGTCTAGAGGCCTAGGACACCGCCCTCTCACGGCGGTAACAGGGGTT
>CAXULX010000024.1:0-58615 GCA_964252005.1 uncultured Acetobacteraceae bacterium | reverse complement strand
GCCCGGCCGCGACCCAGGCGAGGTCCAGCGCCGCCGCGCCGAAGCGCCGGATGCCGGCGATCTGCGGCATCAGCACGCCGAGCGTGCGGGCGAAGGCCAGGCGGTTCGCCCCGGAGACGGCGGCGAAGGGGATGCCGGTCGCGAACAGCGCGTCCTTGAGCTCGCGCCGGGCGGAGACGCGGAGGCGCCGCTCGTTCAGGAACGCGCCGCCGCCCTTCTCCGCCCAGAACATCTCGTCGTGCACGGGGTTGTAGATCATGCCCGCGGCGATCTCGCTCCCACCCTCCGGCAGCCGCCGCTCCAACGCGATGGAGATGCACCAATGCGGGATGCCGTGCAGGAAGTTGGTGGTCCCGTCGAGCGGATCGACGATCCAGCGCCAGGCCCAGTTGGCGCTGCCGGACATGCCGCTCTCTTCCATGAGGAAGCTGAAGCCCGGCCGTGCCCGGCCCAGCTCCTCCCGCATGGTGGCCTCCGCCCGCAGGTCGGCCTGGCTCACGAAGTCGCTCGGCCCCTTCACGCTGACCTGAAGCTGCTCGACCTCGTTGAAGTCGCGCAGCAGCCGCTTCGACGCCTTTTGCGCCGCGTTCTGCATGACGGTCATGTGGGGCGATAGGCGGAGCGCCATCAGGAGCGTGCCCGCTCCACGTAGCTGGCATCCTCGGTCCGCACCACGATGCGCTCGCCCGCCTCGACGAAGGGCGGCACCTGGGTCTTGACCCCGTTCGACAGGCGTGCGGGCTTGTAGCTGCTGGTGGCGGTCTGGCCCTTGACCACGGGATCGGCCTCCACGACCTCCAGCACCACGGTGTTGGGCAGGCGCACGCCGGTCGGCTCCTCCTCCACCATATCGACGGTGACGGTCATGTTGTCCTGCAGGAACGGCGCGAGGTCCCCCAGCAGGTCGAGCGGCACGAGCGTTTGCTCGTAGCTCTCGGGGTCCATCAGCACGACGTTGGTGCCTTCGGTGTAGGAGTAGGTGAAATCCTTCTCGGACGTCGCCAGCCGCTCCACGGTGTCGGCGGTGCGCCAGCGTTCGTTGGTCTTGTTGCCGGTCTTGAGGTCGCGCATCTCGACCTGGATGAAGGCGCCGCCCTTGCCCGGGGTGATGATCTGCTGCTTCAGCACGGTCCAGCGCCGGCCGCCGTGGTCCAGCACCTGGCCGGCGCGTATGAGGTTTGCCTGCTGCTTCATCGAACGGACCTGCTGATCAAAGACGAATCACGCGCAGGCGCCGCCCGCACGCTGGATGCCGCTTCTAGCCGGTGCCCGGCACCCCGGCAAGGATGGGGGCCTAGAACTACCGGGCCGTTAGAGGCCGGACGAACTTTGAAGCTGGCGGCCGACCTGCGCTTCCAGTACCCCAGCTTGCTTGCTGGCTTCCAACTTGATGACGGACTTAAGCTGGTTCGTCACGTCGCGGATTTCGGCTTGTATGTCGTTCAGCCGTTTTCTCGAATGGCTGAACCGGCGGTTGATGTGGCTGAATTGCTGTTTGGCCTCTTCAAATTTCCCATCATGCCGCGTAATGGCGCGCTCCATCTGGGATAGCATGGCCTGGATGGTAGTCTGATGACCCCGGATACGCTCCAGAGTTTGACGAAGCAGCGTAATATTCGATGCTCCTAACATGGGCCACCTCCCCAGTGCTCGTAGCGTTCCAGTGCTCGTAGCGCTATGGATAACTTCGTAGCCAGCGCATCAGCACAGGAGCCGCGGCAGTCAGGGCGCCAAGAGCCGCAACAACGGCGGCAACCGGGGTCACGAAGCGTGTTACGCGAAGGTTGGACGCTTCCGCCGATAGCTTGTTCTGCTCGGCCGCAAATTTCTGCGCTTCCGCTGCCAATTTCTGCGTCTCGATCAGGCTCCGGTCAATGCGGGCAAGTTGTTCCCGCATATCCAGCCGATCTTTATACTCCGAAAACTCGCTCATGGGCTGATCCTTCCGTCCGGCGCGGGCTGGCCCGCATCCATGCGCTTGATGACCTGGTTTCTGCCGGGCAAGCCATGGAAGCATAGCACCCGCTTCACCGTGCAGGTTGTCGTCACCCTGGCTCGGGTGCCGGAACCCTGACTGCACGCAGCGCGTCTGACCGGAAATGCAAAATCCCACAAGTTGGGCCTATGGCGGTTTGCGGACATGGGTATGCCCGTTGCACGGGTCTGCAACAAAGCCCAGCGCCTCCCAGAAAACCGACGCAAGCGCGGTGCCGGCGTTGACCGTCACGCTCCGGCCCGCGGTGCCCGGCTGTTCAAGCAGAGCCCTAGCCAGCTTCTGCCCGATCCCTTGACGGCGGAACGCCGGATGGACGTAGAACCGCCGCATTCGCAGGGCGTCTGGCACAGTCGGGTCGAACGTCAAGCCGCCGACACCCGCGAGTACGCCTGTCAACTGGGCAGTAAGCAACGCTTCGCCCGGGCGATCAAAGCGCGCTGCGCCACCTTCCCATTCAGAAGCAAGCCGGTCCAGGAATCGGTGTCCCTCGCGCCGCGCCTCCTCGCGTAAAGCGTAGAATCTGACTGGCAGCACTCCAGCCACAGCCTCAATCCGCACGGCCATCAGCAGCGGTCCGGCGCGTCGTCATCCAGCACATGAAGCCCCCCCGCCACGTCCCGCACCCCATCGTCCTCCAAATATCCCGGCCCCACCGGCACCTTGCCGTGCCCCCCCGGGATGTCCAGCACGTAGGTCGGCCAGGCCAGCCCCGTGACCCGGCCGCGCAGCGCGCGCAGGAGGCGCTGTCCCTCGGCGATGGGCACGGCAAAGCGCGCGGTGCCGGGGGCCGGGTCGAGATGGTGCAGGTAGTACGGCTTCACCCGGGCGCGCAGCATGGCGCGGAACAGGTCCTCAAGGGCTTGCACGCTGTCGTTCACGCCGCGCAGCAGCACGGATTGCCCGAGCAGCGGGACGCCCGCGCCCTGGATGCGGCGCAGCGCCGTCAGGGCGTCCGGGGTGAACTCCCGCGCGTGGTTGGCGTGCAGCACCAGCCAGACCGGCACATCCACCTCCATCGCCGCCGCCAGCGCGTCGGTGACGCGGGCCGGGTCGGCGACGGGCACGCGGGTGTGGATGCGCAACAGCTCGATGTGCGGGATCGCGGCTAAGGTCCGCAGGATCGCGCCGAGCCGGCGGGGCGAGAGCATCAGCGGGTCGCCGCCGGTCAGGATCACCTCGCGCACGGCGGGATGGGCGCGGAACCAGGCGTAGGCGGCCTCGAGCGCCGCATCCGACAGCAGCCCGCCGCCCGGCCCCACATGCTCCCGCCGGAAGCAGAAGCGGCAGTACACCGGGCAGACCAGCAGCGGCTTTAGCAGCGCGCGGTCGGGGTAGCGGTGGACGACGCCGGGCAGGGGGGAGAGCGCATCGTCGCCGATGGGGTCGGCGCGTTCGTGCGGTGCCGGGTCAAGCTCGGCCGGGTCGGGGATGAACTGCCGGCCGATGGGGTCGTCCGCCTGCTCGATCAGCGCGCGCATCGCCGGCGTGATGGCGACGGCGTAGCGCGCGCCGACCCGCTCCAGCGCGGCGCGGTCCCCTGGCTCAACGAGGCCGGCGGCGATCAGGTCCTCCGCCGTGCGGATCACGGCAGGTCCCGCGTGAGGTAGCGCACGGTCCGCGTCCCGCCGTGGATGACGGCCTGTCCGGCCTCCTGAAAGCCCAGGGCGGCGTGGAACGCATCGGAGATCGGATTGGGCGGGATGCGGTTGACCTCGGCTGCGACCATCCGCTGGCCGGCCGCACCCGCCGCCGCGAAGGCGTCGGCATACAGCCGCCGGGCCAGGCCGCGGCCCCGGGCATGCGGCGCGACCACGACGCGGTCCACGTAGGCGAAGCGCGCGAACCGCTCGCGGAACCAGCGGAAGTTCGGGCTGTCGTACGCCGCCGTCTCGTCCAGCAGCAGGACGAAGCCGTCCACGTCGCCAGCCTGCGCCGTCCACAGCGCCTGCCGCACCAGCCCGGCCAGCCGGCTGTGGTCGAGCAGCGACAACTCCGCCGCGTGGGCGTTGTTGAGCGCAAGCACGCCGTCCAGCCGGTCCAACGAGACCGCCGTCATGCGGCCACGATCTCGGCCGCGCTATAGCCCTGGATGAACAAAAGCGCCCGCAGCCCGCAATGCTCGATGCGCGCCTGCGCCTCCGCGCTCACGATGGGCTTCGCGTGGAACGCCACCCCCAGCCCGGCGGCGCGGATCATCGCGAGGTCGTTGGCCCCGTCCCCCACCGCCAGGCACTCGTCCATCCCGAGGCCGCGCGCCCCGGCCAACTCCCGCAGCGCATCGAGCTTGGCGGCGCGGTCGAGGATCGGCTCGCCCACCTCCCCGGTGAGCGCCATGCCGTCATCCAGCAGCGTGTTGGCCCGGTGCACGTCGAAGCCGAGGCGCGAAGCCACCCGCCGGGTGAAGTAGGTGAACCCGCCCGACACCAGCGCCGTCGCCGCCCGGTGCGCCCGCATGGTGGCGACCAACTCGGCCGCACCCGGCATCAGCACGGTCGCCTCCCAGGTCCGCGCCAGCGCGTCGAGCGACAGGCCGCGCAGCAGGCCGACCCGCTCCCGCAGTGCGGCCGCGAAGTCGATTTCCCCGTTCATGCTGCGCCGGGTGATCGCGGCGACCCGGTCCTGCAGCCCGGCGTAGGCGGCCAGCTCATCGAGGGTTTCCGTGGTGACGACCGTGCTGTCCATGTCGGCGATCAGCAGGCGCTTGCGGCGGCCCTCCGCCGGTGTCACGACGGCATCGACCGGGGCGGCGTCGAGCGCCGCATGGATCAGCGCGGTGTCCGGGACGGCGGGGACCGGGATATCGACGGCCTCGCCCGGGGACAGCAGGCGGGGCGGCCCGCCGTGCACCGCCTCGGCGACGCGGGCGATGAGCGCCGGGGTGAGGGCCGCGCTGCCTTGGGGGGCGATGAGGGTGAGGACATGCATGGCGGAGGGATGCCAGGGGAAGTGCTGTGGGGCAAGCTGACACGCCGCTTGCCCTCATCGTCGCGGGGCCTACGGCCAGCGGCAAGTCGGCGCTGGCGATGGAACTGGCCCGGCGGCTGGACGGCGTGGTGGTCAACGCGGACTCCATGCAGGTCTATCGCGAGCTGCGCCTCCTGACCGCCCGCCCGACCGCGGCGGAGGAGGCGGCGGTCCCGCACGCGCTGTACGGCGTGCGCCCCGCCGCCGCGCCGAGCAGCGCCGCCTGGTGGCGGGGCGCGGCGCTCCTGGCCATGGACGCGGCGCGGGCCGCCGGGCGGCTGCCCATCCTGTGCGGCGGCACCGGGCTGTACCTCCAGGCGCTGACCCAGGGCCTCGCCGACATCCCCGACCCCGGCGTCGAGGCGCGGACCGAGGCGCGCGCCCTGCTCGCGGACCTCGGCCCGGCGGCGCTGCACGCGCGGCTCACCGAGGCCGACCCCGCGACGGCCGCGACGCTGCGCCCCAGCGACGGGCAGCGCCTGGCACGCGCCTGGGAGGTGTGGCGCGGTACCGGGCGCGGCCTCGCGGCCTGGCACGCGGTGCCGCCGGCGCGGCCAGCCTGGTCCTTTCGGATGATGCTGCTGGACCCGCCGCGTGATATATTACGCAATGCGATTGAAAAGCGGTTCACCACCATGCTGACGGCCGGGGCGTTGCAGGAAGCGGCGGCGCTGCTCGCCCTGCGCCTCGACCCGGCGCTGCCGGCGCTGCGGGCGGTTGGAATGCCGGAACTGGCGGCCCATCTGCAGGGAGAGCTGACGCTGGAGGAGGCGCGGCGCCGCGCGGTGCTGGCGTCGGGACGGTATGCGAAGCGCCAGGCGACGTGGTTCCGGCGCCGGGCCATCGTTGACCCGTGTGACACGCATATGATCCATGCGTCGTTTGCGGACAAAACGCAATTTTCGGAAAGCGTTTGGTGTGGTTTAATGCATTTCATTAAGCATGATGGCCGGGCCGCCGCATCGGACGGTGCGGCGCCGGGCCCATTGCCCCGCCTATTGGGAGACACGACATGACCGCCATCCAGCAGCAGTCCGGCGCCGAAATCCTGCTCCGCGCGCTCCGCGACCAGGGTGTCGAGGTCATTTTCGGCTATCCCGGCGGCGCGGTGCTGCCGATCTACGACGCGATCTACCAGCAGAACAGCATCCGCCACATCCTGGTGCGGCACGAGCAGGCGGCGGTGCATGCGGCGGAGGGCTATGCGCGCAGCACCGGCAAGGTCGGCGTCGTGCTCGTCACCAGCGGACCCGGCGCCACCAACGCGGTGACCGGCTTGGTGGACGCGCTCATGGACAGCATCCCCGTCGTCTGCCTGACCGGCCAGGTGCCGACCCACCTGATCGGCAACGACGCGTTCCAGGAGGCGGACACCACTGGCATCACCCGCGCCGCCACCAAGCAGAACTACCTGGTCCGCCAGTCGCAGGACCTGGCCCGCGTGGTGCACGAGGCGTTCCACATCGCCCGCAGCGGCCGGCCCGGCCCGGTGCTGATCGACCTGCCGAAGGACATCCTGATCGCGCCCGCGCCGTACCAGCCCGCCTCGGCCGAGCCGCACCGCAGCTACCGCCCGACCACCGAACCCGACCCCGCCCGCATCAGGGAGGCCGTGCGGCTGCTGAAATCGGCCAAGCGGCCCATCGTGTACAGCGGCGGCGGCGTCATCAACGCGGGCGACGCGGCGTCGGCGGCGCTGGTCGAATTCGTGCGGGCCGTGGGCGCGCCCTGCACCAGCACGCTGATGGGGCTGGGCGCCTACCCGTCGAACGACCCGCAGTTCCTGGGCATGCTGGGCATGCACGGCACGTACGAGGCCAACCACGCCATGCATGACTGCGACGTCATGCTGAACATCGGCGCGCGGTTCGACGATCGCGTGACCGGGCGGATCAACGCCTTCAGCCCCGGCAGCCGCAAGATCCACGCCGACATCGACCCGAGCAGCATCAACAAGAACGTGCTGGTCGAGGTGCCCATCGTGGGAGACGCGGCCCGGGTGATGGAGGCGCTGCTGGCCGCCTGGCACGCCGACGACGCGCGGCAGGACCGGGAGGCGCTGGCGTCCTGGTGGCGGCAGATCGACGCCTGGCGCGCGGTGGACAGCCTCAAGTTCACCCAGGACCCCGCGCCCGGCAGCGTCATCAAGCCGCAGCACGCCATCCGCCGCCTGTATGAGATCACCCGGGAGACCGGGCGCGACACCTTCATCAGCACGGAGGTCGGCCAGCATCAGATGTGGGCGGCGCAGCACTTCCGCTTCGACAAGCCGAACCGCTGGATGACCTCGGGCGGCCTCGGCACCATGGGCTACGGCCTGCCGGCGGCGATGGGGGTGCAGATCGCCCATCCCGACGCGCTGGTGATCGATGTGGCCGGGGAGGCCAGCATATTGATGAACATCCAGGAGATGGCGACGCTCGCGCAGTACCGCCTGCCGGTGAAGGTGTTCATCCTAAACAACCAGTACATGGGCATGGTGCGGCAGTGGCAGGAGCTGCTGCACGGTAGCCGCTACTCCGAAAGCTATTCGGAGGCGCTGCCGGACTTCGTGAAGCTCGCCGACGCCTTCCACGGCGTGGGCCTGCGCGCCACGGGCGTCGATGACCTGGACCGGGTGATTCGGGAGATGATCGCCATCGACCGCCCGGTGATCGCCGACATCTGCGTGGACCAGAAGGAGAACTGCTTCCCGATGATCCCGTCCGGCGCCGCGCACAACGAGATGATCCTGGGGCCGGAGCATCAGGACCGCACGGCGGCGATCACCGATGAAGGGCTGATGCTGGTCTGATGTCCGACGAAATCCCCCATCCCGCGGCGCCGCCCACGTTCTCCAGCAAGGAGGCGGCGGCGCTGCCCCGGCGCTCCGCCACCCTCTCCATTCTGGTGGACAATGAGAGCGGGGTGCTGGCCCGGGTCATCGGCCTGTTCGCCGGGCGCGGCTACAACATCGACAGCCTGACGGTCGCGACGGTGGAGGCGGATGGCAGCCGCAGCCGCATCAACGTGGTGACCAACGGCACTGACATGGTGATCGAGCAGATCAAGGCGCAGCTCACCCGCCTGGTGCCGGTGTACCGCATCGCCGAGCTGTCGCAGGAGGGGCCGCATCTGGCGCGGGAGCTTGCCATGGTGAAGGTCATCAACGGCGGCGCCAACCGGGCGGAGGCGCTGCGCATCGCCGATGCGTTCCGCGCCCGGGTGATCGACGCGACCGTCGAGAGCTTCGTGTTCGAGCTGACCGGCGGGACGCAGAAGCTGGACAGCTTCATCGAGCTGATGCGCCCCATCGGCCTTGCGGAGGTCAGCCGTACCGGGGTCGCGGCCATCGCCCGCGGCACGCGGATGCTGTCCTCCAAGCACTAGCCAGCAGCGTCCGAGCCGCTAGAACCACCGCCACACAGAACCAAGGACCCACCTTATGCGCGTCTATTACGACCGTGATGCCGACGTGAACCTGATCAAAGGCAAGAAGGTCGCGATCATCGGCTACGGCAGCCAGGGCCATGCCCACGCCACCAACCTGAAGGATAGCGGCGTGGCCGAGTTGGCGGTCGGCCTGCGCCCCGGGTCGGCGGGCGTCGCCAAGGCGGAGGCCGCCGGCATCCGCGTCATGGACCCGGCCGATGTCGCCCGCTGGGCCGACGTCGTCATGGTGCTGACGCCCGACGAGGGGCAGGGCGACCTGTATCGCGAGAAGCTCGGCCCCAACATGAAGCCCGGCGCGGCGCTGGCCTTCGCGCACGGGCTGAACATCCACTTCAACCTGATGGACCCGCGCCCGGACATCGACGTGTTCATGATCGCGCCCAAGGGGCCCGGCCACACGGTGCGGAGCGAGTACCAGCGCGGCGGCGGCGTGCCCTGCCTGGTCGCGGTGGCGCAGGACCCGAGCGGCAACGCGCTCGATGTCGCGTTGAGCTATGCGAGCGCCATCGGCGGCGGCCGGGCCGGCATCATCGAGACGACCTTCAAGGAGGAGTGCGAGACCGACCTGTTCGGCGAGCAGGTCGTGCTGTGCGGCGGGTTGGTCGAACTCATCAAGGCCGGCTACGAGACGCTGGTGGAGGCCGGATACGCGCCGGAGATGGCGTATTTCGAGTGCCTGCACGAGGTGAAGCTGATCGTGGACCTGATCTACGAGGGCGGCATCGCCAACATGAACTACTCGATCTCCAACACCGCGGAATACGGCGAGTACGTGACGGGGCCGCGCATCGTCAATGCCGAGACCAAGGCCGAGATGAAGCGCGTGCTGGACGACATCCAATCCGGCCGCTTCGCGCGGGACTGGATGCTGGAGAACCGTACCAACCAGGCGAGCTTCAAGGCGACCCGGCGCCGCATGGGCGAGCACCCCATCGAGCAGGTCGGCGAGCGGCTGCGCGCGATGATGCCGTGGATCGCGCAGAACCGCTTGGTCGACAAGGCGAAGAACTAGACGGGTGCGGACCCGTTGAGCATGGCTGACGCTTGGAGAAGGGTGATGCCATGTTCAACGTGAAGCCGCTGCTGGCCCTGGGCGCCCTGCTGGCGCTCGGCGGCTGCTACAGCAATGCGGGCGCGGTCGGGCCGACGCCCTACGCGCCGACCAGCCCGGTGCTGGGCGCCGCCGGCACGGCGCAGGCCGGGCAGGTGGTCGGGTATGTCGGCACGACGTGCAAGGCCGGGTTCTACATCTGCCAGGTACCGCCGGGTCCGGTCGGCAGCCCGTGCGCCTGCCCTGGCCTGGGCGCGCCGTCCTACGGCAACATCCGGTAATCGAAGGCGGCTGGCGTCAGGCGGCGCGGCGGCTGGCGAGCGCCGCCGGAAGGCCCTGGATCGCCCGGTCGATCAGCGCCGCATCCGCCTCGGCCGAGAAATCCGCCAGCATGCGTTCCGCGGCGCGCCCGGCCAGTTCCGCGGCGGCGTGGCGCACGTCGGAGACGGCTGCCTTCTCGGCGGCGTCGATGCGGTCGAGCGCCATGCGTTCGCGCCGGGCGGCGCTACTGGCGGCCTCGGCGCGGGCGGCCTCGCCCATGCGCTGCGCCTCGGACCGGGCGCTGTCCAGCATGAGCTGGGCCTCTTGCAGCGCCGCCTGGCGCCGCGCGTTGGCGTCGGCCAGCATGGCTTCGGCCTCCTGGCGCAGCCGGCCGGCCTCATCCAGCTCGCGCTTGATGGACAGGCTCCGCTTGTCCAGCGTCGCGAGCAGCAGGCCGACCATCTTGCGGCCGAAGATGGCGAAGAACAGGAAGAACGCGATCCCCACCCAAAAGCGCGGGTCGGCCCAAAGGCTTGCATCGTGGTGCATGTGCGGCTTGATCCTAGGGCGGCGGGGTCAGGACCGTGCGGCCATGGCGGCGCCGACGGCGCCCTCGACGGCGGCCGGATCGGGAGTGTGGCCAGTCAGACGGGCAACGAGCGTGCCGGCGGTGTCCCGCGCCACCTCGCGCAACGCGCCCATGGCGGCGCGGCGGGCCTCGGTGATGCGCTGCTCCGCCTCGGCCAATTGATGGGACAGGCGCTCATCCGCGGCACGGGATTGCGCCGCCGCCTCGGCCTTGGCCTGCGCGACGGCCCCGGCGATGGCGGCCTGCGCCTCGGCGTTGGCGCGCTGCCCGGCCGAGTTGACCTCGGCGATGGCGGCATCCGACTGCGCCTTGGCGGCGCGGGCGCTGTCGAGGTCGGCGGCGATGCGGTTCGCCCGGCCGTCCACGACCTCCGCCACCTGCGGCAGCGTGTAGCGCGCCAGGATGTAATAGAGCGCGCCGAAGATGATCGCCATCCACACGACCTGTGCGATGGTGAGCGGATTCGAGAAATCGAGTTGCGGCATGCGATGGGTCCCGCCGGGTGATGCACGCAGGGCCGGCAGGCGGCCGGCCCCGGCGAGCGGGCGCTTAGGTGAACAGGATGAGGAAGGAGATCAGCAGGGCGAACAGCGCCACGGCCTCGGTCAGCGCGAAGCCCAGGATGCCGATGGGGAACACGGCGTCGCGGGCGGCCGGGTTGCGGCCGACGGTGGACACCATCGCCGAGAAGATATTGCCAATGCCGATGCCCACGCCCGCGAGCGCGATGACGGCCAAGCCGGCCCCGAGGGCCTTTGCAGCAGCGACTTCCATAGGTTCAGTCCTTCTTAAGGTTTGGGGTTTAGAACGAGGTCCGTGCCGGCGCTAATGCAGGTGCACGGCGTCGTGGAGGTAGATGCAGGTCAGGATCGCGAACACGTAGGCTTGCAGGGCCGCCACCAGCAACTCGAAGCCGACCAGCACGACGTTCAACGCCATCGGCAGGATGCCGATGGCCGTGCCGAGCACCCCGGCGCCGCCCAGCAGCACCACGAAGGTGGCGAACACTTCGAACATCACGTGCCCGGCCACCATGTTGGCGAACAAACGGATGGACAGCGACACCGGGCGCGACAGATATGAGATCACCTCGATGGGGATGATCAGCGGCGCCAGCAGCTTCGGCGCGCCCTCGGGGAAGAAATAGCTGAAGAAGTGCATGCCGTGGATGCGCAGCGACACGACGGTCACGACGACGATCACCAGCAGCGCCAGGCCGAAGGTGACGGCGATGTGGCTGGTGTAGGTGAAGGAGTATGGCAGGAGGCCCAGCAGGTTGCCCATCAGCACGAAGAAGAACAGCGTGAAGATGAACGGGAAGAAGCGCCGCCCCTCCGGCCCGATGCTGCCCTGGGCCATGCCCAGCAGGCCGCCATAGGCGATCTCCGCGATGGATTGCAGCCGGCCCGGCACCACGGCGCGCGGCCTCATGCCGTAATACAGCGTGCCGACGATCAGCGCCGCGCCGAACAGCATCATCAGGTTGGAATTGGTGAAATTGACCGACCGCCCGAGGCCGCCGAGCGCCGTGTGCAGCTCGAATTGCCCCAGCGCGTCCATCTTGCCTTCAGCCGCCACGTTCCCGTCCTCTCCAACCCTAAACCCGCGGGGCGCGCGGCATCATCAGGCGCCAGACGTTGGCCACCCCCGCGGCGCCGCCCAGCAGCACGAACAAGCCGAGCAGCCAAGGCCGGGTGCCCAACCACCGGTCCAGTCCCCAGCCGATGGCGACCGAGACCGCCAGGGCCGAGACCAGCTCGACGCCCACCCGGACGCCGATGCCCATCGGGCTGGCCGTCCCCTGCGTGCCGGCAGAGGGAGCCGGCACGTCCATGGCCTGCTTCGTCCGCGCCGCCCGCAGCCGCTCCTCGAAGGAGCCGCCCTTGTCGTCACTCATCGCTTGCCCCCTGCACGCCCATCCGGCCGCGCCTTGTAGGCCGGGGCTTGCTACCGGCGGGGGTGCGGGGTGTCAAGGCGTTGCAGGGCCGGGTGTGCGCCACGGGATCACTCCGCCGCCACCGCCTCCATGAGGCTCACCGCCGCGCGGAGATCGACGGACAGCACGCGGGACACGCCGCGCTCCTGCATCGTGACCCCATACAGCCGGTCCATCCGCGCCATCGTGAGCTGGTGGTGCGTGACCACCAGGAAGCGCGTCCCGGTCTGCCGCACCATGTCGGCCAGCAGCGCGCAGAAGCGGTCCACGTTGGCGTCGTCGAGCGGCGCGTCCACCTCGTCCAGCACGCAGACTGGGGCCGGGTTGCACTGGAACACCGCGAAGACCAGGCTGAGCGCCGTCAGCGCCTGCTCGCCCCCCGACAGCAGCGACAGCGCCGCGAGCTTCTTGCCCGGCGGCTGCGCGTAGATCTCCAGCCCCGCCGCCAGCGGGTCGTCGGCGCCGGTCAGCGCCAGATGCGCCCGCCCGCCC
The DNA here is from genome assembly GCA_964252005.1 of uncultured Acetobacteraceae bacterium. Classification (GTDB taxonomy): domain Bacteria; phylum Pseudomonadota; class Alphaproteobacteria; order Acetobacterales; family Acetobacteraceae; genus CAHJXG01. Next base: position 45,894 of record CAXULX010000024.1, on the reverse strand, counting down.
TCGAACACCCGGGCGAACAGCGCCTGGAACCGCCGGTCCACCTCCTGGAACACGCGGCCCAGCCGGTCGCGCCCCTCGCGGTTCAGCTGGCCGATGCCGCCGCGCAGCTTGGCGATGGCGGCGGCCAACTCGTCGCGGTCGCGCACGATCGCCGCCGCCGCCTGATCGAGCGCCGCCGCCTCGATCTCCGCCCGCAGGTTCACCGGGCCGATGGCGTCGCGGTCGCGCAGTTGCCGCTCGAACACAGCGCGGGCGCGGTCCTCGGCGGCCTGCGACAGGTCGGCGGGCGCGTCCGGCAGCACGGCGTCCGGCCCCAGCCGCTCCTCCAGTTGCGCCGCGGCCAGCCCCAGCGCCGCCGATGCCACCTCGACCGCCGCCTCCGCGCGGACGAGGCGGTCCCGGCTGGCCGCGACCGCCTGCTCCCCGGCGCGGGCGGCCTGCGCCGCACGGGCGGCCTCGCGCTCCCCGGCATCGAGCGCCTGCGCCGCCGCGCGATGGGCGGCCTCCCCGCCGCGCAGCGCCCCGTCGGCCTGCTCGGCGGCGCGGGCCACCTGGTCGGGCGTGGCGAGCAGGCGGGCATGCTCGGCCTCCGCGTCCGCGGCGCGGGCCGCAAGGTCGGTGACGCGCCCGGCCGCGTCCTCGGCCCGCATGCGCCAGTCGTCGCGCTCCCGCGACAGGACGCGGCGGCGGGCGGCCCGTGCCGCCTCGTCACGCGACAAGGCATCGAGCGTCCGGGCTGCGGCGGCGTCCTGGCGGCGCGCGGCGGCGAGGTCGGCGCGGGCGCGGTCCAGCTCGGCCCGCAGCGCGGCGAGGTCCGGCAGGGCCGCACGCCGCGCCTCCGCCGCCGCCAGCGCCGCCGCGGCGTCGGCCGCCTCGGCCTCCAAGGGCGCGATCTGCGCGTCGAGCTCCGCGAGCCGCGCCGCCGCCGCCTCCGCCTGGCTGCGCAGCGCGGACCCGGCCTGCCGGGCGCGGGCGGCGCGCTGCTCGGCGTCGCGCCGGGCCGGGCGGGCCTGGGCCTCGTCCCGCGCGGCGTCCCGTTCGGCCGCGTCGGCGGCGAGGCGCGCGGCGCGGGCGGCTTCCGCCACGGCTGCGGCGGCCTCAAGCTGCGCCTGCGCCTCAACGAGCCGGTTGCGCTGCCGCAGCCGCACGGCGGCCGCGGACGGCGTGCCGGCGCGCACCGTGTAGCCGTCCCAACGCCACACCGCGCCGGCGCGCGACACCAGGCTCTGGCCCGGCCGCAGGCCCGGCTGCGCCGCGTCGCCGGCCGCGTCATCCTCCACAAGCCCCACCGCGCCCAGCGCCCGGGCCAGCGCCGCCGGGCCTTTGACCAGGGCGCCGAGCGGTGCGGGCAAGCTGGGCGCGTCGAGGGCCGGCAGGTCGCGCCAATGCCGGGCGGCGGCCGGGTTGGCGGCGGCGGCGAGGTCCTCGCCCAGCGCCGCGCCCAGCGCCGCCTCGAGGCCCGGGGGCACCTCCAACTGGTCCAGCATCGGCGGCCAGCGCCCGTTGTCCCGCACCGCCAGGACCTCCCCGAGCGCCGCGGCCTCCGCCGCCAGCTTCGACCGCGCGGCCTCCGCTTGGTCGACGGCACTCCGTGCCGCGGCGGCGCGCGGACCGGCGGCGGCGCGGGCGGCCTCGGCGGCGTCGAGCCGGGCGGTGGCCTCCGCCAGCCCGGCCAGTGCCGCGTCCTCCTCCGCCTGCGCCGCCGCGATCCGGGCGGGCGGCACGGCTTGCGCGGCCCCGGCGCGGGCGGCGCGCAGGCGAGCCAGCGCGTCCTCCGCCCGGCGCGCGCGCGACGCGGCCTGCTGCGCCAACGCCGCCAGCGCCTCCGCGCCGGAGGACTGGGCGGCGGCGCGCTCGGCGGCCCCGGTCATGCGGGCCTCGGCCTGTTCGGCGGCCTGTGCGGCGTTGGCGGCGTCCGCGCGCGCGGCCTTGATCCGGGCGGGGCCGGCGGCAGCCTCCTGCGCCAGGCGCTCCGCTTCGGCCGCCAGGCGCGCGTCGGCGCCGTCGGCGTCGCGCTGCACCTGGCTCGCATGGGCCAGGTCGCGCTGCACCTGGCTGCAACGCGCCGCGGCAGCCTGCACCGCGTCGCGCACCCGGGCGGCGTCGGCGGCCAGCGCGTGCTGCGCCGCCCGCGCCCGCTCCAGCGCCAGCCCGGCCGCGGCCTCCGCCTCCCGCAGCGCAGGGAGCGCGGCGGCGCTGCGGGCGGCCCCGTCCGCCGCGGCCCGGGCGTCGGCGGCGGCCTGCGCCACGGCGCGGCCCGCCCGCTCCAGCCCGGCCGACACCGATGCATGGGCCGCCTGCGCCCGGGCGCGGGACAGCGACAGCAGCGCCGCCTCCGCCTGCTGCGCTGCGGCGGCGGCGGCGCGGTATTGCCCGGCCGCCTGTGCCTGCCGACGCAGCGCCGCGAGTTGCGTCTCAAGCTGCGCGCGCTGCTCCTCCGCGCGTTCGAGGTTGTGCTCGGCGGCGCGCAGCTTGCCCTCCGCCTCGGTGCGGCGGGCGTGCAGGCCGGTGATGCCCGCCGCCTCCTCCAGCACGATGCGGCGTTCCTCCGGGCGGGCGGCGATCACGGCGGCGACGCGGCCCTGGCTCACCATCGCGGACGACCGCGCGCCGCTGGCCAGGTCGGCGAACAGGGTCTGCACGTCGCGCGCCCGGGCCTCCCGCCCGTTCACCCGGTACTCGCTGCCGACGCCGCGCTCGATCCGGCGCACCACCTGCAACTCGGCCATGCCCGTGAACGGCGCGGGGAAGCCCGGTCCGCTCGCGTCGTCCCCCTCGGCCGCGTCGTCTTCGAGGGTGAGCGCCACCTCGGCCAGGTTGCGGCTCGGGCGGCTCGCGGTGCCGGCGAAGATCACGTCGTCCATCTCCGCCCCGCGCAGCGTGCGGGCGTTGCCCTCACCCATCGCCCAGCGCAGCGCCTCCGCGACGTTCGACTTGCCGCAGCCGTTGGGGCCGACGACGCCGGTGAGGCCGGGCAGGATGTCGACCGTGGCCGGCTCGGCGAAGCTCTTGAACCCGGCGATGCGCAGCCGGACGAAGCGGGCCGCCATGCGCGCCCCTTACGCGGCGGCGGCGTCCACGGCGCGGGCAAAGTCGTCGTAGGACACGGCGCCGGAGGTCGTCTTGCCGTTCATCACGAAGCTCGGCGTGCTGTTCACCCCGAACTTCTTCTCGCCCACGTCCTGGTCGGTGAGGATGGCGCGCTTCAGCTCGGCGTCGCCGGTCGCCGCGTCGAAGCTGGCGCGGGACAGCCCGGCCAATGCCGCGAACTTCGCCAGCTCCTCCATCGAGTTCACGCCGCGGGCAAAGGCCCAGCGGTCCTGGCTGCCGAGCAGCACCGTGATGAACGGCTCGTACCGCTCGGGCGGCAGGGCGCGGGCGGCCATCGCGGCGGTGAGCGCCACCTGGTCCAGCGGGAAGTCGCGCCACACGTAGCGGACCCGGCCGGTGTTGATGAGCTTGGCGCGGACCTGCGGGAACGTCTCCTTCTGGAAGGCGGCGCAGTGGGTGCAGGTCAGCGAGAACCACTCGGTCACGACGACGCGGGCGTCGGCCGAGCCCAGGCTGCGCTCGGCCATGCGGGGATCGGCGGGCTGCGCGCGCAGCGGCCCGGGGATCAGCAGAGGGGCGACCAGCAGGGGGGCGGCCAGCAGGGAGGGCAGGGCGGCGATCAGCAGGCGGCGGGTGGCGGGCATGGCGTCCTCGGGATGCGGTTTCTGCAAGGTATGGCCTGGATGCCGGTGGGCGCGTCAAGCCTGATCGGTGTCGCCGATGCGCCGTCCCAGCGCGGCCAGGGCGTCGTGCAGCGGCCCCGGCGGGATGCCCGGCAGCTCGATGCGCCGCATGTCCCGGCGGGGCAGGGACGGCGGCGGCGCGGGCGGCGGGGCCGGGTCCTGGATGAAGCGCAGCCGCTGCACCACGACGCGCCCCATGTGGCTGTTCACCCGGGCCAGCACCTGGTCGCTCAAATGCTGCAATTCCAGCGCGACCGGCCCGGTGCAGGCCAGCGTGAGCGTGCTGCCCGAAATCCGCCGCGGCACCGTGGTCCGGGCCAGCTCGGGGCCGATGATCTCCGCCCAGTCCGCCATGACCTGCGCGCTGCCGGGCGCCCGCTTGCGGAAGGCGGGGCGGGTCAGCGCGGGCATGAGGGCGCCGACCGGGCGCGGGCCATAGACGTGGCGCGGCGCGTCGTCCGTGCGCTTGCCGGGGGTGCCCTCTGCGGTCATATGCGGTGCGTGCTCCCCGCTCCGCTTGCTCCGCCCCCGCCCGCCGCCGCGCTGCTGCGCTGGTACGACCGGCACCGCCGCCGCATGCCCTGGCGCGCCTTGCCCGGCGACGTCCCCGACCCCTACCGGGTCTGGCTGAGCGAGATCATGTTGCAACAGACGACCGTTTCCGCGGTTATTCCGTATTATGAGAGGTTTCTGTCGCGGTTTTCAACCGTGGACGCGCTGGCGGCGGCGGAGGACGGCGCGGTGATGGAGGCGTGGGCGGGCCTGGGCTACTACGCCCGGGCGCGCAACCTGCTGGCCTGCGCGCGCCGGGTCGCGGCGATGGGCGGGTTTCCCCGCGACCTCCTGGGCCTGCGGGCGCTGCCGGGCATCGGCGAGTACACCGCCGCCGCGGTCGCCAGCATCGCCTTCGGCGTCCCGGTGGTGCCGGTCGATGGCAACGTGGAGCGCGTGGCCGCCCGGGTGTTCGCGGTGGACGACCCGCTGCCCGGCGCGCGGCGCGCGGTGGCAGCCGCGGCGGCGCGGCTGGGCCGGGACCTGGCGGCCGAGGCGCGTCCGGCCGATTTCACCCAGGCGCTGTTCGACCTCGGCGCCACGGTCTGCACGCCGCGCTCCCCGGCCTGCGCGGTCTGCCCTTGGGTGGGGGAGTGCCGGGGCCGGGCGCTGGGCATCGCCGGGACGCTGCCGCGCAAGGCGCCCAAGGCGGCGCGGCCCGCCCGGCATGGCGCGCAGTTCTGGCTGGCGGACGCGGCCGGCCAGGTGCTGCTGCGCCGCCGCCCGCCGCGGGGCCTGCTGGGCGGCATGCTGGAACTGCCGGGCGCGCCGTGGCGGGCCGAGCCGTGGTCGCGGGAGGACGCGCTGCGCCACGCGCCGCAGCCGGCCGAGTGGCGCCTGGCCGGGCAGGCGGAGCACGGCTTCACGCATTTCGCGCTGACGATGGACGTGTACGCGGCGCGGGTGGAGCGGATCACCGCGCCGGGCCTGCTGTGCCGCGCGGACGCGCTGGAGGGGGAGGCGCTGCCGACCGTCATGCGCCGCTGCGTGCAGGTGGCGCTGCGGGCGGCTTAGCTGTCGTACGCCACCAGCGACTCAAACGGCACGTCCACCCGCGCCCGCCCGCCCAGGAACGTCAGCTCGATCAGCGCCGCCGCCGCCGGCACCTCCGCGCCGACCCGGCGCAGCAGCGCGATGCCCGCCGCCATGGTGCCGCCGGTCGCGAGCAGGTCGTCCACCACCACCACCCGCGCGCCCGGCGGCACGGCGTCCGCCTGGATCTCGATCCGGTCCGTGCCGTATTCCAGGTCGTAGTCCAGGCCCACGACCGCGCCCGGCAGCTTGCCGCGCTTGCGCAGCATGACGAAGCCGCAGCCGAGCTTCAGCGCCAAGGGCGCCGCCAGCAGGAAGCCGCGGGATTCGACGCCGGCCAGCAGATGCGGCTGGTGCCCGCGCACGATGTTGGCCAGCCGCCCCATGGCGACCTGCCACGCATCGGGGTGCCGCAGCAGGGTGGAGATGTCGTAGAACAGGATGCCCGGCTTCGGGAAGTCGGGGATGCCGCGGATGTGGTCCTTGAGGTCCATAATGCTGCCTTTGGGAGGGGTTCGGGCGGCTGTACCGCCTCCCGGCCATTGCGGCAACCGATGCGCTGTTCTAGTGCAGCACGCATGTCGAGGCCCACCATCGCCACCATCGCCGGAGTGCTGTTCATCGTGGCCTATGTGGTCGCCGCGATCACCCTGCCGGACCTCGCGCCGCGGCTGCACTGGACGCTTGAGGCGGTTTACTGGTGCGTGGCCGGCATCGTCTGGGTGTTTCCGGTGCGCTGGCTGATGCTGTGGTCGGTGCATAAGCGGTAGGGGCCGGGGCGCGCGCTCACGGCGTGGCCGTCATTCTGCAACAGGGCTGCAACGCAGGGCGGCCAGGCCGGCCGCCTCTGCCCATCCGGAGGACTTGTCCATGAAGCGACGCACTCTGATCGCCGGCGCCACGGCGCTCGGCCTCGCCCCCCGCGCCCGGGCGCAGGTCGCGCCGGGCGGGCGCACGCGCATCGTGTTCTGGCATTCGATGAGCGGGACGCTGAACGAGGAGGTGAACCGCATCTGCGCCGGGTTCAACGCGGCGCAAACCGCCGCCGAGGTCGTGCCGGTGTTCAAGGGCACCTACCCGGAGACGCTGACCGCCGCCATCGCCGCCTGGCGCGCGGGCCAGGCGCCGCATTTGGTGCAGATGTTCGAGGTCGGCACCGGCTCCATGCTGGCGGCCGGGCCGGCGGTCAAGCAAACCTGGCAGCTGATCCAGGAGAGCGGCGTCGCCATCGACCCCAACGCCTATATCGGCGCGGTGCGCGGCTATTACAGCCTGGCCGACGGGCGGCTCGCCTCCATGCCGTTCAACTCCAGCACGTCGGTCATGTGGCTCAACGTGGACGCGATGGAGCGTGCCGGGCTGGACCCCGCGGCGCCGCCGGCGACCTGGCCGGAGGTGATCGCGGCGGCGCAGGCGATCCGCGCGAAGTCCGCTGCGCCCACGGCCTGCACCACCGCCTGGTTCTCCTGGATCCAGCTTGAGCAGTTCGCCGCCATGCACGACCTGCCGTTCGCCACCAAGGCCAACGGGTTCGAGGGGCTGGACACCGCGCTCCTGGTCAACGCGCCGCCGTTCGTGCGGCAGCTGGACCGCATCCTGGCCATGGCGAAGGACGGCACCTTCCGCTACGCCGGCCGGGACAACGCGCCCGACCCGCTGTTCATCTCGGGGGAGGCGGCGATCTCCTTCAACTCGTCGGGATCGCGCGGCGACATCGCGAAGAACGCCAAGTTCCGCTGGATGGAGGCGCCGCTGCCCTATGACCCCGAGCTGACGGCCGCGCCGATCAACTCGATCATCGGCGGCGCGAGCCTGTGGAGCATGACGGCGCCGGGCCGGACGCCCGCGGAGTACAAAAGCGTGGCGCAGTTCCTGGCCCACATCGCGCAGCCCGCGCAGGACGCGCTGTGGCACCAGAACACCGGCTACGTGCCGGTGACGCTCGGCGGCTTCGAGGAAAGCGAGCGGCAGGGCTACTACGCCCGCAACCCCGGCGCCGACGTGCCGATCCGCCAGCTCACCCGCGGCACGGTGACGGCGAACAGCCGGGGCTTCCGCCTCGGCCGCATGTCGGAGCTGCGCAGCATCGTCTATGAGGAGGTCGAGCGCGCGTTGCAGGGCCAGCAGGGCGCGCAGGCGGCGCTCGACACCGTCGTGGGCCGCGGCAACCGCGTGCTGCGGGAGTTCGAGCGCGCGAACCGCGCCTGACCGCGCCGGCCCATGGAACGCCGGACGATCTTTCCCGGGCGGCTGCTGCCGATCCTGCTGGCGGCGCCGCAGCTGGCGCTGACCGCCGTGTTCTTCCTCTGGCCGGCCGGGCAGGCGGCCTGGTTCAGCGCCGGGCGGCAGGATGCCTTCGGCCTCCGGACCGAGTTCGTCGGCTTCGAGAACTTCTCGGACCTGCTGACCGACCCGCTGTACCGGGACAGCGTTGTGCGCACCGTCCTGTTCTGCGCGGCGGTGGCGGCGCTGAGCATGGGCTTGGCGCTGCTGCTCGCCGTGTTCGCCGACCGGGACATCCGCGGGCGCGCCGCCTACCGGACCCTGCTGATCTGGCCCTACGCCATCGCGCCCGCGGTCGCGGCGGTGCTGTGGATCCTGGTGCTGCACCCGCAGGTGGGCCTCGTGGGCCGCTGGCTGAACCGGCACGGCGTCGCCTGGGACTACCGGCTGCGGGACGCGCAGGCGATGGGCGTCGTCGTGCTGGCCAGCGCCTGGAAGCAGGTGAGCTACGACTTCATCTTCTTCCTGGCGGGCCTCCAGGCCATCCCACGCACGGTCGTGGAGGCCGCGCGCATGGACGGCGCCCGCTCCTTCTGGCGCTTCCGCACCATCACCCTGCCGCTGCTGGCGCCCACGATGCTGTTCCTGCTGGTGGTGAACCTGGTCTATGCCGCCTTCGACACCTTCGGCACCATCCAGGCGCTCACCGGCGGCGGACCCGGCAAGGCCACCGAGACGCTGGTGGTCAAGGTCTATCGCGACGGCGTGGTGAACCTCGACCTCGGCTCCAGCTCGGCGCAGTCGGTGCTGCTGATGGGGGGCGTCATCGTGCTGACCATGCTGCAATTCCGCGTCCTGGGGCGGCGTCGTGCGGACTGACTGGCTGGCGCATGGGGTGCTGGGGGCGGGCGTGCTGCTGTTCGCGCTGCCGGTCTGGCTGGCGCTGGCCGGGTCCACGCAGCCGGCCGAGGCCATCGCGCGGGGCGATCTGTCGCTGCTGCCGGACCTGGGCGGCCTGGGCATCTATGCCGACGTGCTGCGCTCGGGCGGCCCCGGGGTCACGCCGCTGTGGCGGATGCTGCTGGTCAGCTTCGGCATGGCGATGGCGATCGCGCTCGGCAAGATCGTCATCTCCGTGCTGTCGGCCTACGCCGTCGCCTTCTTCCGCTGGCCCGGCCGCATGCTGGCGTTCTGGGTCATCTTCCTGACGCTCATGCTGCCGGTCGAGGTGCGGATCATCCCGACCTACTCGGTGATGGCGGGGTTGGGCCTCATCAACAGCTTCACCGGGCTGACCTTGCCGCTGATCGCGTCGGCCACCGCGACGCTGCTGTTCCGCCAGGTGTTCCTGGCGGTGCCGGACGAGCTGGTCGAGGCCGCGCGCATGGACGGCGCCGGGCCGATGCGGTTCCTGCGCGACATCCTGCTGCCGGTGTCCGCCCCGAACCTCGCGGCGCTGTTCGTCATCCTGTTCGTGTATGGCTGGAACCAGTATCTGTGGCCGCTGCTGGTCGCGACCGACCCGCGGCTCGACACAGTGGTGATCGGCATCGTCAAGATGATCGGCTCGGAGGCGCAGACCGAGTGGAACCGCGTGATGGCCGCCGCCGTGCTGGCGCTGCTGCCCCCGGTCGCGGTGGTGCTGCTGATGCAGCGATGGTTCGTCAAGGGCCTGGCTGAAGGGGACAAATAGGGTGGCGACGCTTGAGCTGCACGGGATCGAGAAGCGGTTCGGGCCTGCGTCCATCCTCGCCGGCATCGACTTGGCGCTTGCCGATGGCGAGATGCTGGTGATCGTCGGCGCCAGCGGCTGCGGCAAGAGCACGCTGCTGCGGCTGGTGGCGGGCCTGGAGACGCCGAGCGGCGGGCGGGTCGTGCTGGATGGGCGCGACATTACCCGTCTCGACCCGGCGGCGCGCGACATCGCCATGGTGTTCCAGAACTACGCGCTCTATCCCCATATGTCCGTGCACGACAACATGGCCTACGCGCTCCGCATCCGCGGCGTGCCGCGCGCCGAGATCGCGCGCCAGGTGCATGCCACGGCGGAGCTGCTCGGCATCGGCGCGCTGCTGGCCCGCAAGCCGCGGCAGCTTTCGGGCGGGCAGCGGCAGCGTGTGGCGATGGGCCGGGCCATCGTGCGCAGCCCCAAGCTGTTCCTGTTCGACGAGCCGCTGTCGAACCTCGACGCCAAGCTTCGGGTGCAGATGCGGGCGGAAATCCGGCGGCTGCAACGCAGGCTCGGCGTCACCAGCCTGTATGTCACGCATGACCAAGTGGAGGCGATGACGCTCGGCGACCGCCTGCTGGTGCTGGAGGGCGGGCACGCGGCACAGCTTGCGACGCCCATGGAGGTGTTCGCGCGCCCGGCCACCGTGTACGTCGCGGGCTTCATCGGCGCGCCGGCGATGAACTTCCTGCCGGCCACGCTGCTGCCGGGCGGCGCGGTGCGGCTCTCGGGCGGGGAGGTGATCCCGCTCCCCTGCGCCGCCGGCCCGGCCGGCGCGGTGACGCTCGGCATCCGGCCGGAGCATGTCACGCTGGTGGACGGCGGCATCCCGCTCGCGGTCGAGTTGGTGGAGCCGTTGGGGTCGGAGACGCTGGTGCATGGCCGCATGGCGGACGGCACGGCGCTGCTGGCGAAGCTGCCGGGTGCCGAGCCGGTGGGCGAGCGGGTTTCGGTCGGGCTGGCGTCCGCTGGGCTGCATCTGTTCGATGCCGTGAGCGGGCGGCGCATTTAAAAAGGATTGGTCGGGGCGAGAGGATTCGAACCTCCGGCCTCTTGCTCCCGAAGCAAGCGTACTACCAGGCTGTACTACGCCCCGACTGAGCGGCGCATATAGACCGGGCGCTGGGCCGGGGCAAGGCGCTAAACGCGCTCAGGCTGCCCAGCGCCCGGAGAGGTGAGAGCAGCCAAGCGGGCCAGCACGGCGTCCACGTCCGGCAGCACCTCGAACAGCCGCAGGCACTCAGGCCCGGCGAAGCCCTGGTCCACCGCCGCCTGGAGGCTGGCGAGGTAGGGCTGCGCCCAGCCGGCCACGTCGCAGATCAGGATGGGCTTGTCGTGCAGCGCAAGCTGCCGCCAGGTGGTGATCTCAATGGTCTCGTCGAAGGTGCCGAGGCCGCCGGGCATGGTGACGAAGGCGTCGGCGGCGTCGAACATGCGGCGCTTGCGGTCGTGCATCGTCTCCGTCACCACCATGTCGCCGACGCCGGCATGGGCGACCTCGCGCCGTTGCAGGAAGGCGGGGATGATGCCCAGCACCTCGCCCCCGGCGCCCAACGCCGCGTCCGCCACGACGCCCATCAGCCCGACGCCGCCGCCGCCATACACCAGCCGCAGGCCCGCCGCCGCCAGCCCGCCGCCGAGGGCCACGGACGCCGCCGCGTAGGCCGGGTCGTGCCCGACGCGGGAGCCGCAGAACACGGCGACGGAGCGGATGGGGCGTGGCGGCATGGCAAATCCTATGGGTTCAGGCGGCCAGGCGCGGAATGTGGATGGCGCAGCCGGCGATGGGGTGCGAGGCTTTCCACCATAACGGACTCTGGGGAAGTTGGATGCGGAAGATGTTGATCGGGCTGACGGCGGCCGTGGGCCTGGGCGGCATGCTGGGCGGCATGGCCGCCGCGCAGACCCTGCCGGCCGGCCCCAGCGTGCCGTTCCCGGCGGACACGCTCATCGCCACGCGGCAGGCGGGCTTTGACCTGCAGGCGGGCGTCGCGGCCAGCATGAAGACGGTGATCGACGCGGGCGGCGACGTGAAGGGCCTGGTGGACGGCGCCAAGGGCCTGTCGTCCTGGGGCCACGTCATCCCGGCGGTGTTCCCGGATGGCACGCAGAGCGGGCACAACACCAAGGCGCGCCCGGAGGTCTGGTCCGACCGCGCGGGCTTCGAGAAGGCGGCGCAGACCTTCTGGACGGAGGCCGACAAGCTCGCGACGCTCGCGGACGCGAACGACAAGGCGGGCTTCGCCGCGCAGTACACCACGACGACGCAGGCGTGCGGCGCCTGCCACCGGGCCTACCGCGTGCGGACCAACTGACGGGTCAGGCGAGGCGCACCAGGAGCCACACCGCGCCCGCCGCCACGGCGAGGATGCCGGCGGCGAGCAGCGGGCTGGCGAAGCGCGGCTGGCGGAGGTTGGCGGGCAGGCGCTTCTTGCCCGTCACCATCGCGCGCACCAGGTCGTGCCGCTTCACGGCGGCGTAGGCGATGATCGCCAGGACGTGCAGCACGACGAGCGCCAGCAGCACGTAGAACGAGGTCGCGTGCACGCCCGACAGCCAGTCGCTGGTCCCCTTGCTGACCCGGTGCGCCAGCGGCCCCTTCGCGTCGATGTCGTTGTTGCTGAACAGCCCGGTGCCGACCTGGACGAACAGCGCCGCCAGCATCGCCAGCACCATCCAGCCGCCGGCGGCGTTGTGGCCGATCTCGGTGTCCGGCTCCCGCTTGCCGAAGGCGGCGAGGTGGGCGAGGCCCGCGGCCGGGCTGCGCAGGAACTGGCGGAAGCGCGAGGTCTCGCTGCCGACGAACCCCCAGGCCACGCGAAACAGCAGCAGGGCCAGCACAATGTAGCCCGACAGGAAGTGGAGCTGGTTCCACTCGCGCATGGCGCAGACGTAGCTGAACGTCATCAGCACGACGATGGCCCAGTGGAACAGCCGGGTCGGCGCGTCCCAGACCCGCATCAGCAGGTTGGGCACGCGCGGCTTTGGCGGGCCGGTCGGGCGGCGGAGGGCGGCGGGGCGGGGCGATTGGGCCATGCCGCATTGTGCCGCCGCCGGGCTTGACGGGGAAGCCCGCCATCGTCATGCGGGCCGCCATGCCGTCGTTTTCTGTCCCGCACCTGTTCACGATGCCCGGCGGGGCGGCCTTCCTGTACCATCCCGCCCTGTCCGCCTACATGGCCCCCCTCCTGGCGTCCGGCGTTGCCTTGGCGCTGGGCTTGGCCGGACGGGCGACGGGCGCGCGCTGGCCCATCGCGGCGTCGGGCGCGATGGGGGCGCTGGCGGGCTGGATGGCGCTGCTGCCTTGGGGGGCGGCGCTGCGGGCCGTGCTGACGCCGCGCGCCATGACGGATGCCCTGCTGCTGCCGGCCGCGGCGGCGGCGCTGGCCGGGATCGCCTCGGCCGGGCTGCGCGGCCGGGCGGAGCGTTGGCTGCCCTGGGCCTTGGCCGTGCTGGCGGGATGGTGGCTTGCGGGCTCCACCCCGGCACGGCCGGAGTTTTGGCGCGTCTGGCTCGCCGTCGTCCTGGCGGCGTGGCTGCTGGGGCGCGGCGTGGGCGGGGCCGGCGCTCCCGGCGCAGGCGGGCGGGCCATGGCGGCGGCGCTGGCGTTGTGGGGCGGGCTGCTGCTGGCCGGGGCGCCGCCGGTCTGGGTCGCGGCGGCGCTGGTGGCGGCGGCGGCCGGGGCGGCGTGGCCCTTGGGCGGGGCGCTGCCGCCGGTGCTGCTGGCCACCGTCGCGGCGGCGGCGGACCTCGGGGCCGGGCGGCTGGTGCAGGGCCGGCTGAACGCGGTGGACCTCGCCTGCGTGCTGGCGCCCGGGGCGGCGTGGCTGGCGCCCCGGATGGCCGGCCGGTTCGGGGCCGGGCGGCCTGGGGCCGGGCGGGTCCTGGCCGTGCCGGCGGCGGCGGCGCTGACGGCGGGCGTGGCCTGGCTGGGCGGACGGCTGCTGCATCGGTGACGGCGCGATTGCCAGGATCGTTCATCGCATATTAACGTCTGTTAATGACAGCTGCCATTCCGCGAACGCTGCTGGCCCGCTTGGCGGTGATCGCCCTGCTGTGCGTCGGCGCGGCGGCTGGCGGCGCCTTCCTGCTTTGGCCCGGCGCCCCCGCGCCGGCCGCGCCCGCGCCGCCCAGTCCCGACGCCGCGGCGTCCGCGCCGAAGCCCCGCCTTGGCGTCGCGCCCAGCTTCGACATCGTGCGGGTCGGCCCGCGCGGCGCCGTCCTGGCCGGACGTGCGGAGCCGGGCGCCACCGTGATCGTGGTCAACAACGACGCGACGCTGGGCCGGGTGCAGGCCAACGGGAACGGCGAATGGGTGCTGGTGTCCGCAACCGCGCTCGCGCCGGGCGGGCGGGAACTGAGCCTGTCGGCACGGACGGCGGACGGGCGCGACGTGCGGGGGGAGAGCACCGTCCTGCTCGACGTCCCGGCGTCGCCGGCGACGCCGGGCCCGGTGACCGCGCTGCTGGTGCCGCAGGGGGCCGCGCCGCGGGTGCTGCAGGGGACGCCGGACGAGGCGGCCCGGTCCGACCAAATGCCCGGCGCACACCTCGCGCTGGACGCTGTGGACTATGACGACCGCCGCGCGACCCGCTTCGCCGGTCAGGCGCCGCCGGGCGCCACGGTGCGGGCCTATGTTGACGATGCGCCGGCCGGGGACGCGGCGGCGGACGCGCAGGGCCGCTGGGCCATGGCGCCGCAGCGCGCGCTGTCCCGGGGCGCGCACCGGCTGCGCGTCGATCAGCTCGACGACGGCGGCCAGGTGCTGGCCCGGGTCGAGGTGCCGTTCCAGCGCGCCGCGGTGCCGCGTGCCGCCCTCGGCCCCGGCCGGGTGGTGGTGCAGCCGGGCCAGACCCTGTGGCGGCTGGCACGCCGGGCCTATGGCACGGGCATGCGCTATACCGTCATCTATCTGGCGAACCGCGACCAGATCCGCGATCCCCGGCTGATCTACCCCGGCCAGGCTTTCGCCATGCCCATCGCCGCGCGGTAGCGGGCTTGCCGACGCCGCGGGCGTCGCGGGCGTCGCGGGCTTGCCCGTGCCAGGGGCAGTGACCATTTCGTGAGCCATGACTCCCATTGAATCCTTCCGTTCCGTTCTGGCGCCGCCGCATCCGGTGGGCCGGCCCTTCATCCTGGGCGGCGTGGCGGTGCTGCTGCTCGGCCTCGCCGTCGGCGCGTGGCTCGCCTGGCTCGGCGCGCTGTTCGTGCTGTTCTGCCTCTACTTCTTCCGTGATCCGGAGCGCGTGCCCCCCGCCCGGCCCGGCGCCGTGGTCGCCCCGGCCGACGGCCGCGTCGTCTCGGTGATGCAGGCGGTGCCGCCGGCCGAGCTGGGCCTCGGCGACGGGCCGCGCTGGCGGGTGGCGATCTTCCTCTCGGTGCTCGACGTCCACGTGAACCGCATGCCGGCGAGCGGCACGGTGACGCGCATCGCCTACCGCGCCGGCAAGTTCGTCAACGCCAGCATGGACAAGGCGAGCGACCACAACGAGCGCAACGCGCTCGCGCTGCGCCTGCCGGATGGGCGGGAGATGGCCATCGTGCAGATCGCCGGACTGATCGCGCGCCGCATCGTCTGCCAGGTGCGGGAGGGCCAATCCGTCATCGGCGGCAGCCGCTTCGGCATCATCCGCTTCGGCAGCCGCACCGACCTGTACTTGCCGGAGGGGGTGCGTCCGCTGGTCGAGCCGGGGCAGTTGATGATCGGCGGCGAGACGGTGCTGGCCGAGCTGTCTGCGCCGTGACGCTCGACCGGGCCGGCTCCCCCGTCGCGCGGCTGCGGACCCGGTTCCGGCCGCGGCGGCGCCCGCGCTATGCCGGGCCGTCCTTCAACCGGATGATCCCGAACATCCTGACGCTGCTCGGATTGTGCGCCGGGCTGACCAGCATGCGCTACGGGCTGGAGGGGCGGTTCGGGTCCGCCGCGGTGGCCATCGTGGTGGCGGCGTGCATCGACGGGATCGACGGGCGGCTGGCCCGGCTGCTCAAGGCGACGTCCCGCTTCGGCGCGGAGTTCGACAGCCTGGCGGATTTCTGCTGCTTCGGCGTGGCGCCGGCCTTCGTGCTGTATCTGTGGTCGCTCCGCAGCGCCGGCGGCTTCGGCTTCACGCCGTGCCTGATGTTCGCGGTGTGCATGGCGCTGCGGCTGGCCCGGTTCAACGCGACGCTCGACACGCCGCCGCCCATCGCGCACGCCTACGCCTACAACTTCTTCACCGGCGTGCCCGCGCCGGCCGGGGCGGGGCTGGCGCTGTTCCCGCTGTTCCTGGGACTGGAGGCCCGCTCGCTCGGGCTGCCGTGGCTGGAGGCGCTGGCGCACCATCCGCTGTTCTGCGCCGTGGTGCTGGCGGGCACGGCGCTGCTGCTGGTCAGCACCTTGCCGGTCTGGAGCTTCAAGAACTTCAAGGTGCCGCGCGACCTCGTGCTGCCGCTGCTGCTGGGGATCGGCATCTTCGCGGCGGTGCTGGTGGCGGACCCCTGGGCGGCGCTGGCGGGCGCCGGGCTGATCTACCTCGTCATGCTGCCGTTCAGCCGCCGCAGCTTCCACCGGCTGCGGCAGGACGCGGGGGGCCGCGCCGAGCCGGAGTAGCCCGGTCGTTCAGGGGAAGATCGACAGCACGGGGTGGCCGAACATCTGGGTCACCTTGGCGTCGGCCTGCGCGCCGAAGCGGTCGGTGCAGGCGCGCAGGAAATCGGCGTGCCAGCCATGGCCCGCGAAGAACATCTTGTGGGCGCAGTACAGGAACGGCTTGATGCGGGGCACATAGCGCCCGTGGAACAGCGCCACCGCCTCGGTCACGCCGGGCCAATGCGGCTGGAACATGTCGTCGAGCAGCACGACGCCGCCGGGCGCCAAGCAGTCCTGCGCCGTCATCAGGTCGCTCAGCGTGTGCTCCGCGGTGTGGCAGCCATCCACCGAGAACAGCCGGAACGGGCCACGATCCCGGACGAGATCGACCTTGTCCGCGCAATTCAGCGCCGTGCTGTCGTTCTTGATGAACGAGTAGCTGATGTCGTGGTCCGGCCCGTACGCCTGGATGTTTGCCTGAAGGCGTTCGAGGCTGCCGACGCCGGCGCCGTCGATGTTCCTGAGCTGGTCGTCGAAGACGTCGATCGCCGTCACCTTGCTGCCGGGCTGCGCCAGATGGGCCAGCGCGATCAGCAGCTTGCCATGGAACACCCCGATCTCGGCGACGTGGCCCTGGATGCCCAGGTCGTTCTGCACCTGGTCGATCAGCTTGAGATAGGGCAGCCATCGCTCGTTGACCCAGCCTTCGATGTTCGGGAGGCCGTCCTGCCAGTAGGCATCGATGTCGTGCATGAGGTTCGACCTGCGGTAAGGGACGTGGGCTGCGGTGCGTGGGGACCGGCAGCGGAGGAGGGGGCGGGACCTGTCTAGCAGCCGAAGGCCGTGCGTTTCTAGGCCATGACGCCGGCAGGGCGATGCCGAGGTCGCATTAACTATTTTGAAAGCAAAATAATGCAGGATGGCTCAATAAAGAGTTCCGCGCCTTCGATCATCACATCCGTCCGCAGAGGCAGCCTCGATGACACTGAAAGAACCGGATCAAGCCACCAAGCCGGACCCTGTTCGCGCAGATGCCGTGTCCGCCGCGTCCCAGGACCGCCGCCGCTCGGGCCGTTCCGATCACGTCAGCCCGAACCTGGTCCCGTTGCTGCGCGGGCATCCCGTGACCGAGGACGCTCCGGCGTCCGGCACGGAGTCTGGCACGGCGGAGGATCCGGCGTATGATGACGCCCTGGCGCCCGCCCAAGGCATCGTCATCGGCCTGGCGCTGAGCGTGCCGATCTGGGCCGTCATCGGCTGGATCATCTGGGCCGTGCTGTAGGAGCGGCCGGGCGCGTCAGCGGCGCCGGATGTCGTGCAGGATGCCGTCGGCGCGAAGTTGCTGAACCTCCGCCTCGGAATAGCCGAGGGCCGTCAGCACATCGGCGCCATGCTCGTTGAACCGTGGCGGCGGGGCGCGGACGCCGCCGGGCGTGCGGCTGAGCTTGATCGGCGTGCCCAGCCCGCGATAGGCGGCGGCGCCCTCAAGCGGCAGTTCCGCCACCATGGCGCGGGCGGCGGCGTGCTCCGACTGCACCGCCTGGTCCACCGCCAGTACCGGCCCGGCCGGCACGCCCGCTTGCAGCAGCGCCTGGCACGCCGCCTGCCCATCTTGCCCGGCAAACGCGGCGCCAAGCTGCTCCTCCAGCGCCTCGCGGTTGGCCATGCGGCCGGCGTTGGCGGCGAAGCGCGGGTCGTCCGCAAGCTCCGGGCGGCCGATGTGCTGGCACAGCTTGCGGAACTGGCCGTCATTCCCGGCGGCGACGAAGATTGGCCCGGTTGCCGTCGCGAACTGCTGGTAGGGCGCGAGGTTGGGGTGCGGGTTGCCCATCGGCCGGGGCCGGACGCCGTTCAGGAAGTAGTTGGCGGCCTGCGGATGCAGCAGCGCCATGCCGCAATCATGCAGCGTCATGTCCAGGTACTGCCCGCGGCCGGACGCCGCCCGCTCATGCAGCGCCATCAGGATGCCGACGGTGGAGAACAGCCCGGTCGCCAGATCGACGACCGGCGTGCCGAGACGCAGCGGCCCGGTCGAGGGATCGCCGTTCACGCTCATCAGCCCGGTCATCGCCTGCAGGATCGCGTCGTAGCCCGGCAGGCCGCCCAGCGGCCCATCGGCGCCGAAGCCCGACACCCGGCAGTGGATCAGCCCCGGGAAGCGCGGCGCCAGGTCCGCCTCGTAGCCGAGGCCCCAGCGTTCCATGGCGCCGGGCTTGAAGTTCTCGATCAGGACATCCGCGGTCTCGATCAGGCGCAGCAGCACGGCGCGGCCGGCGGGCTTGCTGAGGTCGAGCGCGATGCTGCGCTTGTTGCGGTTGACGCCGATGAAGTAGCTGGCGTCCTGCTCTCCCGCCGCCTGCTCGACGAAAGGCGGCCCCCAGTCGCGCACCTCGTCGCCCTGCGGCGGCTCGACCTTGATGACCTCGGCCCCGTGGTCGGCCAGGATCATCGTGCAGTACGGCCCGCCCAGCACGCGGGTCAGGTCCACCACGCGCAGCCCGGCCAGCGAGCCGGGGGAGGCGGCGAGGCCCTTGCCCGTGGTTGCAGTCGCTCCCCCATCCATCAGGCCGTCCTCCGCCAGGTCCGGGCGTACTCCCGGCCAATGCCGGGCATTCCCGCACAGATGGCTGGCCGCAGCAAGACGGGCCTACCCGGCGCCGTCGGCCGCGCCGCGCGGGCTGTCAGGGGCCGGCAGCACCTGCTCGATCGCCGCCAGGACCGAGCGGATGCGGAACGGCTTGCGCAGGAACGCCTTGTAGCGCCGCGTCACGGCGGCGACGGCCTCCTCCGGCAGGGCGCTCATGACCACGACCGGGAGCGTGTCGGCGCTGCGGTCCGCACCCAGCGCGTGCAGCACGCCGGCGCCGTCGAGCACCGGCATCATGTAATCCAGCAGCACCAGGTCAGGACGCCGCTCGGCGATGCGGGTCAGCGCCTGCCGCCCGTTCGTCGCGATGACGACGCAGAACCCCTCGTCCGTCAGGATGGCTTCCAGCACGTCGGCCACGCCGAACTCGTCATCGACGACCAGCACCGTCCGCATGCCGTCAGGGTTCCGGACGCGCCGGGGTGGGCGGACGGCCGGACGGAGGCCGCTCCGGGCCATCCTGCGGGTCGTCGATGGCGATGCCGCCGCGGCCGATCCCGTAGCTGCGGACCCTGGGGTCGATGCACGCATCGCGCGCCTTGAAGACCGACATGAGCCGGACCAGCGACGACCGGCGCCGGGCCGGGCGCAGGACGACGACGTTGTCGGCGACGCCGGACAGGTGGGCATGCATCCCCCCGGACGTGGGCAGCACCCCGTACCGGCCGGAATCGTCGATCTCCGAGGTGAACAGGCTGGTGACGCCCAGCACGCGCAACTCGTGCACCAGGGCGGCGAACACGGCCGGCAGGCGGGAGCGGTCGGGCGCCAGGTGCAGCAATCCGGTCAGGCTGTCGATGCACAGCCGCCGCGCGCCGGTGCGGCGCACTGCCTGCATCAGGTCATGCAGCGCCGCGTCGAGCAGCCCGTCCGTGCTGGACTGCCAGGCGACCTCGATCCGGCCCGCCTCGATCAGCCCGGCCGCCGGCAGGCCGAGGGCGTGGGCCTTGGCAAGCAGCGCCTCCGGGCTGTCCGTCGTGGTGAACAGCAGGCCCGGTTCCGCCATGGTGCAGGGGCCGAGGAAGTGCAGCCCGACCGTGGTCTGGCCGATGCCGGGCGGCCCCTCCAGCACGGTCGCCGAGTGCTGCGGCAGGCCGCCGCCGAACATGGCGTCGAGCGGCGGCAGGCCGGACGGGACCTTGACGCCGCTGGGCCCCGCGGTGCGGCGCGGCCGGGCTTGGCAGCTCTCGAACCGCGGATGAACGCCGATGCCGGCGCCGGTGATCTCGAGCGCGTGGCGGCCGAGCAGGAAGCCGGCCCCGCGGCGCTTCAGCACCTCGAGGTCGCGCTCCGCACGCCAGTCGTACAGGCGGCTCCGCAGGTCGATCACGCAATCGACCATGGTGTGCTCGGCCGTGACCTCCGCCTCGCCCGCCCCGGTGCTGTTCACCAGGAACATGGTGCAGTTGGCCACCGCCGCCTGGATCTGCAGCCCATGGACGAATTTCTTGTATTCGAGGTCGGACCCCGCCTTGCGCTCGGCGGCGACCATGCCGTCCAGCACCAGCAAGGTGGCGTCATACGCCTGCACCTCGCGCCGCAGCAGGTGCAGCACGCCGCGAAGCCCGTCCGCTTCCAGCGTGGTGAAGGCGCTGACGTAGTTGATGCTGTCCGGAATCACCGTCCGGTCGAAGAACTCCAGGCTGTCCAGATGCATGAGCATCCGGGCATGGCTTTCGGCCAAAAGGGTGACATAGAGGGCGCGTCCGCCGGAGCGCGCGTGGTGGAAGCACATCTGGTTGGCGAGGATCGTCTTGCCGGTGCCGGGCCGGCCTTGGAGGATGGTGATGCCTCCGGGAAAGAACCCCCCAGCCAGGATCGTATCCAGCCCTTCGATGCCGCTGCGGATCTGGTTGGGCAACACGTCCTCATGCTGGGGTTTGACTATCCGGGACTTGTACCCTGCCGGTGCGGGAGCCGCACGCTGAAAGTCGAGCCTTGGCCGAGATCACTCGAAACTTGAACGGTGCCGCCCATCGCGGCCACCAGGCGGCCGACGACCCACAGGCCCAGCCCGAAGCCCGGCCGCTGCTGCCGGGCCACCACGCGCTCGAACGGGGAGAAGATGCGCGCCTGGTCGGCGGCGCTGATGCCGATGCCCTGGTCACGCACATCGAGCGCCACCAGGCCCGGCTCCTCCCACAGGGACACGCTGATCGGCTTGCCCGCGCCGTACTTGACCGCGTTCGACAGCAGGTTCTCCATGACCTGCTGCACCGCCATCTCATCCCACATCCCGGTCAGCACCTCGGGCGCCGCCAGGTCGATCCGGGACCCGGCGCGCTCCGCATAAGGCGTGATGCCCTCCATGACGCCGCGCAGCAACCCGGCCGCGTCCGCCTCCGCCCACTCGACGCGGAACATGTCGGAGGACAGGCGGGAGATGTCGAGCATGGAGTCGCAGCGTTTGACGTAGTGCTGCACGACGCGGTCCAGCCGAAGCAGGCCGGCGACGATCTGATCCGGCGTGCCCGCCTGCCGCTCCGTCGTCAGGCGCATGGACTGCACCGTCATCAGCAAGGGGGTCAGCGGGTTGCGCAGCTCGTGCGCGGCGACGGAGATGAACTCGTTCCGCGCCTGGACGGCGTCGCGAAGCCGTGCCACCTCCTCCCGCAAGGCGGTGATGGTCAGCAGCGAGTCAGCCAGCGTGGTGTTCCCGCACTCCGTCACGAAATTGATCGCCTATACTAATTATAACTATTAGCATAAAGAATATCATGCAACGAAGCAAGTTGAATAATTACGACATCGGGAGGGTGACCCTATTCGGCCACCCTCCCGCAGGGCGCGTCAGATGTAGTGTTCGGCCAGGGGGGCGAACCCGTTGAACCGCTGGCTGGCATAGGTCGTGACGTAGGCGCCGGTGGACGCGATCTGCACGCGGTCGCCGCAGCGGAGCGCCAACGGCAGGCGGTAGTTGGCGCGCTCATACAGGATGTCGGCGCCGTCGCAGGTCGGCCCGGCAATTGCCACCGGCCCGGTCTCTGCCCCGTCGTGACCGGTCATGAAGCGGTATTTGATCGATTCGCCCTCCGTCTCCGCCAGGCCGCCGAACCGGCCGATGTCGAGGTACACCCAACGCACCGGGTCGTCCTTCGCCTTGTGGCAGACCAGCACCACCTCCGCGTTCACCACCCCGGCGTCGCCCACCAGGAAGCGGCCCGGCTCCACCAGGATCTCCGGCAGGTCGTTGCCGAAATGCTGCGTCATCGCGTGCATGATCGCGTCGGCGAAGCGGTCGATGCCCGGGATCTCGTCGCGGTAGCGCACGGGGTAGCCGCCGCCGAGGTTCACCATGCGAAGGTTCACGCCGGCCGCCGCCAGGTCGGTGAACAGCATGGCGACCCGGCCGATCGCGGTCTCGTAGCTGCCGGTCGTCGTCTGCTGGCTGCCGACGTGGAACGACAGGCCGTAGGGGTCGAGGCCCAGCTCGCCCGCACGGATCATCAGCTCCCGCGCCGTCTCGACGGTGGTGCCGAACTTGCGGGACAGTGGCCACTCCGCGCCGTCGTTCTGCACCAGGAGGCGGCAATACACCCGCGCGCCGGGCGCGTGCTCGGCCAGCTTCTCCAACTCCTCCAGGCTGTCGAAGGCGAACATGGCGACGCCGGCGGCATGGGCGCGCTGGATCGCGGACACCTTCTTGATGGTGTTGCCGTAGCTGATGGCGGACGGCGCGGCGCCGGCGGCCAGGCAGAACTCGATCTCCTCGAACGACGCCGCGTCGAAGCTGCTGCCGAGGCCGACCAGGCGATGCAGGATGGGGGCGGCCGGGTTGGCCTTCACGGCGTAGTACACGCGGGCGAGCGGCAGGGCGCTCAGCAGCGTGCGGTAGTTCTGCTCGACCCGGTCCACGTCGAGGACGAGGCAGGGGGTGGCCGGCGAGCGGTCAGCCAGATACGCTGCGATCTTGGGGGTCATCGCGCCTAGTCTCCATGGTCGGACGCCCCCGATCAGGCAAGGGCGTGCCTGCCGGGCAAAGACCGGCGGGCGGGTTGACGGAACGGTCGAACGAACTAGCGGAAGCGAGGTGTGCCAGAACGCTTGACGTCGTTGCGTAACCCCAGGGGCCAGAGGCACGTGCGTTGCTGCGTGGACGCGGAAATAGGACCACACCCCCCCCTACGCAAGAGAAAATTCCGCTTGGGCCGCGATTATTCTCATGCGGCGTCCCAGGTCAGGAAGGGTTGGCTTTCCGACGAATAAACAACGCATTAACGTTCCGCCGCAATGGGCTGCTTTGGTTGAGGTATTTCAGCAATGAGGGCCACCGATTCCCCGCCCGCCGCGGCGCCGCCCATCTCCGCCGACCCGCGCGGCGACGCGGCGGGACCCGGCGCCGAATCCGCGCGCCTCGTGCTGGAGCCGTGCGCCGTGGCGCTCGGGCGCCATGCCGAAACGCCCGTGGACATCCCGTGGCCCGGCTGGAAGGCGGTGCTGAGGCGCGTGTTCATCGAGATGCTGACCGACCGCGTCTCCCTCGTCGCCGCCGGCTGCGCGTTCTACGCGACGCTGGCGCTGTTCCCGGCGATCTCCATGCTGATCTCGATCTACGGCCTGCTGTTCGACCCGGCCACCGTGGAGCCGCAGCTCGAGGTGCTGCGCGCCCTGCTGCCGCCCTCGGCCTGGCAGCTGATCTCGGACCGCGTGCACATGCTGGTCAGCAAACCGCCGGGGTCGCTCGGCCTGCATCTGCTGCTCAACACGGCGGTGACGATATGGAGTTCGGCGACCGGCACGAAGTCGATCATCGCGGCGCTCAACCTCGCCTACGAGGAGCGGGAGCGCCGCAGCTTCCTGCAATTCCAGTTGCGGTCGTTCGCCATCACCCTGATGGCGATCCTGAGCGCCGCCATCGGCCTGTCATTGCTGGTCGGGCTGCCCGCGCTGCTGGCCGGGCTGGGGATCACCGCGCACCAGGCGACGCTGATCCGCATCGCGAGCTTCGTGCTGCTGGTGCTGGCGGTCCTGGTCGGCCTGTCGCTGCTGTATCGCTACGGCCCGTCGCGGGAGCGTCCGCGCTGGCGCTGGGTGACGCCGGGTTCGCTGGCGGCGACGGTGCTGTGGGTGCTGGTGTCGGCGCTGTTCTCGTTTTACGTAGGGCAGTTCGCGACGTATGACGCGACCTACGGGCCGCTTGGCACCGTGGTCGGCGTCATGATGTGGTTCTTCGTCACCGTGTATGCGGTCCTGCTGGGCGCCGAGCTGAACGCCGAGCTGGAGCTTCAGACGGCGCGCGACAGCACGGACGGGCCGCCGCGGCCTATGGGTGCGCGTGGCGCGTATGTGGCCGATCACGTCGCCGAGGACTGAGCGGTCCGGCCGGGCCCGCGCGGTCCTCCGGCGCCTCCGCCACCTCCTCCGGCATCCTCGTGCTGACGGCCGCCAGCACCACGTCGCCCACGCCTTGGTCCACCATGCCGAGCCGGGCGGCGGCCCCGCGGGACAGGTCGATGATGCGGTGGGGCTTGGGCGGCTGGCGGTCGTTGATGGTGACGACCACGCTGCGCCCGGTGTCCCGCAGGGTGACGCGGACGCGGCTGCCGAGCGGCAGGTTGGCATGGGCTGCGGTCATGGCGTTCTGGTCGAACGGCTCGCCGCTGCTGGTGGGCCGGCCCTGGTGCCAGGCGCCGTACCATGACGCCTCCCCGCTTTCCTTCCAGCCCTTGCCGTCCCGCGACGTGTCCGCCCACCGTTCCGGTGCGGCTTCGGCCGTGCCGGCCAGCAGCATGGCGGATGCGAACATGGGCGGCAGGAGGGCGGCAGATCGGTTCATCCATGGCCTCGTTGAGTTGTGCAAAGGCCATTCAACCCATCCGGCATCAAAGATCAACCAGTAAAGCCCCGTGGTTCGTAAAAATCGTTTTTACGTTTGGGGATTGTGCCTGGTTCCCGCACGGCAAATCCGCGGTGGTCCGCAGTCTCGCCCCTGTAAATCCACTGCAACAGTTTGTTTGGATTGTCGCTGGTTTGTTTGCGGAGGTTCGGATTACTATTTGTCTTGTATAATGCTATCCAAATAGAGCCAAGTATTGACCTGGCCGGATCAAACGGTCCAGGCAGACGCGCCGGGGTCCCGGGCGGCGGCCGGGACCCCAGCCGCCGTTCAGCGGATCAGGCCGGCCAGCGGGCTGCTCGGCTCGGCGCCCATCCGGCGCGGCATGCGCCCGGCGAGCCGCGCGTGCCGACCGGCCTCCACCGCCGCCCTCATCGCCCGCGCCATGCGGATGGGGTCCTGCGCATGGGCGATGGCGGAGTTCAGCAGCACGGCGTCGCAGCCGATCTCCATGGCGATGGCGGCGTCGGACGCCGTGCCCACGCCCGCATCCACCAGCACGGGCACGCCGGCCGCCTCGATAATCATCGACAGCATCGCCGGGTTCTGCACGCCGAGGCCGGAGCCGATGGGGGCGCCGAGCGGCATGATGGCGACGCAGCCCATCTCCTCCAGCCGGCGGGCGGCCAGCGGGTCGTCGGCGCAGTACACCATGACCTCGAACCCGTCGCGGATCAGCGCCTCCGCCGCCTCGAACGTCGCGGGCATGTCGGGGTAGAGGTGCGGCGGCGGCCCCAGCACCTCCAGCTTCACGAGGTTCCAACCGCCGGCCTCCCGCGCGAGCCGCAGGGTGCGTACGGCGTCGTTCGCGGTGTGGCACCCGGCGGTGTTGGGCAAATAGGTGTACCGCTTGGGGTCCACGTGGTCCTGCAGCATGGGGGCGCCGCGGTCCGACAGGTTCACCCGGCGCACCGCCACCGTCACCATCTCGGCGCCCGACGCCTCGATGGCCTGCGCGGTCTCCTCCAGGCTCTTGTACTTGCCGGTGCCCACGACGAGGCGCGAGCGGAACTGCCGCCCCGCCACGGTCCAGGTGTCTTCATCCCGCAACAGGGTGTCCATGTCAGCCGCCTCCAATGAAGTGGACGATCTCGATCTGGTCCCCGGCGTCGAGCGGGGTCGCGTCGTATTGCGAGCGGACGACGATGGCCTCGTTGCGCTCGACCGCCACCTTGCGCGGATCGAGGCCGAGCGCGCCCAGCAACGCGGCCACGGTGCGGCCCGGCGGGATGGCATGCGGCTCGCCGTTCACGGAGATATCGACCATGCCGGCAATATGTGGAAGGGGGCGGCGCGGGGCAAGCGAGCAGCGGGGCGGGGCTGGCATGAGGGGGCGGGGCAGGGGACGAGAAACGTCGGGTGAGCCCTACAGCCTGGGACCTTGCCGAAATGGTTTAGGTGTTAGAAGAGTAGGAGGCCCATGAAAGACAGGGACGCGGCGAATGACGATTGTTAACCTCGATCCAGTAGCGGAGCTTTCAGCCACGCTGAAAGGACGCACGTTCGGGTGCGTTTTGGCCGATCCGCCCTGGCAGTTCGTCAACCGCACGGGAAAGATGGCGCCGGAGCATAAGCGTTTGAGTCGTTATGGAACAATGGACCTGCCGACGATTGCGGCGCTTCCCATCCCCGAAGTCAGTGCCCCTACGTCGCACCTGTATCTCTGGGTGCCGAATGCCCTGCTGCCAGAGGGTTTGCAGGTGATGAAGGCATGGGGATTCAGCTACAAGTCCAACATCGTCTGGCACAAGCGGCGTAAAGACGGCGGTAGCGACGGGCGCGGCGTCGGGTTCTACTTTCGTAACGTTACCGAGCTGGTGCTTTTCGGCGTTCGTGGAAAGAATGCAAGGACATTGCAGCCCGGTCGGACGCAGGTGAACTATCTTGGAACAAGAAAGCGCGAACACTCCCGCAAACCGGATGAGTTGTATGATCTTGTCGAGGCATGCAGTCCTGGACCTCGGCTGGAGTTGTTTGCGCGCGGCGTCCGGCCTGGCTGGACCGTTTGGGGCAATCAAGCCGTGGAGGACTATGAGCCGACCTGGAAAACCTACGAGCACAACAGCGCTGCGGAACGTGAGAAACAGAGCGCGCTACGTTTCCTAGGAGAATAGGTTTTAGCTCCCTTCAACGTCAGCCTCCTCGTCGGAGAACGGGTGGCCTCGGCGCCTTGCGGTTTTTTGCTTCTCCCTCTCCGCAACACTGCTCCTCAACGTTGCAAGGGCCTCTAGACCATCATCTATGAAGTTAACCGGCCTGATAGCAAACGTCAGCACAGGACAGCCTCCGCCACCGCCGCCCTCGATCTTGGGCCAGAGCTTTTCGTGATGCGTAGTGGCTTTGCCATAAGAAGCGCCCTTACCAAGCTGTTTAAATATCTCCTGCAGTTCCCAAGAGCGCGTTATGATGATCCCGACCTGTATCGCTCGCAAATCAAAGAGCAGTCGAAAATTGTTAAGGTCGCGGTCAAAAAATGAATCTTTGTTGTTCCACTCCATCTCGACGGCAACGCCATTTTTGAAGCAGTCAACTGCATGCGTGGGGCTGTCAGTCGTACTTTCATCAACGGTAATCGAGGTTGCAAAATCCTTTTCTTTCCAACCTCTCATATAAAGGGCTTCATCGATACGCTGGCTGATGAGCGAACGGTTGCCGCCTCCTACTAAAATCTCCGATTTCAAAAGCCTGAAATTGCGAAGCACATCCTGCACGTCCTGCCACTCGCTAGGGCAAGCCGTGGAGAGTACACCTGCGGCATTGCGCCATTCCTTGACGTGGAAGCGTTCGCGGATATCGTCTGGAACAAGATGCAATGTGGACATGGCGCGGCATCATGTCGCCACCCGGCCTATCTGAAAAGATACCGCCAGGCTCGCTCCCTTGGGAAGGCTGCCGAGATCATGGCTGACTTAGCGTCTCTTTGCCGCTGGGCAACGATGGACGGACGGGGCAGGGCGTGATAGGCGCGCCGCCATGTCCGAGCGCTACGGCCCCACCCCATTTCCCGATTGTCGCACCAGCGAACGACGCGATATGAGGACCGCCCCATGAGCGGCGTGCTGTTCGACCCCGAGAGCATCCGCACGCTCGCCGCCATCCTGCGCGAGACCTCGCTCACCGAGATTGAGCTGGTGGAGGGCGACCGCCGCATCCGCCTGGTGCGGTCGGGGCCGCCGGCGCAGGGTGCAGCACCCGTGATCCCCGTGCTGGCCGCGGCGCCGGCCCCGACCCCCGCCGTGGCCTCCCTGGCCGCTGAGGAAGCAATCCCCCCCGGCGCCGTCACCAGCCCCATGGTCGGCATCGCCTACCTGGCCCCCGAACCCGGCGCCACCCCGTTCATCGCGGTCGGCCGCGCCGTCGCCGCCGGGCAGACGGTGCTGTTGATCGAGGCGATGAAGACCTTCAACCAGATCAAGGCGCCGCACGCCGGCACGGTCACCCGCATCCTGATCACGAGCGGCGAGCCGGTCGAGTACGCGCAGCCGCTGCTGGTCATCGAGTAGTGTTCGGCAAGGTCCTGATCGCCAACCGCGGCGAGATCGCGCTCCGCATCCAGCGTGCCTGCCGCGAGCTCGGCATCCCCACCGTGGCGGTGCACTCGACCGCCGACACCGACGCCATGCACGTGCGCCTCGCGGATGAGAGCGTGTGCATCGGCCCGCCCCCGGCGCGCGACAGCTACCTGAACATCCCGGCGATCCTGTCGGCCGCCGCCGTCACCGGGGCGGACGCGATCCACCCGGGCTACGGCTTCCTGTCGGAGAACGCGCGCTTCGCCGAGATGGTGGAGGCGCACGGCATGACCTTCATCGGCCCGTCGCCCGCGCATATCCGCATGATGGGCGACAAGATCGCGGCGAAGGCGGCGATGGCCTCGCTCGGCGTGCCGCTGGTTCCCGGCTCCGACGGCGCGGTCGCCGACCTCGACCAGGCGCGCGCGGTGGGCGCACGGATCGGCTACCCCGTGCTGGTGAAGGCCGCGGCCGGCGGCGGCGGGCGCGGCATGAAGGTGGCGCACGCGGCGGAGGAGCTGGAGGAAGCCTGGACGGTCGCGCGCACCGAGGCGCGGACGGCGTTCGGCGACGATGCCGTGTATATCGAGAAGTACCTCGACCGGCCGCGCCACATCGAGCTTCAGGTGATGGCGGACGCCCACGGCAACGTCGTGCATTTCGGCGAGCGCGATTGCAGCCTGCAGCGCCGGCACCAAAAGCTGCTGGAGGAGGCCGGGTCCCCGGCGCTGACCGCGGCCGAGCGCGACAGCCTCGGCGCCGTGGTGACGGCGGGGCTGCGGCAGCTCGGCTACCGCAACGCCGGCACGCTCGAGTTCCTGTACCAGGACAAGCAGTTCGCGTTCATCGAGATGAACACCCGCCTCCAGGTCGAGCATCCCGTCACCGAGATGGTCTGCGGCGTCGATCTGGTGCGCGAGCAGCTTCGCGTGGCGGCCGGGCACCCGCTGGGCTACGAGCAGGCGGACATCGAGTTCCGCGGCCACGCCATCGAGTGCCGGGTCACGGCGGAGGACCCGGAGACGTTCCTGCCGACGCCGGGCCGGGTGGACGTGTTCCACGCGCCGGGCGGCCTCGGCGTGCGGGTCGACAGCGCGCTGTATGCCGGCTACGTCGTGCCGCCCTACTACGACAGCATGGTCGCCAAGCTGATCGTCCACGCGCCGACCCGGCCGGAGGCCATCGCCCGCATGCGCCGGGCGCTGAATGAGTTCGCGGTCCAGGGCATCAAGACGACGCTGCCGCTGCACCGCCGCATCATGGACGCGCCGGAGTTCCAGCAGGGCGACTACACGATCCATTGGCTGGAACGCTTCGTCTCCGGCGGGTGACGCCCGGATGACGGCGCGTGCAGTTCGGAACCCGCGGCGCAATCGGACGTGATAGGATGTTGGCAGACGCAAGCAGGCGGGCCACGATCCATACCATGTCGCGCAGAATCACCGTAACGACGCCCGACCTGCTGATGCGGGCGTATCGCGCCGGGCTGTTTCCCATGGCGGAAACGCGGCGGGGGGCGCGGATCTATTGGCTCGACCCGGAGCTGCGCGGCGTGCTGCCGCTGGACGGGTTCCACATGCCGAAGCGGCTGCTGCGCACCGTGCTGTCGGGCCGCTACCAGGTCACCAGCAACCAGTCCTTCGCCGCCGTGGTCGCCGGCTGCGCCGCCGCGGCCCCGGGGCGGGAGGACACCTGGATCAACGCCGACATCGAGCGGCTGTTTGGCGACCTGCACCGCCGGGGCTGCGCGCACTCGGTGGAGTGCCGGCTGGACGGCGTGCTGGTGGGCGGGCTGTACGGCGTGTCGCTGGGCGGCGCGTTCTTTGGCGAGAGCATGTTCAGCGTGGCGCGGGACGCCTCCAAGGTGGCGCTGGTGCATCTGGTCGCGCGCATGCGGCTTGGCGGCTACATCCTGCTCGACACCCAGTTCGTCACCAAGCATCTGGCGCAGTTCGGTGCGAACGAAATCCCGCGCGAGCTGTACAAGACCCTGCTGGCCACCGCCGTGCAGGTCCCGGCGCAGTGGCTGGCCGACCCCGACCCTGCGGCGCTGGAGGCGGACATCCGGCTGCTGCACGGGCAATCGGCGCCGGCCGCATCCGACCTGATCGGGGCCGGCGCATGAGGCGGCTGCGGGCGGCCGTCGCGGGGGCATCCATCCTGACGCTCGCCGCCGCGCCGGACCGCCCGGCGCTGGTGCCGTCGCGGGAGGCGTCCGTGCTCTACCGCGTGGTCAGCGCGGACGCGGCGCCCATCGAGGTGCGGATCACGACCGGGGCCGGCGGCTCCCCCATGCGGCTCGACATGCCGGACCGCACCTACATGCTGGTCGATCAGGCCGCCCGCAGCATCGAGGTGGTGGTGCCGGACGAGCAGATGGTGCTGGATGTGCCGTACCAGGACGGGCCGCAGACGCATTTTCAACTGAACGACCGGATGCGCTTCACCCGGCGGGCGCCCGGCACGGTGGCGGCGGTGCGCTGCACGACGTGGGACGTGGCGGTGGACAACACCCGCGGCACGATGTGCATCAGCGACGACGGCATCCTGCTGCGCTCCTCCGGGGTGGACGAGGCCGGGCACCGCAACCTGATCGAGGCCGTGAGCGTCAGCTTCGCCCCGGCGGCGGCGAACGAGTTCGTGCCGCCCGCCGATTTCAGCCGGATGGCCGCCTCCCCGAACGGCCCCGTTCCCGTGACGCCGCCCCCCGTCACGCCGCCGGCCACGCCGCCTCCAAGGGACCCGCACCCATGACCCGGCGCGGCGCGCTTGCGCTCGGGGGCCTCCTGGCCGCCCTGCCGCCGCCCGCCCTGCCATCGGCCGCGTGGGCGCAGGACCGGCCGCGCATCCAGCCCAGCCGGGATGTCGCGGTCACCTACCGCGTGGAGGGCGCCGCCGCGTCCGCCGTGCCGGGCGGCATCCCCGGCGCGCTGCGCCTGTCCTGGGATGCGGCGGGGCAGCGCCTGCGCGCCGAGCCGGAGGGCCGGACCCAGGCGGTCGTCGTCGATCTGCGCGCGCATTCCGCCCAGGTGTTGGACACGGTGCTGCGCAGCGCGCTGACGCTCCCGGTGCGCGACGCCGACCTGCAGCCGTTGACGCTCGACGGCGCGCGGCTGACCCGGCGCGGCGACGAGGTGGTGGCGGGCCTGCCCTGCACCGACTGGGCCGTGCAGTCCCCGCGCGGCGCCGGCACGGTCTGCTTTACCGCGGACGGCGTGGCGCTGCGGGCCGACGGCGAGGTGGACGGGCAGCGCGGCGCCTTCACCGCATCGAGCGTCAGCTACGGCCCGCAGCGCGACGAACTGTTCCGCGTGCCGTCCGACTACATGCAGTTCAGCATGCCGAAGATCGGGCGGGCCAAGTGATCCGGGGCGTCCTGCCGGCGCTTGTGGCTGCCATGCTGGCCATCCCGCCGGCCCTGGCGCAGGCCGACCGGCCCGCGACGCTGCCGACCCGCGACGTGGACGTGACCTACCGCGCCGGGCAGGGCGACCGGACGGTGTCGCAACGCTCCCGCTGGTTGGCGGCCGAGCGGAAGATGCGGCTCGATACGCCGACGCCGGGCGTCTATGCCCTGGTGGACTACGCGGCGGGCACGCTGGCGATGGTCAGCGAACGGAGCCGCGGCGTGCTGGACCTGCCGGTGCCGGCGGGCGGGCTGCCCGGCCAGGCCCCCCCGGGCGGCGGCGCCTTCACCCGGCGCGGCAGCAGCCAGGTCGCGGGCCTGCCCTGCACCGAGTGGGAGACGCGGGATTTGCAGGGCGAGGCGACGCTCACCTGCTTCACCGAGGACGGGGTGCTGCTGGAGGCGCGGCACGGCGCCCAGGTGCTGGTCCAGGCCACGCGCGTGACCTACGGCGCCCTGGACGCCTCCGACTTCGCCGTGCCGCCATCCTACGCGCATGAGGCGACGCCGCGGACTCCAACGTCCGGAAGCAGCCGATGACCCCGGCCCGGCCGCGCCTGCATCCGATCGCCGGATGGGCGCCCTGGACGGACCGCCGCGGGCGGACGCACCCGTTGCGCGCCACAGTGTTCACGCTGCTGCTGCTGCCGGCGGCGTGGCTGGCGGCACGCTGGGGGCTGGACATGCTGGGCGCCCGCCCGCTTCACGCGGCGATCCACTCGACCGGATACTGGGCGGCCTGGACCTTCATGGCGTCGCTGGTCGTCTCGCCGGCCCGGGCGGTGCTGGGCCTTCCGAACATCGTGGTGGTGCGGCGCATGGTCGGCGTCGCCGCCGCTTGCTACGCGGGCGTGCACCTCCTGCTGTACGTCGCCGACCAGAGCTGGCGGCTCTCGGTGGTCGCGACCGAGATCCTGGTCCGCGCCTATCTCACCATCGGCTTCGTGACGCTGCTGGGGCTGGCGGCGCTCGCCGTGACATCGACCGATGGCTGGGTGAAGCGGCTGGGCCGGAACTGGAAGCGGCTGCACAAGCTCGCCTATGGATTCGCGGTGCTGGCGCTCATTCATTTCTTCCTGCAATCCAAGGCCGACGTGTCGCAGGCCACGGTGGCGGCCGGCGTGTTCGCCTGGGCGATGATCTGGCGCACGCTGCCGGCGGGGCGGGACCGCGGGCCGGCGGCGCTGGTGGGCCTGGCCTTCGCCGCCGCCGTCGCCGCCCTGCTGTTCGAGTGGGTCTGGTACCGGTTCGGCACGCATGTCGATCCGCTCCGCGTGCTGCGCGGGGAGTACGACCTGTCGTTCGGCCTGCACCCGGCGGGGATGGTGCTGCTGCTCGGGCTGCTGACGGCGGGCGTGGCGGAGCTGCACGGCCTGGCGCAGACCCGGTTCGGCGCCGGGCCGGGCTTCCCCATGATGGTCTATGCGCTCGGCGCGCTGGCGGGCAGCGGCGCCGGGCTGGCCTTGGGCTGGTCGATGGAGGACCTGCTGCCGGAGGGCGCGTCGCCCGGCCTGCTGACCATCGCCGGGGTCCTGCTG
This sequence comes from uncultured Acetobacteraceae bacterium, assembly GCA_964252005.1. GTDB lineage: Bacteria > Pseudomonadota > Alphaproteobacteria > Acetobacterales > Acetobacteraceae > CAHJXG01. The sequence goes on along the minus strand of CAXULX010000024.1, from coordinate 13,117 downwards.
TTCGCGCTGCTCGGCCTGGCGCGGCACCGGCTGCGGGGCGCCTGGGGGCGCCACCTGCTCGACGCGCTTTGGGCCGGCGCGGCGCTCCAGCCGGTGCTGGAGATGGGCACGGAGAGCCGTGAGGTCGGCATGGCCGCCGCCGCGGCGCTGGGGGCCGGCGCCCTGCTGCTGGCGACGCGGCTGTGGACCGTGTCCCGCGGCGCCGCGGCCATGGTGGTCCCGCTCGCGGGGCTTGCGGCCTACCAGGCAATCAGCCTGTTTTGATCAGGGCGTGAGCGCCTTCGCCGCCGCCATCACCTCCGCGGCGTGGCCCGGCACCTTCACCTTGCGCCAGATCCGGGCGATCCGGCCCTGCGCGTCCACCAGCACCGTGCTGCGGTCGATGCCCATGTAGGTCTTGCCGTACATCGACTTCTCGACCCACGCGCCGTACGCCTCCACGACGCCGCCGGGGTCCGACGCCAGCGGGAAGGTCAGGGCGTATTTCTCGGCGAACCGCTCGATGGGCTTCATCGCGTCCTTGGACACGCCGATCACCTCGACCCCGACGCCGCCGAGTTCGGGCAGCGCCTCCTGGAATGCCTGCGCCTCCTTGGTGCAGCCGGGCGTGTCGGCCTTGGGATAGAAATACAGCACGAAGGGCCGACCGGCCTGCCCGGCGAGGCTGACGGTGCGGCCGCCGCTGGCCGGCATCTCGAAGGGGGGCGCGGCATCGCCGGCGGCAAGGCTCATTCGGGGACTCCGACCAAGGTGATGAAGGCTGTTCGCACATCCTGCGCCGCCGCGTCCAGGGCGGCGCGAAGCTGCGGTAACGTCAAGCCCGGCGTGCCGAGCTGCGGCCCCGTCACGCGCAGCAGCGCCTCCTCCGCCGCGGGCGGCAGGTCGTCGGTGCCACGGCCCACGGTGATGCGGACCATGCTCTGCACCGTGCGCCACAGCCGGTCCGCCCGGATCAGCATGGCGGCCGTGCCGGCCGGCAGCCGGCCCTCGTCCACGAGGCGCCGGAGAGCGGCCGGCGTCGCCTGGCAGCCCGGCCGCACGCCGTGGACGAGCTGCAGGGCCTGCGCGATGAACTCGACCTCGATGCCGCCGCCCGGCCGCATCTTCACGTCCCATGGGCCGGACGGCGGCAGCTCCCGCAGCAGGCGCCCGCGCATCGCGGCGGCGTCGGCGCGGGTGGCGGCCGGGTCGGCGGCGGTGGCGAGCGCCTCGGCGACCGCGGCCTCCACCCGGGCGCGGATCGCCGGCGACCCGGCCACCACGCGCGCCCGGGTCAGCGCCATGCGCTCCCAGGTCCAGGCGTCATGGGCGTGATACTGCCGGAAGGCGGGCAGCGACACCGCGACCGGCCCTTTGTTGCCGGACGGGCGCAGCCGCATGTCGACGGCATAGAGCGGCCCCTCCGCGCCGGGCGAGGTCAGGGCGGCGACGTAGGCGTGCGCGGCCCGGGCGAACCACTGGCTCGATGCCATGCGCCGCCCGCTGCCTCCCGCTCCGCCGCTGCTCTCAGTGGTGCCCGGCGGGTGGCTGTAGATCAGCATGAGGTCGAGGTCCGACCCCGCCATCATCTCCCGGCTGCCGGCCTTGCCGAGCGCCACCACCGCCATGGCGCCGCCGCGCACCCGGCCGTAGCGCGCCGCGTGCTCCTCCAGCACCGGCGGCAGCAGCGCCGCGAGCGCCGCGTCCGCCAGCGCCGTGCGCGCCAGCCCGGCCGCGTCCACGTCGATCCAGCCCTCCATCTGCGCCACGCACAGCCGGAACTCCTCGCCGCGCACGTGGCTGCGGATGATGGCGATGGTGTCCTCGACCGTGCGGGCGTCGGCCAGGCGGCGGCCGAGCGTGCGGGCCGGGTCCGGATCGGGGCCGGCGGGGGTCAGCAGGCCCTCCAGCGCGGTGGGCACCCGGGCCAGGTGGTCGGCGAGCGACGGGGCGGCGCCCAGCACGGCGGCGATGCGGTCCAGCAGCGCCGGGTTGCGCTGGAGCATCGACAGCAGCCCGATGCCGGCCGGCAAATGGGACAGCAGGGCGTCGAACCGGACGAACACCCCGTCCGGGTCGGACTGCGCGCCGAACGCCCCCAGGAGGGCCGGCAGCACGGCGTCCATCAGCTCCCGCGCCCGCGCCGAGCGCAGCGCCCGCAGCCGCCCGGCCTGCCAGCCGCGCAGCGTCGCGATCATGCCGCCCGCGTTGCGGAAGCCGAGCGTATGCAGCGCCTCGACCGTCGCCGGCGGCTCGTCCGGGCCTGCGAGGTCGAGCGGCGCGGGCGAGGCGGGCGGGTCGGGCACGTCCTCGAACACCTCGGCATAGCGGGCGCGCACCCGGCCCATGTGGCGCAGCAGGTGCCGGGCCAGGGCGTCGGCGTCCGGACAGCCCATGAACACGGCGAACCGGGCGAACTCCTCGGGCTTCGTCGGCAGGACATGGGTCTGGCGGTCGGCGACCATTTGCAGCCGGTGCTCGGCGCGGCGCAGCGCGCGGTAGGCGGCGGTCAGCTCCACGCAGGCCCGGCGCGGCAGGTGCCCGGCGCGGGTGAGGCGCCTGAGCGCGCCGAGCGTCGTGGAGTCGCGCAGCGCCGGGTCGCGCCCGCCCCAGACGAGCTGCAGGGTCTGGGCGGCGAACTCGATCTCCCGGATGCCGCCCTGACCGAGCTTCAGGTCGTAGCCCATGAGCGATTCGAGGCCGTCGGGGCACGCCTCACCCCGATGCTGGTTGATTCGGCGCTTCATGGCGTGGATGTCGGCGATGGCGGCGAAGTCCAGGCCGCGGCGCCAGACGAACGGGCGGATCGCCGCCAGGAACGCGGCGCCCACGGCCAGGTCGCCGGCCACCGGGCGCGCCTTGGTCATGGCAGCGCGTTCCCAGTTCTGGCCCATGCTCTCGTAATATGCGATGGCGGCCGGCAGGGCGACGGCGGGCGGCGTCGCGGCGGGGTCGGGACGGAGGCGCAGATCGGTGCGGAACACATAGCCGTTGGCGTCGCGGACCTCCATCATGGCAACCAGGGCGCGCGCCAGGCGTGTGAACACCGCGCGGAGCGTCTCCGCATGGCCGGGCTGCGCCGCCGGGTCGAACAGCAGGACGAGGTCGATATCGCTCGAATAGTTCAGCTCCCGCGCCCCGAGCTTGCCCATGCCCAGCACAACGAGGCCGCAGCCCTGGGCCGGCTGGTCCGGGTCGGGCAGGGTGATCTCGCGGGCCTCGTGCGCGGCGCGGACCAAGTGATCCACCGCGAGGCGCAGCGCGGCCTCCGCCAGGTCCGACAGGGCGGCGGTGACGCGCGCCTGGCCCCACGCCCCGCCGATGTCCGCCATCGCGGCCACGAGCGCCACCTGCCGCTTGGCCTGCCGCAAGGCGCTGGCGACCTGGGCGCGGGGTGCCGTGGGACGGACGGCCGCCAGGGCCCGCATGGCGTCCGCGACCGCCGCCCCGGGGCCGTCATGCGCGGCCGAGAGCGCCGCGGCGTGTTCCCGCAGCAGCAGGTCCGACAGGAACGGGCTGCCGCCGCCGAGCGCCGCGAGCATGGCGCGTCCGCCAGGCTGGGCAACGAGCGCCGTTTCTGGGGCGCCCAAGCCGGAGAAGCGTTCGATCAGGCGCAGGGCGGCGGCGGGATCGGCCGGCGCGGGCCATGAGCGGTCCAGCCAGGAAGTGGAAGTGGCCATGGTCCGCCAAGGTGGCGGCACCGTGCCCGGTCCGTCAATCGCCCGAACCCGGCCAGGCAGGCACGGACGACTCCGGCGCGCGTCGGCCCATGCTGCGGGTCGGAGGACGGAGAATGGGCCGGCTCGCCCGGGCCGTGCTGGCCGTGTCGCTCGCTTTGGCGGGGCTGGGCGGGATGGGGCTTGCGGGGCTGAGCTGGCGCCTCGCGCAGGGGCCGCTCGATGTCGGCTGGCTGGCGCAGTGGGCCGAGGCCGCGCACAACACGCCAGGTGCGATGGGCCGCCTGCGCATCGGCGGCGCGTCGATCCAGTGGCAGGGCTTCGGCGGGGGCGCCGGCCGGGCGCTCGATGTGCAGCTTCGCGCCGTCGAGCTCGCAGGCCCGGGCGGCGTCGCGGCGGAGGTCGCGGTGGCGGACCTCGCGCTGTCGCCCGGCGAGTTGCTGCTGGGCCGGGTCGTGCCGCGCGACGTGCAACTGGACGGCCTGCGGCTCCGCCTGCTGCGGGACGGCGACGGGATGGTAAGCCTGGACCTCGGCGGCCCCGCTGCGGCGCCCGACGACGACGGCCCGGTGCCCGACATCGCCGGCGCCATGGCGGAGCTGAGCCGCCCGGCCCGCAGCGACGGGGGCGGCGCCCAGTCGGCGGCGCGCGGGATCGCCCAGTTGCGCTCCGTCCAGGTCCGCAACGCGGCGGTGGCGGTGGCGGACCGCCGGCTCGGCGCGACGCTCGATGTCACGGAGGCCGCGTTGGACCTGCGGCGGCGGCCCGGCGGCGGCGTGGCCGGCGACGGGACGGCCGCGCTGGCGCTGGGCGGCGCCGCGTCCAGGCTCACGCTGCGCGCCGAACTGGCGGGGGACGGGTCGCGCATCGCCGTGTCGTTGACCCCGGTCTCGCTGTCGGCGCTGGCCGCGGCGCTGCCGCCGCTCGCGGTGCCGGTGCAGGTCGATGCGGCGCTCCAGCTCTCGGCGGTGGCGACGCTGTCCTCCGGCTTGCAGCCCCGCAGCCTCGCGGTGCACGCCGCGGCGGGCGGCGGGCACGCCCGGTTGCCCGAGGCGGAACTGGCCTTCGAGGGCCTGGCGCTCGATGCGGCCGGCGAGTGGGACGCGGCCGGCTGGGGCCTGCCGGACCGCGTGGCGCTGTCGCGGCTGCAGGTGGTGGTCGCGTCGCCGGCCGGCGGCTGGGACACGACGCTGGGCGTCACCGGGCAGGCCATGCGGCGGGCGGACCGGCTGCGCGCCGACCTGGCGCTGACCGTGGACCACCTGGCTTTCGCCGACCTGCCGAAGCTGTGGCCCGCGGCGTGGGGCGGCCATGCGCGCCCGTGGATCGTGCAGAACATCACGGCGGGGACGGTGCGGGACGGCCAGGTCACGCTGGGCCTGGAGGCGCCGCCGGACCTGGCGGGGGTCAAGGTGGTGGCGGCCGGCGGCTCGCTGCAGGGCGACGACGTGACGATCCACTGGCTGCGCCCGGTGCCGCCCATCGAGCACGCCCGGGCGCTGCTGACGATCCCCGGCCCCGACGCCATCGAGATCGCGGTGCCGAGCGCGCGGCAGGGCGCCGGGCAGCTTTCCAACGGCGTCGTGCGGATCACCGGGCTTTCGGTGAAGGACCAATCGCTTTCGGTGGGCGCCGACGTGGCCGCCCCGGTGCCGGACCTGCTGACCCTGTTGCGCCACCCGCGGCTGCGCCTGCTGGACCGGCACCCCATCCCGGCGCGCAACCCGGCCGGGTCGCTGGCGGGCCGGCTGACTGTCAGTCTGCCGCTGGTGGAGCATCTCGACTTCAGCGACGTCGCGATCCATGCGCAGGGGCAACTGAGCGGGCTGCGGCTGGGCGGCCTGGTGGCCGGGCGGGATTTGGACCGCGGGGACATCGCGATCGACGTGACGGCGGATGCGCTGAAAGCCAGCGGGCGCGCGGCGGTTGGCGGCATCCCGGCGGCGCTGTCGGTCGATATGGATTTCCGGCCGGGGCCGCCGTCCCAGGTCGTGCAGCGGGCGACGGCGTCCGGCACCACGACGGCGCAGCAGCTTGCCGCCGCCGGGCTGGACGCCGGGGGGCTGATCGGCGCCGGCACCGGCGGCTTCAACGTGGCGTATCAGACGCAGCGCGACGGCCAGGGCGAGGTCCGGGTGCAGGCCGACCTGCGCGACGCGGCGCTGGTGGCCGGGGGCTGGACCAAGCCGGCGGGCCAGCCGGCCTCGGCCAGCGCCCGGCTGCTGCTCAAGGCCGACCGCCTGCAGGGGATCGGCGACTTGCAGGCGCAGGGGCCGGGCATGCAGCTGCGCGGGCGCGCCGAGATGGCGGGCGACAAGGCGGCGCTGCTGGTGTTGGACCCCGTCGTTCTCGGCCCGACGCAGGCGCATGGCGAAATTCGGTTCCCGGTCCTGCCGGGCCAGCCGATCCGTGCCAAGCTGGACGGCACGGTGCTCGACCTGTCCGCGTCGCTCGCCGCCAAGCCGGCGCCGGGCGCGCCCCCGAAGGACGCGGCGAGCGACAGCGTCCCCTGGATCGCGGACGTGGCCTTCGACAAGGTGCTGCTGGCGGAGGGGCGGAGCCTCGGCGCCGTCACCGCCCATGCCGAGAGCGACGGCCGCCGCCTGCGCGTGCTGCAAGCGCAGTCCGGCGGGCCGGAGCGGTTGCAGGCCACGGTGAAGCCGCAAGGCAATGGACGGGAGGTCAGCGTGCGCGCCGCGGATGGCGGGGCGCTGCTGCGGGCGCTGGGCGTGCTGCAGACCGTCGATGGCGGGCAGCTTGCCATCGACGGCCGCACCGACGACAGCGGCCCGGCCTTGGTGCTGTCGGGCACCGCGGACCTGCGGGAGTTCCACGTCCGCGACGCCCCGGCGGTGGGCAAGCTGCTGCAGGCGCTCACGGTGTACGGCATCGGCGAGGCGGTCAGCGGGCCGGGCCTCGCCTTCACGCGGCTGAACGCCCCATTCCGCTGGGACGGCGACGTCTTGGAATTGGAGGCGCAGGCGTTCAGCGCGTCCCTCGGCCTGACGGCGCGGGGCCGGGTCGATGCGACGCGCAAGACGCTCGACCTCCAGGGCACCATCGTGCCGGCCTACGCGCTGAACTCGGCCTTGGGGCGCATCCCGCTGCTGGGCCGGCTGTTCAGCGCGGAGCAGGGCGGCGGGCTGTTCGCGGTGAACTACGCGATCCGCGGGCCGCTGGCCGATCCGGCGGTGTCGGTGAACCCGCTCTCGGCCTTGACGCCGGGCTTCCTGCGGGGCCTGTTCCGCATGTTCAATTAGGCGGGCCGTTCAGTAGGAGTTGGCGATGGACGTTCGTGCGATCCTGTTCGACGTGTTCGGCACCGTGGTGGACTGGCGCGGCAGCCTGATCGAGGAGCTGGGGGCCTGGGGCGCCGAGCGCCGCCTCGCGGTGGACTGGCCCGGCCTCGTGGACGCCTGGCGCGGCGCCTACGCGCCGTCCATGGACCGGGTGCGGCGGGGCGAGCTGCCGTGGACCAACCTCGATGCGCTGCACCGGGCGAGCCTCGCCGAGCTGGCGCCGCGCTTCGGCCTGGTGGGACAGACGCCCGCGGACATGGAGTGGGTGAACCTCGGCTGGCACCGTCTCCGCCCCTGGCCGGACAGCGTGCCCGGCCTGGTCCGGCTGCGGCGGCGCTATGTCCTCAGCCCGCTGTCCAACGCCAACGTGACGCTGCTGGTCGATATGGCCCGCGCCCAGGGCCTGCCCTGGGACCTCGTGCTGTGCGCCGAGGTGTTCCGGCACTACAAGCCGGACCCCGAGACCTACCTCGGCGCGTGCCAGCTCCTGGCGCTCGACCCGTCGCAGGTCATGCTGTGCGCGGCGCACAACGCCGACCTCGCGGCGGCGCAGCGCCTGGGCCTCCGCACCGGCTTCGTCCCCCGCCCCACCGAGTACGGGCCGCATCAGGCCCGGGACTTTGCACCGGAGGGCGGATGGGACATCGTGGCGGCCGACATGGAAGAGCTCGCCGGCAAGATGGCGGCATGACAGGGACACGAGACATGAAGCACCGCCTGCCTTTGATCGCCGCCGCCCTCGCCTTTGCCGCCGCCAGCCCGGCGGCGGCGCAGCTCACGCTCCGCACCAAGGCCACGACGGCGCAGGAGATGGTGGTGAGCGCCAACCCGCTGGCCTCCGCCGCCGGCGCCCGGGTGCTGCGGGCCGGCGGCAACGCCATCGACGCGGCCATCGCAGTGGAGGCGGTGCTGGGCCTCACCGAGCCGCAGGCGACCGGCATCGGCGGCGGCGGGTTCATGATGTACTACGACGCCGCCACCAAGAAGGTGACGAGCTTCGATGCGCGGGAGGCGGCGCCGGCGGCGGCGAACGGGTACTACTTCTACAACGCCGCCGGCCAGGCGCTCGATTTCAACACGGCGGTGTTCAGCGGGCGCTCCGTGGGCGTGCCGGGCACGGTCAAGCTGTGGGACAAGGTGTCGCGCCAGTACGGGTCGCGGCCGCTGGCGTTCGCGCTGTTGCCGGCCATCGAGCTGGCGATCCAGGGCTTCGCAATCAGCCCGCGCATGGCCGCGTCCATCGACAGCTACAAGGCCATCCTGGCGCAGGACGACAACGCGCGCGCATATTTCCTCAACCCCGACGGCAGCGGCAAGGCGGCCGGGACGGTGCTGCGCAACCCGGCCTACGCGCAGGTGCTGGCCCGCGTCGCCTTCCTCGGGCCGCAGGCGTTCTACCAGGGGCCGGTCGCGCGCGACATCGTGGGCGCGGTCACGTCCGACAGCCGGGCCGGCGGCGCCGGGTCCCTGACGCTTGCCGACCTGGACGGCTACAAGATCATCGAGCGTACGCCGGTCTGCGGCGGCTACCGCGCCTATGTCGTGTGCAGCATGGGGCCGCCGTCCTCCGGCGGGATCGCCGAGTTGCAGATCCTGGGCCTCCTCAGCCACGTGGACCTGGCCTCGCTGGGGCCGAACGACGTGCAGACGATCCATGCCTTCTTGCAGGCCAACCGCCTGGCGTTCGCCGACCGCAACCTCTATGTCGCCGACCCCGCCTACGTCACGGTGCCGACGGCCGGGCTGATCGACCCGGGCTACCTGGACACCAGGGCGGCGCTGCTGACGACGGGGCCGTTGGCGCCGGGCCTGGCCGCCGCCGGCACGCCGCCCTCCGTGGGGGCGGCCGGCACCTCCGACGCCACCCCGCCGCGGTTCGGCGGCACCAGCCATAGCTCCGTCATCGACCGCTTCGGCAACGTGGTGTCGCAGACCATCACGGTGGAAAGCCCGTTCGGCAACAACCGCCTGGTGGACGGGTTCATCCTGAACAACGAGCTGACCGACTTCTCCTTCGACCCCGGCCCCGACAGCGCGCCCATCGCCAACCGGGTGCAGGGCGGCAAGCGCCCGCGCAGCGCGATGTCGCCCACCATTGTGCTAACCCAGGACGGCAAGCCCGCCTTCGTCGCCGGGTCGCCCGGCGGCGCGTCCATCATCGGCACCACGACGCAATCCGTGGTCGCGATGGTCGATTTCGGCCTGGACCCGCAGCAGGCGGCGAACCAGGCGCATTTCCAGAACAACAACACGGGGACGACGACGCTGGAATCGCTCTTCTCCGACAACATCGCACCGGGTCAGCCCGGCGGCGCGCCCGCGGGGAGCACCGGGCTGATCGGGCCGTTCGACGTGCGGAGCCTGATCCCGGGGCTGACAGCGCTGGGGTGGAGCATCCCGGATTCGCCGTCAGTGCTGACGAGCGGGTTGAGCCTGATCAAGGTGGTGCCGGGCGGGCTGGAGGGGGGCGCCGATCCGCGGCGGGAGGGGACGGCGGTGGGGCGGTGAGCACGGACACGGCTGGTTAGAGGGACGGTTAGCCAATATGCTTCACGACGCCGCCCACCGGGTTATCGCGTTCAAAAGCGGGTCGTGAGACCGTCACCCGGGAACGAGTATTGAAAGTTTTAGCTTGGCGCGGATGGGTGACTTAACCCCAGACGAAATAGATCAAATACAGTCAGTTGTGAACGCCGCGGGCCGACCGTTGGAGGTTGTTGGGTCTGCCGCCCGCGGAGAGCGATGGGCTGGAAGCGATATCGACTATGTGGTTCCTCCTTCCAGCCTGGGCTATTTCGAAGGCTTGGAAGGAGACCTGCCAGGTCTAGATCCTAGTCATGGGATCATCCCAGGCATAGGCAACCAACATATAGGCCCTGTTTTAAGGTTTGAACCTGAATGAATAGGCTCCACAAATTCTGGTTTCAGTTCGAGGCAAGCTCTAAACCGAACGTGTTGAATTTAGGTTGCGGCGTCACGGCCCTAAATTACGAGGATGCACTTCGCGTCTTGAAAGAGCGTATTTTTGCAGAAAAAAACTTGCCAAATCTAGCAGGTTACATCGAGGACGTAACGCAACATCAACTTGATCCGAAACACGTTTTGCCAAATATAGGAAACATCGAACAATACGGTGTTTGGTTTCCGTTAGGCTATTAATTTGGACAAATAGCCTGCACGACCCTGAAAGGTAACCTCTGTGCTGTCATACAGCTCGGCCTTCGTCACCATGTTTGGCCAAGGCTGCGTCGGAGGAACTGGATGGCGATGTTGATACTGCAGGAGAGGGCCGTCAGATGCTAGGTTACGGCGCACGGTTCCGTACGGAAGATTTATTAATTACTAAGCATCAGGCAATGCGCACCAGCCGGTGCTGCTTCCGGCCTGCCGACAATTTCACCATGCCGTCGCGCAGGTTGGCGTCCGTCACCACCGCCGCCTCATCCTTGAGCACCACATCGTTCACCCGTGCGCCCCCACCGCGGATGAGCCGCCGGGCCTCCCCAAGGCTCAGAACGAGGCCGCTCTCGGCGAACAGCCGGATGGCCGCGATCCCCGCCGCAAGGTCCGCCCCGGCCACCCAATGCGTCGGCAGCGTGTCGGCGGCGGCGCCCTCCTCGAACGCCCGCCGCGCCGTCTCGGCCGCGCCCTCCGCCGCCTTCCGTCCATGCAGCAAGGCCGTGGCCTCCGTCGCCAGCAGCTTCTTCGCCTCGTTGATCCCGGCCCCCGGCAACGCCTCCAGCCGGGCGATCTCGCCTAGCGGCACGTCGGTGAACAGCCGGAGGAACCGCCCCACGTCGCCGTCCTCCGTGTTGCGCCAGAACTGCCAGTAGTCGTACGGCGACAGCCGCCCGGCCGCGAGCCACACCGCGCCGCGGGCGGTCTTGCCCATCTTCGCGCCGCTGCTTGTGGTGATGAGCGGCGTGGTCAGGCCGAACACCTGGGCGGCGTCCGTCCGCCGCACGAGTTCCACGCCCGAGACGATGTTGCCCCACTGGTCCGACCCGCCCATCTGCAGCGCCACGCCGTGCCGCCGGTGCAGCTCGCGGAAATCGAAGCTCTGCAGGATCATGTAGTTGAATTCGAGGAAGGTCAGCGGCTGCTCCCGCTCCAGCCGCAGGCGCACGCTGTCGAAGGTCAGCATCCGGTTGACCGTGAAGTGCGGCCCCACGTCGCGCAGCATCCCGATGTAGCCCAGCGCATCCAGCCACTCGGCGTTGTTCAGCATGGCGGCGTCCGCCGGGCCGTCGCCGAAGCGCACGTAGGGGGAGATGCAGCCGCGGATGCCGGCCATGTTGGCGGCGATCTGCGCCTCGGTCAGCATCTGCCGCGCCTCGTCCTTGCCGGACGGGTCGCCGATGCGCGTGGTGCCGCCGCCCATCAGCACGACCGGGCGATGGCCGTGCCGCTGCATCAGGCGCAGCAGCATGATCTGCACGAGGTTGCCGACATGCAGGCTGTCCGCCGTGCAGTCGAAGCCGATATAGCCGGCGACCGGCCTGGCCTGCATCGCCTGGTCGAGCGCGGCCTCGTCGGTCGTTTGGTGGATGAAGCCGCGGGCCGCGGCCTCGATGAGGAATGGGCTGTCTGGCATGGCGCGCGGTCCTACCACGCGCCGCCGGGTGCCGCTACGCCCGGCATACCGAAGCGGCCGTCAGGCTACGCCCTTCGCACCACGTAGGTGCCGGCGAGCGACTGCACGATGGCGTCGGCATGGGCCGGGTCGCGCGCCTCGATCATCAGCTCCAGCTCCGCCGCCTGCACGCTGGGCGCGTCGAACAGCCGCTGGTGGATGACCTCGATGATGTTGCCGCCGGACGCGCCGATGCGCCCGGCGATGTCGGCGAGCACGCCGGGCCGGTCGGGAATCGCCATGGTGAGCCGCAGCAGCCGCCCGTCGCGCAACAGGCCGCGCAGCAGCACGTTCGCGAGGATGCGTCCGTCGATGTTGCCGCCGCACACCGGGATGCCGACCCGGCGCCCGGCGAACCGCGCGGGGTGCGCCAGCAGCGCCGCGACCCCGGCGGCGCCCGCGCCCTCCGCCACCTGCTTCGCCCCCTCCGCCAGCAGCGCGATGGCGTCCTCCACCACCCGTTCCGGCACCACCAGCACATCGGACACGTGGGCGCGGATCACCTCCAGGCAGTGCGCGCCGGGCGTGTGCACGGCGATGCCCTCGGCGATGGTGGCGCCGCCGGTCTGCACGGTCTCGCCTGCCAGTGTCTGGCTCACCGAGGCGTAGGCGGCGACCTCCACGCCGATGACCTCGATGCCCGGGCGCAGGGCAACGGCCGCGACGGCGCAGCCGGAGATCATGCCGCCGCCGCCCACCGGGATCACCAGCACGTCCAGGTCCGGCACGTCCTGCAGGAACTCCAGCGCCAGCGTGCCCTGGCCGGCCATGACGGCGGGGTCGTCGTAGGGGTGCACGAACACCAGGCCGTCGCGCTCGGCCAGCATGTGCGCGTGCCGGGCGGCTTCCAGCAGGTTCTCCCCGTGCAGCACGACCTCGGCGCCCCAGCCGCGGGTGCGCATGACCTTGGTGGAGGGCGTGAACACCGGCATGACGATGGTGGCGCGGATGCCGAGCAGGGAGGCATGGCGTGCCACCGCCTGCGCATGGTTGCCGGCGGACATGGCGACGACGCCGGCCTGGCGCTCCGCCTCCGTCAGCAGAGCCAAACGGTTCGCGGCGCCGCGCTCCTTGAAGGAGCCGATGGCCTGAAGGTTCTCGAGCTTGAGCGTCACGCGCGCGCCGGTCGCCCGGCTGACGGCGTGGGACGGCAGCGCCGGGGTGCGCAGGATTCGTCCGGCGATGCGCCCGGCCGCTGCCTCGATGTCTGCCAACCCAATCATGGGCGGCATCCTAGCACGAAACGTTGCCTAGATGTATTTAACCGCCAGGATCTCGTACGTGCGGTCGCCGCCCGGCGCCGGGACGGACACGGTGTCGCCGATCTTCTTGCCGATCAGCGCCTTGGCCAAGGGGGACGAGATGCTGAGCCGCGCGTGCTTGATGTCGGCCTCGTGCACGCCGACGATCTGGTAGCTGGCCTCCTTGTCGGTCTCCTCGTCCACCAGCTTGACGTGCGCGCCGAACTTCACGTGGTCGCCGGACAGGCTGCTCGGGTCGATCACCTCGGCGGCCGAGACGATCTCCTC
>CAXULX010000023.1:0-58753 GCA_964252005.1 uncultured Acetobacteraceae bacterium | reverse complement strand
TCCATGCGCTTGCGCCCGCGCTCCGCCCGCAGGTCGCGGTCGTCCTGCTGGTAGAAGCCGTGGAACTTGGTGAGTTGCGTGTCGTCCTCGGCCAGCGCGCCGGTGACGACGTTGCCCATGCCCTCGGCGATGGTGCCGCGCAACGCACGGCTGCGGGCCTTAATGCCCTCGTTCTTGGAGGGCGGCGGCAAGTTGGTGTCAGGCATGAAAGCCTCCGTTAATAGACGTCGAGCAGGTAGCGGCCCTGCTTCTTCATGGCGGCCAGGCGCTCCTCGGCGGCGTCCGCCGGGATGCCGGCCCCCTCGGCGATGATGTCGCGCAGGGTCGTGTGCACGTCGCGCGCCATGCGGACCTGGTCGCCGCAGACATACAGGGCGGCCCCATCCTCCATCCAGGCAAAGAGGTCCCGCCGCGCCGCCCACATGCGGTTCTGCACATAGACCTTGGCGTCCTGGTCGCGGGAGAACGCCACGTCCAGCCGGCCCAGCACGCCGCGCTCGATCAGGTCCTGCCATTCGAGCTGATACAGGAAGTCGTGCGTGTAGCGCTGGTCGCCGAAGAACAGCCAGCTTTTGCCCGAGAGGCCGGCAGCGTCGCGCTCCTGCATGAAGGCGCGGAACGGCGCGACGCCGGTGCCCGGCCCGATCATGACGATGGGCGTGGCCGGGTCGGCCGGCAGGCGGAAATGCGGGTTGGCCTTGACGTGGATGCCGAGCCGGTCGCCAACCCGGCGCCGGTCCGCGATGTGGGTGGAGGCGACGCCCGCGCGGTCCCGCCCATGCGTCTGGTACCGCACCGCGCTAACCAGCAGATGCGCCTCCTCGCCGACCATGGCCTGGCTGGACGCCACGGAATAGAGCCGCGGCGGCAACGGGCGGAGCAGCCCCGTCAGCTGCGCGGGCGTCAGGCGGTTCGGGAAGGCGGTCAGCAGGTCGACCACATGACGCCCGGGCAGGAACTCGGCCAGCTGCTCCGGGTCGCCCGCCAGGTCCTTGATGCTCGTGTCACCGGTGAGTTCGCCGAGGCTTCGCACCACATGCGCCGAGAGCGTCGTCACGTCGTGCCGCGCCACCAGCGCCGCGTGCAGGTCCGCGTCGCCGGCCAGCCCGGCGGCGTCCAGCACCGCCTCGACGACGGCCGGGTCGTTCTCGGGCGCGATGCCGATGGCGTCGCCGGGCAGATAGGTCAGGCCGGACCCGGCGAGCGACAGCTCGACATGGACGGTCTGCTTGGCCGAGCGGCTGGAGTTCAGGTTCACCAGGTCGGTGATCTCGGCCGCGAACGGGTTGGTTTTGCTGTATTCGCGCGCCTCGGGCGCGCCGAAATCGACGTGGATCACGCTCGGCGCCGCCTCGGCCTCCGCCCCGCGCAGGGCCGGCAGGGTGGTGCCGAGCCAGGCCGCGGCCGGCGCGTCGTAGTCGAGGTCGCATTCCAGCAAGGGCGCCGCGCGGTGCCCGCCCAGGGCAGCCAGGCGCTCGTCGATGGCATGGCCGGTCGCGCAGAACTGCGCGTAGGCGCGGTCGCCCAGCGCCAGCACGGCGAAGTTCAGCGTGTCCAGGCGCGGCGCGCTGTCGGCCAGCAGCGCCGTCATGAAGTCGGTGGCGCGGGCCGGCGCCTCGCCCTCGCCCCAGGTGGCGGCGATCACCAGCAGCCGCTCGGTGCGGGCGAGGTCGGAGGGCGTCGCCTCGCCAGCGTCCAGCACGCGCGGCGCGAAGCCCAGGCGCGCGGCGTCCTTGCCGGCCTTGCGGGCCAGGGCCTCGGAGTTGCCGGATTCGGTCGCGAACAGGATCGTCAGCGCCGGGCGCGCGACCGGAGCGGCCACCGGCGCCGCGGCCGGGGCGCTGGCGGCCTCGTAGCCCGCCAGGAACCCGGCCAGCCAACTCCGCTGGGTCGGGCTGGTCTGCTCGATGACGCGGTTCAGCGCGGCGATGGCGTCGGGCGGGAAGGGCGCGTTGCTCGGCAGGCGGGCGGGGGAGGTCAAAGCCAGCCACTCCAATCGGCGGTCCACACGAAGATGAAGGTCAGCACCGCGATCCCCGCCATGCCGCCGGCCGCGACGGCGAGCGGACGCCAGCCGAGCGCCTGGAGCTTGCGGAGGTCGGTCGACAGGCCGACGCCCGCGAAGGTGAGCAGGAACGCCCAGCGGGACAGCGTGGCGAGGTTCGCCGCGTCGGCCTTGCTGAACGCCCCGAACGTCGCCAGCAGCGAGATCGCCAGGAAGCCGAGCACGAACTTGGGGAACTTGGCCCACAGGAACGCCGCCTTGTTGCCGACCCGCACGCCCTCGCCGCGCGCCGCCCAATACAGCGCGTAGCCCAGCACCACGAAGCCGATGGTGGCGTTGCGCGTGGTCTTCGCCAGCACGGCGTAGCGCGCGGCCTCCTCCGAGACCATGGCGCCGGCCGCGGTCGCCTCGGCGGTGTTGTCGATGGCAAGGCCGGCCCAGAGGCCGTAGGCGTGGTCGCTCATCCCCGCCAGATGGCCCACCACGGGGAACAGCACAAGGCTGAGCGCGCCCAGCAGCAGGATGGCGGCGATTGACAGGGACACGTCCTCGTCGTCCGCCCGGATCGCGCCGCGGGCGGCGATGATGGCCGACACGCCGCAGATGGACGACCCGATGGCCAGCAGGCTCACCAGCTTCGGCCGCAGCCCGAACCGGGTGCCGAGCCAGGTCATGATGCCGATGGACAGCGCGAGCTCCAGCGCCACCAGCACCAGGGACGCGCCGCCCAGCCGCAGCACGTCGCCCAGCAGGAAGCGCACGCCGAGCAGGACGATGCCGAGCTTGAGCCAGAACTCGTAGGTCGCGACGCCGGCCCGGAAGATGCGGGGCACGCCGACCAGGTTGGTGAGGATCAGGCCGTACAGGATGGCCCACAGCACGTACTCGATGTTGGGCAGCACGACATGGTGCGACTTGCCCCAGGCCGTCAGCCCCTGCTCCGTCAGCTTGCCCGCGTATCCGATGGCGAGCAGCAGCCCGAGGCCGGGCAGCAAGCCGGCCGCGCGTTCGATCAGGGGCGCCGAACGGTCCCCATCCAGGGTGGCTCCGCTCATGCCTACCAGCCCACCTGCGGCAGCAGGCCGGACCAGGCCAGCGCGGCGAGCGCCAGCGCCGCGAGGGTCGCGAGCCAGTCGGCCGAGACGGCCGGCAGCACACGGGCTTGGCGCCGCGTCGGCGGCGCCAAGGGCGATACGGTATGGGCGGGCATGCTGCTCAGTCTCCGAGAACTCTCAGCCTCATAGAAGACAACTCCCTATTCGCAGCGCAATGCGACGGGCCAAATAGCGTCCCCATGCCAAGAACGGCGTCGGACGCAGTGGTTTCGTTCTCCAGGCCCGCCCGTCCGGGGATCAATCCGTCAGACGGCCGGCTCGCCCGGCACCGGCGTCTTGCCCTGCGCCTCGATCAGCGCCGTCACCTCGGCGACGCAGGCGTCGAGCGCCGCCGTGTCCGTCCCCTTGGCCACCAGCGCGACGCCGTTGCCGCCCAGGCGGTAGTACGGGTAGCTGCCCAGGTCTAGGGCGGGATAGCGGTCCTGGATCGCGCCCAGCCCCTCGGCGATGGAGCCCTCCAGCAGCCCGGCCGCGTGCACCGCGCGCGACTGCACCGGCACGCCGCCCTGCAATGTCGGCGCGAGGGCGGTGAACATCGACTGCATGATGCGCGGCACGCCGGCCATGACGTGCACGTTGCCGATGGTGAAGCCCGGCGCGATGGACACCGCGTTGTCGATCAGCGTGGCACCGCGCGGCATCGTCGCCATGCGCTGCCGGGCCGCGTTGAACTGGCCGGGCTCGTAGTGCCGCTCCATCCGCGCCCAGGCGTCCGGGTGCGGCTCCCACGGCACGCCGAAGGCGGCGGCGACGCATTCGCTGGTGATGTCGTCATGGGTGGGGCCGATGCCGCCGGTGGTGAACACGTGGTCGAACCGGGCGCGGCACTCGTTCACCACCGCGACGATGGTGTCGCGCACGTCGGGGATCACCCGCACCTCGCGCAGCGGGATGCCGATCTGGCCCAGGCCCGTGGCGATGAACTTGATGTTGAGGTCCTGGGTGCGGCCCGAGAGCACCTCGTTGCCGATGACGAGCAGGCAGGCGATGGGGTTGGCGACGGGATCGGCGACGGGATTGGTCATGGGGACCTTACAAAAAATCACGGAGCAAGGGGATCAGCGGCTTGTCGGCCGGCGGCATCGGGTAGTCCGCGAGCTTCGCCGGGCGCACCCAGGCGAGCACCTGGCCCTCCCGCCCGCGCGGCTGCCCGGCCCAGCGGCGGCACAGGAACAGCGGCATCAGCAGGTGGAACCCGTCATAGGCGTGGCTCGCGAAGGCGAAGGGGGCGAGGCAGCTTTCCGCGACCTCGATGCCCAGCTCCTCCCGCAGCTCGCGGATCAGCCCGGCCTCCGGCGTTTCGCCGGGATGGAGCTTGCCGCCGGGGAACTCCCACAGCCCGGCCATCGGCTTGCCCTCCGGGCGCCGGGCCAAGAGGATGCGGCCGTCGGTGTCGATCAGCGCGCAGGCGGCGACCAGGACGATGGGCTGTGCGGGCCGGTCCGCGGCGGCCGGGCCTGGCATCGGCTCCGGCGCCGCCATCCGCTGCGGCGCCGTGGGCGACAACTGGTCGCGCAACGCGGCGCGCGGGGCGAAGTCGTCGCGCGTCGCCTGGAACCGCAGCACCGGATGCTCGCCGCCGCGGGCCAGGAACCGCTCGCGCCCGGTTCCGGTCATGCGGAAGCCGACCCGGCGCAGCACGGCGGCCGACGCCGTGTTGTCCTCCGCCACATGCGCCTCCAGCCGGTCGATGTCGAGGTTGGCCAGCGCCCAGCGCGACAGGCGCGCCGTGGCCTCCGTCGCGACGCCGTGGCCCCAGAAGCGGCGCCCCACCCAGTATCCCAGGTTGCCCGTCCGCGGCTTCAGGTCGAGGCGGAGGCCGATGCAGCCCACGATCATCTCCTGGCCGGCCTCCTCCCCGGTGATCGCCAAATGGTAGCCGGTGCCGCCGGCGATCTGCTGCGCGGTGGAGGCGATCCAGTCGTCCGTCAACTGCCGCGGATAGGGGAACGGCAGGCGGGACAGCATGCGGACCACCTCCCAGTCGTTCACCAGGCGGTGCAGCTCCTCCGCATCCGCGGCGCGCAGCGGACGGAGCGTCAGCCGCTCGGTGGCAAGCGGTGCGAACGGCGGCTCGTCCGGCGTCAAAGACAGGGCCATCAGCCGTGCCCGGCGGAACACGCCGCCCGGCGGTCAGCTCCGGTAGCTGCCATTGATGTCGATGTATCCATGGGTGAGGTCGCAGGTCCAGGCGGTGCCCGCGCCCTTGCCGAGGCCGAGGTCCACCGAGATGCCGATCTCCCGCCCCTTCATGTGCGCCACCACCGGCGCCTCGTCATAGCCCGGCACCACGCCGCCGTCGCGCGCCATCCAGGTGCCGCCCACGCCGACCGAGAGCTTGTCGCGGTCGGCCGGCTCGCCCGACTTGCCCACCGCCATGACGATGCGGCCCCAGTTCGCGTCCTCCCCGGCGATGGCGGTCTTCACCAAGGGCGAGTTGGCGATGGCGAGCGCCACGCGCCGGGCGGACCTGCCGCTCATCGCCCCGGTCACGTCGATGCGCACCAGCTTCTGCGCGCCCTCCCCATCGCGCACCACCTGGAGCGCCAGGTCCAGCAGCACGGCGTCGAGCTGGTCGCGGAACCCGCGCACGAGCTTCTTGTCGTGCTTGCCGACCGCCGCGTGCTCGGCCTGGCCCGTGGCGAACAGCAGCACGGTGTCGCTGGTGGAGGTGTCGCTGTCCACCGTCGTGCAGTTGAAGCTGCGCTTCACGCCGCGGGCCAGCATGTCCTGCAGCAGGGACGCCGGCAGCTTCGCGTCGGTGAACACGAAGGCCAGCATGGTCGCCATGTCGGGCGCCACCATGCCGCTGCCCTTGGCGAAGCCCGTGATGCGGACCGGGCTGCCGTCGATCAGCGCCGTGCGCGTCGCCGCCTTGGGGAAGGTGTCGGTCGTCATGATGCCGCGCGCCGCGGCGTCCCAGCCGTCCTCCGACAGCGAGGCGTACAGCGCCGGCAGGGCGGCGGTCAGCTTGGCATACGGCAGCACCTCGCCGATCACGCCGGTGCTGGCGATGAACACCTCATGCGCCCGGCAGCCGAGCAGGTCGGCGGCGGCCTCCGCCGTCGCGTCCACCGCCTCGATCCCGGCGCGGCCGGTGAACACGTTGGCGTTGCCGGCGTTGACCACGAGCGCCCGCGCCCGGCCATGCGCCAGCGCCGCCCGGCACCAATCGACCGGGGCGCCGGGGCAGCGGTTGCGGGTGAACACGCCGGCCGCCGCCGTCCCGTCCGGCAGCGCCGCCATCACCAGGTCGGTGCGCCCGGCATAGCGGATGCCGGCCTCGGCAGAGCCGAGCCGCACGCCGGCCAGCGGCGGCAGCTCCGGCATCGGCACCGCGAGCGGGCTGGTGGGCAGCGCCACCTACTTTGCTGGTGCTGGCGCGGCGTCGGCGCCCGGCACGGCGGGCGAGCCGTCGGCGTTGAACTTCTGGATCGGCAGGCCGGTCTTGGCCGCGGCCAGCACGCGGCTCACGCCCTCCTGGATCAGCGACTGCCGCACCTCGTCATGCACCTGCTCCAGGCTGGGCGGCGGCGCCGTGCGGACCTCCTGCACCTGAATGACGTGCCAGCCGAACCGGGTCTTCACCGGGGTCTGCGTCACCTCTCCGGCCTTGAGCGCGAAGGCGACCTCCGAGAACTCCGGCAGCATGTCGGTCTTCTTGAAGAAGCCGAGGTCGCCGCCGCTCTGCGCGCCGGGGTCGGTGCTGTATTTCTTCGCGAGTTCCGCGAAGTCCGCGCCGCCCTTCTGCTCCGCGATGACCTTCTTCGCGGTCTCCTCGTCGGCGACCAGGATGTGGCGGGCGTGGACCTCGGTCTCCCCGGGCTTGCCGGCGATGTCGCGCTCATACCGCGCCCGGATCGCCTCCTCGGTCAGCGTCGGCGCGATCTCCCGCGTCAGCAGGGCGTTCTGCAGCGCGCTGTCGGTGGCGCGGGCGACCATGCGCTGCACCGCGGGGTCGCGGTCCAGCCCCTCCTTCCGCGCGGCGATCACGACGACATGGCGGTCCACCAGCTGGTCCAGCAGCATCGGATACAGCGCGGTGGGGGGCATGCTCCGCAGCTCCTCCGGCAGCGCCTTGGCGGCGTCCGACAGTTCGGAGGCGTGGATCTCGTCGGTGCCGACGCGGGCGACCACGGGATCGGCCGCGGCTGCTGCTGCGGCGGCTGCTGCGGGCGGGGCGGCCGGCTTCGGCGCCTGTGCGAGCACGAGGCCGGCGGTGCCCAGCACAAGGGCGGCGGTGGTGGCAAACAGGCTCGGACGGCGCATGGGGAACCTCGGCTAGGGCATTCGGACCGGCGGACAATGCCCGAACCGCCGGGGGGCGACAAGGCGCGCGCCGTGGCGATCAGGCAACGGTCGTTGACCCTGGCCGGCCCGGGTCCTATCTGAAGCTGTGCCTGAAAACCAATCGTGCCCGGCCCCTGCGATCCGGCCGCGCCACCCAAGGGGCTACCATGTTCGCCAGCATTGCCCGGGCCGTCTTCGGTTCCGCCAACGACCGCTCGCTCAAGGGGTACCAGCGCCGGGTGCCGGAGATCAACGCGCACGAGCCTGCCATGGCCGCGCTCCCGGACGCGGCGCTGCAGGCCAAGACCGCCGAGTTCCGCGGGCGGCTGGAGGGCGGCGCCACGCTCGACGACCTGCTGCCCGAGGCATACGCGGCGGTGCGGGAAGCGGCCAGGCGCGTCTTGGGCCAGCGGCATTTTGACGTGCAGTTGATCGGCGGCATGGTGCTGCACGACGGCAAGATCGCCGAGATGAAGACCGGCGAGGGCAAGACGCTGGTGGCCACCCTGCCGGTTTACCTGAACGCCCTGGCGGGCAAGGGCGTCCACGTGGTCACGGTGAACGACTACCTGGCGAGGCGCGACAGCGAGTGGATGGGCCGGGTCTATGGCTTCCTGGGCCTCAGCACCGGCGTGATCGTGCACGGGCTGACGGACGACGAGCGCCGGGCCGCCTACGCCGCGGACATCACGTATGGGACCAACAACGAGTTCGGCTTCGACTACCTGCGCGACAACATGAAGTACCGGCTGGACGACATGGCGCAGCGCGACTTCTGCTTCGCCATCGTGGACGAGGTGGACAGCATCCTGATCGACGAGGCGCGCACCCCGCTCATCATCTCCGGCCCGGCGGAAGACAGCAGCGACCTGTACCGCACCGTCAACCTGGTGGTGCGGGACCTGGTCAAGGACGCTTCCACCTACGAAAAAGATGAAAAGTTCAAGACGGTCACGATGACCGAGGACGGGTCGGAGCGCGTGGAGCAGATGCTGCGCGACGCCGGGATCATCACCGAGGGCAACCTGTACGACATCTTCAACGTGTCGGTGATCCACCACGTGCAGCAGTCCTTGCGCGCCAACACGCTGTTCGGCCGCGACGTGGACTACATCGTGCGCGACGACAAGGTGGTGCTGATCGACGAGTTCACCGGGCGCATGATGGAGGGCCGCCGGTATTCCGAGGGCCTGCACCAGGCGCTGGAGGCCAAGGAGGGCGTGACCGTCCAGCCGGAGAACCAGACGCTCGCCAGCATCACCTTCCAGAACTACTTCCGGCTGTATCCGAAGCTCGCCGGCATGACCGGCACGGCGATGACGGAGGCCGACGAGTTCGCCGAGATCTACAAGCTCGAAGTGCTCGAAATCCCGACCAACGTGCCGGTGAGCCGCAAGGACGCCGACGACGAGGTGTACCGCTCGGCGGCCGAGAAGTACGAGGCGGTCGCGACCCTGATCGAGGAGGCGAGGGGCCGCGGCCAGCCGGTGCTGGTCGGCACTACCAGCATCGAGAAAAGCGAGGTGATCAGCGAGATCCTGACCCGCAAGAAGGTGCCGCACGCCGTGCTCAACGCGCGCTTCCACGAGCAGGAGGCCAGCATCGTCGCCCAGGCCGGGGCGCCCGGCGCCATCACCATCGCGACCAACATGGCCGGGCGCGGCACCGACATCAAGCTGGGCGGCAACGCCGAGATGCGCCTGAGCCTGGAGGCCGGCGACGCCGACCCGGACGCGCGCCTGACAATCGAGGCGAAGATCCGGCAGGAGGTCGCGACCTACCACGACGCGGTGAAGTCGTCCGGCGGCCTCCTGGTGATCGGCACCGAGCGTCACGAGAGCCGGCGCATCGACAACCAGCTGCGCGGACGCTCCGGACGGCAGGGCGACCCCGGCGCCAGCCGGTTCTTCCTGAGCCTGGAGGACGACCTGATGCGCATCTTCGGGTCCGAACGCATGGGCGGCATGCTGCAGAAGCTCGGCCTCAAGGAGGGCGAGGCCATCGTGCATCCCTGGATCAACAAGGCGCTGGAGAAGGCGCAGAAGAAGGTCGAGGCACGCAACTTCGACACCCGCAAGAACGTGCTGAAATACGACGACGTCATGAACAACCAACGGCGCGAGGTGTACGGGCAGCGCCGCGAGTTCATGCGCGCCGACGACGTGTCGGAAACGGTGCAGGAGATGCGGGCGGAGGTCGTCGCCAACCTGGTCGCCCGGCGCATCCCCGAGAAGGCGTATGCCGAGCAGTGGGAGACCGACGCGCTGGCCGACGACCTGCGGCGCCTGCTGGCCCTCGACCTGCCCATCGCCGAGTGGGGGCGGGAGGAGGGCATCGACGAGACCGGCATCCGCGAGCGCATCGAGGCGGCATCCCTGGCGCACATGGCGGCCAAGCTCGCCAATCTCGGCCCGGATTTGATGCGCTACGTCGAAAAGAGCCTGCTGCTGCAAACGCTCGACGCCGTGTGGAAGGAGCACCTGCTGGCGCTCGACCACCTGCGCCAGGGCATCGGGCTGCGCGCCTACGGCCAGCGCGACCCGTTGAACGAGTACAAAAGCGAGGCGTTCGGCCTGTTCAACGCCATGCTGGACGAGTTGAAGGAGCGGGTGACGGCCCTGCTCGCCCGGGTCGAACTGGGTCCGGACGCCCCGCCCGAGCCGGCGTTCCCGCCGATGCCGCAGCAATCCCTGCAATACTCCGATCCGGCCGCCAGCGCCCCCTATGCCGGCGGCGACGTGCTGGAGGCCGAACGCCCGCGGATGGCGCTCGGCCTGCTGGCCGCGCCGGCCATCGACCCGGCCGATCCCGCCACCTGGCGGGAGACGCCGCGCAACGCGCCGTGCCCCTGCGGGTCGGGCAAGAAGTACAAGCACTGCCACGGCCGCATCGCGTAGGACCGCGCGGGCTACTCCCCCGACAGCTCGCGCCGCCGCTTCTCCAACTCCTCGCTGTAGCGGCGGAGCGCGTACTGCTCGGTGAGCACGCCGATCACCCGCATGCTCTCGGCGCCGTCCACCACGGCGAGCTCGTCGCTTTCCGCCGTCTCGAACATCTGCACCGCCTCCTTGATGGTCATCTGCGGCAGCAGCACGGTCTTGCGGTGGTGCACCACGTCGGACAGCTTCGTCGCGGTGTCCGGCGCGGCGTGGCCCTCCGACGTCGCGAGGATGCCGGCATAGCGGTCGGCGCTGTCGGTCGCGACGACGCGGGCGACGGAGCCGATCACGAACTCCCGCCGGAACGCCGCGAGCGTCATGTCGATCGGCACCCGGCGGTACTCGCGCCGCATCATCCGCCCGACCGTCAGGTTGCGCATCCAGCCGATGTCGACGGCGCTGCGGATCGCCTCGCCCCGCAGGTGGAAGCGCCAGGTCGCGAAGCTGT
This sequence comes from uncultured Acetobacteraceae bacterium, assembly GCA_964252005.1. Classification (GTDB taxonomy): domain Bacteria; phylum Pseudomonadota; class Alphaproteobacteria; order Acetobacterales; family Acetobacteraceae; genus CAHJXG01. Next base: position 47,956 of record CAXULX010000023.1, on the reverse strand, counting down.
AGCCGAAGGTGCGGCGCACCGTGATGGTGGAGACGACGCTGGCCGCCAGCACGGCGATGGTCATGGGCAGCGACCCCGTGCTCTCCAGCGCCAGGAACGCCATGGTGAGGGGGCCGCCGACCACCGCCACCGCCAGCGCGCTCATGCCCACCAGCGCGCAGATCACCGCTGGCAGCGCCTGGACCACCGTGACCAGAGCCAGCACGCCGGCGAACAGCTTGCCGATCAGCGCGCCCAGGAACAGCGAGGCGAAGAACAGGCCGCCGCGGAAGCCGGAGCCGATGCTGATGGCGGACGCCACCGCCTTGAGCACGATCAGCAGCCCGATCTGCTGCAGGCTGTAGGGCGCGTCGAACGCGACCCGCAGCGCGGAGTGCCCGGAGGACAGCACCGAAGGCGAGAGCAGCGCCATGGCGCCCACCGCGAGGCCGCCCACCGCCGGGCGCGCCCAGCCCGGCAGGCGGCTGCGGCGGAACAGCTCCTCGATGACGGTGACGCCGCGCATCAGGGCGATGCCGCCCAGCGCGCACAGCATGCCGAGCGCCAGGATCGGCACGTAGTCCACCGCCTCGATCACGGTCGGCACGCGGATGTCGAAGCCGACGCCGGAGCCGATCAGGACGCGCATGACGGACACCGCCGTGATCGCCGACATCACCACGGGCGCCAGCGTGCTGAGCGAGTAGGTGCCGATCACCAGTTCGAACGCATAGAACGCGCCGGAGAGCGGCGCGTTGAACGCGGCCGCGATGGCGCCGGCGGCGCCGCAGCCCACCAGCAGCCGCAGGTCGGTCCGCCGCACCCGGAACGCCCGGCCCAGCCAGGACGCCATGGCCGAGCCGATCTGCGCGAAGCCGGCCTCCAGCCCCACCGACGCGCCGACGCCGTTCGACCACACGGTCTGGCCCACCACGATGACGCTGTCCACCAGGGACATCCGGCCGCCGTACAGCGCGTTGGCCTCGATGGGGTCGATGGTCCGGCGCGGCACCCAGCGGGCCAGCGCCCAGCCGGCCCCGCCCAGCGCCAGCCCGCCGAGGCTCGGCACCAGCAGGGCGCGCAGGGTCTCGATGGCCGGCATGGCGGACAGGAACTCGCCGGGTCCCAGGTTGTACAGCGCGCGGTGCATGGCCTGCGCGAAGCTCTCCATCGCGACCACGACCAGCCCGGCGCCCAAGCCCACGAAGGCGGACAGCACCACCAGCCAGATCTCGTCCGCCCGGACCAGGGCGCGGAGCGTCTGCGGGACGTGCGCCACCACGTCGGCAATCGGCCGCCGCTCCCGTCGGGCGCGCAGGCCCGCCGCGGCGTTCGAACCGGCGAGACCTGTGCTGCTGGGAAGGAGGGACATCGCTGGGGGCCAAACGGGACGGAGATGCGGGAACCCGCCCAAGCCGGACGGGCCTCCCCCCATTACTGCGACCGCATGGCCGAAGCTTCAACCAGGCAGGACCGTAAAAACCCGTCCGTTTGTAACGTTTCGACAATTACCCCGCATTTCGCTCGCGACGTGTGTCCTCCAGGTCGTCATCGACGAAGGCTTGGACCAGTTCGGCCAGGCTCTCATGCGCGGCGAAGCCCAGGGCGGCGGCGCGGACCGGGGCGAAGGCGGCGGGCCAGCCGCCGACGATGGCCGCGACCGCCGGGTCGGGGCGGCGCTCCACCAGGGCGGCGGCGCCGGGCCGCACGCTGTCGAGCGCGTCCAGCATCTGGCCCACCGTCGCGCTGAGGCCCGGCGGGTTGACGCCGCGGTCGAGGCCCATGGCGCCCGTGTCCATCGCCGCCGCATGCAGCAGCCACTCGACGGCGCGCCGCGGGCTGCACACCCAGACCGCGAAGTCGTCGGGCACCGGCAGGGCGGCCGGCAGGCCCAGCAGCGGCTCGCGCAGGATGCTGCTCACGAAGCTGCTGGCGGCCTTGTTGGGCCGGCCCGGTCGCACGATCACCGTCGGCAGGCGGATCAGCACGGCGTCGAGCATGCCCCGGCGGCTGGCGTCGGCCAGGAACAGCTCCGCCGCCGCCTTCTGCGCGCCGTAGCTGTTGGCCGGCACCTGCCGCGCGTCGTCGGCGAGCACCGCGCCCTGCCCGCCGCTGAAGCTCGCGACCGAGCTGGTGAACACCACGCGGGGCGGCACGGCGAGGGCGCGGCAGGCGTCGATCACCGCGTCCGTGCCGCGCACGTTGACCCGGCGGCCCAGCTCGTAATCCGCCTCCGCCGCCGAGCTCACGACGGCGGCGAGGTGGAACACCACCTCGGTGCCGGGCGGGATCGCCGCCGCGGGCAGTTCGGCGAGGTCGCCGGCCAGGCTGTGCACCGGGAAGGCGGCGCCGGCGGGCGGGGGAGGGGCGGCCAGGTCGAACAGTGTCAGGCTGCTGATTGGGCGCCCGCCCAGCGCGCCCTCCGCCGCCAGCCGCGCGGCCACCTTGCGGCCCAGGAACCCGGCGCCGCCCAGGATCGTGATGTGCATGGCATCCCCCTTCTTGATCGGGTCAGCACTAGCCGCCGCCCGCCGGCCGCGCAATTGTGCCGGCATGACCGACCCTATGCCCCGCTGCCTGCCGAACCCGCGCCGGGGCGCCCCGGGGATCGTGGTGCTGCCCGCCGGCGGTTTCCGGCGGGCGCGGGCGGACATCTCGGCCTGGCCGGGCTATGCGCCCACCCCGCTCCATGCGCTGCCCGGGATCGCACGGGAGGCCGGGATCGCGGCGCTGCACCTCAAGGACGAGGCGGGGCGTTTCGGCCTCGGCAGCTTCAAGGCGCTGGGCGGCGCCTACGCCGTGGCCGGCGTGCTGTCCGCGGAACTCGCCCGGCGCGGCGCGGCGCTGTCGGCCACGACGGCGGAGCTGTTCGCCGGGCGCTATGCGGCGGAAACGCGGGACATCACCGTGGCCTGCGCCACGGACGGCAACCATGGCCGCAGCGTCGCCTGGGGCGCGGAACGCTTCGGCGCGGCCTGCGCCATCTTCGTGCATCCGGGCGTCAGCCAGGGGCGCATCGACGCCATCGCCCGCTTCGGCGCCGCGATCCACGTCATGCCCGGCACCTACGACGACGCGGTGCGCGCCGCGGCGGCCGAGGCCGGCCGGCAGGGCTGGTTCATCGTGTCCGACACGTCCTGGCCGGGCTACACCGAAATCCCGCGCGACATCATGCAGGGCTACCGCGTGATGGCGGAGGAGGCGCTGGATCAATGGCCGGGTCCGCCGCCCACCCACGTCTTCATCCAGGGCGGCGTCGGCGGCGTCGCGGCGGCGGTGTCGGTCTCGGCGCGCACCCGGCATGACCCGGCGCCCAGCCTGATCGTCGTCGAGCCGGAGCGCGCCGCCTGCCTGTGGGCCAGCGCGGCGGCCGGGACGCCCACGCCGGCGCAGGGCGACCTCGACACGGTCATGGCCGGCCTCGCCTGCGGCGAGCCGAGCCTGATCGCCTGGCAGGAGCTTGACCGCGCCGCGGCGGCGTTCCTCGCCATCCCGGACGCCGCCGCCATCGACGCCATGCGGCGGCTGGCGCAGGAGGGCATCGTGTCCGGCGAGTCGGGCGCGGCCGGCCTTGCCGGGCTGTTGCTGGCGGCGGCGGACCCGGCGGCGCGCGCGGCTCTGGCGCTCGGCCCCGAGAGCCGCGTGCTGGCGTTCAGCACGGAGGGCGCGACCGACCCGGCGCTGTATGCCCGCCTGGTTGGGCCTAGGGGGGCGCTGGCCCCGCCATGATCCTGCATGCGGTCGAGGCCGGCGCCGGGCCGCCCGTGGCGCTGCTGCACGGGCTGTTCGGCGCGGCCAGCAACTTCGCCGCCATCCAGCGCCGGCTCGGGGCCGGGCGCCGGGTGATCGCCTTCGACCTGCGGAACCATGGCGCCAGCCCGCATGATCCCGCCATGTCCTACGCCGCGATGGCGGAGGACGTGCTGGACAGCCTCTCGGCGCTGGGCGTGCCGGAGGCGGCGCTGCTCGGCCACTCGATGGGCGGCAAGGTGGCGATGCGGGCGGCGCTGCTGCGGCCGGACCGGGTCGCCCGGCTGCTGGTGGCCGACATCGCGCCGGTGCGCTACGAGCCGGCGTTCCGCGCCATCGCCGAGGCCATGCTGGCCGTGCCGCTCGCCCCCGGGCTGACGCGGGCGGCGGCCGATGCGGCGCTCGTGCCCACCGTGCCGGACCCGGCGGTGCGCGGCTTCCTGCTGCAGAACCTGCGGCTCGGCCCGGCGCCCGCCTGGCGCATCGGGCTGCGGGAGATCGCGGCGGCCCTGCCGGACATCGAGGGCTGGGACGCGCCGCACGGCGCCCAGTATGCCGGGCCGGTGCTGATGCTGCGCGGCGAGCGGTCCGGCTACGTGCGGCCCGAGCATCGCCCGGCGGTCCGCGCGCTGTTCCCCATGGCCCGGTTCACCGCGCTCAAGGGCGCCGGGCACTGGCTGCACGCGGACGCGCCGGACGCCTTCGTCGAGGTCGCGCAGGCGTTCCTCGGCGGCTGATCAGTTCGACTGCTTGATCGCCTTGCCCTCGTCCGAGGCGCGCCACAGGTACCAGGCGGCGGTCGAGCGCCAGGGCGCCCAGGCTTGCCCAATCGCCGCCAGCTCCTTCGGGCGCGGCTGGACGGGCAGGTGCTTGATCCGCCGCCAGCCCTCCCGCACGCCGAAGTCATCGACCGGCAGCACGTCCGGGCGGCCGAGCGTCGAGATCAGCACCATCTCCACCGTCCAGCGGCCGACGCCGCGTATGGCGACCAGCCGGCGGATCAGCTCCTCATCCGACAAGGCGCCGGCATCCTGCAACGTCGGCACCGTGCCGGCCAAGGCATGGGCGCAGATGTCGCGGATGGCGGCGATCTTGCTGCCGGAGAAGCCGCAGGCGCGCATCGCCTCGTCCGGCGTGGCCGCGAGCCGGTCGGGCGGCGGGAAGGCGGGCCCGGGGTGCAGCGCCGCGAGGCGGGCCAGGATGGCCTGGGCGGCGCGTCCGTGCAGTTGCTGGTGGGCGATGGCGCGGACCAGCGCCTCATAGGGTTCCCGGAGGTGCGGGGAGGCGGTGCAGGGGCCGATGCGGGCGATCAGCTCGGCGAAGGCCGGGTCGGCGGCGGCGAGATGGCGGGCGGCGTCGGGCATCCTGTTTCCCTTGACGGCGGTTGCCGCTTGCCAGCCCCCCTGGGCCGTGGCCTACACTGCCGCATTGGCGCCGGCACGGCCAGAGGTGCGGCGCCAGCCGTCGGGGAGGCAGCTCGTGCGCCGGGTGCGGATCGGGTCGATAAGGGATGAGGCAGCCGAGGAGAACCGGCTGACGGCAAGCCTGGCGGGCCTCGCGGTCGCCTTGCTGGTGGTGGTCGCCGGCCTGTTCCTGATCCAGCATCTCCGTGACAAGGCGCGGATCGAGGACTGCCTGATGTCCGGCCGCTTCAACTGCGATTCGGTACTGGGAAGCCCGTCGCGCTGAGGGCCAGGCGGGCGGGGTTGCCGGCATCGGTGCCCCGGTACGTCGGATTTCTTTACAGCCCGACGCCACGCATGGGTTCAACTCATTGGTTTACAACGCGCTAGGTGATGGCATGCCGGTTGCACTGGGATCGTTGCGTTTCAGAAAGGCGATCATCGTGTCCATGCAAAAAGCATCATTGGCTGGCTTGGCCGCGGCGTTGGCGGTCGCGTTGGCTTCTGCGCCGGCCGTTGCAGACCCGGTCGTGCTCAACCCGAATTTCGTCACCAACGACACTGCGGCCAACAACTCCTACAACAACGGCAACCTGTTCTATGTGCAGAACTGGTCGCCGAACAACTACGCGTCCAACACCAACACGGACCCGCAGCAGTTCGACAACGGCCGGGCCGGCACCAACACCGTCGTGGGCTTCCTTTCGGGCGCCAGCACCTCGCTCAGCCAGGTCGTCCAGGGCTTCGTCGTCGGCCGGACCTACCGCGTCTCCGTCGGCGTCAACGCCCGCTCGCAGCCGGAGACCCTGCCGACCTTCACGATCCGCGCCGACAACCAGCAGATCCTCGCGCCGACCACGCTCACCCCGGTCAATGCCTACAACACCTTCACCACGGCGTTCACCCCGATCCGATCGGACACCTTCGTCGCGGCCAACACCTTCGTCACGATCACCCTGGCCAACACCTCGGGATCGAACAGCACCGCATCGACGCTGCTGACGGGCGTGTCCTTGTCGCAGGTGCCGGAGCCGGTCAGCCTGGCCCTCCTGGGCGTCGGCCTGGTCGGCATCGGCATCGCCCGCCGCCGCGCCTCCGTCTGACGCAGGGTCCGCTCCGCCCGCGGCCAGCCCGGCCGCGCGGCGTGGTGGGCAAGCCGCGCCGTTCCTGCGAAACTTGACCGGACCCGCCGCATCGCGGCGCGGCCGGCAGGGCAGGGGGCGGCATGACAGTACGGCTGGGCGTCGATATCGGCGGGACCTTCACCGATCTTCAGGTGTTCGACGGGCGCACCGGGCGGTCCGGCAGCGTGAAGACGCCGACGACGCCGGAGGACCCGTCCATCGGCCTGATGGCCGGCATCGACGAGGCCGCCGGCCGCTTCGGCTTCGCCCTGGCGGACGTCGGCTTGCTGCTGCACGGCACGACCATCGCCACCAACGCCGTGCTGGAGCGCAAGCTGCCCCGTGGCGCGCTGCTGGCGACCGAGGGCTTCCGCGACGTGCTGGAGATCGGCCGCCACGTCCGGCGCGACATCTATGGCCTGCGCCAGCAACGGGCGGACCCGCTGATCCCGCGGGAGCGCCGCTTGGGCGTCACGGAGCGGATGCGCGCCGACGGCAGCGTCGAGCGTGCCCTGACGCCAGGGGCGGTGGACCAGGCCGTCGCGGCGATCCGGGAGATGCGGGCCGAGACGGTCGCCATCAGCCTGCTCCACGCCACGGTCAACCCGTCGCACGAGCAGGCGCTGCGGGACGGCCTCCTGCGCGCCTGCCCTGACCTGCCGGTCAGCCTCTCCTCGGAGGTCAGCGCGGAGATCCGGGAATTTGAGCGCACCTCGACGGCCGTGCTGAACGCCCTGCTGGTGCCGGTGGTGCGCGGCTACCTGGCGCTGCTGCGGCGTCGCATGGCGGAGCGCGGGCTCACGGCCCGGCTGCTGCTCGTGCAGTCCAACGGCGGCGTGTGCAGCGCCGCCGTGGCCGCGGCGCAGCCGGTGCGGCTGCTGCTGTCGGGACCGAGCGGCGGGGCGCTGGCCGCCAGCCGAATTGCCGGGCGGCTGGGCCTCGACAGCGTGGTCGGCGTGGACATGGGCGGCACCAGCTTCGACGTGTGCGTGGTGGATGGCGGCCGGGTCACGCAGATGATGCAGGGCGAGGTCGATGGCCTGCCGGTGCGCCTGCCCATGGTGGAGATCCGCACCATCGGCTCGGGCGGCGGTTCCATCGCGGCGGTCGATGAGGCCGGGCGCTTCACCGTCGGGCCGCACAGCGCCGGCGCCCGGCCCGGCCCGGCCTGCTACGGGCGCGGCGGCCTGCGTCCCACCGTCACCGACGCCAACCTGGCGCTGGGGCGGCTGGATCCCGCGTTCTTCCTGGGCGGCGCGCTGCCACTCGACGCGGGCGCGGCGCGGGCGGCGCTCGCGCTTGAGGTGGGCACGAAGCTGGGCCTCGATCCCGACCAGGCGGCTGCGGGGGTCATCGCGCTCGCCAACACGAGCCTCGCCGCGGCGATCCGGCTGAGCCTGTTCGAGAAGGGGCTGGACCCTCGCGGCTTCAGCCTGCTGTCGTTCGGCGGCGCCGGCGGGCTGCACGCGGTCGAGGTGGCAGACGAGTTGGGCATCACCCAGGTCGTGTTCCCGGCCGATGCCAGCACCTTCTCCGCCAGCGGCATCCTCGCCTCCAACATCGTGCACGACCTGGCGAGCAGCCGGCTGCTGCCGGCACACCCCGCGAGCCTGCCGGACCTGGCGCGCGCCGCCGCGGCGCTGCGGGACCAGGGCCGGGCGCTGCTGGACGCCGACGGCGTAAGGCGGGACCGCCAGGCGCTCGACCTCGCGGCCGACATGCGCTACCGCGGCCAGGCGTTCGAGCTGGTGGTGCCGTGGGCGGGGGCGCTGGACGACGCCGGGCTGCAAGCGGCCGTCGCCGCGTTCCATGAGATGCACCGGCAACGCTTTTCCTATGCGAATCCGGCCGATCCCGTCGATGTCGTGACCCTCCGCCTTTCGGCCATCGGACGTCTGGACGCCATGGAGCCGGACCGGACGGAACCGGCCGCCGCCGCCGGGGCACGCCCGCCGCACCGCCGGCCGGTGTTCCTGGAGGGCTGGCAGGATGTCGCGGTCGTGCACCGCAAGGAGGTCGCCGGCCCGATGCCCGGGCCGCTGCTGATCGAGGAGGATTACACCACCGTGCTGCTCACCAAGGACTGGACCTGCGAACCCGGCCCGCACGGCGCGCTGATCGCCCGGCGGCGCCCCCTCCAGGACATCGCGTCATGACGCCGCTCGGCCCCGTCGATCTGGAAATCCTGCGCAACGCGCTCACCGCCGCGGCGGCGGAGATGGACGTGACCATCTGGCGCACCAGCCGCTCCACCATCGTGCGGGAACTGCTGGACTACTCGACCGCGGTGTTCGACGCGGACGGCCACAACGTCGCGCAGTCGGCGCGCATCCCGCAGCACCTGAACTCGATGGGCGCCGGGCTGCAGACGGTGCTGCGCGACTTCCTGCCGCTGGAGGGCTGGGGAGAGGGCGACGTCGTCATCACCAACGACCCCTATTGCGGCGGCCAGCACATCCCGGACATCCTGGCCTTCCGCCCGGTGTTCTCGGATGGACGGCGCGTCGCCATCCTCGGCACGCTGTGCCACCACCTCGACATGGGCGGCATCTCCGCCGGCAGCTACGGCGCCACCGCGACGGAGGTGTTCCAGGAAGGGCTGCGCATCCCGCCGCTCCACCTGGTGCGCGGCGGCGTGCTGAATGCGGAGGTGCTGGCCGTCATGCGGCAGAACGTGCGCCGGCCCGACATGCTGTGGGGCGACCTGCAGGCGCAGATGGCGTCGCTCGCGGTGGGGGAGGCGACCCTGCGGCGGCTCTGCGGCCGCTACGGCGCGGAGCGGATCGTGGCGGCCTGCGCGCAGATTCTCGACGGCTCCGAACGGGCGATGCGGGCGATGATCGGGCGCATCCCGGACGGCACGTACGAGTTCGAGGACGCTATCGACGATGACGGCCTGTCCGACGTGCCGATCCGCATCCACGCCGCCATCACCGTGGCGGGCGAGGAGATGGTGGTGGACCTTTCGGGCTGCGGGCCGCAGGCGCTGGGGCCGATCAACGCGACGCTCGCCTCCTCGGGGTCGGCGGTGATGTATGCCGTCATGGCCTGCGCGGACCAGCCGATCCCGGCCAATGCCGGCTGCGCCCGCCCGGTGCGGGTCGTGGCGCCCGAGGGCCTGGTCGTCAACGCCCGGCACCCGGCGCCGGTCGCCAACCGCATCGTCGTGTCGCACCGCCTGGCGACCACGCTGCTGGGCGCGCTGCACCGGGCGGTGCCGGGCCGCATCCCCGCCGCGTATTACGGAGCGAGCTACGTCTGCACGTTCCAGACCATCGACGCCGCCGCCGCCCGGTCCGTGCTGGTGGAGATCGAGGTCGGCGGCGGCGGCGCGCACCCGTTGCAGGATGGGCTGCACGCCTACTCCCACGGCATGCACAACAACGCGAACATCCCGGTCGAGATGATCGAGAGCGAGGTGCCGCTGACCGTTACCGAGTATGCCCTGCTGCCAAACAGCGGGGGCGCCGGGCGGCGCCGCGGCGGGCTGGGCCTGGTGCGGGAATGGCGGGTCGATTGCGAGGCGGCGGTGTTCACCGCCAACCTCGAACGCTTCAAGTCGCGCCCCTACGGCCTCGATGGCGGCCTGCCGGGCGCGCCGGGCCGGCTGCTGCTGATCCGCGACGGGCAGGCGACGGCGCTTGCGTCCAAGGTCGGCAACCTGCGCCTGCGCCGGGGCGACCGGATCCGGCTGGAGACATCGGGCGGCGGCGGCTTCGGCCCGCCCGGGGAGCGCCCGGCGGCGGAGGCCGCGTCCGACCGGCTCGGCGGCTACGCGGCATGACATCCCCCGTCGCCCAGTTCGAGCTGATCCTGCTGCTGCTGGCCGCCATCGTCGGGCTTGAGCTGCTGGCCCGGCGCCTGCGCATGCCGCCGGCGGCGGCCTTCATCCTGGGCGGCATCGCGCTGGCGCTGATCCCGGGCACGCCGGACATCGAGCTCGATCCCGACCTCGCCTTGGTGCTGTTCCTGCCGCCGTTGCTGCTGGGCAGCGCGTTCTTCACCTCGTGGCGGGACTTCCGCGACAACCTGCGCATCATCGCGCAGCTCGCCGTCGGCGCGGTCGCGTTCACCACGGCGGCCGTGGGCGTCGTCACGCACTGGGTCATGCCGTCCTTGCCATGGGCCGCTTGCTTCGCGCTGGGCGCCATCGTCTCTCCGCCGGACGCCGTGGCCGCGAAGGCGGTGCTGGCCCGGGTGCCGCTGCCGCGCCGCATGGTGGTGCTGCTGGAGGGCGAGAGCCTGGTGAACGACGCGACGGGCCTCGTGCTGTTCCGCTTCGCGGTGGCGGCGGCCCTGACCGGCCTGTTCAATGCGGGACAGGCGGCGCTGTCGTTCGGCGTGCTCTCGGTCGGCGGCGTCTTGGTGGGCCTCGCGTTCGGCTACGCGGCGACGGCCCTGATCGTGCGGCTGCGGGAGCCGCGCCTTGAGATCATCGGCAGCCTGCTCACGGCCTGGGCCTCCTACATCGGCGGCGAGGCGATCCATGTCTCCGGCGTGCTCTCGACCGTGGCCTGCGGGCTGGTGTTCGGCTGGCGGCAGCATGACACCCTGAGCGCCGCCACCCGGCTGCAGGCGCGGGCCGTGTGGGGCGTCGTCGAGTTCGTGCTGGAATCGCTGGTGTTCATCCTGATCGGCCTGTCGCTCCGCGGCGTGCTGACGCGGCTCGACGGAGGCTCGGCGCCGATCCTGACGCTGCTGCCCGCGGCCGGCGCCATCGTCGCGGCGACGGTGCTGAGCCGGTTCGCCTGGATCTTCCCGGCCACCTACCTGCCGCGCCTGCTGGTGCCGTCGCTGCGGCGGCGGGACCCCTATCCGCCGCCCGCGGTGCCGTTCATCATGAGCTGGGCCGGCATGCGGGGCGTGGTGAGCCTGGCGGCGGCGCTGTCGCTGCCCGACACGTTCCCCGGCCGCGACTTCATCCTCGCGACGACCTTCCTGGTGATCCTGGTGACGGTGCTGGTGCAGGGCGCGACCCTGGCGCCGCTGGTCCGCGCGTTCCGCCTCGGCGAGTTCAGGCTGAGGCAAGGCAGCACGCTGTCGAAGGCCGAGGCCCGGGCGCGCATGGCGGAGGCGGAGCTTGCCGCGGTAGAGCGGCACTCCCTGACGGAGGACGGCGCCCACCGCCACCCGCGCCTCGTGGAGCAATACGGCCACCGCGCCCGCGCCTCCGCCCGGTTCAGCGAGGCGGCGGGCGCGCTGGTCGGCGAGAGGCGGGCGCATTTCACGGCGGTGCTGGCGGCGGTGGCGGCCGGGCGCGCGGAGGTGCTGCGGCTCCATCGGGCGGGGGAGATCCACGACTCCGTGCTGCATGCGCTGGAGGCCGACCTCGACCTTGAGGAGATCGAGGCGCGCCGGCACCAAGGGGCGGATTAGCTCATCGGCTGCGCGACATGCTGCCGATAGGGCGGGCGGGTCAGCAGGCGCTCGTACCACGCCCGCAGATGCGGCTGCGGCGGCCGGGCCAGGTCGAAGGAGAACCAGCGGTGCACGTGCACGCCCAGCGCGATGTCCGCCAGCGTGAGCACCGGCCCCGCGACGTAGGGCACGCGCGACAGGATGCCGTCGAGCAGGGTCCAGCACCGCGCGGTCTCGGTGACGGCGGCGGCGATGGCGGCCGGGTCGCGCTGCTCCGGCGCCATGCGGATCAGGCCCTGGAACACCGCCGATTGCGGCCGGTTCAGCGTCGTCTGCTGCCAATCCATCCAGCGGTCGATGCTGGCCCGCGCCCGCAGCTCGTCCGGCCACATCGCATGGCCCGGCGCGTTCGCCGCACAGAGGTAGCGGATCACGGCGTTGCTTTCCCACAGCACGAACTCGTCCTCCACCAGCGTGGGCACCACGCCGTTCGGGTTCAGGGCGCGGTACTCCGGCGTGTCGGTGCCGCCGAACGGGCCGCCGACGTCGGTCCGCTCATACGGCAGGCCCAGCTCCTCCAGCAGCCAGACGACCTTCATCACGTTGCTGGAATTGGCCCGGCCCAGAAGCTTGCGCATCGCTGTTCTCCCCTTGCAAACGTCGGCACGGTACGGCGCAAGCGCGATTGCTCCAAGGGGGCATGTGCGCCATATCGTGGCCATGACCCCATCCCGCACGCTTCTGTCCGATGCCCGCGGCGCCGCCTGGGTCGCGATCCTGGCGTCCGCCGCGGCGCTGGGCGGCGCGCTGGCGTCGGAGCGTTGGCTGGGCCTCGTGCCCTGCGCGCTCTGCCTGTGGGAGCGTTGGCCCTACCGCGTGGCCATCGCACTCGGCCTGCTGGCCTTGGCGCTGCCGCGCCGGGGGGCGCGCTGGGTCTTGACGTTGGCGGCGCTCGCGGCGCTGTCGGGCGCTGCGCTCGCGGCGGTGCATGTCGGGGTGGAGCAGCATTGGTGGCCCAGCCCGCTGCCGGAATGCGCGGCGCCGTCGCTGGGCGGCGGCAGCATCGCCGAGCGCCTGGCCCGCATGCCCGCGACCGTCAGCAAGCCCTGCGACGAGCCGGCCTTCCTGCTGCCGGGCCTGCCGGTTTCGATGGCGGCGATGAACCTGGGCCTCGCCCTGGCGCTGGCCGGGTTCCTCGCCATCTCCCTGGGACAGCAGCGAGACACGGCATGAGCGACATGACAAGGCCAGGCGCCGCGCGGACAGCCTTGCCCGGCGATCCCACGGCGCGCGACACGATTGAGCGCATCATCCGCGTGGACCATGCCGGCGAGTACGGCGCGGCGCGCATCTATGAGGGGCAGCTCCGGATCATGGGCCGCGGCCCCAAGGGCGACCTGATCCGGCACATGAAGGACCAGGAGCAGCACCACCTCGACACCTTCATTGGCCTGATCCGGACGCGCCGGGTGCGGCCCACGGCGCTGCTGCCGCTGTGGCACATCGCGGGTTATGCGCTGGGCGCCGTGACCGCGGCGCTGGGGGACCGGGCGGCGATGGCCTGCACGGTCGCGGTGGAGGAGGCCATCGACGAGCACTACGCGGCCCAGGCGGCGTCGCTGGGCGAGGAGGAGGCGCCGCTCCGCGCCACCATCGAGCGGTTCCGCGCCGAGGAGCAGGAGCACCGCGACATCGGGCTGGAGCACGAGGCCGAGCAGGCGCCGGCCTACCGCCTGATGTCCGCCGTCATCAAGGCCGGCTGCAAGGCGGCGATTGCGGTGAGCGAGCGGGTGTAAGGCGAAGAGTTGAACGCAACCCGGGCATGGGGACCCCGTTGGGTGATCGGCACGTGCCACACACTCGACGGAGACACCGACGATGTTCTTACGAATTGACAAGTTGCAAGCCGACCTTCCGGCGCCCAAGAAGCAGGACCCGAACGCCGCGGCCGCGTTGCAGGAGTTGCTGGGCGGCAAGTATGGCGAGATGTCCACGCTCGGCAACTACATGTTCCAGAGCTTCAATTTCCGCAGCAAGTCGAAGCTGCGCCCGTTCTACAGCCTGGTCGCCGCCATCACTGCGGAGGAGCTGGGTCATGTCGAGCTGGTATCCAACGGCGTGTCCATGCTGAACGCCGGGCCGGACATGCCGGCGAAGGAGAAGGGTGGGGCCGACATCACCGATGCGCCGTTCTCGGGTATGCAGGACATCCGGCTGGCCGGGTCGTTCCTGTCAAACGGCGGCGGCGCCATGCCGATGAACAGCAACGCCGCGTCCTGGAACATGGACATGGTGACCACCACGGGGAACGTGGTGTTCGACCTGCTGCACAATTTCCACCTTGAGTGCGGCGCCCGCATCCACAAGCTGCGGGTGTATGAGACGATGACGGAGCCGACGGGGCGCGAGGTCTGCGGCTATCTGCTGGTCCGCGGGTCGGTCCATGCTCATGCCTATGCGTTGGCGCTGAAGAAGCTGACCGGCGTCGCCATCGAGCAGATGCTGCCGACGCCGAACATCAATCTGGACAAGATTCCGGAATGCCGGAAGTACCTGGCCGAAGGCTCGCACCGCCGGCTGTACCGCTTCAGCCCGGACGACTACAAGGAGATGGCGGGCATCTGGGGCGGTGGCGAGAAGGCCCTGCCGGGCGATCCGCCGGGCGAGCTGGAGGTGGTCGATGGCTATCCGGAAGGCGGCAAGATCCATGACCTGATGGGCCAGGCCGCGGCGTTCAGCCCGGAATATGCGCCAGAAGAGATGTTTGAGATCGCGAGCAAGCTCTACAGCGCCTCGCGCTGATGGCACGCGCCACGCCCCTCACCGGGGCGTGGCGTCAGCTTTCGAGTTCGCTGTCCCAATACAGGTAGTCGCGCCAGCTTTCGTGCAGGTAGTTCGGCGGGAACGCCCGTCCGTTTTCCTGCAATTCCCACGTCGAGGGCTGCGCCGGCTTTAGGCGCGGGTGCATGTGGCACTCGCGCGGCAGCTTGTTGCCCTTGCGGAGGTTGCAGCCGCCGCAGGCGGTGACGACGTTCTCCCAGGTCGTGCGCCCGCCGCGGCTGCGCGGGATCACGTGGTCGAACGTCAGGTCGTGCGTGGGATAGCGGTCGCCGCAATACTGGCAGCTGAAGGCATCGCGCAGGAACACGTTGAATCGGGTGAAGGCCGGCTTGCGCGCCGCGGGGATGTAGTCCTTCAGCGCGATCACGCTCGGCAGGCGCATCGACATGCTGGGCGAGTGCACCTCGTCGTCGTATTCGCTGAGCACCGAGACCCGGTCGAGGAACACGGCCTTCACCGCGTCCTGCCAACTCCACACCGAGAGGGGAAAGTAGGAGAGCGGCCGGAAATCGGCGTTGAGGACCAGTGCTGGAAAGTGCAGACCTCCGTCGGGCAATGCGCGCTCCTAAAACACGGACGCAACATCTGGGGCCAGCATCGGAAGACAGGCCGCCAGATCATGTGCGCCGCCAAACCTGGCCACGTTATCGCACCAGCAACTCACACCGGCAAGCCGCGCCGGCGCTTGTCATGGCTTCGTCACGCGAACAAACGCTGCAAGAACAGCGCCCCTTCCGACAGGCCGGCCTCGTCGATGCCGTGTCCCAGCGTCGGGCGCCACAGCGTCTGCACGGGGATGCCGAGCCGGGCCAACGCCGCCTCTGCCGCCACGGCACGGGAGAACGGCACCACATCGTCCTGCTCGCCATGCACCAGCAGCACCGGCGGGTGCCCGGCGCATTCGCCCGCCAGGCCCGGCGTGTCGAGCAGCGCGCCGGAATACGCCAGGATACCGCGCGGCGGCACCGGACGGCGTAGGCCCGCGTGCAGCACCATCATGGCGCCCTGACTGAACCCCGCCATCACCACTGCGTCCGACGCGAGACCGGCCTGCGCCAGCTCGGCGTCGATGGTGGCCAGCAAGCGCGGCGCGGCGCGGCGGGCGCCAGCGTCCAGCACCGACGGCGTGCGGTCCTGCAAGCTGAACCATTGGCGCCCGGTCGGGCCTGCGTCGTACGGCTCCGGTGCGTCCGGCGCCACGAACAGCGCGTCGGGCAAGGCATGGGACCATGTCGGGGCGAGGTCGATCAGGTCATGCCCATCGGCACCGACGCCGTGGCACAGCACGACAAGCTGCCGCGCCGCGCCCTTGGACGCCGGCCCCCAACGCAAGCTCCTCAGCCCCGCCATCCGGCCCTCCGCCGCCTTCATCCTATCGTATTCGCAACGGCTGGAGTCGATGCAACCTCGACGTGCCCCGGCGCCAGCGGCTCGATCAGGTCCGGCCCGTTGTGGCGCACGTTGTTGACCCGGCTCGACACCGGCCAGACGCGCAACGGCGCCGCAGACGGCCGCAGCAGCGCCGCGGGTTCGCCCGGCGCCTCGCCGAGCCAGGCCGCCCAGTCCGCTTCCTCCAGGATCACCGGCATGCGTTCGTGCAGGTGGCCCAGCGCGTCGGCGGCGGTGGTCGTCACGACGGCGTAGGTGCGGATGGCCTGCCCGTCCGGGCCGCGCCAGCCCTCCCAGATGCCGGCCAGCGCCATGATGCGGCCATCGGCGCGGGCGATGGCGTGCGGCTGCTTGCCCTGTGTGCCCACCTGCCACTCGTAGAACCCGTCGATGGGCACGATGCAGCGGCGCCGGGCAAAGGCGTCGCGGAAGCTGGGCAGGGTCGCCACCGTCTCCGCCCGGGCGTTGATGGGCTGCCTGATCTTCTTCGGGTCGCCGCGCGCCCAATGCGGCAGCAGGCCCCAGCGCAGCAGGTCCAACTGGCGCGCCCCGGTCTCGGGATGCCGACGCACCACCGGGCCGTCCTGGCTGGGCGCCATGTTCCAGGTTGGCTGCCAGTTCGGCGTGTCGTTCTGCGTCGCGAAGATGCGGCGGATTTCATCGGGCGATGTGGTCGCGAGGTACCTTCCGCACATCCGTGATAGCTTGGCACGCCCGCCCATCTTTCAATCGCGCGGCGCGCTGGCTAGGGTCGCGGCACGTTTGAAAGGGATGGCGCGATGGGTTGGGTGCGATGGCTTGTTCCGGTCCTGCTGCTGCTGTCGGGGCAGGCGGCGCTGGCGCAGGACCGGGTGCTGAACGTCTATAACTGGACCGACTACATCGACCCCAAGGTGCTGGAGCGGTTCACCGCCGAGACCGGCATCAAGGTCCGCTACGACGTGTACGACAGCCTGGAGACGCTGGAGGGCAAGCTGCTGGCCGGGCGGTCCGGCTACGACATCGTGGTGCCCACGGCCGAGCCGACCTTCTCCCGCCTGATCGCCGCCCGCGCGCTGCGGCCGCTCGACCGGGCCAAGATCCCGCATTGGCCGAACCTCGACCCCATCCTGATGCAGCGGGTGCAGGTCTCGGACCCCGGAAACCAGCACGGCGCGATCTATTTGTGGGGCACCATCGGGCTGGGCGTGATCCCCGAGCGCATCCAGGCGCTCGACCCCGGTGCGCCGATGGACAGCTGGGACCTGCTGCTGAAGCCGGAGCACGCGAAGAAGCTCGCGGGCTGTGGCATCAGCGTGATGGACAGCGCCATCGACACCATCCCGAGCGTGCTGAAATACCTGGGCCGCAACCCCGAGAGCACCGATCCCAAGGACCTCGCCGACGTCGAGCGCACCCTGATGGCGATCCGGCCGTATATCCGCACCTTCGCGTCCGGCGGCGCCGTGGAGGCGTTGGCGGGCGGGCAGAGCTGCCTCGTGATGACCTACTCCGGCGACGTGATCCAGGCCGCGGCGCGCGCCAAGGAGGCCGGACAATCGGCGGTGCGCTACGTGGCGCCCAAGGAGTTCGCGGCGCTGACCTTCGACATGCTCGCCATCCCCGCCGACGCGCCGCACCCGGCGGAGGCCATGCAGTTCATCAACTTCCTGCTCCAGCCCGACGTGATGGCCGCGATCACCAACCAGGTGCGCTACCCCAACGCCGTGCCCGGCAGCCGCGACGCGATCTCGCCGGAGGTGCGGGACGACCCGAACGTGTATCCCGACACGGCGTCGCCGCGCTTCTTCACCGTCCGCGCCACGCCGCAATCGGCGGACCGGCTGCGCACGCGGATGTGGGCGCGGTTCAAGGCCGGGCATTAACCGCTTGGCCGACCTGGACATCGCCGGGCTGACGGTCCGTTACGGCCCGGCGGTCGCGCTGGACCGGCTGGACCTCGCGATCCGCAGCGGCGAGATGTTCGTGCTGCTCGGCGGCTCCGGCTCCGGCAAGACGACGCTGCTGCGCACGCTGGGCGGCTTCATCCAGCCGTCGGCCGGGCGCATCGTGCTGGCGGGGCAGGACATCACCGCGCTCCCGCCGCACCGCCGCCCGGTGAACACCACCTTCCAGTCCTACGCGCTGTTCCCGCACATGAACGTGCAGGATAATGTGGGCTTCGGCCTGCGGCGACAGGGGATGCCGCGGGCGGACATCGCGCGTCGGGTGGCGTCGCTCTTGGACCTCGTGCGGCTCGGCGAGTTCGCCGGGCGCCGGCCGGACGCGCTGTCGGGCGGGCAGCGGCAGCGGGTGGCGCTGGCCCGGGCGCTGGCGCCGCGCCCGCGGCTGCTGCTGCTGGACGAGCCGCTCTCGGCGCTGGACCGCTCGCTCCGGGAGCAGACCCGGCAGGAGCTGCTGCGCGTGCAGCGGGAGACCGGGACCACCTTCGTGCTGGTGACGCACGACCAGGACGAAGCGCTGGCGATGGCGACCCGGATCGGCCTGCTGCACCAGGGGCGGCTCGCGCAGGTCGGCACGCCGGCCGAGATCTACGAACGCCCGGCCAGCCGCTTCGTGGCGGGCTTCATGGGAGCGGCGAACATCCTGCCCGGCACGGTGCGGACCGCCGGGCCGGCGGCGTTGCTGGACCTCGACGGCATCGGCCCGGCGCAGGCCGCGGGACCGGCGCCGGGCGTGGCCGGCAGCACGCTGCATGTCGCGCTGCGGCCGGAGCGGCTGCGGATCGCGCCGGGTGCGACCCAGGGCGTGAACACGGCGCCGGGCACGGTGACCGACAGCGCCTATCGCGGCGGCACCATGGACCACCATGTGCGCCTGCAAGGCGGCGCCACCCTGCTGGTGTCGCAGCCGCTTGGGGACGGGGTGGGCGCCGGGCTGCTGGCGCCCGGCAGCGCCGTCGCGGTGTCGTGGCCGCCCGAGGCTTGCGTGCTGCTTCCGGAATGAACCGCTCCGCCGTGCTGGTGCCGGTCTGGCTCTGGCTGCTGCTGTTCGTGGCGCTGCCGGTGGTGATCGTGGCGGCGCTGTCCTTTTCCATGTCCGTTCCCGGCGTGCCGCCCTATACCCCGTTGCTGCGGTCGCCGGACCCGGCCAACTACGTGGCGCTGACCGAGGACGCCTTCTATTTGGACGCCGCGCTGAAAAGCCTGGCGGTGGCCGGGGTGTCGTCCGTGCTGTGTCTGCTGATCGGCTATCCCATGGCGCTGGCCATCGCGCGCGCGCCGGACCGCTGGCGCTCGCTGCTGCTGCTGGGCGTCATGCTGCCGTTCTGGACCGGGTTCCTGCTCCGCATCACCGCCTGGATCGGGCTGCTGCGCGACGAGGGCTGGGTCAATGCTGTGCTGCAAGCCCTTGGCCTTCCGGCGTTGCGCCTGCTCTACACCGATTTCGCGATGTATGTCGGCGTGACCTACGCCTACCTGCCGTTCATGATCCTGCCGCTGTATGCCCGCCTGTCCCGCCGCGACCCGGCGCTGGAGGAGGCCGCCGCCGACCTCGGCGCCAACTCCTGGACCGCGTTCCGCACCGTCACCCTGCCGCTCTCCGTGCCCGGCATCGTCGCCGGCCTCGCCCTCGTGTTCATCCCGGCGATGGGCGAGTACGTGATCCCGGAACTGCTGGGCGGCCCCGGCGCGCAGACAATCGGCCGCGCGCTGTGGAACGAGTTTTTCTCCAACCGCGACTGGCCTATGGCGGCGGCGGTGGCGAACGCGCTGCTGCTGGCGCTGCTGGTGCCCATGGTGGCGCTGCGGGCGCGGCAATGAAGCGGGGCTGGTTCCTCAACCTCTGCCTGCTGCTCGGCTACGCCTTCCTGTACGTGCCGGTGCTGCTGCTGGTGGCGACCAGCTTCAACCCGAACCGGCTCACCACCGTGCTCTCCGGCTTCTCGCTGCGCTGGTACGCGGCGCTATGGGCGGACGAGAAGCTGATCGAGGCGGCGCTGCTGTCGCTCCGCATCGCGGCGCTGTCGGCGACGGGGGCCACGGTGCTCGGCACGCTGGCCGGGTATGCGCTGGCGCGGTTCGGGCGGTTCCGCGGGCGGGGCGCGTTCGCCGCCTTGCTGTCGGCGCGGCTGGTGCTGCCGGACGTGCTGGTCGGGCTGTCGCTGCTGCTGCTGTTCGTGCAGATGGAGCAGACGGTCGGCTGGCCCGCCGGGCGCGGCGCGCTGACCATCACGCTGGCGCACGTCTCGGTCAGCCTGTCCTACGTCGCCGTGGTGATCGAGGCGCGGCTGGCCGATGCGGGATCGGAGCTGGAGGACGCGGCGATGGACCTCGGCGCGTCGCCCTGGGCGGCGTTCGCCCTGGTGACGCTGCCGCTGCTGGGACCGGCGCTGCTGTCCGGCTGGCTGCTGGCGTTCACGCTGTCGCTCGACGACCTGGTGGTGGCGACCTTCGTGTCGGGTCCGGGCGCCAGCACGTTGCCGATGGTGGTGTTCTCGGCACTCCGCCTGGGCGTCACGCCGGAGCTGAACGCGCTGGCGACGGTGATCCTCGCCGTGGTGTCGCTGGCGCTGGGCGGCGCGTGGGTCTTGCAACAAAGGGCGGGGCGCGCGGTTGTGCCGGGGCGGGCGGAGGCATAAACTCCGGCGGTCGCAACACTGGTAGATCGTCATGCCGCTCATCGCCGAACGCCTGGACCGGATCAGCCCCAGCCAGACCATCGCCATCTCCACCAAGGCGCGGGCGTTGAAGGCGGGGGGGCGGGACATCATCGGCCTGTCGGCCGGGGAGCCAGACTTCGACACCCCGCAGAACGTGAAGGATGCGGCGATCCGCGCCATCCAATCGGGCGACACCAAGTACACCGACGTGGCCGGCACCAAGGCGCTGCGCCAGGCCGTGGCCGACAAGTTCAAGCGGGACAGCGGCCTCGACTACTCGGCCGACGAGATCATCATCTCGACCGGCGGCAAGCAGGTGATCTTCAACGCCATGGTCGCCACGATGAACGCGGGCGACGAGGCGATCATCCCGACGCCGTGCTGGGTCAGCTACCCCGACATCGTCTCGCTCGCGGACGGCACGCCGGTGTTCGTGCCCTGCGGCCAGAACAACGGCTTCAAGCTGCGGGCGGAGGACCTGGAGGCGGCGATCACGCCCCGGACCAAGTGGTTCATGCTGAACAGCCCGTGCAACCCCACGGGCGCCGCCTACTCGGCGGAGGAACTGCGCCCGATCTGCGACGTGCTGCTGCGCCATCCCGACGTGTGGGTGTTCACCGACGACATCTACGAGAAGCTGGTCTATGACGGCTTCCAGGCGGCCACCATCGTCCAGGTCGAGCCGCGGCTGCGCGACCGCACGGTGACGATGAACGGGTGCAGCAAAGCCTATGCGATGACCGGCTGGCGCATCGGCTTCGCGGGCGCCCCCGTGCGGCTGGTGCGCGCGATGGACAAGCTGCAATCGCAGAGCACGTCCAACACCAGCAGCGTCAGCCAGGCCGCCGCCGTCGAGGCGCTGAATGGCCCCCAAGGCTTCATCGATGAGATGGTCGCCATGTACAAGACCCGGCGCGATCTCGTGGTGTCCATGCTGAACAAGGCGCCGGGCATCAACTGCCACTCGCCGGAAGGCGCGTTCTACGTGTTCCCCGGCGTGCACGGCTGCATCGGCAAGACCAGCCGCGGCGGCGCCGTCATCAAGGACGACGAGAGCTTCGTCACCGCGTTGCTGGACGAGGAGGGCGTCGCCGCGGTGCACGGGGCGGCGTTCATGTATCCCGGCCACCTCCGCATCAGCTACGCGACCGATACCGAAAGCCTGGTGAAAGCCTGCGAGCGCATCCAGCATTTCTGCGAGGGGCTACATTAATCCATGCCCGGGTTAGCGCAGCGGCTGGGCCGGGCGCCGCTCGCGGCCACCGTCGCCATGACCATGAAGGCGCGGGCCATGCGGGCGCAGGGGATCGAGGTCATCGCGCTGACCATCGGCGAGCCTGACTTCGACAGCCCGCGCCACGCGATCGAGGCCGGATACCAGGCCGGGTTGCGCGGCGACACCAAGTACCCGCCGCAGGACGGCCAACCCGCCTTGAAACAGGCGATCCAGCGCAAGTTCCAGCGCGATTCCGGGCTGGACTTCGCGCTCGACGAGATCACGGTGGGCAACGGCGGCAAGCAGGTCATCTTCAACGCGCTGATGGCGACGCTCGACGACGGCGACGAGGTGATCATCCCGGCGCCGTATTGGGGCGCCTACCCCTTGACGACCCGGGTCATCGGCGGTGAGCCGGTGGTGGTGAACTGCCCGCAGAACAACGGCTTCAAGCTGCGTCCGGAGGATTTGGAAGCGGCGATCACCCCGCGCACCAAGTGGCTGCTGCTGAACTTCCCCAACAACCCCACCGGCGCCGCCGCGACCCGGCATGAGCTCGCGGCCCTGGCCGAGGTCATGTTGCGCCACCCGCACGTCTGGATCATGTCGGACGACATGTACGAGCACCTGGTGTACGACGGGTTCGCGCACAGCACGATGGCGGCCGTGGAGCCGCGGCTGCGCGACCGGGTGCTGACGGTGAGCGGCGTGTCCAAGACCTACGCGATGACCGGGTGGCGCATCGGCTTCGCCGCCGGGCCGCGCGGCCTGATCCGGGCGATGACCAGCATCCAGGGCCATGTCGCCGCCGGCGTGTCCACCATCGGCCAGGCCGCCGCCGCCGCCGCGCTGGACGGGCCGCAGGACGACGTGCCGCGCATGGCCGCCGCCTACCGCCGCCGCCGCGACCTGGTGCTCGACGCGCTGAGCGGGGCGCCGGGCCTCGCCTGCCACCGGCCGGAGGGCGCGTTCTACGTGTATCCCAACGTGGCCGGCTGCCTGGGCAAGACGACGGCGGCCGGCACGCGGCTCGCCACGGACGAGGACTTCGCCCTGGCGCTGCTGGAGGAGCAGCACGTGGCCGTGGTGCACGGCGCCGCGTTCGGCATGTCGCCCTACGTCCGCATCAGCTACGCCACCGACGACGCCTCGCTCGCGGAGGCGTGCCGCCGCATCGTCGCGTTCTGCGCCGCGTTGCGCTGACCCGGCGCCATGCTGCTGAGGCCGGGCCGGGACGGCGACGCGGAGGGCTTCATCGCCCTGATCGGCCGCTGCTGGTCCGACTATCCCGGCTGCGTCCTGGAGATGGAGCATGAGGAGCAGGAGCTTTTCGCGCTCGAGTCGTACTGCACCGGGCATGGCGGGGCGCTCTGGACAGCGGAGGAGCAGGGCGTCGTCATCGGCATGGCGGCGATCCTGCCGTCGGAGGGCGGCGCTTGGGAACTGAAGAAGCTCTATGTTCATCCGGATGCCCATGGCTCGGGCCTCGGGCAGCGCCTGCTGCGGACCGCCGAGGCGCACGCGGCGTCCGCTGGGGCGTCCCGCTTGGTGCTGTGGTCCGATACGCGGTTCACCCGGGCGCATCGGTTCTATGAGAAGCAGAGCTGGGTGCGGGAGGGGCCGATCCGCGCGCTCGACGACCTCTCCCACACGCTTGAGTTCTGTTATGCGAAGCCCCTTGACGGCGTGCGGACGCTCAGCGCCGCCGGGGCCGCCTCGGCGGAGCGGCGGCTGGCCGAAATCCTGGCGGCCTGCGTCGAGGACGGCGCGTCGGTGTCGTTCCTGGCGCCGCTCCCGCTCGACGCGGCGCGGGCATACATGCGCGGCGTGGCGCAGCAGGTCGCGGCCGGCCAGTGCATCCTGCTGGCGGCGTGGGTGGGCGGCGTGCTGTCCGGCACGGCCCGGGTGCAGCTCGACACGCCGCAGAACCAGCCGCACCGGGCCGAGATCCGCAAGGTGCTGGTCCATCCCGACGCGCGCCGCCATGGCCTCGGGCAGACCCTCATGCTCGCGGCGGAGACGGCCGCCGCGGGCGCCGGGCGCACGCTGCTGATGCTCGACACGCTCACGGGCGGGGCGGGGGAGCGGCTGTATCGCCGGCTCGGCTGGACCGAGGCCGGGGTGATCCCCGGCTACAGCGTCGATGCCGCGGGCCGCGCGGAGGCGACCACGCTGTTCTACAAACGGCTCGGGGGTTAACCGCTCCAGACCGGCGCGCGCTTCTCCAAGAAGGCGTCGATGCCCTCCTGCGCGTCCCGCTCCTGCATGTTGCGGACCATGACCGCCGCGGCGTGCTCGTAGGCGTCGGCCAGCGGCATCTCGGCCTGGGCGTAGAACGCGCGCTTGCCCAACCCGACCGTGACCGCGCTCTTGGAGGCGATGGTCCGCGCCAGCGTCCGCACGGCGTCGTCGAGCGCGGCCTCCGGCACCGCATGGTTGATCAGGCCCAGCGCCGCCGCACGGGGTGCATCCAGCGCTTCCCCGGTCAGCAGCATCTCCATCGCGACCTTGCGGCCCACGGCGCGGGACAACGCCACCATGGGCGTCGAGCAGAACAGGCCGATGTTGACGCCGGGCGTCGCGAACCGCGCGGTGTCCGCCGCCACCGCCAGGTCGCAACTCGCCACAAGCTGGCACCCGGCGGCCGTCGCGATGCCGTGCACCCGGGCGATCACCGGCACGCGCAGCCCGACGACCCGCTGCATCAGGCGGGAGCACTGGGCGAACAGCGCCGCCTGCGCCTCCCGCGGCAAGCCGCGCAACTCCCGCAGATCGTGCCCGGCGCAGAAGGCCGGCCCGGCGCCGGCGATGACCGCGACCCGGAGGGCGGGATCGGCCTCGATGTCGGCCAGCGCCGCTTCCAGAGCGGTCATCAGCGGCACGGACAGCGCGTTGCGGGCGGCCGGGCGGTTCAGCGTCAGCCAGGCGATGCCGTCCTGGTCTCGCCGCAGCAGGAGGGCCTCGTTGAACATTTCGGCGTGTCCAGTGTTCAGGACAAGAAGCGGCGCAGGTGTGTCAGGACCTCCGCCGGCGCCTCCTCGGCTAGATAGTGCCCGCTGTTCACGGCGCCGCCGGCCACGTCCGCGTCGCAGTAGCCGCGCCAGATCGCCAGCGGGTCATACCATTTGCCGATGTGCCCCTTGCTGCCCCACAGCACCAGCATCGGGCACTCGACCCGGCGCCGTCCGGCGCGGCTCGCGCGGTCGTGCTCCAGGTCGATGGACGCGGCGGCGCGGTAGTCCTCGCACATGCCGGTGATGGCGTCGGGGTTCCGCGCCGCCGCGAGGTAATCCGCCAGTGCCTCCTCCCGGAAGAAGCCCGGCGGCTTCGGCTCCCGCGAGATGTGCGCGCGGAACCACGTCTCCGGCGCCGCATTGATCAGCTCCTCCGGGAACGGGTGCGGCTGGGCGAACCAGAACCAGTGGTAGTAGCCGAGCGCGAAGGCCATGTCGGTGCGCTCGAAATGCTCGAGGGTCGGCACGATGTCCATGACCGTGAGCGACTGCACGCGGCCCGGGTTGTCGAGCGCCAGCCGGTGCGCCACCCGCGCGCCGCGGTCGTGGCTGACCACGCCGAACCGTTGATGGCCGAGCATCGCCATCAACTCCGCCATGTCGCGCGCCATCGCCGCCTTGGCGTACGGCGCATGGTCGGGCGTGGCGCCGGGCTTGAAGCTGCCGCCATAGCCGCGCAGGTCCGGGCAGACCACGGTGTGGTCCTGCGCCAAAGCCGGGGCGACGGCGTGCCACATGGCATGGGTCTGCGGGTTGCCGTGCAGCAGCAGCAACGGCGGGCCGGAGCCGCCGCGGCGCAGCCGAAGCTCCCCGTCGCCGACACGCGCGGTCGTCAATTCGAAATCCGTGAAGAAGCCAGCCATCCGAGCCCCGCGCGCAGCAGCGGCGACCATAGCACCGCGGACCGCCTGCCGACAGGCCGGCAGCGCTGGCTTGGCACATCTCCATTGGCGTCGCGGCACCGAAATGGTATCGGGAGTCCGATGCTGAACACCGGAGAGCGAACCCGTCGAACGCGCGCCGCACGCCGGGCCGCGTGGTGAGCGCACTGCGGGATGGCGGCGTGGCCGTGGTCGGCGCCGGGGTGGCCGGGCTGTCCGCGGCGCGGCGCCTGCGCCGGCATGGCGTGCCGGTCGTGTTGCTGGAGGCATCCGGCCGGATCGGCGGGCGGGCCCACACGTCATGTCCGGCGCTTCTCGGCCATGCGGCGTTCGACCACGGCGCGTCCTGGCTGCACGCGGCCCAGCGCAACCCCTTGGTGGCGCTCGCCGATCCCGTCCAGGACACGTTGATCGACTCGGAGGCCGCCCGGGTCGAGCGCCTGTTCGTGGGGGACCGCCCGGCCGACGCCGCGGAGCAGGCGGCCCACGCGGCAAGCTGGGACCGCCTCGATGAGGTCGTCGCCCCGGCGCTGGCGCCGGACCGGGGGGACCGCAGCCTCGCCGAGGCGATGGCGCCGATGCGGGGCGATCCCTGGGCGGCGACGGTCGCGGGGTGGGAGGGCGCGATCATCGCCGCCGCCGACGCGGACACGCTGAGCCTCCGCGACTGGCACGTGAACCGCCTGGACGGTCCCAACCTGAACCTGCGCGGCGGGCTGGGCGCGTTCGTCGCGCGCCGCCTGGCGACCGATGTCGAGTTGGACACGCCCGTGACCGCCATCGCCTGGGACGGCGCGGCGGGCGTCCGGATCGAGACCGCGCGCGGGACGATCCGCGCGGCGGCGTGCATCGTCACCGTATCGACCGGCGTGCTGGCCTCGGGCGCGATCCGCTTCACCCCGGCTCTGCCGCCCGCGGTGCAGGCGGCGGTGGCCGGGCTGCCGATGGGGCTGCTGTCGAAGGTCGCGCTGCCGGCGGCCGGACCGGACCGCCTGGGGCTGCCCGCGGACACCGGCCTGGTCCGGCGGATGGGTGAGGGCCGCGCCAACATGGCCTTCATCGCCTGGCCCGGCGGCGAGGGCCACGTGATCGGCTTCGTCGGCGGACGGGCTGCCTGGGCCTTGGCGGGCGATCCCGCTGCGGCCGAGGCGCTGGCCCGCGCGGAGTTGCGGGCCATGCTGGGCCACGCCGCCGCGCGGCTGGCGGACGGCGCCGTGGTGACCGGCTGGGCCACGGACCCGTTCACGCTCGGCTCCTACGCCTATGCGCCGCCGGGTCAGGCCGGGATGCGGGGCGTGCTGGAGGCGGCGTGTCCCGCGGAGCGCCTGCTGTTCGCCGGCGAGGCTTGCCGCACCGACGGGCTGGCCGGCACGGTCGGCGGCGCGTTCGCGAGCGGCGAGGCGGCCGCCGCCCGGCTAATGCATCTCCTGCAGCCGGGCCAGCAGGAAGTCCCGGAACACCGCCACGCGCTTTGAGTTGCGCAGCTCCTCGGGATACACGAAGTACACCTCGACCTTCGGCGCCTTGAGGTCCGGCAGCAGCCGGGTCAGCCCGTCGAGCTCGTCGGCCATCCAGTCCGGCAGCACGCCGATGCCCATGCCGGAGCGGATCGCCAGCGCCATGGCATGCAGGCTGTTGACCTCCAGCAGCGCCCGGCGCGGCTGCCCGGCCCGCCGCCCGGCCTCCGCCAGCCAATCGATGTCGGGGACCGGCGGGCGGTAGTCGCCGAACAGGATGATCTTGTGGTCGTCCAACTCCTCCGGCCGGGTCGGCGTGCCGTGCTTCTTGAGGTAGTCCGGGTGCGCCACCACCAGCCAGGTGATCTGCATCAGGTGCCGCTGCACCAGGTCCGGCTGCTTCGGCGGGTGCATGCGGATGGCGACGTCGGCCTCCCGCATCGCGAGGTCGAGGTCGGTGTCGTCGAGCAGCAGGGTCATGGTCACGTCGGGATACATGTCGAGGAAGCCCTGCAGCCGCGGCGCCAACCAGGTGGAGCCGAAGCCCACGGTCGTCGTCACCTTGAGCCGCCCGGCCGGCTTCTCCTTGCTCTCGGTGAGCAGCGCCTCGGTCATCGCGAGCTTGGCGAACACCTCCCGCACCGTGCGGTTCAGGCTCTCCCCCTGCTCGGTCAGGATCAGGCCGCGGGCGTGGCGGTGGAACAGGGGCACCTGCAACGCCTCCTCCAGCGCCGAGATCTGGCGGGAGACG
Source organism: uncultured Acetobacteraceae bacterium (assembly GCA_964252005.1). GTDB lineage: Bacteria > Pseudomonadota > Alphaproteobacteria > Acetobacterales > Acetobacteraceae > CAHJXG01. The sequence goes on along the minus strand of CAXULX010000023.1, from coordinate 20,190 downwards.
GCGGACTGGCTGAGGTTCAGCGTCTCCCCGGCATGGGTGAAGCTGCCGGCCTCTGCGACGGCATGGAACACGCGCAGCTTATCCCAATCCATGCCTATGCCTGTTCCCTATCGGTCCTGCACCGACTCGGCGCGGGACTCTTCGATAGCGTAAACTGGAAGATGGGCAAGTGGCTATTGGTTGTGGGGTGGTTTGAAAACTGTGGTTTAGTCCGACGACTCCGTGACCCGCATCTTAGCCTGCGCCTGCAACGTCAGACCGGGTCAGCTTGCATTCCTTTCACCAACAGCTCATCTTACCGCCGTCTTACACAAGGGCCGATATGGCTGCGACCGACCTTACGACCACCATCTCGACCAAGGGGCAGGTGATCCTGCCCAAGGCGATTCGCGACCAATTGCGGTGGGATGCAGGAACCCGACTGGCCGTGGAGCACACGGCTGACGGCGTGCTGTTGAAACCGCTGACGACGGCCTTCGTGCAAACCCGGCCGGAGGACGTTTTCGGCAGCCTCTCCTACAAGGGCAAGCCGAAGTCGGTCGAAGACATGGAGGCGGGGATCGCGGCGGAGGTGAAGCGTCGGCATGCAAGGGGTCGATACTAACGTCGTCGTCCGCTACCTGACGGGCGACGACCCGGCCCAGGCGGACAAGGCCCGTGCCGTGATCGGACAGAAACCAGTCTTCGTGCCGAGAACTGTCCTGCTGGAGGCTGAATGGGTATTGCGCGGCGTGTACGACCTACCGCCGGAGCAAATCATTCCGGCGCTCCGTGCCCTCGCCGGGCTTCCGGGTGTCTCGGTCGAGGATGCCGGTCTGGTCGCCAAGGCCATGGACTGGGCCGAGGCGGGCATGGACTTCGCCGATGCCCTCCATCTGGCGGCGGCGACCGAGTGCGAAAACTTTCTGACGTTCGATAAGCGGTTCGTGCGTTCCGGAAAACGCCTGAGCGGCATCCCGGTCACCGCACCCTGACTACTCCGCTGCCTGCGCCGCCGGCTGCGCCTGCATCGTCAAGAACTTCTCCGCCTCCAGCGCCGCGATGCACCCGGTCCCGGCGGCCGTGATCGCCTGGCGCCACAGCTTGTCCTGCACGTCGCCGGCCGCGAACACGCCGGGGACGGAGGTCTGCGTCAGGCCGGGCTTGGTGAGCACGTAGCCCTCGCTGTCCAACTCGACCTGGCCGCGGAAGATCGTCGTGTTGGGCATGTGGCCGATGGCGATGAACACGCCGTCCACCGGCAGGTGGCTCAACGCGCCGCTCCGGACGTTCCGCAACGTGACGCCGGTCACGACCTCGGGCTGGCCGCCGCCGGTGACGTCCTCCACGGCGCTGTCCCACAGGACCGCGATCTTGGGATGGGCGAACAGGCGCTTCTGCAAGATCTTCTCGGCGCGCAGGCTGTCGCGCCGATGCACCAGCGTCACCTTGTCGGCGTGGTGGGTCAGGTACAGCGCCTCCTCCACCGCCGTGTTGCCGCCGCCGATCACCGCCACCTGCTTGCCGCGGTAGAAGAACCCGTCGCAGGTCGCGCAGGCCGACACGCCCGCGCCCTGCAGCCGCTTTTCCGACGGCAGGCCCAGCCAGCGCGCCTGCGCCCCGGTCGCGATCACCACGGTCTCGGCCAGGTACACGTCGCCGGAGTCGCCCACGCAGCGGAACGGGCGGCGCGAGAAATCGACGCTCATCAACAGGTCGCTGATCACCCGGGTGCCGACGTGCTCGGCCTGCTTGGCCATCTGCTCCATCAGCCAGGGGCCTTGGATGGCGCTCTCGAAGCCGGGATAGTTCTCCACGTCGGTCGTGATCATCAACTGGCCGCCGGGCTGCAGGCCGGAGACCAGCACCGGGTCCAGCCCGCCGCGCGCCGCGTAGATCGCCGCCGTGTAGCCGGCCGGCCCGGCGCCGATAATCAGGACTTGAGTGTGGATCGTCTGCGGCATGGCGGCGCGGCTCCTGTGCTGATCCGATCATATCGGCAAGCAACGCACGGCGCGCAAGCGAGGCCGCGCGCCCGGGTGTTCATGGCAGGGCTTCCGTAATATTGTTGCGCGGCATTTGGGGCGCACCGGCTTATGAAGCTTGATGATGGCGACGTGGCGGATTTGGACGAGATCGACCGGCGCATCCTGGCCGAGCTTCAGGTGGACGGCCGCATGACCAACGTCGAGCTGGCCCGGCGCGCCGAGATCACGGCGCCGCCCTGCCTGCGCCGGGTCCGGCGGCTGGAGGAGGCCGGCATCATCCGCGGCTATCACGCCGACACCGACCCGGCCCGCCTGGGATGGGAGATCGTGTTCTTCGCGCTGATTGGGCTGGACAGCCAGAAGGAGACGGTGCTCTCGGCGTTCGAGGCGGAGGTCGCGGAGTGGCCCGAGGTCCGGGAGTGCCACATGATCCGCGGCGGCGGCGACTTCCTGCTGCGCCTGGTGGCGCGGGACACCGCGCACGAGAACGCGCTGACCCGGCGCCTGACGGGTGCGGCCTCGGTCAGCCGGGTGCAGACCTTGCAGACGATTCGCACCAGCCGCAGCCTGGCCGGCGTGCCGTTGTAGGGCGCGCCGGCCGCCCGCTCAGTCGATCCGCGGACGCGCGACCATGCGGTAGGCCAGCAGGATGATGACCGCGCCGACCACCGCGCCGATGAACCCGGCCGATTGACCCGGCCGGTACCAACCGAGGGCCTGACCCAGGAAGGTCGCGACCATCGCGCCGGCGATGCCCAGCAGGACGGTGATGATGAACCCGCCGGGATCACGGCCGGGCGTCAGGAACTTGGCCACCAGGCCGGCGAGGCCGCCGATGATGATGGCGCCGATAAACGAGATCATGGGAACACTCCGGCGGTGTTGGGAACGTCGTCGCAACTCTTGGGGCAGGGCCGCTCCGGAGAATGGCACAGGACGGCTTGACGTGTCACCGTGGGCGGCGGATCGGAGGTGCATGGCGCTGTTCGCCCTGCTGATCCTGACCTTGCTCCGACTGGTGGTCGCGGCGGCGACGCCGTTGTCGGAGGACGAGGCGTACTATTGGGTGTGGTCGCACGCGCTGGCGCCGGGCTACCTCGACCATCCGCCGATGGTGGCGCTGTGGATCAGGGCGGGCACCGGGCTGGCTGGGCAGAGCGCGCTGGGGGTGCGGCTGTGGGCGCCGTTGTCGGCGGCGGCCGGCTCGGTGCTGCTGGCACGGACGGCGGAGCTGCTGTGTCCCGGGCGGCGGCTGGGCGTGCCCGCCGCGGCGTTGCTGAACGGCACGCTGCTGGTCGGGGCGGGGGCGGTGACGATGACGCCGGACACGCCGCTGCTGCTGTTCTGGACGGCGACGATGTGGGCGCTGGCGCGGCTGTTGCGGTCCGGCGATGGGCGGTGGTGGCTGGCGGTGGGCCTCGCCGCCGGGTGCGCCATGGCGAGCAAGTACACCGGCGGCTTCCTGGGACTCGGCATCGTGCTGTGGCTCCTCTGGGTGCCCGGGCTGCGCCGCTGGTTTCGCAGCGCCTTCCTGTGGCTGGGCGGCGTCCTGGCGGCGGCGTCCTTCGCGCCGGTGGTGCTGTGGAACGCGGGGCACGGCTGGGCCAGCTTCGCCAAGCAGGGCGGGCGGACCGGGGACTGGGACCCCGGCGCGGCGCTGCGCCATTTGTCGGAACTATTGGGCGGGCAGGTGGGCCTGGCGACGCCCTTGGTGTTCGTCCTGCTGTCGGCCGGGGTGTGGGCCGCCATCCGCCGCGCGGCCGTGCGGGACCCGGCCTGGTCGCTGCTCGCGGCGTTGACGCTGCCGGGCCTGCTGGTGTTCGTGCAGCACGCCATCGGCGACCGGGTGCAGGCGAATTGGCCGGCCATCGTCTATCCCGCCGCCGCGATCTGCGCCGGCGCGGTCTGTGCCACGGGGCTGGGCTGGCGCCTGTGGCGACCCGCGGTGGCGCTCGGCTTGGCGATCACGGCGCTGGTTTACGTGCAGGGCGCCACGGCGCCGTTCCCGCTGCCCCGGCGGCTGGACCCGATCCTGATCCGGCTCGGCGGCTGGGACGGGGTGTCCCGCGACCTGGAGGCGATGCGGCGGCAGCAGGGTGCCGCGTGGATCGCGTCCGAGGCGTACGGCGTCGCCAGCCTGCTCGCCTGGCGCTCGCCGCCGGGCGTGCCGGTGCTGGGGGCCGAGGACCGCTGGGCGCTGTTCCGCCTGCCGCGCGCCAGCAGCGCGGAGCCTGGGCTGCTGCTGGTCAGCCAGCGCCGGTCCGAGCCGCCGGACCCCGCCTACTGGTCGGCCGCCCGGCAGGTCGGCCAGGTCGTCCGCACCCGCGGCGGCGCGCCGGACGGGGTGGAGGCCGAGCGGTTCCGCGTCTATCGTGTCACCCAGCGGCCAGGCGCCCTGTTTGCCCGCTTGCCCCATGCAGGAGAGCAGGATGCAGCTTCCGACCCATGACGACGTGGCCGCCGCCGGGCGCCGGATCGCCGGGCGCGTCGTGCGCACCCCCACGCTGCGCAACCCCCGGCTGGACGAGCTGACCGGCGGCACCGTGCTGCTGAAGGCCGAGGTCCTGCAGAAGACCGGCAGCTTCAAGCTGCGTGGCGCCACCAACGCCGCCTTGCAGCTTTCCGAGGCCGAGCGGCGGGCCGGCGTCGTGACGCACTCCTCCGGCAACCACGGCCAGGCCCTCGCCTGCGCCGCGCAGTCCATCGGCGCCGCCGCCACGATCTTCATGCCGCGCGACGCGCCGCAGGTGAAGATCGACAGCACCCGGCGCTGGGGGGCCGAGATCGTGCACTACGACCGCGCCACCGACGACCGGGAGGCGCTGACCCGGCACTACGTCGAGCGCACCGGCGCCTCGCTGATCCCGCCGTTCGACCATCCCCACGTCATCGCCGGGCAGGGCACGGCGGCGCTGGAGCTGTTCGAGGATGCGGGCGGGCTGCCCATCGATGCGCTGCTGGTCTGCACGGGCGGCGGCGGCCTGATCGCCGGGTGGGCGCTCGCGGCCGAGGGCATGCGGCCCGGCGCCGAGATCATCGCGGTCGAGCCGGAGGGGTCCGACGACACCGGGCGCTCCCTCCGCGGCGGCGAGCGGGTGGGCAACCCGCCGGGCGGCTCGGAGCTGTGCGACGCCCTGCTGGCCAGGATGCCGGGGGAGTTGACCTTCGCGGTGAACCGTACCCGGCTCGCGGGCGGCATCACGGTGACGGACGCCGAGGTGCTGGCGGCCATCGCCTTCGCCTTCACGCATCTGAAGCTGGTCGTGGAACCCGGCGGCGCCGTGTGCCTGGCGGCCTTGCTGTCGGGCCGTTTCGACGCGCGCGGGCGCGTGGTGGGCGCCGTGCTGAGCGGCGGCAACGTGGACCCGGCGGTGTTCGCGCGCGCCCTGGCGGCCTGATACGGGCGGCATCATTGATCGACCCGTGTGCGGCTGCTGATGGGTTTCACCCATCCTACGCGATCCGTACCGTAGGATGGGTGCAACCCATCGGCGGATGACGGTCATTCAACCAAGCCGTCCGTATGACTGCTGTGCCTGCATTAGCGAAGGATTAAGCCTTCTGCCGCATCTTGCCCGGACATAGGCGAGGTTGGGCATGAGCGGCACGAAGAAAGCCAAGGCGACGATCATCATCCGCAGGGAGGAGGTCATCGAGGGCGGCCATCACGGCGGCGCGTGGAAAGTGGCCTACGCCGACTTTGTGACGGCGATGATGGCGTTCTTCCTGCTGATGTGGCTGCTGAACGCCACCACCCAGGAGCAGCGGACCGGCCTGGCGGACTATTTCAGCCCCAACAGCATCACGTCGAGCAGCAAGTCAGGCTTCGGCGCCCCGTTCGGCGGGCTGACGCCGAACCTCGAGGGGGCGCTGGCGTCGGACCGCGGCGCGATACAGATCACGCCCGGCCCCACCCACCCGATCATGGACCCGGACGACAGCGAGGATGACGCCCCGGTGACGCCGTCGAAGCCGCGGACCAGCGGGCCGTCGCTGCTCACGATGGCGCAGGACGGCGCTGCCCAGGCGCCCGCGGCCGTCCAAGCGGCGGAGCCGTCCGACGCCGCCCGCCCGCCCGCCGCCCGGACCACGCCGCCCATCGTCAAGGACCCGGCGGCCGAGGCGGAGCGCGAGCAGCGCGAGCGCGCCGCCTTCGCGCAGGCGGCGGAGCAGATCCGCGAGGCCGTCCGCTCGGACCCGGCGCTCGCTGGGCTCGCGAAGCAACTCGCCATCGACATCACGCCGGAGGGGCTGCGCATCCAAATCCTGGACGAGGACCGGCAGCCGATGTTCGGCTTCGGGACCGCCGCGCTGAACGACCGCGCGCGGTCCCTGCTGTCCAAGGTGGCCCCGGTGCTGCTGCGCCTTCCGCAGCGGATCGCCATCGACGGCCACACCGACGCGGCGCCCTATCGCGGCGGCGACCGCAGCAACTGGGACCTTTCGGCCGAGCGCGCCAACGCCACGCGCCGGCTGCTGACCGATGCGGGCCTGCTGGAGTCGAGGATCCGCAGCGTGGCGGGCCATGCCGACCGCGACCCGCTGCTGCCGGCCGAGCCGCTGTCGCCGGCGAACCGCCGCATCGCCATCCTGGTCCTGCGGGACCGGCCCGCGGCCGCGGGGCGCTGAGCCATGCTGACCATCGGCGGCCTCGGCTTCCTGCTGGCCTGCGTGTTCGGCAGCTACATCCTGTCCGGCGGCAGCCTGGAGCCGTTGATCGAGGCGATGCCGTTCGAGCTGCTGACCATCGGCGGCGCGGCGGTCGGCACCTTCGTCATGTCGAACAGCATGCACGACGTGAAGCACACCCTGGGCGGCTTCAAGAAGATCATGGGCGGCGCCAAGTTCACCAAGCCGCATTACGTCGAGCTGCTGAGCCTGCTGTTCCTGTTCTCCCGCCTCGCCAGCACCAAAGGCCCCATGGCGCTGGAGCCGCATATCGAGAACCCGAAGGAGAGCACCGCCTTCCAGAAGTTCCCGCGCATCCTCGCCAACCCTCGCGCAACCGACATGATCTGCGACTACCTGCGCATGGTCGGCATGAACGCCGACGACCCGCACCAGACCGAGGACCTGATGGGCCGCGAGCTGAAGAAGACCCTGCACGAGGAGCTGCACGGCGCCCACGCGCTGCAGAACATGGCGGACAGCCTGCCGGCGCTCGGCATCGTGGCCGCGGTGCTGGGCGTCATCAAGACGATGTCGCATATCAACGAGCCGCCGGCGGTGCTGGGCGCCATGATCGGCGGCGCGCTGGTGGGGACGTTCCTGGGCGTGCTGCTGGCCTACGGCATGGCGGGACCGTTTGCGGCCCGGCTGAAAGGGGTCATCGAGGAGGAGAGCAAGTACTTCGAGGTGATCCGCGCCGTGCTGGTCGCGCATTTGCACGGCAACCCCCCGCAGATCAGCGTGGAGACCGGGCGCAAGATGGCGCCGAACCAGCATATGCCGAGCTTCGTCGAGCTGGAAACCGCGGTGCAGGCGGTGCAGATCAACTGACCATGCTGGCCCTGATCTCGGCCAGGCCGCGCCGCGCCGTGCCGTCCGGGGCGAAGTTCGCCGTGTCCAGCCAGGCCAGCAGCGCATCGCGGCAGGGCGGCCACTCGTCGCCCACGATGCTGAGGAACGCCGTGTCCCGCAGCCGTCCCTTGATGACGTAATGCGCCCGCAGCGTGCCCTCGAACGTGAAGCCCAACCGCTCTGCCGCCCGGCGGGACGGCGCGTTCAGCGCGTTGCACTTCCAGACCAGGCGGCGGTAGCCCAGGTCGTCGGCCGCGAGCCGCAGCAGCAGGAACATCGCCTCGGTCGCCGCGCGGGTGCGCTGCATGCGGGGCGCGAACCAGATGTGGCCGATCTCGATGGCCGCGTGCGCCGGCTGGATGTCCATGAGCGTGAGCCAGCCCGAGACGGCGCCGGTGGCCACCGGGCGCACCGCCCAGGCCATGGGATCGTGCGTGCTGGCGAAGCCTGCCACGAAGCCGGCCATCGCCTCGCTGGTGGGGAACGGGCCGTAGCCCATGTAGTCCCAGCTTTCATCCGCCGCCGGGTCCTGCTGCGCCGCTTCCCACAGCTCCTCGGCATGGCGGCGGTGCAGCGGTTCAAGCACCACGGACTGCCCGCGCAGCGTGACGCGCGCCGGCAGCGGGCGGGGGGTGGAATCGATGGGCGGTCCGAGCGGGCGAGGGGTCATGGCGGACATCCTGCCATCGTTGGCGGCGCGGCGCGCGGCCGAAATCGCCGGGCGCCGCGTGCCGGGCCTGAAAACGTCAAGTCCGTCCGAGACAGGCGGCCAATTTCCTCCCACACTGAGCACGGCGCCCCGTCGAGGCGCGGCATGGACAGCAAGAGGCAGGCGCGCCCGTCATGACCGAGACCGCGACCAGTTCCTACCCTGCCGCCTACGCCAGCTGGCAGGCTGATCCCGAGGCATGGTGGGCGGAGGCGGCGGAGGGCGTGACCTGGACCCGGCGATGGGACCGGGTGTTCGACCGGGGCCTCGGCGTCGCCGGCCAGTGGTTCGCCGGCGGCATGCTCAACATTGCGGAGAACTGCCTGGACCGCCACGTGGACGCCGGGCGCGGCGGGCAGGCCGCGCTGATCTGGGACAGCCCGATGGCCGGCCAGGTCCGGTCCTTCACCTATGGCGAGCTGCTTGACCGGGTCGCCCGCGTGTCCGGGGCGCTTGCGGCCCTGGGCGTCGGCGCCGGCGACCGCGTCGTCATCTACATGCCGATGGTGCCGGAGGCGGTGATCGCCATGCTGGCCTGCGCCCGGCTCGGCGCCGTGCACTCCGTCGTGTTCGGGGGCTTCGCCGCCGCGGAACTCGCCAAGCGGATCGAGGACGCCGGGCCGCGGGTGATCGTCTCCGCGTCCTGCGGGCTGGAGCCGGGGCGCGTCGTCGCCTACAAGCCGCTGCTGGACGCCGCCATCGCGTTCAGCGCGCACAAGCCCGACGCCTGCCTGATTCTGCAACGCCCGATGCTGGCCGCCGCCATGGTGCCGGGCCGCGACCATGACTTCGCGGAGGCCGAGGCCGAGGCCGCCGCCGCGCCGCATCCGCCCGTGCCGGTGCTCGCCACCGACCCCCTCTATATCCTTTACACCTCCGGCACGACGGGCAAGCCGAAGGGCGTGGTGCGCGACACCGGCGGCTATGCCGTGGCGCTGCGGGCGTCGATGCGCATGATCTACGGCGCGGAGGCGGGCGACGTGTATTGGTGCGCCAGCGACGTGGGCTGGGTGGTCGGCCACAGCTACATCGTCTATGCGCCGCTGCTCGCCGGCTGCACGACGGTGCTCTATGAGGGCAAGCCGGTCGGCACGCCCGACCCCGGCGCATTCTGGCGCGTCTGCGCGCAGCACGGCGTCCGCGTGCTGTTCACCGCCCCCACCGCGCTCCGCGCCATCAGGCAGCAGGACCCGGAGGGGCTGCACATGGCGCGGCACGACCTGAGCCGCTTCGACGCTCTGTTCCTGGCCGGGGAGCGGTGCGACCCGCCGACCGCGAACTGGATCGCGGGCAAGCTGGGCCGTCCGGTCGTGGACCATTGGTGGCAGACCGAGACCGGATGGCCGATCACCGCCGGGTTCCGCGGCTACGGCCTGTTCCCGTTCAAGCCCGGCGCCGGCGGGCGGCCGTGCCCCGGCTACGACGTGCATGCGCTCGACGACGGCGGCGCGCTGCTGCCGCCGGGCGAAATCGGCAACCTCGCCATCCGCCTGCCGCTGCCACCGGGCTGCGCGCCGACGCTGTGGCGCAACGCGGAGGGGTTCCGGGCGGCCTACCTGCTGGACTACCCCGGCTGGTACCGCACGGGCGATGCCGGGCAGGTGGACCGCGATGGCGACGTGTGGGTGATGGGCCGCACGGACGACGTGATCAACGTCGCCGGCCACCGCCTGAGCACCGGCGCGATGGAGGAGGTGCTGGCGAGCCACCCGGACGTGGCGGAATGCGCCGTGGTCGGCATGGCGGACGCGCTGAGGGGCCAGGTCCCGCTCGGGCTCGTGGTGCTGAAGGCCGGCGCGGGGCGCGACTCCGCGGCCGTCGCCCGGGAACTGGTGGCGCTGGTCCGCGAGCGGATCGGGCCGGTCGCCGCGTTCAAGGACGCCCGGGTCGTGCTGCGCCTGCCCAAGACCCGGTCCGGCAAGATCCTGCGGGGCAGCATCCGCAAGCTGGCCGACGGGGAGGAGGCCCCGGCCCCGCCCACCATCGACGACCCGGCGATCCTGGACGAACTCCGCGCCGTCCTGCTCAGATGAATTTCAGCAGCAGGACCCCGCCCACGATCCCCGCCGCGGTCAGGCTGGTCACCAAGGTCAGCCGGCGCTCGATGAAGGCCCGTACCGGCTCGCCGAACTGCCGGATCAGGGCCGCGACCAGGAAGAAACGCGCCCCGCGGGTCAGCATGCTTGCCGCCATGAACACGCCGAAGTTGAAGTGCGCGAGGCCGGAAGTGATGGTGACGATCTTGTAAGGAATCGGCGTCAGGCCCTTGATCAGGATGACCCAAAGCCCGTACTGGTCGAACTTGTCCACAAAGGCTTGGGCCGCGTCTTCGTAATGGTAGAAGCGGATCAGCGGCCCCGCCACCTGGTCATACAGCGCGTAGCCGATCAAATAGCCCAGCATGCCGCCGGCCACGCTCGCCACGGTGCAGATCAGCGCGAAGCGGTAGGCCCGGTCCGGCCGGGACAGCGCCATGGGCACCAGCAGCGCATCGGGCGGGATGGGAAAGAAGCTGCTCTCGGCGAAACTGATGAGCGCCAGCCACGCCGGGGCGCGCCGGTCGGCGGACAAGGCGAGCACGCGGTCGTAGAAGCGGCGGAGCATGGCGGTTCCGATTGCGAGGGGCGTGCTGGGATGGGCGTGTCGCGCTGGGCGTATCGCGGTGAGCGTGCCATGCCATGCCGCGCCGCCCGCCGCAAATCCCGCGTCTTCCTTGCCGCCCGTCCTGCCGTTAGGATTTGTGGAACTTCCAAGACGGGACCCTTCATGATGCGCCGCTCCGCCCAACTCGCCGCCGTGCTGTCGCTTGCCTTGGCAGCATTGCCCGGCGGCGCCCCCGCCGTGGCCCAGGACGCCAACCAGCCGCCGCACGCCTGGCTGTTCGGCACCTGGACCGGCGGCCTCTTCCCGGTGTCGGGCGCGGTGCCGAGCCAAGCCTGCCTGTCGCAGCCGGTGGTGATCTTCACCCGCGACCTCGTGCTCCGCGCCACCCTGACCGAGCAGGTGCTAACGCAGCGCGAGATCGAGACGGCGCGCACCTCGCCGCAAGGGGCCGAGTTCCGCTTCGCCGCAGCACCGGGCGGCGGGTCCGGCTTGCTGGACAGCGGCGTCGGGCGGGCGAACGGTTTCGGCTGCGCCTCGCCGGACGAGTTGCACGTGCAGCGCCGGGGGGAGAACGAGATCGCCTTTCCCGGCTGCGCCGACTTCCCCAACCCGCTCATCCGCTGCCATACCCGGTAGTCATGCGGCCGCGGTCCCCCTGACCGCGTTCCCGCATCCGCCCGCCGCGATGCGCGCCGCGCTGGATGCGCTGGTGGCCCATGACCCGCGGCTCGCCCGCATCGAGATCGCAGCGGGTCCACTGCCCTGGCGCGTCCGCGGCGGCGGATTCGCCGGGCTGCTGCAGATCGTGGTCGGGCAGCAGATCAGCAACCAGGCGGCGCTCGCGATCTGGCGGCGGCTCGCGGCGCAACCGCACGCGCTGCATCCGGAGGGGCTGCTGGCGCTGGATGAGGCCGTCCTGCGCGGCGCCGGGCTGTCCCGGCCCAAGGTGGCGCATGCGCGGTCGCTCGCCATGGCCTTCGCCAACGGCCAGCTTTCGGCCGAGGCGCTGGCGCTGCTCCCGGACCCCGGCGCCGTCGCCGCGATCACCGCCGTCCGCGGCCTGGGTCCCTGGACGGCCGAGGTTTACCTGCTGTTCGCGTTGCAGCGGCAGGACGTGTTCCCGGCCGGGGACATCGCGCTGGCGGGCGCCGCGGCCGACATCCTGGGCCTGCCAAGCCGGCCGGCCCCGAAAGCGTTGCGCCTGCTGGCCGACGCCTGGCGTCCGAGCCGCGCCTTGGCGGCCCGGCTGCTGTGGCATCATTGGCGCCATTTGACGGGCCGCCCCAGCTTCGACGACGCGCCGCCCCTTTACCCGGCGTTTACCGGTCCAGGCTAAACTCGCCCCCAGCCCTCAGGACCGCATTGCATGGACATCTCGGCCCCCATCCCGTCGCATCAGTCCGCCACCTTTTGGGAACGAGGGGTGAGCGTGCCGTTCACCACCCCGGCGCTCACTGGCGCACGGGTGCGGTACGATGCGCGGCATGGGCTGGTGCTGCTGGTGCCCAACCCATCCGGCGGGCGCGGCATCTATGTCGTGCCGTGGTCCGGCCTGCGCGACATGTGCAGCCCCACGCTGCATGACGGCATGCTGCATGATGCCGTCGCCGCCGCGGCGAAAGGCGGGCCGATCACCCCCGGCACCATCCGCACCGCCGCGCGGCAGGTTGCGGCCGCAGGTGCGGCGGGACGTGCGGCGCAAACGGCGGCCGTACGGGCGATGGAGGCGGAGGCCGAGTCGCAGCAGGCCGCCAACCACTATCTGCTTTACCTCCTGGCCGCGCAGACCACCGTGCAGGCCAGCACGGCAGAGGTCGCGGCCCTGGCCGGCATCGTGGAGGAGATCGGCGTCGGCCCGCATGCCGCACGGGCCGACATCCCGGTCCGCCTGGGGCAGCTCAAGACCTTGCGGGCGGAGCTTGCGGCCTGGTTGGGCATGGGTGCCGACGATGCCGGGCCGGCGTTGATGGCGTGCGCCATGGCGGACCTCACGATCCGCTGCGGCGAGCAGGTCCTGGGTGCCGCGCAGGGGCGGGCGGCCGACATCGGGGGCTTGCTGGCCGAATGGCGCGCCCGGCCCGATGATGTCGCCGCCCTGTTCAGCCGTCCCGCCTGGGTGCTCGACGGCTGGAGCTTGCCGTGCCTGCTATGGGGCGCGGCGTCCGGCGTCGCCGCCCGGCGCGCGGCGCTCCTGGAAATCGGCCAGATGCTGGTGGTGCTGCCGAAAGAGGCCGGCGATTGGGTCGGCGCGTCGATCGAGGCCGAGGCGAACCAGGCCATCCGCCCCATGGCGGGCCTGAGCCGCGATGGCCGCTCCGGGTTCAGCGCGCTCGATCTGGTCGCCCGGAACGAGCGGTTTCGCGCCGTGGCCGCTTAGCATGTCCCAGTCGATGCCCGCGGTCCGCCCGGCGGCCGAAGTGCAGCGCAAGCTGCGCGGCGCGGCGGACGAGCAACTCGCCCAGGTCGTGGCGCTGGTGGACGCGATGCCGGCGCGCGGTGCGGCGGATGCGCTCATCGCCCCGCTGCGCCCGCGGTTGGCGGCCATCGGGCCGATGCGTCCGCTGTCGATCACCCGCCTGCTGTTCCGCCCGCTTAACCCGGTGATCACCCCTGGCCCACGATGGCGCCCAGGCATCCCCGCCGTGCCGCGAACGGCGCTGTCGGTCATCGGCACCGCGGTGGTCGAGCAACTGGGCCCGGTCGCGGTGTCGGTCCAGGCACGCATCGCCGGGCGCGACGGAAAGGAGCATGCGGTTGCGGACCAGATCGGCGCGTCCCTGTGGCCGTTGGCCGCGAAGGTGCTGGCGCGTCTGCCGGTCCCGGCGGATTGGGGCGCCGCCACCGGCCTGCCTGAGAGCTGCTATCCCGAAATCCGGGCCAACATCGCGGCGGTGCTGCATCAGGCGGTGCCGCTGGTCCAGCGGGCACGCGATGCCGGCGTCACCGACCCTGCGCCCGCCGTCAACGACATCCTGCAAGCGACGCAGGCGGCCCATCCGGGCGCGTTCGGCATCGTGCTCGCCATCCTGCTGGCGGACGGCGCGACCGCCGGCCCCGCGCTGCTGACCGCGTTGGCGTTGCCGGGCGCGCCGGTTGACCCGGCGGTGAGCCTGACCCTGGACCGGGCGCAGCACGTCTTGACGACCGTGCTTCCCACCGTCGGGCTTGCCGCCGCGTCGTTCCAGGTCACGCACATCGCGGCGCTGCTCGATGCGGTCGAGGGGCCTGGCGCCCGGCCGGGACTACGGATTCATGCCCAGCGTGTCCGGGAGCAGGCGAACGAGGCGTGCCAGAGCCGCCTGCTTCAAGCCTTGGACCAGGACTTCCTGCCCAAGCTGGCCGCAACCGGCGCCGCGTCGGACGACGCGGCGGTGGACGGATTGGAGAACGATGCCCGAGCGTTGCGACGGCTGGCCATGGCCGGCCGCCGGTTCGGCCCCGCCTCACCCTATGACAAGCTGCTGGGCCGAACCGCGGCAGGCACCTGCGCGTCCGCCGACAGCACGCTCACCCGCATGGAACGCTTGCGCCTGGCGGAACTGCTGGTCGGCACCGACGCGGCGCTGAGGCTGCCGGCGGCGTGATGCTGACGGATTCTGCCTCAGCCATGGCAGGTCTGCCCGTGAGGACGGTTCGTGGTGCGGCCGTGGGTTCTTAGGAGCGGCATTATGTGCTGAGTGGAGAAGTGGTGCCCAGGGGCGGAGTCGAACCACCGACACTGCGATTTTCAGTCGCATGCTCTACCAGCTGAGCTACCTGGGCCACGGCCGGACGAAACCAGGTCCGGCGGAGCAGCTTGCTACCCCAGTCGATGCCTCGGATCAAGCCCGGCCGGCGGCTCAGCCGCGATATAGGGCATCGGCGTGACCGGCGCTGCTGTCCGGCGGGTCCTCGTCCAGCTCCGGCGGCGGGCCGGGGATCGCGTAGGCGCCGCCGAACCAGCGGCCCAGGTCCACGTCGGCGCAGCGGGCCGAGCAGAACGGGCGCACCCGGGCCGCCGCCGCACCCTCGGAGGGCACGGGCTTGCCGCAGATCGGGCAGGGCGGTGCTGCTGGCTTCGGCGGCGATGCGTCAGGCACGGGCGGTCCTTTCAATCGCGGTTCGGCCCGGCGGCAGGGACGGGTCGGACGCTACAATCAAGGGACGCCCAGTGCGCCGTGCAAGGTCGGGGACGGCCACCGGGTCCTGGGCCAAGGCCGCCGCGACATCCGGGGCGGCGCGCAACCGGAACGCCGCCGCAGGCTCGGCGGCGGCGGCTTGCATGATGGACCGCAGCGCCGACAAGCCCGCGGCGTGCGGACCGGCCAGCAGCTCGTGCAAGGGCGGATGGGCGCGCGGGCGCATGATCTCCGCGAGGCCCAGCGCGGAGAAGCCGAGGAAGCGCGGCCGGAGGGGATCGCCGGCCAATGCCGCCGCGACGTCCGGCGCCAGCGCGGCCCGCTGCCGCACGCCCAGCCCGGCCACGTCCACCACGATGGCGCCGGACAGGTTGCGCAGCCGGATTTGCCGGGCCAAGGCGGGCAGCATGGCGCGGTTGGCGGCCGCCTGCGCCGTGTGCTTCGGCCGCCGGTCGGCGCTGCTGCGGCCGGCGTCCACGTCGATGGCGACCAGGGCCGGCGTGGGATGGATGCTGGCGCGCATGCCGCCGGGCAGATCGACGCCGGGATCGGCCAGGGCGTCGATCCAGCCGGCCAGCGCGTCGTCCAGCACGGCCCCGACCGTGATGCGCTCGCCCAGCATCGGCCGGAGCGTCGCGGCCACGCCGGGATCGTCGATGCGTATGGGCGCCGTGGGGTGCAAGGCGGCGAGACGCTCGACCGCGCCGGGTCCGCGCGCCAGCAACGCCGGCGGCCCGGCGCCGGCCAGCGCACGGTCGGCGTCGGCGACGCGGGCGGTCAGGCGCGGACCCTTGCCGCCCTGGGCCGACCGGGTGATCCGCACGGCCACCGCCATGCCGTCCGACACGGCGTCCGCGCCCTCGCTGTCCGGCAGGAAGCCCTCGGCCTCCGGCAACGCCACGAAGGCGCCGGCCATGGCGGGCACGCGGGCGATGACCCGGCCGCGATACAGGTCGCCCACCCCATCCGGGCGGCCCGGCCGCCACAGCGCGTAGTCGATCAGCCCGTCGTCCTGCACCGCCGCCACCCGCAACTCGCCGGGGCTGCATGCGACCAGGATGCGTGCGCTCACGGCACGGGGTAGCCGCGTCCGCGGAGCAGTTGCGCCACCTCGAACAACGGCAGGCCGACTACGCCGCTGTAACTGCCGGACAGGAAGCGGGCGAACCCCGCCGCGCGGCCCTGGATGGCGTAGCCGCCGGCCTTGCCCACGCCCTCCCCGCACGCCGCGTAGGCGTCGAGTTGCGCGGGCGCCAGGCGGGAGAACGCGACGACGCTGTCGGACACGCGCTGGCCGATCCGTCCGTCCGGCCCGATCAGCACGAGCGCCGTCAGCACGTGGTGACGTCGGCCGGACAGCAGGGCCATGCAGGCGCGCACATCCTCGGCGTCCGCCGCCTTTGGCATGATGCGGCTGCCGAGCGCCACGACGGTGTCGGCGGCCAGGACGAAGGCGCCGGGTTCGGCCATCCGCGTCGCCTTTTCGAGCGCCATGCGCTCGGCGTAACGGCGGGGCGCTTCGTCCCGGCGCGGCGTCTCGTCGATGTCCGGCGCCGTGACGCGGTCCGGGGTGAGGCCGATCTGCGCCAGGAGCGCGAGCCGGCGCGGGCTGGCGGAGGCCAGGATGAGCGGCACTGTCCCCGGATGGGCCATCGCCGGCTCGGTCAGCATCGCGCCGTCTATGGGAGGCGGCCTACTTGAAGCGGAATGTGATCCGTCCCTTGGACAGGTCGTAGGGCGTCATCTCGACGTTCACCCGGTCGCCCGCCAGGACGCGGATGCGGTTTTTCCGCATCTTGCCCGACGTGTGCGCCAGGATGCTGTGCTCGTTGTCGAGCTTCACGCGGAACATGGCGTTGGGAAGCAGCTCCAGCACCGTTCCGCTAAATTCGATCATGTCTTCTTTGGACATCAGCTTCCTTGAACTTACAAAAACAAGACGGGGATTTGATTTCGAGCCGGAATGTGCTTACGCTGGGCCCGTCGGTCAAGGCGTCCGGCTTTGGCCGAGGCGCAATGCGACGCTGCGGGCATGCGCCTGCAACCCTTCGGCCTCCGCCAGCGCCACGGCCGCCGGGCCGACCTCGCCGAGGGCGTCGCGGTCCGCGGAGACCCATGTGGTGCGCTTCAGGAAGTCGAACACCGACAAGCCCGAGGCGAACCGCGCGGTGCGTCCCGTCGGCAGGACGTGGTTGGGGCCGGCCACATAGTCGCCGACCGCCTCCGGACAGTTGCGGCCCAGGAACGCCGCGCCGGCATGGCGGATTTGCGCGAACAGCGGGGCGGGGTCGGCCACCATGATCTGCAGGTGCTCGGGCGCGAGGTCGTTGGTCAGCGCCGCCGCCTCCTGCCAGTCGCGGACCACGATGGCGGCGCCGTGGTCCCGCCAGCTTGCGCCGGCGATGGCGTGGCGCGGCAGGGTCGGCAGTTCCAACGCGACGGCCCGGATGACGGCGTCGGCGAAGCCGGCATCCGTGGTGATGAGGATGCTCTGCGCGGCCTCGTCATGCTCGGCCTGCGCCAGCAGGTCCACCGCGACGTGCCGCGGGTCGTTCTCGGCATCCGCGAGCACGACGACCTCGGACGGCCCGGCGATGCTGTCGATGCCGACGCGGCCGAACACCTGGCGCTTGGCCTCTGCGACGTAGGCGTTGCCGGGTCCGACGATGCGGTCCACGGCGGCGATGCTGGCGGTTCCGTACGCCAGCGCGGCCACGGCCTGCGCGCCGCCGACACGGTAAATCTCCGTGACGCCGGCGCGCTTCGCCGCCGCCAGCACCAGGGGGTTCAGCACGCCGCCGGGGCAGGGCACGCACATGGCGATACGTCCCACGCCGGCGACCCGGGCCGGCAGGGCGTTCATCAGCACCGACGACGGGTAGGCCGCCTTGCCGCCCGGCACGTACAACCCCACGGCATCGAGCGCCGACCAGCGCATGCCGAGGGTCAGCCCGGCCGCGTCCTGCATCCGCAGGTCGGACGGCATCTGGGCGCGATGGAACGTCTCGATCCGCCGCGCCGCGAGGTCGAGGGCGGCTGCGAGGTCCGGGGCGATGGAGGCCGACGCCGCGGCGATCTCGTCCTCCGGGATGCGCAGGGTCTCGGGCGTCAGCGTCTGCCGGTCGAACGTCGCGGTGTACTCGCAGAGCGCCGCGTCGCCGCGGGCGCGCACCGTGGCGATGATCTCCGCCACCACGCCATCGACCTGGACCGCCGTGTCCCGGTCCAGCAGCAGGCTGCGGAACGCCTCGGCGAACCCGGCGTCCGCGGTCGAGAGCCGCCTCATGCCGCACCGGACGCAAGCTGGGCCGCGCGGAACCGGGCGATCCAGGCGCCCACGGCCTCGGGCTGCGTCTTGAGCGCGGTGCGGTTCACGATCAGCCGGCTGGTCACATGCGCGATCACCTCGGTCTCCTGCAACCCGTTGGCCCGCAGCGTGCTGCCGGTCTGCACGAGGTCTACGATCAGGCGGGACAAGCCGAGGCCCGGCGCCAGCTCCATCGCGCCGTTCAGGTGCACGATCTCCGCCTGCACGCCGCGCGCTGCGTAGTGCCGCCGGGCGATGTTGGGGTACTTGGTCGCGACCCGCACGCGGGACCAGGTGGCGGGGTCGTCTGCGCCCACGCTCGCGACCGGCTCCGCCACGCTGACCCGGCACTGCCCGATGCCGAGGTCGAGCGGCGCGTAGATCTCCGGGTAATCGAACTCCATCAGCACGTCGGCGCCGCAGATGCCGATGTGTGCTGCGCCAAACGCCACGAAGGTCGCGACGTCGAACGGGCGGACCCGCACGATGTCGAGCGCCGGGTTGTCGGTCGGGAAACGCAGGCGCCGGCTGTCCTCATCGGCGTAGTCCGCGGCCGGGCGGATGCCGGCACGGTCCAGCAAAGGCGCGCACTCCCCGAGGATGCGGCCCTTGGGCAGCGCCAGGATGAGGGGAGATTGGGCTTCCGGCGCGAGGGATGCGGCCGGAAAGGGGGCGGTCATGCGGACTCCTGGCCGTGGCGGACGGGCGCACGGACGATGCGCGCCACGGTCGTCTAGCACCCGGCAGCGGCGGTCGGAACCCTCAGCCGGGGATACGTTCTATGTCCGCCCCGCACCCCGCCAGCTTCTGCTCCAGCGCCTCGTAGCCGCGGTCCAGGTGGTACACCCGGTTCACGATGGTGTCGCCCCGCGCCGCCAGCCCCGCCAGCACCAGCGACACCGACGCCCGCAAGTCCGTCGCCATCACCGGGGCGCCCGACAGGCCGCGCACGCCGCGCACGATGGCGCTGGCGCCGTGCACGTTGATGTTGGCGCCCATGCGGTTCAGCTCCGGCACGTGCATGAAACGGTTCTCGAAGATCGTCTCCGTCACCATGGCCGCCCCCTCGGCGACCGACATCAGCGCCATGAACTGCGCCTGCATGTCGGTCGGGAAGCCCGGATACGGCTCGGTCATCGCGTCCGCCCCATGCAGGCCGTTGGCCCGGCGGACCACCAGGGCGCCGTCCTGCTCCGTCATCTCGACGCCCGCGCTCCGCAACGCGGCGGCGACCGCGCCCAAATGGGCCAACCGGCCGCCCATGAGCCGGACCTCCCCCCCGGTGATGGCGGCGGCGCAGGCATAGGTGCCGGTCTCGATCCGGTCGGCGACGATGGGGTGCGCGGCGCCGTGCAGCCGGGGCACCCCGTCCACCACCAGCTTGTCGGAGCCGACGCCCTCGATGCGCGCGCCCATGGCGAGGAGGCAGGCCGCGAGGTCGCCGATCTCCGGCTCCCGCGCCGCGTTGGCGATCTCGGTCCGGCCATCGGCGAGGGTCGCGGCCATCAGCAGGTTCTCGGTGGCGCCGACGGAGGCGAAGGGCAGCACGATCACCGCCCCGCGCAGCCCGCCCGGCGCCGAGGCGTGCACGTAGCCGCCCTCCAGCCGGATCGCGGCGCCCATCTGCTCCAGCCCCTTGAGGTGCAGATCGACCGGACGGGTACCGATGGCGCAGCCGCCGGGCAGGGACACCCGCACCTCCCGCACCCGCGCGAGGAGCGGGCCGAGCACCAGGATGGAGGCGCGCATCTTGCGGACGATCTCGTACGGCGCCTCGGTGTTGGAGATCGGGCCGCCGATCGACAGCGTGCGCCCGTCCGGCTCGACGCCCACGCCGTGCTGCGCGATCAGCGCCGACATGGTGGCGATGTCGGCGAGCCGTGGCACGTTGCCGAGCAGCAGGCGGTCGTCGGTCAACATACCCGCCGCCATCAGCGGCAGGGCCGCGTTCTTCGCGCCGCCGAT
>CAXULX010000022.1:0-62498 GCA_964252005.1 uncultured Acetobacteraceae bacterium | reverse complement strand
CCCGCCCACTCATGCGCGAACAGCTTGCCGGTGCGCCCCATGCCGCACTGCACCTCGTCCATGCCCAGCACCAGCCCGAACTCGTCGCAGGCGGCGCGCAGGCCGCGCAGGAAATCGAGCGACGCCGGGCGGATGCCGCCCTCGCCCTGCACCGGCTCGACGATGATGCCGGCCGTCTCCGGCCCGATGGCGTCGCGCAGGGCGTTCAGGTTGTTGAACGGCACGTGGTCGAAGCCGTCCACCTCCGGCCCGAAGCCGGCCAGGTACTTCTTGTTGCCCGTGGCGGCCAGCATCGCCAGCGTCCGGCCATGGAAGGCGCCGTCGAAGCAGATGACCCGGTAACGCTCGCCCCGCCCGGTCTCGTGCATGGCCTTGCGTATCATCTTGACCATGCCCTCGTTCGCCTCGGCGCCCGAGTTGCAGAAGAACGCGCTGTCGGCGAACGTCGCCTCCACGTAGCGCGCGGCCAGCCGCTCGGCCTGCGGCACGCGATACAGGTTGCTGGTGTGCATCACCCGCCCGGCCTGCTCGGCGATGGCCTGCACCAGATGCGGGTGGCCGTGGCCCAGGGATGACGTCGCGATGCCGGCGCCGAAGTCCAGGAATCGTCGGCCGTCCACCGCATACAGCCAGGCGCCTTCGCCCCGCTCGAAAGCGAGGTCGGCACGGTTGTACGTCGGCATCAGGGCGGAAATCATGGGAACTCGGCACCTCAGTGCATTTCCCCGGGCCATTTCAGCGCCCTACGACCCGTCGCGGGCGGTCCCGGGGAAGCAGGGAGGATGGGGCGTGGCTTTGCGGGAAGTCAAACCCTATTCGACGCTGCGCCCGCCGATAAACGAAGTTTGGCATTGCGTTCAGCGCATCCTTCCGCGGCCGGCGGCGTTGCGCGGCGCCCCAGGGCTTGGCGGGCCTGCCATCGAACGGAGCGCCGCCCGTGCGGGTTTCGGTGGCGCGCGTCCCATGGCATCGTGGCGGGATGGCGGATTCTTCCCCAGAGACAGCAACAAAGACCGCAACGCCGGCCCGCCGCGCCCGGCGTGGGCCGGGCCCGGCGGGCGAGGCACCCACCCGGTCCCGCCTGCACGACGCCGCGCTGGCCCACCTCGCGCGCTTCGCCGTGACGGAGGCCGGGCTGGTCCGCGTGCTGGGCCGCCGCATCGACCGCTGGGTCCGCGCCGCGGGGGCGGAGGGCGCGCCCGATCACGACGCCATCGCTGCCGCCGCCCAGGCGAGCCGGCAGGCGGCGCGGGAGGTGGCCCGCGCCCTGGTGCAGTCGGGCGTGGTGGACGACACGGCGTTCGCCGGCGCCCGTGCCCGCAGCCTGACTCGCGCCGGCCACTCGCGCCGGGCCGTCAGCGCGCATCTGGCCGCCAAGGGCGTGCCGCGGGATCTGGTCCAGGCCGCCCTGCCGGACGCCGAAAGCGAGTTGGCGGCGGCGCTCGCCTATGCGCGCCGCCGCCGCCTGGGTCCGTTCCGGTTGCTGGAGGCCGATGCCGACACGCTCCGCCGCGAGCTTGGCGCCCTCGCGCGCGCCGGCTTCCCGCAGCCCGTGGCGCAGCAGGCGCTGCGCATGGACCCCGAGGCCGCCAAGGCGCTCGTGACCCGGCTGAAGCAGGGCTGATGTCCCGCAGCCGCCCGCGCTTTTCCCGCGCCGCCATCCTGGAAGGGGCGCGCCGCAGCCTGCCGGTGCAGGTCGCCATCGTGCCGTTCGGCCTGGTGTGCGGCGTCACGGCGCAGGCGCAGGGCCTCTCCTTGGCGGAGGCCACGCTGATGAGCGGCGTCGTTTACGCCGGCTCGGCGCAGTTGCTGGTGCTCAGCCAGTGGTCCAGCCCGGCGCCGGTGCTGGCCGCCGCCCTCGCAACCTTCGTGGTGAACCTTCGCATGGCGCTGATGGGGCCGGTGCTGGGACCCTGGCTCGACCGGCTGCGCGGCTGGCGGCTGTGGGTCAGCCTGTTCGTGATGGCGGACCAGAACTGGGCCATGTCGGTGACGCAGATGCAGGCTGGGCGGTGGGACGCCGGGTTCCTGTTCGGGTCGGGCGTGCCGATGTGGCTGTTTTGGGTGATATCCACCGCGGCCGGGCACGTGCTGGGCGCCACCATGCGCCCGCCGGCCGGGCACCCGCTGTTCTTCACGGCGCTTGCGGTGTTCGTCGCGATCCTCGTGGGCATGTGGCGCGACGGGCGCGATCTCGTGCCCTGGGCCGTGGCGGCGGCGGTGTCCATGCTGTTCGCCCGGCTGCTGCCGGGAACAAGCTGGTACATCGTGCTCGGGGCGCTGTCCGGCAGCGCCGCCGGGGTGTGGCGCGACCGGCGCCGGGCGCCTGCCGCGTGACGCTCGATCCCTGGGTGCTCGCCGCCATCGCCGCGATGGCGGCGGCGACCTTCGTCACGCGGGCCGGCGGCTACCTGCTGTTCCGCCGATTCAGGCCGCCGCCCATCGTGCGCGCCATGCTGGGCTACATCCCCGGCACGCTGTTCGTCAGCTACGTGGCGCCGGCGCTGGCCGCGGGCGGCGTGCAGCAATGGGTGGGCGCCCTCGCGACGGCTGCGGTCATGCTCGCCACGCGCAACCTGGCCTTGGCGATCCTCGGCGGCACGGCGGCGGCCGGCGTGGTGTGGGCCGCCGGGTGAGCAAGGCGGGCGCCCGGCCCGCAGGCCCAGGCCGGCGCCGCGCGGCGCTGTTGGGGGTCCCACTCGTGCTGCTGTCCGCCTGCGGCTCTGGCCAGCGCGGGCTTGGGTCCATAGAGGCATCCGCCGCGTTGGAGTGCGTGCCCTACGCGCGCCAGGTTTCGGGCATCCAGCTTCATGGCGAGGCGTTCTCCTGGTGGGAGCAGGCGGCCGGGCGCTACGGCCGGGGACGTGTGCCGGTGCCGGGGAGCGTCCTGGTGTTCCGCCGCAGCGCCCGGCTCGGCTCCGGCCATGTGTCCGTCGTGGACCGCGTGGTGTCGGAGCGGGAGATCGTGGTCAGGCAGGCCAACTGGGTGCCCCGCCGCATCACCCGCGAGCCGGTGATGGATGTCTCGCCCGGCAACGACTGGAGCGCAGTGCAGGTCTGGTGGGCGCCATCACGCGCATGGGGCCGCACGGCCTACCCGACCTATGGCTTCATCGGACCGGCCGTGGCTGGGGACATCGCCGGAGGGGGCGGCCGCTGAACATTGCCAAATTGCTTGCAAGCGCCGCCGCGCCGCGCCATGTCATGCTGCGAGGCGGGCTTTGTCCGCCAATCGCACTCGGGCGCACCCTGACAGGGCGCATGTCCGTATGGAGGAACCATGGGTAGCTTCAGCATTTGGCACTGGATGGTCGTCCTGATCGTGGTCCTGCTGCTGTTCGGGAGCGGCAAGGTCAGCGGCCTGATGGGCGACTTCGCCAAGGGCATCAAGTCGTTCAAGAAGAACATGGCCGACGACACTGACGCCTCGATGGAGGCCAGCGCCACGGAGCGCCCGGCCGGCACGATCTCGGCACCCGGCGCCACCACCACGGTGCGCGAGACGGCGACGACCCGCCACGGCTGACACCACGGCCCGCCAGGCGTGAAGCTGGCTGGTGTCCGGGCTGGATGATCTGCAAGGGCATTCAGTCCGGGCGACGGTGCAGGCAGCGGGAATGGCTGGCTGGTTCGATTCCATGTGTGCCGATGCGGCCGGGCGCATGGCGCATGGTTTGCCGTACCGGCAGCCCGGCGCCCAATTAACCTGAAGCGTATCGACCCATGTGCAGCCTCAGGCCGTGAACCGGCTTGGCGTCATCGTCGGCCATCCCAACTGCTTCGGCCGCGACCGCTTCCTGCGCTGCTTCCTGCGCGGCTCCGCACTCTCTTCCCCGTCACCTCCTGCCGCCGTTTGTCCGGCCTGGCGCCGACGGTAGCAGGCAATCAGCACGGTCAATGCGGCCATGACCAGCATCGGCGTTGCAGGCTCGGGAACATTGACGACGAGGGAGGCGAGCTTGGCGGTCACGGCGCCGCTCGGCGGCCGGTCCGGCGCAGCGAACGTCGTGCCGTTGACCACCACCGGGTTGATGAACGCGACGGCATGGTTGGACGACTCAAAGCCCGGGCCGGCGGGATTGTACAGGATGACCTGATCGAAATATCCTACCGTATCGAAGAAATTGACGTAGGCATAAAGCTCGTTTGGATTTTGGCCTTTGAACGGCAGCGTCGGGTTGCCACAATAAAGGTTCGTCGTGTTGCAAGCGCCAAGTGCAGTTTGCAGGTCGGTCGAGCCGAATGAGTATATCAACTGGCCATTATTATAAAATTGTATGCCATTCTTCGAATCAATAGCGCTAATCCATATGCCGAAGTAATTGACACCAGGTATATTGGCAGAATGCGTCAATGTGAGCGTATAAGCATTGACAGGTGTTGTCCTACCGAACAGTTCGGGGTAGGGCAAAGTGCCATTGGCACCACCATACTGGTCTGCTGGCGCCCTGGTCCAGTTGGTGTCTCCGCCAGCGGTGTAAGCGCCATTGATGTAGTTGGTCGCATTGAAATTGGTCGTCCCAGTCTGGAACGTCGAGTTGAAAGCGCCGCCGGCCCAGTTTGCGAAGGTTTCCGTGCCATAGAAACAGCTTGTGGCGCTGCCGCAAGTCGTCGTGAAGTTGGGCGTCTGGACAGTGGCCGCCAAATACGTCGGGGTGATCGGGCCGGCGCTTGCATCTTGCCCGGCGAACAACGCCAGCGCAGCCGCCACCGTGCCGCCCGCTATGCGGGTCGAGCGGCAAAGGAGAGATCGGGGCATAACGCACTCCTGAGCGGGCACACGCCTGAGACGCGACCGTTGGATGAAAGGCAAAAGATGGCTTACCAATGAAGGAGGGTTAGCATTTGTGCCTTCAAACGTCGTGTTAGGAAATGATGCAAGCGACGTCGGCGATCTGCTCCTGAGGCCGATGCGAGTGCCGCTCCGACCTGATGGCAGTCCCTCCCAACTCTCACCAACCGCAATAGTCACGGGTTCGTCATCGAACGGCGCCGGCGGCATCGCGTTCTCCGATACCCGCCGCATCCTGGCGTGGGCAAAGGAGATATTCATGCCGACATACGATGCCACCATCAAGGCGCTCAAGGCCGGCGCCAAGAGCATGACCGTGAACGCCGCCTTGAAGAACATCGAAAGCTGGGAAGCCACCCTCGAAAAGGTCGAGGTCAGCGGCGTGAAGACGATCCTGAAGGATCTCGAGAGCCTAAAGAAGCACCTGCAGAAGCACGAGATCGACGGCGAGGCGGTGCACAAGCTGATCGCCAAGCTCGGCAAGGAGACCGTCACGATTGCCGGCAGGACCGAAGGCAAGAACGCGGAGAAGGTCAAGTCGCTCGGCGAGGCGCTGAACGAGGCAGCCGACAGCGATGACAAGAAGGCCGCCTAACCTCCCGCCTGCA
The DNA here is from genome assembly GCA_964252005.1 of uncultured Acetobacteraceae bacterium. Taxonomy (GTDB): domain Bacteria; phylum Pseudomonadota; class Alphaproteobacteria; order Acetobacterales; family Acetobacteraceae; genus CAHJXG01. The sequence goes on along the minus strand of CAXULX010000022.1, from coordinate 57,098 downwards.
CCCGCCCTGGCCGATCCGGGGCGGGTGCATTGCACCACGGGCCCGGCTGATCCATGGTTTCGGTTGCAAGGAGGCCGCCCATGACCACCACGACCGCCGTCCCGCCGGAGCACGCCGGCCTCTCCTCCCAGCGCCTGCGCAAGATCGACGGCTGGATGGACCGCCTGGTGGGCGACGGCAGGTTGGCCGGGCTGTCGGTGCTGGTCAGCCGGCGCGGGCAGTTGGCCTATGACCGCCATGCCGGGTTCGCCGACGCGGCGCGCGGGCTGCGCATGGGGCCGGACAGCATCCTGCGCATCTATTCCATGACCAAGCCGCTCACGAGCCTGGCGATCATGATGCTGTACGAGGACGGGCTGTTCCAACTGGATGACCCGATCAGCGGCGTGCTGCCGTGCTTCAAGGAGATGCGGGTGTATGCCGGGGAGGGCAGGGAGCCGGTGCCCGCTGTGCGCGGCATCACCTACCGGGATTTGCTGACCCATACCGCCGGGCTGACCTACGGCTTCATGAACGCGACGCCAATCGATGCGATGTACCGCGACCAGGGCGTCGATTTCCAGACCTCGGACGGCACCCTGGCCGAGGTCGTGAACCGCGCCGCGACGCTGCCGCTGCTCGCCCAGCCCGGCTCGGCCTGGAACTACAGCATCGCCACCGACGTGCTGGGCCACCTGGTGGCGGTTCTGTCTGGGCAGGACTTCGCGCAGTTCCTGCACGACCGGGTCATCGCGCCGCTCGGCATGGCGGACACGGCGTTCCAGGTGGCGCCGGACAAGCTCGGACGCTTCGCCGCGAACTACGCCCGTGGGGAGGACGGCCGCGCCGTGCTGCTCGACGACCCGGCCACCAGCCGCTTCGCCGCCCCACGCGCCATCGCGTCCGGCGGCGGCGGCTTGCTGGGCACCGGCCGCGACTACATGCGGTTCTGCCGCATGATGCTGAACCGCGGCACGCTGGACGGCGAACGCCTGCTGGGCCGCAAGACCATCGAGCTCACGACCGCGAACCACCTGGGCGGCGACATGGCCAGCATGGGGCAGGCGCGGTTCAGCGAGAGCAATTACGAAGGCATCGGCTTCGGCCTGGGCTTCTCCGTCACGCTCGACCCGGCGCGCGCCCAAATCCTGGGGTCGCCCGGCGAGTACGCCTGGGGGGGCGCGGCCAGCACCGCGTTCTGGATCGACCCGGCCGAGGACCTGGCCGTCGTCTTGATGACCCAGCTCACGCCCAGCTCCACCTACCCGATCCGCCGCGAGCTGCGCGTCCTGACGTATCAGGCGCTCGTGGACTGATCGACCAGGCTGATCTCCGGGTTGGCCTCCGGCGCCGCCGTGCCGTGATACCGGTCCATCACCTCCTGCGGCGACCCATCGGCCATGACGCGGCCCTGGTCCAGCCAGATCACCCGGGTGCTCCAATCCAGGATCACCGGGACGGAGTGCGACGACAGCACCAGGATCTCGGCGCCGCGCACCATGTCCTCCAGCCGGCCCCGCGCCCGTTCCATGAAGGCCGCGTCCCCGGCCAGGAACCATTCATCCATCAGCAGCACCTGCGGACGGATGGCGGTGGCGAGCGCGAAGCCCAGCCGGATCACCATGCCGGAACTGTAGAAACGCACGGGCAGGTCGAGAAACTCGCCAAGCTCCGCGAACTCCTGCACGTCGTCCTCCAGGCGCCGGATCACCGGGCGGGACAGGCCGCTGTACAGCCCGCGCAACGCGATGTTCTCGCGCCCGGTCAGCTCGGGGTTCATGCCGAGGTTGGGGTCGAGCAACGCGCCGATGTTGCCGCGCACATGCACGGAGCCGACGACCGGCTCATAGATGCCCGCCAGCGTGCGCAGCAGCGTGGTCTTGCCCGCCCCGTTGCCGCCGATCAGGCCGAGCCGGTCCCCGCTGCGGAGGCGCAGCGACACGTCGCGCAGCGCCTGCACCACGATGCGGTGCCGCCCGTCCTGCTGCAGGCGCTTGCTCGCGGCGGCGAACATCGTGCGCTTCAGGCTGCGGCTGTTGCCGTGATAGATCGGGAAGCTGACGTCCACGTTCTCCACGTCGATGGCCGCCATGCCCGTCACACCCAGAACGCCAGGCGGCCGCGGACGCGCGCGAACAGCGACCAGGCCACGCCGCAAAGCAAGGCGCTGTAGCCCAGGGCCGACAGCCAGACCTGCGCATCCGCCGCCTGCCCCAGCAGCGGCGCCCGCACGACCTCAAGTAGGGTGTAGAACGGGTTGAGCGGCAGCAGCGCCGCCTGCGGCCCCTTCAGCAGTTCCGGCTTCCAGATGACCGGGCTGATGAAGAACGCGATCTGCATGACGCTGCCGACGATGGGCGGGATGTCGCGGAACCGGGCGCACACCGCGCCCAGCAGCAGGCACGCCGCCATCCCATCGACCACCCACAGCAGGATGCCCGGCACCGCCGCCCACGCCGCCAGGCCCGGCCAAACGTTGAAGGCGGCATAGACCACCAGGATCACCGGCACGTTGTGCGCCAGCACCAGCAGGTTCCGGGTGATGACCCGGATGGCATACAGCGTGAACGGCATGCGCTGCGAGCGGATCATGCCCTCCGCCTGCTGGAAGCTGCCGCAGGCGTCGCTGACCACGCTCCCCAGCACGTTCCACAGCACGAGCGACAAGGCGAGGAACGGCAGGTAGTCGTGGAGCTCCATCTTGAACAGTTGCGAGTACAGCACGCCGAGCGCGCCGATCATCACGCCCGTCGACAAGGTCAGCCAGAACGGGCCGAGCACCGAGCCGCGGTAACGCAGGCGGATGTCGAACCAGCCCAGCGTCATGCCGAGCCGCCACAGCGCGAAACCGTCCCGCGCGTCCTGCACGGCCAAGCGCTGGCGTGCCCCGGCGGAGTGGTCTGAATGCAGCACGAGATCGGCCGTGCCGCGGGGGTTCAGGGTTTCGCTCACCGGCGCGCGTTAGCCCATCCGGCGCCAGGCTGCAACCGGCGCGCGGCGGCCCGCTCGGGCGGCCGGACGCCGCCGGGTTGCGGCACCGCCACAGGGTCCGCCGGAAACCACCGCTAACTCGTAACAAACTGTTGCCAGATAATTCAGCCTAGGCTAACGGATTGGACCGGGTTGCTCCCTTGTGACCTGAACGACGGCGCGCAAAGCCGTCGTGCCCTCCGGCCGTTTGACGGCCGTGCCACGACGGAGGCCGCGTTTATGTCGCATTGCCGTTTCCCCGCAGTTTCGCCGGCCCGCCTCCCATCCACGGCCTGCTTTCTGGGTAGTTTCACCGCACTCGCCTTGCTGTCGGCCTGCGCGAGCCGGCCGCCGCAGATCAGCGCGCAGCAGGAATCGACGCAGTATCTGTCGCAAGCCCGCCGCACCTACACCCCGCCGGGATCGGCCAGCGATCCCTGGGGACCCTACATCGTGGAGGCGGCGGCCAAGTTCGACGTGCCGGAACGATGGGTCCGCGAGGTGATGCACCAGGAATCCGGCGGGCACCTGTATGGCCGCGGCGGCAGCCTGATCACCTCCGGCGCCGGCGCCATGGGCCTGATGCAGGTCATGCCCGGCACCTATGACGAACTCAGGGGCCGCTACCCCGAGCTGGGCAGCGATCCCTTCGATCCCCACAACAACATCATGGCGGGCACGGCCTATATCCGCGAGATGTACGACATCTATGGCTCGCCGGGGTTCCTGGCGGCGTACAATGCCGGGCCGGGCCGCCTGGACGACTACCTGACCCGCAGCCGTTCGCTGCCGGGGGAGACCCGGCGCTACGTCGCGAGCATCGGGCCCAAGATCGCCGGCGCGTTCCCCAATACGCGCTCGCCGGGCGAGCAGTATGCGATGAACGCCCTGCCGATGCAGATCCCGGACGGCCCGCGTTCTGCGAATGGCTGGGCGTCGGGCGTCGAGTCGGCGAGCTACTCGCCCGCGCTGGCCGCGGTGCTGAGCCCGGCGTCTCCCGCCGCGGCGCAGCCGATCGTGCTGACGCCGCCAAGCCCGCCGATGCAGGTCGCCCAACTGCCTCCGGCGACGCCGAGCGGCTACATCACCCTGTCGCCGCAGCCGGCCGAATCGGCGCAGTTCGCTGAGGCCCTGCCCGTCGACTTGCCGGAAGAGGATGCGGCCCCGTCGCGGCCCAGGCCGGCCATGCAGCGTCCGGAGCCGGCCCTCCCGCGGCAGCCGCGCGTGGCAGCGGCCGGACGCGCCCGGCCCGCCGAGCCGGCCCGGCAATTCGCCGCCTTGACGTCCACCCTGCGGCGTTCGTCGACGTTCAGCCTGGTGTCGCCGGCCAACGCGGCGCCCGCCGCCATCCGCCAGGGCGGACCCAGCGCCGGCAACTGGGCGGTGCAGGTCGGCGCCTTCGAGAGCGCCAACATGGCATCGGCCGCCACCGCGGCGGCGCGCAACACGGCCCGCGACGTGCTGGGCAGCGCACGCCCGGCGGTGTCGAGCGTCCATCAGCCGCGCGGCACGCTGTATCGCGCCCGCCTGGTCGGCCTGTCCCGGGACGCCGCCGCCCATGCGTGCGAGCGCCTGGTCCGCATCCGCACCAACTGCATGATCGTGTCGCCCGACGCCCAATCCTGACGCCGCGCTTATCGGTCAGGCGATCAAGGGATCTTCGTGGTCCCCGCCACCACCGGGGAGCGCAGCCGCGATGCTTTCTCGACCACGCCGCTGACGCCTTCGCGGCGCTCCAGTTCGGACCAGACATCCGCGGGTTCGATCCCGGCTGCGACCCACATGACCAGGAGGTGATACAGCACGTCGGCGCTCTCTGAGATCAGCGCCGGGTTGTTGCCGCTCACCGCCTCGATCAGGCACTCGACCGCCTCCTCGCCGAACTTCTGCGCGACCTTCGGCGTGCCGCGGCTCAGCAGGCGTGCGGAGTGGCTGTGCGCCGGGTCGGCCGACCGCCGGTCCATGACGACGATCCAGAGCCGGTCCAGCACCTCCCCCGACACCGCCGATGGGACGTTTGGACGCACCTGGCCCTTGGCCTTCGGCGTCGACTTCTTTGCCGTGGCCGGCTTCCGCGCCGCGGCCTTCTTGACTGCCTTTGCCATCCCTAGGCCGCCATGACCACGGGCGGGCGCACCGGCAGGCCCGCGGCGCCCAGCGCGGCCTTGACCTGGGGAATGGTGAAGGTGCCGAAGTGGAACACCGACGCCGCCAGCAGCCCCGTGGCCCCGGCGTTCGCGCCGTCCACGAAATGCTGCAAGGCGCCGACCCCGCCCGACGCGACCACCGGCAGGCGCACCGCATTGCACACCGCCCGCAGCAGGTCGAGGTCGAAGCCGCGTCCGGTGCCGTCGCGGTCCATGCTGGTCAGCAGGATCTCCCCGGCGCCCAACGCTGCCACCTGCTGGCACCACTCGACGGCATCGCGCCCGGTGGCGGTCCGTCCGCCGTGGGTGAACACCTCCCACCGGCTGGGGCCGCTGGCCCGGGCATCGACGGCGACCACGACGCACTGGCTGCCGAAGCGGATCGCCGCCTCCCGCACCAGCTCCGGCCGGGCGACCGCCGCGGAGTTCATGCTGCACTTGTCCGCCCCAGCCAGCAGCAGCCGCCGCATGTCCTCGGGCGACCGCACGCCGCCGCCGACCGTGAGCGGCAGGAAGATCCGGGCGGCCGTGCGCGACACGACGTCGAGGATGGTGTCGCGGTTCTCATGGCTGGCGGTGATGTCGAGGAACGTCAGCTCGTCCGCGCCGGCAGCGTCATAGACGGCGGCCTGCTCCACCGGGTCGCCCGCATCGCGCAGCGCCACGAAGTTCACGCCCTTCACGACCCGCCCATCCTTCACGTCGAGGCAGGGAATGATGCGAAGCTTGAGCATGCGCCTGTGAGTCCCATGATTTGGCCCGGCGCGGATGTGGGCCGAAACGTCCGCAGTGTCTTCGATGATCCCTATAAACGGTCGTTCCCATATGACAAGGGTGCGGTTACCCCGACAGCAGCGCAAGGGCCGCGCCCAGCTCGACCCGGCCGTCATAAAGCGCCCGCCCGACGATGACGCCGCCGATGCCCGCAGGGGCCTGGGACCGCAGCGCCTGCAAATCGGCGAGCGACCCGACTCCGCCGCTGGCGATCACCGGGGTGCGCAGGCGGGCCGCCAGGTCGAATGTCTGCTCCAGGTTCAGCCCGGTCAGCATCCCGTCCCGCCCGATGTCGGTGTAGATCACGGCCGCGGCGCCCGCATCCTCGAAGCGCAGCGCCAGGTCGGCCGCAGGCACCGTCGACGTCTCGGCCCAGCCCTCCAACGCCACGAAGCCGTCGCGGGCGTCGATCCCGACCGCGACCTGTCCGGGAAAGGCGCGGCAAGCCTCATGCACCAGCTCCGGCGTCTTCACCGCGGCGCTGCCGAGGATGACCCGGCGCACCCCGGCCCGCAGCCAACGCTCGATCCCCGCCATGTCGCGGATGCCGCCGCCGAGCTGCACCGGCACCCGCGCCACGGCCAGGATGGCCGCGACCGCCTCGGTGTTGACGGCGTGCCCGGCGAACGCGCCGTTCAGGTCCACGACGTGCAGCCACTCGCAGCCGCCGTCCTGCCACGCCTGCGCCTGCGCGCCGGGGTCGCTCGAATAGACCGTGGCGTCGTCCATGGCGCCCCGCCTCAGCCGGACGCAGGCGCCGTCCTTGAGGTCGATTGCGGGATACAGGACCAGGCTCACGCCTTCGGGTCCCGTTGCAGCAGCTTTACGTAGAAGATGCCGCGGATGGTGCGGCCGCCCACCCGGGCATAGCTCGGATGCTCGCCCCAGCGATGGTAGCCGAGCGTCTCGTACAGCTGGATGGCGGCCTCCTGCGTTTCCCGCACGTCGAGGTTCAGCACTTGGTAGCCGAGCGCCCGGGCGCCGTCCTCGATGCGCCGGGTCATCAGGCGGGCGAGGCCGTGGCCGCGGGCGTAAGGGGCGATGAAGGAGTGCATCAGCGTCGCCGCGAATGCCTGGGCCTCGTTGTTGCGAGGCGGGCGGACCAGTTGGGCGCTGCCGACGATGACGCCGTCCAGCCGCCCGATGAACAGCTCGCGCTCCGGCACCAGCAGCACGCCGCGGAAATAGCTCTGCAGCGCCAGGCGGCCCGGCGACTTGACCCAGCCGAAGCCGCCGCCCTCCAGGATCGCGGCGTCGGCGGCCTCGCACAGCGCGTGCAGGTCGTCGTCGGGCAGCTCGGTGGCACGTTCCACCAGCAGCTCGGGACGTATGGCGTCGCCCGCCTCGTTCAGGCGGACCGATCCGCTACGGTGCCCCATTCCGTCCAGGCTCCCCACTTGGCGTCCAGCACAAGAAGTTGGCCAGGATGCGCAGGCCGACGTCCTGGCTCTTTTCGACGTGGAACTGCGTGCCGGCACGGTTGCCGCGGGCGACCAGGGCCGGCACCGGGCCGCCGTAATCCGTGGTGGCCAGCAGGTCGCCCCGGGCGCCATCGCGCAGCGCGTAGCTGTGGACGAAGTAGGCGTGGTCGCCGGGCCGCAGCCCGTCCAGCAGCGGATGCGCGCCCGGCACGAAGTCCAGCGCGTTCCAACCCATCTGCGGCAGGCGCAGCCCCGGCGGGTCCATGGGCGCCACGTCACCGCTGATCCAGCCGAAGCCCGGCGTGCTCGCGTGCTCCAACCCACGCTCCGCCATCAACTGCATGCCGACGCAGATGCCGAGGAACGGACGCCCTGCCTCCGCGCTCTGCTCGATGGCCTCACGCAGCCCCGGCACCGCCGCAAGCCCGGCGGCGCAGTCGGCGAACGCCCCTTGGCCCGGCAGCACCACGCGGTCCGCCGCCGCGACCCGGCCGGGATCGCCGGTGACCTCGACCTGGACATCCAGCCCGGCCCGGCCGGCCGCCGCCGCCAAGGCGCGGCTCGCGGAGGCGAGGTTGCCGCTGCCGCAATCCACCACGGCGACGCGCATCATCCCAGCGGCCCGATCAACGCGGCGTTCAGGTCGGCGCGGGCGTGCAGCAGCCGGGCCAGGGCGCTCTCCTCATCCCGGGCCGCCAGCACGTGGGTCAGCAGGTAGCCGCGCCGCTCCAACGACCAGCGCACCGCATCCCGTCCGAGCAGGCCCGCGAGCACGCCGAATCCCAGGCCGATCACCCCGCCCAAACCCGGCGGCAGCAGGGCCATGACCAGAAGCGCCGCCGCGCCGAACAGCACGGCGGGGATCCAGGCGCGATGCGCCAGCAGCCAGAGCGGGCCGAACAGCGCGGCGCCCCAACTCCAGCCCTCCAGCAGCATGACCGGCGGGCAATGCGGCTTGAGGTGCGCGGTGTAGCTTTTCATAGGGCGCCCTTGGTGGACGGGATGACGCCCGGCGCGCGCGGATCGGCCTCCGTGGCCGCACGCAGGGCGCGGGCCACCGCCTTGAAGCACGCCTCCGCCACATGATGCGCGTTGCGCCCGGCCTGCTGGGTGACGTGCAGCGTCATCAGGGCGTTCATCGCCAGCGCGCGGAAGAACTCCTCGAACAGCTCGGTGTCCATCTCGCCGATCTTGTCGCGCCCGAACGCGACGGACCAGGCGAGGAAGGGCCGGCCCGACAGGTCGAGCGCCGCGCCGACCAACGCCTCGTCCATCGGCACGAGGGCGTCGCCGTAGCGCCGGATGCCGCGCTTGTCGCCGACGGCCCGGGCCAGCGCCTGCCCCAGCACGATGCCGACATCCTCCGTCGTGTGGTGGAAGTCGATGTGCAGGTCGCCCTTCGCCCGCACCGTGAGGTCAATGAGCGCATGCCGGGCGAAGGCCGTCAGCATGTGATCCATGAAGCCGATGCCGGTCGCGACCTCGGCCTGGCCGGTGCCGTCCAGGTCCAGCCGGACGGTGATATCGGTTTCGGAGGTCGTGCGGGTGATCTCGGCGATGCGGGCCATGCGCGCCTGATAGCGCAAACCGCATCCCGGGCAAACCGGGATCGGGGTACCCCGGCCCCACTTGCCTATATCTTGTGCAGCCCGGGCGCGGACCCCATCTCGGCGGCATCATGCAAAATTCATCCCCCCACGATCCCGTCGGCTGGCACGGGACCACCATCCTCTGCGTCCGCCGAGGCGGCCGGGTCGCCATGGCCGGCGACGGCCAGGTGACGCTGGGCCAGACCGTCATCAAGGGCAACGCGCGCAAGGTCCGGCGCATCGGCGCCGGCGGCAGCGTGCTCGCCGGGTTCGCCGGCGCCACGGCGGACGCCTTCACCTTGCTCGAACGGCTGGAGGCCAAGCTCGAACGCTTCCCGTTGCAGCTTGAGCGCGCCTGCGTCGAGTTGGCCAAGGACTGGCGCACCGACCGCTATTTGCGCCGGCTGGAGGCCATGATGGCGGTCGCCGACGAGGTGCACAGCTACACCCTCACCGGCAACGGCGACGTGCTGGAGCCGGAGGACGGCGTGATCGCCATCGGTTCCGGCGGCAACTACGCGCTGGCGGCGGCGCGGGCGCTGCTCTCGGTGGACGGGCTGGAAGCGGAGGAGGTGGCGCGCCGGGCCATGGGCATCGCCGCCGACATCTGTGTCTATACCAACCACTCCCTGATCGTGGAGACCCTGTGATGGACGTTCCGACCTATTCCCCGCGGGAGATCGTGGGCGAGCTTGACCGCTTCATCGTGGGCCAGCAGGACGCCAAGCGCGCGGTCGCCATCGCCCTCCGCAACCGCTGGCGCCGGCAGCAGCTGCCCGAGGGCATCCGGGACGAGGTGGTGCCGAAGAACATCCTGATGATCGGGCCGACCGGCTGCGGCAAGACGGAGATCGCGCGCCGCCTGGCGAAGCTGGCGCAGGCGCCGTTCATCAAGGTGGAGGCGACGAAGTTCACCGAGGTCGGCTATGTCGGCCGCGACGTGGACAGCATCGTGCGCGACCTGGTGGAGGCCAGCATCGCCATGCTGCGCGACGCGGGCCGCAAGGACGTGCAGGCGAAGGCGGAGCTGGCGGCGGAGGACCGTCTGGTCACGGCGCTCGTGGGGGAGGGGGCCAGCGCCGACACGCGGGGCAAGTTCCGCAAGATGCTGCGCTCCGGCGAGTTGGAGGACAAGGAGGTCGAGATCGCCGTGGCCGATGCCGGCCCGTCCATCGGGCAGATGGACATCCCCGGCATGGCGCCGGGCCAGATGGCCAACCTCGGCGAGATGATGAAGGGCATGTTCGCCCGGCCGCCGCAGCGCAAGCGCATGACGGTCTCCGCCGCCCGCGTGGCGCTCGCGCGGGAGGAGGGCGACCGGCTGCTGGACAACGACCAGCTCACCAAGGACGCCGTGCACCACGCCGAGCAGAACGGCATCGTGTTCCTGGACGAGATCGACAAGGTCTGCGCCCGGTCGAGCGAGGGCGGGTTCCGTGGCGGCGACGTGTCGCGGGAAGGCGTGCAGCGCGACCTGCTGCCGCTGATCGAGGGCACCACCGTCAGCACGAAGTACGGCCCGGTGAAGACCGACCACGTCCTGTTCATCGCGTCCGGCGCCTTCCACCTCGCGAAGCCGTCGGACCTGCTGCCCGAGTTGCAAGGCCGGCTGCCGATCCGGGTCGAGCTGGCGCCGCTGTCGCGCGCGGACCTGCGCCGCATCCTGACTGAGCCGGAGCACAGCCTGCTCAAGCAGTACTCGGCGCTGCTGGAGACGGAGGCCGTGACGCTCGATTTCACCCCGGGCGCGGTCGATGCCCTGGCGGACCTGGCGGCCGACATCAACGACCGCGTGGAGAACATCGGAGCGCGCCGGCTGGCGACGGTGCTGGAGAAGCTGTTGGAGGAGATCAGCTTCACCGCCACGGACCGCGGCGGCGAGCTTGTGACCGTCGACGCCGGCTACGTGAACGAGCGTGTGGCACCGCTGGCCGCGAAGGGCGACCTCAGCCGGTTCATCCTGTAGGGTTACCTTGACTTAAACAGCTCATTCCTGTCTTGTAACGTTCTATCCAGGAGGCTGTTTATGCGCTTGAAGCTTGCCACGTGCCTGATGATCACCGGCGGCCTCGCGGCCTGCGCGAGCCCGCCGTCCCCGCCACCCCCGATGGCCGCTGTCGAGGCTGCCCCGGCCCCCATGCCGCCGATGGCGGCGCCGGCCGATGGCCTTTATTCGGGCACTGTCATGTCGACGGACGATTCGCGTCCGCGCTGCCGGAAGATGCCGATGAAGGCCAGCGCCCGGGTGCGCAACGGCATGTTCGCGCTGCACGGTCTACGCGGCAGGATCGGGCCGGATGGCAGCGTGACGGCGACGCCGCGCCACGGCATGACGATGAGCGGCATGTTCTCCAACGCCACGCTCGATGTGACGACCATGAGCCACGGCTGCGGCTATCACTACACGCTGAACCACGGCTGACGCTTCGCCCCATGCCGGGGCGGGCGGCCCCGTTTCCGGCGGGCGGAAGCGGGGCTTTTCCGTTTTGACGGGACGGCAGCGGTGTAGCTTTCACCGCCGGACGTTCTATCTCAGCAGCATGCCAGATCCGTTCGTCCACCCAGAAGACCCGTCCGCCGCCGCCGCCATCGCCGCCATCGGCGAGGAGTTGGAGGTGTTCGACGACTGGATGGACCGCTACCAATACATCATCGAACTCGGCCGCAAGCTGCCGCCGTTCCCCGCGGAGTGGCAGGACGACACCCACCGCGTGCCGGGCTGCCAGAGCCAGGTCTGGATGGAGGCGGCCGTCCAGGATGGCCGCATGCTGCTGGCCGGCGCCTCCGACGCGGCGATCGTCTCCGGCCTCGTGGCGCTGTTGCTGCGCGTGTACAGCGGCCGGCCGGCGGCGGAGGTGCTCGCGACCGATCCTGTGTTCCTGAAGGACCTTGGCCTGCTCGAAGCGTTGTCCACCAATCGCGGCAACGGCATCGCCGCCATGGCCCGGCGCATCCGCGACGCGGCGAAAGCCTGCGCGGTCACGGCCTGACCGGCCTCGCGGGGCCTGACCGGCGTCGCGGGACCTAATTGGTGGCGCGTGACGGCCTGCGCGTCGGCCTGTTCCTGGCGGCGTTCTTCGCGGCGGGCGCGGTCACGACGGCGTACCTTCCGGTGTGGTTCGCCGGACGCGGGCTGAACAGCGCCGAGATCGGCCAGGTGCTCGGGCTGGGATTCCTGCTCCGCGTGGCCGTGGTGCCGGGCTGGGGATGGATCGCGGACCGGGTGGGCGGACGCGCCGCGCTGTTTGCGGGCGCGGCCGTCGCGGCCGGCAGCGCCGCGTTGCTGCCGGCGGCCTGGGGCTTCGCCGCCATCCTCCTGATATCCGCGGTGCAGGGTGTGGCGGCCTCGGCGCTGACCCCGCTCAGCGACGCCCTGACCCTCGCCTTGGCGGCGGCCCGGCGGCTCGATTACGGGCGCACCCGGGCCTACGGCTCGGTCGCCTACATGGCCGCGACGGTCCTGGGCGGCGCGTTGCTGGGCGCGGTGGGCAGCGGCTTGGTGCCCTGGACCATCGCTGCCTTCTATGCGCTCGCCGCCGGGCTGGCGCTCGCCTTGCCCGGCGCCGCGGCGCCCCCGTCCACGGTCCGCATCCGGCAGGGATGGCAGTCCCGGAGCTTTCGCCTGGCGCTCCTGGCGACGGCGCTGATCCAAGGCGCGCACGCCGCCTATTATGCCTTCGCCACGCTGCATTGGCGCGCCGCCGGCATCCCGGACGGCATCATCGGGCTGCTGATCGCCGAGGGCATCGTGGCGGAGATCGCGCTGTTCATCTGGGGACGCCCGCTGGTGGAACGGCTCGGCCCGGCCCGGCTGACCGCGGTGGCCGCCGGCGCCTCCGTGCTGCGCTGGACCGTGACCGCCTTCGTCACCGACGTTCCGACGTTGGCCGTGGTGCAATCCCTGCACGCCGCGACGTTTGCCTGCCAGCATCTCTCGACCATGCTGGTGCTGCGCGCCTTGCCGGCGCAGCGGGCGGGGACGGCCCAGGCGGTGATGTCCGCGCTGGGCTTCTCCGCCCCGACGGGCCTGCTGGTTTGGCTGTCCGGCCTGATCTACGGCGCTGCCGGCGGCCTGACGTTCCTGCTCATGGCGGCGGTGGGCGGCTCGGCGTTGCTGGTCGTGCCGGCGCTGTCGCGTGCGGCTCCCCGCGCCGCAGCGCCCCGTCCATAAGCTCGATCTGCCGTGCGATCCGCGCCATGGCGTTGCTGACGCCGGGCGGCGGCTGGCCCGGCGGCACCGCGGCACCGTCCGCCAGCGCCCGGAAGGCCAGCCGCAGCCAGTCGCGCCAATCCCGGAGTTCGGCCGCGCCGGGCACCAGGGCCGGATCATGCTGGAACGACGACAGTCGGCCGGCGAGGCGGCGCAGCGCCGCATCGACCACCATCGCCGCCTCCAGCCCGGCGCGTGCAGAGCGCCGCGGCTCCTGCAACGCGCGGGCCAGCGAGGCTTCCAGGTTGTTGCTCGCGACCCCGGCCGCCCGGCGCACGGCGTCCAGCGCAGCCGCCGGCTGCTCGGTCAGCAGCACCGCAAGCTCAGTGTCGGCATAGGCGGCGTGGGCGTCCAGCGCCCCGCGCAATTCCCGGCTCAGGCGGCCGGGTTCCCAGCTCGGCCACAGCACCGCGCAGCCGAGCACGGCCAGCGTCCCGCCCAGCACGGTATAAAGCGCCCGCATGCCGGCGATCACCCACTCGCTTTCCCCGGGCCGGCCGAGTTCGGACAGCAGGACCACAAGCGGCGTCATGCAAGCCATGAACAGGCCGAAGCTGACGTAGCGCACGGCGAACGCCGTGACCGCCAACGGGAACAGCACGGCCGCCGTCGCCAGCGGCGAGTAGACCAGCAGCCCCAGGCCGGCCGCCACCATGCCCCCCAGCACGGTGCCGATGATCCGCTCGACCGCCTTCTGCCACGTCAGGGCAAAGAACGGCTGCAACGTCAGCACGAGGGTGATGGTGAGCCAGTGCGCGTAGGCGTTGCCGGACGACAAGGTGATGACCAGCGCCGGCCCAGCCGCCACGGCCGCGCGGACCGCATGCCGGAAGGAGGCCGACGACCATGTGAGGTTGGCCCGCAGTGGCCTGACAAGGCGGTTGCGCCACCCGCTCGCCCCGGGCCGTCCCGCCGGCAGCAGGCCGGCCGGCGTGGTCAGCAGCGCCGCGACGCGCAGGCGGTCCACCAGCGACGCCGTGACTCCGGCCAGCGCCGGGTCGGTCTGGCCGATGGCGGTCAGGATGTCCAGCAGCCGCTCGACCATGGCGCGGCGGCCGGCATCGTCCGGGGGCAGGTCCGCGGCGGTGTCGTCGGCGATGGCCGCCAGCAGCAGCCGCAGCGCATGCAGCAGCCGGGCGGCGGTGGCGCGGGTGGCCGGGCCGCCGAACTCCAGCACGTCCGACAGGGCGATCAGGCCGCCGAACACCTGGTCCGCCGCCTCCATTTGGATCAGGGTCTGGCCGGAGCGCGCGCTCGATGGCCCGCGCGCCCGCACGGTGTCGAGCACCAGGGTGCGTGCGGCCTCGATGGCATCGCGCACGTGGCGGCGGTGCCCGCGTGCGTGATCCGCCCATGCCTCGGAGACCTGGGCAGGCAGGGTCGGGGCGGCAGCGATCAGCCCCGACAGGTCGCCCGCCAGCACGCCCATGCGCCGGAACACCTCCGCCACGGCGCGCCGGGCGGGGCGGAATGGATGCAGCCGCCAGATCACCATGGTCAGCAGGAGTGCCCACAGGCTGCCGCCGCCGAACGCTGCCGCCAGCACGCCGGCCTCGCTCAGGTCGGCCGTCCGGTCCATCGCCAGCACGGTGACGACGGTCAGCAGGTTGCCGACCTGCAACGCGCTCTGGCCCCAGATGCGGGCGAAGCTCGTGCAGAAGATCACCAGGCAGGCGCAGGGCACGACGACGGGGAGGCCGGCGGACCGCAGCAGTCCCAGGCCCGCAGTGAGGCCAGCGCCGATCACGGCAAAAGCCAGCAAGGCCGGCACCCGGCGCCGGATCGGCCCGCCGGCATCGCACAGGCAGGTCAGCAACGCCGCCAGCGCCGCCTCGCTCAACGGCGGGAAGGCGATCCACTCGTTGGCCGCGACGATGACGGCGACGGACAGGGCGGCGCGCACCCCCTCCGCGACGCTGAGCGCCCGCAGGTCCAAGCTGACCGGCAGGTGCGCCAGGTTGGCGTCCGGCCCCGCCTGAAGAAGACGAGGCCGGGTCAATTAGGCGGCGCGCGCCATTTCCCGCAGCACGTAATGCAGGATGCCGCCGTTGCGGTAGTACTCGACCTCGTCGGCGGTATCGACCCGGCACCGCACAGTCAGCTCGTCCGTGCGGCCCGGCCCGCGGTGGATCAGCATCCGCAGGTCCATGCCGGCGCGCAGGTCCGGCAATCCCAGGAGGTCGATGGTCTCGGTGCCGTCCAGCCCGAGGGACTGCCGGGTGACGCCGTCCTTGAACGTCAGCGGCAGCACGCCCATGCCGACCAGGTTGGAGCGGTGGATGCGCTCGAAGCTCTCGACCACGACGGCCTTGATGCCCAGCAGCGCCGTGCCCTTCGCCGCCCAGTCGCGGGACGACCCCATGCCGTACTCCTTGCCGCCGAACACCACCAGCGGCACGCCGTCGCGCTTGTAACGCTCGGCCGCGTCGTAGATCGGCATCTGCTCGCCCGACGGCTGGTGCTTGGTCCAGCCGCCCTCGACGCCGGCCACCATCTCGTTCTTGATGCGGATGTTGGCGAAGGTGCCGCGCATCATGACCTGGTGGTTGCCGCGGCGGGAGCCGTAGCTGTTGAAGTCGCGCTGCATCACCTGCCGCTCGCCCAGGTAGTCGCCGGCCGGGGACGCCTTCTTGATGTTGCCGGCCGGGCTGATGTGGTCGGTCGTGATGTTGTCGCCAAACAGCGCGAGCACGCGGGCGCCCACGATGTCCGTGACGGGGGCCGGCGTCATGGTGATGCCGTCGAAGTATGGCGGGTTCTGCACGTAGGTGGAGCCGCCGTTCCAGTGGTAGGTCTGGCTGCTGGCATCGACCTCAATGGACTGCCACTCCTTGGTGCCCTGGAAGATCTCGCCATAGCGCCGGATGAACTGCTCCCGCGACAGGCTGGCCCGCACCGTCTCCAGGATCTCCTGGTTGGTCGGCCACACGTCACGGAGGTACACCGGCTGCCCGTCGCTGCCGGTGCCGAGCGGCGCGGTCGTGATGTCCTGGTTCATGGTGCCGAGCAAGGCGTAGGCCACCACCAGCGGCGGGCTGGCGAGGTAGTTGGCCCGCACGTTCGGATGCACCCGGCCCTCGAAGTTCCGGTTGCCCGAGAGCACCGACACCGCCACCAGCTTGTTCGCCTCGATGGCGTCGGCCACGGCCTCGTCGAGCGGGCCGGAGTTGCCGATGCAGGTCGTGCAGCCGTAGCCGACGAGCTGGAACCCCAGCGCGTCCAGCTCCTCGCTCAACCCGGCCTTGTCGAGGTACTCCGTCACCACCTGGCTGCCGGGCGCGAGCGACGTCTTGACCCACGGCTTCGGCCGCAAGCCGCGCGCCCGCGCCTTCTTCGCGAGCAGGCCGGCGCCGAGCATGACATAGGGGTTGCTGGTGTTGGTGCAGCTCGTGATGGCGGCGATCACCACGTCGCCATGGGTGATCTCGTAGTTCTTGCCCGACACCGCCGCGGTGACGTTCACGTCGTTCGCCGGCACGCCCAGGCCCTTGGTGAGGTCGGCGCGGAAGGCGGCGGAGGCGTCCTTCAGCAGCACGCGGTCCTGCGGGCGCTTCGGCCCGGCGATGCTCGGCATCACGGTGCCGAGGTCCAATTCGATGACATCGGTGTAGACGGCGTCCGGCGTGCCGCCGTCCACCCACAGGCCCTGCGCCTTGGCATAAGCCTCGACCAACTCGATGCGCGCCTCGTCCCGCCCGGTCAGGCGCAGGTAGTCGAGCGTCGTGCTGTCCACCGGGAAGATGCCGCAGGTGGCGCCATATTCCGGCGCCATGTTGGCGATGGTCAGCCGCGTGCTGACGGACAGCTCGGCGAGGCCCGGCCCGAAGAACTCGACGAACTTGCCGACGACGCCCTTCTTGCGGAGCATCTGCGTCACCTGCAGCGCGAGGTCGGTGGCCGTGCTGCCCTCCGGCAGGGCGCCCGTCAGGCGGAAGCCGATCACGTCGGGGATCAGCATGGCGATGGGCTGGCCGAGCAGCGCCGCCTCCGCCTCGATGCCGCCCACGCCCCAGCCGAGCACGCCGATGCCGTTCGCCATGGTGGTGTGGCTGTCGGTGCCGAACAGCGTGTCCGGGTAGGCGAAGGTCTTGCCCTCGATGTCCGCGGTCCACACCGTCTGGGACAGGTACTCGACGTTCACCTGGTGGCAGATGCCCGCGCCCGGCGGCACGACCCGGAAGTTCTGGAACGCCGTCTGGCCCCAGCGCAGGAAGCTGTAGCGCTCCCCGTTGCGGCTGAACTCCGCGTCCATGTTCTGCTCCAGCGCGCTCGCCGTGCCGGAGTGGTCCACCATGACCGAGTGGTCGATCACGAGGTCCACCTGGATCAGCGGGTTCACCTGGTCCGGCCGGCCGCCGAGCTTGGTGATCCCGTCGCGCATGGCGGCGAGGTCCACGACGCCGGGCACGCCGGTGAAGTCCTGCATCAGGATGCGCGCCGGGCGGAACGGCACCTCCCGCGTGCTGCTGCCGGTGCGGGCCCACTCGGCGACGGCGCGGGCGTCCTCCACGGTGTAGCTGGCGCCGTTCTCGAAGCGCAGCACGTTCTCCAGCAGGATCTTGAGGCTGACCGGCAGCCGGTCGGTCGGCTCGCCCAGCGCCTTCGCGGCTTCGGGGACGGAGAAGTACTCGTACTCCTGTCCCGCCGCCGTCAGGGTGCGGCGGGTCTTCAGGCTGTCTTGCCCAATCATCTTCATGGCAGTGCGCCTCTTCCTCTGGGCCGCGCGCCGGCTGGAAGCGAGGCGGGCGGCTGCGTCGAATGATATCCGCCATAAACCA
Organism: uncultured Acetobacteraceae bacterium; assembly: GCA_964252005.1. Taxonomy (GTDB): domain Bacteria; phylum Pseudomonadota; class Alphaproteobacteria; order Acetobacterales; family Acetobacteraceae; genus CAHJXG01. Next base: position 39,230 of record CAXULX010000022.1, on the reverse strand, counting down.
TATCTGGCGGGCTGGCGTCCACAGACCGGCCCGACCTACAGAGGGGGCATGCAGACTCCCAGCCATGCGGGCCTGAAGGTTTCCGGCGTCTCGGCGTTCCGCGGAGAGCGGCTGGTGCTGCGCGACCTGTCGTTCGAGGTGCCCGACGGCGGCGCGCTGCTGCTGCTGGGCGCCAACGGGTCGGGCAAGAGCACGCTGCTGCGGGTGCTCGCCGGGTTGAAGCGGCCGGATGCCGGGCAGGTCGCCTGGCGCGGCCAGGATGCGCGGGAGCAGGGGGCGCCGGCCGCCTATCTCGGCCATCTCGACGCGGTGAAGCCGGGGCTGACGACCCTGGAGAACCTGGCGCTTGCGGCCCGCATCGGGCGCGGCGACGCCGCGACGGCCTTGGCGGCGCTCGACCTTTCGGCGCTCGCGGACCTGCCGGCGCGGCTGCTGTCGGCTGGGCAGAAGCGGCGCCTGGCGCTGGCGCGGCTGCTGGTGTCGCGGGCGGGGCTGTGGCTGCTGGACGAGCCGACCTTGGGGCTGGACGCCGCCTCGGTCGCGCGGCTCGGCGCCTTGATGGCGGCGCATCGGGCGGCGGGCGGCGTGGTCGTGGCGGCGACGCATCTGCCGCTGCCGCTGGACAACGCCGCGGAACTGCGGCTGTGACGGCGTTTTGGGGCATGCTGCTGCGGGAGCTTCGCCTTTCGGTCCGGCACGGCGCGGACACGCTGGCGGCGGTGCTGTTCTTCGTGCTGGCCGGGGCGCTGTTCCCCCTCGCCATCGGCCCGGCGCCCGAGACGCTGTCCCGCATGGCGCCCGGCATCGTCTGGGTGTGCGCGCTCCTGGCGGCGCTGCTGCCGCTCGACCGGCTGTTCGGCGCGGATTTCGAGGACGGGTCGCTCGATCAATTGCTGCTGAGCGGCCTGCCCGCCGGCGCGGTCGCGGCGGTGAAGGCGTTGGCGCACTGGCTCTCGACCGGGGTGCCCCTGCTGCTGGCGGCCGGGCCGCTCGCCGTCATGCTGCAACTTGACCCGGCGGCGGTGCCGGTGCTGCTGGCCGGGCTGCTGCCGGGCACGCTGGTGCTGTCGCTGTTCGGCACGCTGGGCGCCGCCGTGGTGCTGGGCGCGCGCCGCGGCGGCGTGCTGCTGCCGCTGCTGGTGCTGCCGCTTGCAATGCCGGTGCTGATCTTCGGCGCCGCCGCGACCGAGGCGGCGGCGGCCGGGGAGACCCCGCGCCCGCATCTGCTGCTGCTGGCGGCGGTGCTGGCGGGTGCGCTGCCGCTGTGCCCGCTGGCCGCCGGTGCGGCGCTGCGGGGCGCTGCGGAATGAGGTGGGAAATTGGAGGTCCGGGCCGGAATCGAACCGGCATTCGCGGCTTTGCAGGCCGCTGCATCACCACTCTGCCACCGGACCCCAAGGCAGCAACCGCAATCAGGCGGGAGCGAACCGGTATATCCAGCACCCGCCGGATGCGGTCAAGCGCCGTGCTTTGCGCTGGGCGGGGCGGCCACCTATAACACCGGCGCATCGCAACACGGGCTTCTCATGGATCAGCCGTCCGCTCTCCCCCTTGCCGACTACGCCGCGGCGCGCGACCACATGGTGGACGGCCAGGTGCGTCCCAACAAGGTCATCGACCCCCGCGTCATCCGTGCCATGCGCGCCCTTCCGCGTGAGCGTTTCGTGCCGCCGCATCTGGCAAGCCTGGCCTATGCCGACGAGGACGTGCCGCTCGCTCGCGGCCGGGCGCTGATGGAGCCGATGGTGATCGCCCGCCTGGTGCAGCTCGCCCGGGTGCGCGAGGGCGAGCGCGTGCTGGTGGTCGGCGCCGGCCCCGGCTACGGCGCGGCGCTGCTGGCGGCCTGCGGCGGCCGGGTCACGGCGTTGGAGGAGGACGAGGCGTTGCTGGCCATCGCCGGCCAGACCCTGCCGGAGTTCGCGCCGGGCGTGGCGCTGGTGCGCGGCCCGCTGGCCGAGGGGCAGGCCGACGGCGCGCCCTGGGACGTGATCCTGATCGAGGGCGCGGTCCGCGCGATCCCGCCCGCCATCGCGTTGCAGCTCAATCCCGGGGGCGGGCGCCTGGTGACGGTGCTGACGCCGGGGAACGTCGCGTCGGGCGGGCAGGGCGTGCTGGCGGAGCCGGGCCAGCACGGCGCGCCGAACGCCGTGCTGCGGGCGCAGCCGGTGTTCGATTGCGCGACGCCGCTGCTGCCCCCCTTGCTGTCCAAGCCAACGTTCCAATTCTGAGAGGCGCGGGCTCCGTTGCGCGGCGATGGTGCCGACGGGATGCTTGTGGCATGATTGCCCGCGTGGCCGGGTGCCGCGACCTATGCAGGAGCTTTGCGCATGCGCCTTCCAACCCTATGCGTGACCGGCGCCGCCGCCCTCGCGTCGATCCTCGCGCATGGCGAGGCCCTGGCGCAGGCGCGCACGTTGCAGGATGCGCTTGCGGCCGCCTATTCCAACAACCCGACTTTGCAGACCTCCCGCGCGCAGCTGCGCGCCACGGATGAAGGCGTGCCGCAGGCGCTGGCGGGCTGGCGGCCGACGGTGGTCGTCGCGGGAACGGTCGGCTATGGTTTGGGCACCCTCACGGTCAACAGCGCGAACGGAAACTCGAGCTCGGTCCGGGAGAACCGTCCGATCTACACGGCGACGCCGACGATCACGCAGCCGCTCTATCGCGGCGGCGCGACCCGGGCCGGGACCAACCAGGCTGACAACCGGGTCTTCGCCCAGCGCGGGCGCCTGATCGCCAGTGAGCAGCAGGTGTTCAACGATACGATCAACGCCTACGTCAACGTCATCCAGACCCAGCAACTGCTCCAGCTCAACGTCAACAACGAGCAGGTGCTGGCCCGTCAGCTCCAAGCCACCAACGACCGGTTCCGCGTGGGCGAGATCACCCGCACCGACGTGGCCCAGGCAGACGCGGCGCTCGCCGGCGCGCGGGCGACGCGGCAGACCACGGAGGGCAACCTGCAGACCGCGCGGTCCAACTACCGGCGCTTCGTGGGCGAGTTGCCGGACCAGTTGGTCGAGCCGCAGCCGCTCAAGCTGCCGGTCAAGAACCAGGACGAGGCGGTGCAGCTTGCCTCGCAGAACAACCCCAACGTCATCGCGGCGCTGTTCGACGCCGCGGCCTCCCGCGACGCCATCGACCTGGCGTTCAGCCAGTTGATGCCGCAGCTCAGCGTGCAGGCGCAAGGCGGCTACACGAACGGCCAGCAGGTCGTGGGGCAGAGCACCCTGGGCGCGACCGTCCTGCTCAACGCCTCCATCCCCATTTACCAGGGCGGCGCGGAATCCTCGCGCGTGCGGCAGGCCCGGCAGACGGAGCAGCAGAGCCGCAAGATCGTGGACGACGTGCGCCGCCAATCCATCCAGCAGGCGACGCAATCCTGGGAAACGCTGGTGGCCGCCCGCTCGACCATCGAAAGCACGCGGGCGGCGATCCGCGCCAACCAGATCGCGCTGGAAGGGGTGCAGCGAGAGGCCATCGTCGGCAGCCGCACCACGCTCGATGTGCTGAATGCCGAGCAGGCCCTGCTGAACTCCCGCGTCACCCTGGTGCAGAACCTGGCGAGCCTGGTGACGGCATCGTACTCGGTGGCGGCGGCCATCGGCCGACTGACGGCGCGCGACCTCAACCTGAACGTTCCGTATTACGACGAGACCGCCTACTACAACGCGGTTCGCCAACGCCTGTTCGGCACCGGCGATTACGCCGTCGGCCAACCCGGACGCTGACGATGGCGATGCAACCGACCGGCCCCGCCACGCCGCCTGCGGCCGACCCGGCGCCCGACCCGTCGATGGAGGACATCCTGGCCTCCATCCGCCGCATCCTGAATGAGGACGAGGCGCCGAAACCCGCCCCCGATCCCCAAGAGCCCGGCCAGCCTCCGGACAACGGCGTCCTGGTGCTCGACTCGTCGATGATGGTGCCGGAACCGGCCCGTGACGCGCCGCCTTATGACGCGCCGCCCCGCGACCCGCCCCCGCGCGATGTCCCGCCAAAGTCGTCTGCAGAGCCGCCGGCAATCCTGGAGCATCCTGTTTTGCCCGAATCCGAACTCGAACCCACCGCGCCTCGCCTGCCTCCGCAAACGCCCGCGCCCATGACCACGACCATGCCCGTCATGGCGCCGCCCGGCGTGCCGTCCAGACCAACCGGCTCGCAACTTGTGGCGCCGGAGGCCGCCGCCGCGGCCGGCGCCTCGGTCGATGCGTTGATGCGGACGCTGGCCTCCGAACGCAACACCGCCGTCCAGCGTGGCGGCCCCACCATCGAGGATCTCGTGCGGAGCGAAATCCGGCCGTTGCTGAAGGTCTGGCTCGACAACCACTTGCCGTCTCTGGTCGAACGCCTGGTGCAGGCGGAGATCGAGCGCGTCGTCGGACGCATGGCACCCTGAGCGCCCGGCGGCTTTCCGGGGCGGCGGCGCCGGGTTAGAAACGGAGCCATGCTGAGCAAGTCCTTCAATCCGGCCGAGATCGAACAGGCCCTCTACGCGGGGTGGGAGGCTGCCGGCGCGTTCCACGCCGGCGCGGGCGCCGCCGCCTCGCCCTATACCATCATGATCCCGCCGCCCAACGTCACCGGCAGCCTGCACATGGGCCATGCGCTGACGATGACCCTGCAGGACGTGCTGATCCGCTGGCGCCGCATGCAGGGCCGCGACGCGCTCTGGCAACCCGGCACCGACCACGCCGGTATCGCGACCCAGATGGTCGTGGAACGCCTGCTCGCACAGAGCAGCCAAACCCGGCAGGAGATCGGCCGCGAGGCGTTCCTGGAGCAGGTCTGGCAATGGAAGGCGTCCTCCGGCGGCGCCATCACCGAGCAGCTTCGCCGGCTGGGCGCATCGCTCGATTGGGCGCGTGAGCGTTTCACCATGGACGAGGGCCTGTCGGACGCGGTGCGGGAGGTGTTCGTCACCCTGCACCGCGAGGGCCTGATCTACCGCGACCGCCGCCTGGTCAACTGGGACCCGAAGTTCCAATCGGCGATCTCCGACCTGGAGGTCGAGGCGCGGGAAATCCGCGGCAGCCTGTGGCACATCCGCTATCCCATTGAGGGCACGGACGAGGTCATCGTCGTCGCCACCACGCGGCCGGAGACCATGCTGGGCGACACCGCGGTGGCCGTGCATCCCGACGACGAACGCTACCGCCATTGGGTCGGGCGCCACGCCATCCTGCCGCTCACCGGGCGGCGCATCCCCATCGTGGCCGACAGCTATTCTGACCCGGCCAAGGGCACCGGTGCCGTGAAGATCACCCCGGCGCACGACTTCAACGACTTCGCCCTGGGCCAGCGGCATGGGCTGCCGATGCCGTCCGTGCTGGACCGCGAGGGCCGGGTCACGCTGGCCGACCTCGACCTGCCGCCCGACGCGGATTTCGCGCGCAGCCTCGCCGGCCAGGACCGCGCGGCGGCACGGAGCGCCATCGTCGATGAGTTGGAGCGGCTCGGCTTGCTGGACCGCATCGAGCCGCACACCCACCAGGTTCCGCACGGCGACCGCTCCGGCACGCCCATCGAGCCGCTGCTGACCACGCAATGGTATTGCAACGCCGCCGCGTTGGCCCGCCCGGCCATCGCCGCCGTGGAACAGGGCGACACCGTGTTCGTGCCCCGGCAGTGGGAGAACACCTTCTTCGCCTGGATGCGCGACATCCAGCCCTGGTGCATCAGCCGCCAGCTTTGGTGGGGCCACCGCATCCCCGCCTGGTTCGGCGGGGACGGCCACGTGTTCGTCGAACGGACGGAGGCCGAGGCGCAGGCCGCCGCCCGCGCGCATTACGGCCGGGACGAGCCGCTGGAGCGCGATCCCGACGTGCTCGACACCTGGTTCAGCTCGGCGCTGTGGCCATTCTCGACGCTCGGTTGGCCGCAGGACACGCCGGAGCTGGCGCGCCATTACCCCGGCGACGTGCTGGTGACCGGCCACGACATTATCTTCTTCTGGGTGGCCCGGATGATGATGATGGGGCTGCATTTCAGGAAGCAGGTGCCGTTCCGCACGGTCTATATCCACGGCCTGGTGCGCGACGAGCGCGGGCAGAAGATGTCGAAGTCGAAGGGCAACGTGATCGACCCGCTCGATCTGATCGGCACCTACGGCACGGATGCGCTGCGCTTCACCGTCTGCGCGCTGACCGGGCCGGGCCGCGACATCAAGCTGGGCGCCGCGGGGGTGGAGGGCAACCGCCGCTTCGTCACCAAGCTGTGGAACGCCGCCCGGTTCTGCGAGATGAACGGCATCGCTCCTGTCCCCGGCTTCGACCCGGCCGCCGCGCGCTCGCCGCTGTGCCGCTGGCTGCTGGATGCCGCCAACCAGGCCGTGATCGAGGCCGACGCGGCGCTTGAAGCCTACCGCTTCAACGACTACGCCGCCGCCGCCTACCGTTTCACCTGGAACACCTTCTGCGACTGGTTCCTGGAGTTCGCCAAGCCCGTGCTGAACGGACCGGCCGGGCCGGAGGCGGCGGAGCTGCGGGCGACCACCGCCCATGTGCTGGGCGTGATCCTCCGCCTGCTGCACCCGGCCATGCCGTTCGTGACCGAGCATCTCTGGGACGAGATGGGCTACGGCGCGCCGTGCAGCCTTATCCGCGCGCCCTGGCCGCAGCCGGGGCCGGTCGCCGACCCCGGCGCGGTGCGGGAGGAGCTGGATTGGGTGGTGCGCCTGATCGGCGAGGTGCGCGGCGTGCGGTCCGAGATGAACATCGCGCCCGCGGTGCTCACGCCGATCCTGTTGCGCGATGCGAGCCCGGAGACGATGGCACGCGCGGCGCGCTGGACGGAGAGCATCCATCGCATGGCGCGGGCCTCCTCGGTGGAGGCGCTGCACGGCCCGCTGCCGCCTGGCAGCGCGCAGATCGTGGTGGACGAGGCGACCGTCGTGCTGCCGCTGGCCGGCGTGATCGACCTGGGCGCCGAACGCGCGCGGCTGGCCAAGGAGCGCGCCAAGGCGTTGGCCGAGGCCGAGAAGGTCATGCGCAAGCTGGACAACGCCGAGTTCGTCGCCAAGGCGCGGCCGGAGGTCGTCGAGGAGAACCGCGGCCGCCTCGCCGCCTTTCAGCACGATGCCGCCCGGATCGAGGCCGCCATCTCCCGCATTGCATCGTAGCGAACCCCCGCACAGGGAACCACGGAGAAGAACATGCTGAAGAAGCGTTGGGACAAGTCCCGTCTGCCGTCCCGCCATGTGACCGAGGGGCCGGGCCGCGCGCCGCACCGCAGCTACTACTATGCGATGGGCCTGACGGAGGATGAGATCAACCAGCCCTTCGTCGGCGTCGCCACCTGCTGGAACGAGGCGGCGCCCTGCAACATCGCGCTGAGCCGCCAGGCGCAGTCGGTGAAGCGCGGCGTGGCCGAGGCCGGCGCGACCCCCCGCGAGTTCACCACGATCACCGTGACCGACGGCATCGCCATGGGCCACCAGGGCATGAAGTCCTCGCTGGTGTCGCGGGAGGTCATCGCCGACAGCGTCGAACTGACGGTGCGCGGGCATTGCTACGACGCGCTGGTGGGCCTCGCGGGCTGCGACAAGTCGCTGCCCGGCATGATGATGGCGATGCTGCGGCTCAACGTGCCGAGCGTGTTCATGTATGGCGGCTCGATCCTGCCCGGCACCTACAAGGGCCGCGACGTCACCGTGGTCGATGTGTTCGAGGCGGTGGGCAAGCACGCCGCCGGACAGATGTCCGACAGCGACCTGCACGAGTTGGAGTGCGTCGCCTGCCCGTCCGCCGGGGCGTGCGGCGGGCAGTTCACCGCCAACACGATGGCGACCGTGAGCGAGGCCATCGGGCTGGCGCTGCCGGGTTCGGCTGGGTCGCCGGCGCCGTATGAGGACCGTGACCGCTGGGCCGTGGAGTCGGGCCGCGCCGTCGTCAGGCTGATCGAGAGCGGGTTGCGCCCGCGGGACATCGTGACGCTCAAGGCGCTGGAGAACGCGGCCGTCGTCGTGGCGGCCACCGGCGGCTCCACCAACGCCGGGCTGCACCTGCCGGCGCTGGCGCATGAGGCGGGCCTCCGCTTCACGATGGACGACGTGGTGAACATCATGCGGCGCACGCCGTACATCGCCGACCTCAAGCCCGGCGGCAAGTACGTGGCGCTGGACGTGCACCGCGTCGGCGGCATCCCGGTGATCCTCAAGGCGCTGATGGATGGCGGCCTGCTGCACGGGGACTGCATCACCGTGACCGGCAAGACCTTGGCGGAGAACCTGGCCGACGTGGTGTTCCCGACCGACCAGGACGTGGTGTATCCGGTGTCCCGCCCAATCAGCGCGACGGGCGGCGTGGTCGGCCTGCGCGGCAACCTGGCGCCCGATGGGGCCATCGTGAAGGTCGCCGGCATGGAGAAGCTGCAATTCGAGGGCGTTGCGCTGTGTTTCGACAGTGAGGAAGAGGCGTTCCAGGCGGTGCAGGACCGCGCCTACAAGGCCGGCGACGTGATCGTCGTGCGGTATGAGGGGCCGAAGGGCGGACCCGGCATGCGGGAAATGCTCTCGACCACCAGCGCCATCTACGGCCAGGGCATGGGCGACAAGGTCGCCCTGATCACCGATGGGCGCTTCTCCGGAGCAACCCGCGGCTTCTGCGTCGGCCATGTCGGGCCGGAGGCCGCGTTGGGCGGGCCGATCGCGCTGCTGCGCAACGGCGACCGCATCCGCATGGACGCGACGGCCGGCACGATGGAGGTGCTGTTGTCCGATGCGGAGCTGGCCGAGCGGCGCGCGTCCTGGACGCCGCGCCGGACCGACTACAACAGCGGCGCGATCTGGAAATTCGCCCAAACCGTCGGCCCCGCCCATCTGGGCGCCGTCACCAACCCCGGCGGCGCCGCGGAGACGCACTGCTACGCCGACATCTGACCGGCGCCGCCCGCTTGCCCTCCTGGGGCGAGCGGGTTAGCGTGCCGCCGTGCTGTCGTCTTTGTCCATGCAAGTGTTAGCCCGTGCGCTTCGTTCCGCGTTGCGCTACACTGTGCGCCTGCTCGGCTTCGCGCTCCTCCTTCGACTTATCCGCCCCTAGGCGCCTCGCCGGGCTGATCTGTGCCGGCACCGCTTAGGGGAGACGCCCTGAGAGCTGGACTGCACACGCAATTCGAGGACACCATCCGTGGCCATCAACCATCCAAGCTTCGGCGCCATGCCGGACAACCGCGTCATCATCTTCGACACCACCCTGCGCGACGGCGAGCAGTCGCCGGGCTTCTCCATGAACCTGGCGGAAAAGCTCCGCATGGCGGAGGCGCTGGCCGAGCTGGGCGTCGATGTCATGGAGGCCGGCTTTCCCATCGCCTCGCCCGGCGATTTCGAGAGCGTGCAGGAGATCGCCCGCACGGTGCGCGGCCCCGTCATCTGCGGCCTGGCCCGCACCGGGCAGGCCGACATCCTGCGCGCCGCCGAGGCGCTGCTCCCCGCGGAACGCAAGCGCATCCACGTCTTCCTCAGCACCAGCCCGCTGCACATGAAATACAAGCTGCGCATGGAGCCGGACGCGGTGCTGGATCTCACCATCGCCTCCGTGACGCTGGCCCGGCAGCACGCCGACGACGTCGAGTGGTCGGCCGAGGACGGCAGCCGCACCGAGCCGGATTTCCTGTGCCGCTGCGTGGAGGCCGCGATCAAGGCCGGCGCCACGACCATCAACGTCCCGGACACGGTGGGCTACTCGGTGCCGGAAGACATGACCCGCATTTTCAGCATGTTGCTGGAGCGTGTTCCCGGCGCGGACCAGGTTGTGCTGTCCACCCACAACCACAATGACCTGGGCCTCGCGGTCGCCAACACGCTGGCCGCGCTGCGGGCGGGGGTGCGGCAGGTTGAGTGCACCATCAACGGCATCGGGGAGCGTGCCGGCAACGCGGCGCTGGAGGAGACGGTGATGGCGATCCGCACCCGTCCGGATGCGGCGCCTTACCAGACGGGGATCGAGACCAAGAACATCCTCCGGGTGTCGAAGCTGCTCTCGACCATCACCGGGTTCGACGTGCAGCCGAACAAGGCCATCGTCGGACGCAACGCCTTTGCGCATGAGAGCGGCATCCACCAGGACGGCGTGCTGAAGAACGCCGCGACCTATGAGATCATGACGCCGGAAAGCGTGGGCTGGACCAAGAGCACGCTGGTGATGGGCAAGCACTCCGGCCGGGCGGCGTTCCGGGACAAGCTGCAGGCGATGGGCTACGCGGCGCTCGGCGACAACAAGCTGAACGACGCCTTCCGCCGGTTCAAGGATTTGGCCGACCGCAAGAAGATCGTTTACGATGAGGATATTGTGGCGCTCGTTGACGACGAGGTCGGCCGTGACAACCAGCGGGTGCGGTTCGTCTCGCTGGACGTGCGGGCGGGATCGCGCGGTCCGCAAAGCGCCGAGTTGGAGCTGGAAATCGACGGCACGGTGCACCACGCCCAATCGGCCGGCGACGGCCCGGTAGACGCGACCTTCAACGCGATCCGCATGCTGTTCCCGCATGAGGCGAAGCTCGTGCTGTTTTCGGTGGGGGCGGTGACGGAGGGGACGGACGCCCAGGCCAAGACGACGGTGCGGCTTGAGGAGGGCGGCAAGATGGTGGACGGGCAGGGTGCGGACACCGACACCATCGTCGCGTCGGCCCGCGCCTACATCCACGCCTTGAACAAGTTGCTGGTCAAGCGCGCCCGTACCGAGCCGGTCGCGCTTTCCGCCTGACCCCCAAGGCTGAGACGGCCGGCCCTGGTCTCCCCGGGCCGGCTGCCGCTCAGTACCCGTAAGGCCGGGGTTGATAGTATTGCGGGGCCGGTTGATAGGCCGGCTGCTGATAGGGCGGCGCTTCCTGGTAATACGGCTGGGCCCGGGTCGGGGTCGTTGCCGCCCCGCCGAGCGCCCCGGCGCCTCCACCCACCAGCGCGCCGATGGCGGCACCACGTCCGCCGCCGGCAAGGCTGCCGAGGGCCGCACCCGTGCCGGCGCCCAGCAACCCGCCGCCGACCGCACGCTGGCCGGGATCATACGGGTCTGTGCAGGCCGATACGCCCAGCCCGGCCATTAGCACCAGGCTCATCGCGATTTTGCTACGCATCATGACTCTCCATCCTAGATCAATAGCGGCGCGGCGATGCCGTCGAGGCGCCGCCGACCGCGCCGATGCCGCCGCCGATCAGGGCTCCCGTTCCGGCGCCCGCACCCGTCAACCCGCCGACCGCCGCGCCCGTTCCGGCTCCCAGCAGCCCGCCCGTCACCGCCCGCGTGCCGGGCCGCTCCCCACAGGCCGCCAACCCCATCAACAAAACTGCCGCAACAATCGCCTTTGTCATAGGACGCATCGCTTGCTCTCCATCAGGTTGCAATCATGCCACACGCATGAACCAGATACGAGTATGCCGTCAACCTGTGTCGCAAATATGGTTCACCAAAAGTTGAGTGATACTCTTGTCGTAACGAACCGGGGCGGGTAAGTCCTCTGTACGCTAACCCTCTCATCGGGAGGTCCGCGTTTCCCGCACACCGAGGGAGGCACTGCATGCTCAGACGTCTGCTCGGCATGACGCCCATGGACATGGCGATTGACCTCGGCACGGCCAATACCCTGGTCTATGTGCGGGGCCGCGGCATCGTGCTGAACGAACCCAGCGTTGTGGCGGTCGCCGACGTGCGCGGCAAGAAGCAGGTGCTGGCGGTGGGGGTGGAGGCCAAGCAGATGCTGGGCCGCACGCCCGGCAACATCACCGCGGTCCGTCCCATGCGGGACGGCGTGATCGCCGACTTCGACCTGACGGAGGAGATGATCAAGCATTTCATCCGCAAGGCGTGCCGGCGAAGACGCTTTGCCAGCCCGGTCATCATCATCTGCGTGCCGTCCGGCAGCACCACCGTGGAGCGCCGCGCCATCCATGAAAGCGCCGAGGGCGCCGGCGCCGGCAAGGTGCTGCTGATCGAGGAGCCGATGGCGGCGGCCATCGGCGCCGGGCTTGCGGTGACGGGAGCCTCTGGCAACCTGATCGTCGATGTCGGCGGCGGCACGACCGAGGTCGCGGTGATCGCGCTGGGCGGTATCGTCTTCTCCCGCAGCGTGCGCGTGGGCGGGGACCGGATGGATGAGGCGATCATCAGCTATTTCCGGCGTAGCCATGGCCTGCTGATCGGCGAGAGCACGGCCGAGCGCATCAAGATCGACATCGGCGCGGCGATGCCGTGCGACGAGGACGACAACGGGCCCTGGGAATTGGTCAGGGGCCTGGACCTGGTGCACGGGGTGCCGCGGGAGATCACGGTGAGCCGGCGCGAGGTGGCCGGGAGCCTCGCCGAGCCGGTCGGGGCCATCATCGAGGCGGTGCGGGTCGCGCTGGAGAACACGCCGCCGGAACTCGCCGCCGACATCATGGACAAGGGCATCGTGCTGACCGGCGGCGGCGCCCTGCTGTGCCGCCTGGATCACGTCCTGCGCCACGCGACCGGCCTGTCGGTGGTGATGGCGGAGCAGCCTTTGCACTGCGTGGCGCTCGGGACCGGCCGGGCGCTCGAAGAAACGAAGCGGCTCCGGAATGTCTTGACGTCGATGTATTAAAGCCCTCGTATCGATCCGTCACGTTTGCAGGCACAGGCGTTTGATCCGGCCCTCGATTCCCATGCGCCAGGCCCTGGCTCGGCTGACCCTGCCGCTGCTGGTCTTGGCCGGCTTCGCGCTGCTGCTGCTCGGCCGGGCCGACGCGCCGCTTGCGGAGCGGGCGCGCATGGCGGTGGCGGACGCCGCGGCGCCGGCCTTTGCCGTGGTGGGCATGCCGCTGGCCGCCGCGCACGCCGCCTTGCAGGAACTGAGGGACCTGCGATCCCTCCGCTCCGACAACGCCCGGCTGCGGTTGGAGAACGAGCAGTTGCTCCGCTGGCAGGCCGCGGCCGTGGCGCTCGACGCGGAGAACGCCATGCTCAAGGACACGCTGCACTGGGTGCCCGATCCCGCGGCGTCCTACGTGACGGCGCGCGTCGTCGCCGACGCCGGCGGGGTCTATGCCCGGGCGGTGCTGCTGTCCATCGGGCGCGACCATGGGGTGGCCAAGGGCCAGATCGCCCTGGACGGGCAGGGAGTGGTGGGACGGGTGACCGAGCTGGGCGCGCGCAGCGCCCGCGTGCTGCTGGTGACCGACTTGAACAGCCGCATTCCGGTCACCCTGGAGGGCAGCCGCGGGCACGCGATCCTGATGGGCACCAACGGGCCGCGCCCGCGCCTGATGCATTGGCCGGAAGACGCGCTGCCGCGGGAGGGGGAGCGCGTCGTGACGTCCGCGGAGGCCAACGCCTTCCCCGCCGGGCTGCCGCTCGGCGTCGTGCGCTACAATGCCGGCAACGCGCCGGAGGTGGAGCTGGCGGCCCGGCTCGACCGCCTCGATGCCGTTCGGCTGTTCGACTACGGGTTGCCCGGCCTGCCGCCAGAGACGGTCATCCGGTCCGCCGAGAGACGGGGCAAGTAGCCTTGGCCGCGCTGCGCACGCCGGGCATCCGGCCGCGGCCCACGCTGCGGCGCTGGCTTGACGCTGCTGCCCGCCAGTCCTTCCCGGCCGCCTGCACGGCGATGCTCCTGTTGCTGGCCGCGGCGCCGCTCGACGTGCCGGGCCAGGCGCAGTTGCAGCCGGCCCTCGCGCTCGCCTGCGTGTTCTTCTGGTCGTTGGCCTGGCCGGCCAGCATGCCGCCCTTGGCCGTGTTCCTCCTGGGCCTGCTTGCCGACCTGCTGGGCCTGACGCCGCCGGGCGTTTCGGTGCTGCTGCTGCTGGCGGCGCATGGGCTGGCGGCGGGCTTGCGCCGGGTGTTGGCGCAGCAGGGCCTCCTGGCGGTTTGGCTCGTGTTCGTCGCCGTGGCGGCTTGGGCGGCCGCCACCGAGTGGGCGATGGTCGGCCTGCTGAGCGTACGGCTGATGCCGGTCAGCGCCGCGCTGCTGCAATTCGGGCTGACGGCCGGGCTTTACCCGGCGCTCGCGGCCCTGTTCACCCAGGCGCATCGCGGCCTAGTTGATCCGGACCGGGTGTGAGATGAGGAGGGCGAGGGAGAAGCGGGGAGACACGAAGGAGGGCGGCGTGTTCACCCGGCGCGCCCTGCTGTTGGGCGCCGGGCAGCTCGGCATCTTCGGCGCGCTGGGGGTGAAGCTGTATCGGACCCAGATCGTCGAGGGCGAACGCTACGCCACGCTGTCCGACAACAACCGCATCAGCGAGCGGCTGATCGCGCCGCCGCGTGGCCGCATCCTCGACCGGTCCGGCGTCGTCCTCGGCGGCAACCAGACGAATTGGCGCGCCCTGTTCACCGCCGGTCGGTCGGTCGATGCCGGCGCGACGCTCGACGCCTTCGCGCAGCTCGTGCCGCTCACCGATGCCGAGCGTGCCCGCATCGAGCGCGAGTTGCGCGCCCGGCGCCGCTTCGTCCCGGTCACGCTGCGGGAGTTCCTGACCTGGGAGGAGATGGCGCGGATTGAGGTGAACGCCCCCGACCTGCCCGGCATCGTCGTCGATGTCGGGACGACGCGCACCTACCCGCACGGCCCGGCGCTCGCCCACGTCGTCGGCTACGTGGCGCCCCCGAACGATGACGACGTGGCGGAGGATCCCACGCTGGGGCTGCCGGGCCTGCGCATCGGCCGGGCCGGCATGGAAAAGGCGCATGACATCCGGCTCCGCGGCCAGCCCGGCGCCGTGCAGATGGAGGTGAACGCCGCCGGCCGCATCATCCGCGAGCTGGACCGGCAGGAGGGCGTGGCGGGGGAGGACCTGGGCCTGACCATCGACGCGGCCCTGCAGGCGTCGGTCCTGCAACGCCTGGGCGACGAGAGCGCCTCCGCCGTGGTGCTGGACGCGCGCAACGGCGAGGTGCTGGCGATGACCACCAACCCGTCCTTCGATCCCACGCTGTTCAACTCGGGCGTCAGCCAGGCGCAATGGGTGGAGTGGACGCGCAACCGGCGGACGCCGCTGATCAACAAGGCGGCGGCCGGGCTGTATCCGCCGGGCAGCACGTTCAAGATGGTTGTCGCGATGGCCGGTCTGGAGGCGGGCGTCATCGGCCCCAAGGACCGCATCACCTGCCCGGGCTTCCTCGATCTCGGCGACACGCGGTTCCATTGCTGGAGCAAGCACGGCCACGGCGCGCTGGACATGCGGGGCGGGCTGAAGAACAGCTGCGACGTGTTCTTCTACGAGGTCGCCCGGCGCGCCGGCATCGACCGCGTGGCGGCGATGGCCAACCGGTTCGGCATCGGCGTGGACCTCGACATCGAGCTGCCCGGCGCCCGCAAGGGCCTGATGCCGACCCGCGCCTGGCGCCGGGCGCATGGCAAGGCATGGAACATCGGTGACACCATCAGCTGCGGCATCGGCCAGGGCTACATCCAGACGACGCCGCTGGCGCTGGCGACCTACGTGGCGCGGATCGCCAGCGGGCGTGCCGTGCAGCCGCATCTGACCCGCTCCATCGCGGGCGTCGTGCAGAAGGGCGCGGCGCCGGAGGACTGGCCGGCGCTCAATTTGCCGGAACGCGGGCTGCATCTGCTGCGGGAGGGCATGTGGGCGGTGGTGAACGAGGCCGGCGGCACCGCGCCGGTGGCCCGGATCAACCTGCCGGGCATGCAGCTTGCGGGCAAGACCGGCTCCAGCCAGGTGCGCCGGGTGTCCCGTGCTCAGCGGGAGCACGGGTACAACTCGGCAAAGCTCGCCTGGGAGTTCCGGCCGCACGCCCTGTTCGTCTGCTACGCGCCCTACGACGCGCCGCGCTACGCCGTGGCGGTCGTGGTCGAGCACGGCAACGCCGGCGCCGCCGCGGCGGCGCCGCTCGGCCGGGACATCATGATCGACGCGCTGACCCGCGACCCTGCCCTCCAGCCGAACGCCCCGGCACAGCGGGTCGCCGAGGGGCGCCTGTGACCGCGAAAGGGCGTTCGTGAACGCGAGAGGGCGTTCGTGAACGCGAGAGGGCGTTCGTGATCTCGCAGCGGCGGTTGATCCGGGCGGAGCCGTCCTTTGGCCTGCTGACCAAGCTGTGGCGGATCAACTGGGCGCTCGTGCTCCTGCTATGCGCGTTGGCCGGGGTCGGCTACGTCGCGTTGTACTCCGCCGCCAGCGGCGCGTCGGAGCCTTACGCCTCCCGCCACATCCTGCGGTTCGGCTTCGGCCTGGTGGCGATGCTGGGCATCGCGCTGATCGACATCCGCTTCATCGCCCGGCTGTCCTGGCTGGTATACGGCGCGTCGGTCGGGCTGCTGGTCCTGGTGCTGCGGATCGGGCATGTCGGCAAGGGCGCGCAGCGTTGGCTCGAGCTGGGCGGCCTGCAGGTGCAGCCGAGCGAGCTTGCCAAGATCGGGCTGGTCATGGTGCTGGCCGCCTGGTTTCACCGGGCGAGCTGGGACCGGATGGGCAATCCCCTGTTCCTGCTGCTGCCGGCCCTGCTGGTCCTGCTGCCGGTCGGCCTGATCCTGAAGGAGCCGAACCTGGGCACCGCGGTCATCGTGGGGATCGTCGGCGCGGCCCTGTTCCTGGCGGCCGGCATCCGCTGGTGGGCCGTCGCCCTGGTCATGCTGCCGACGCCGTTCGCCGCACGGTTCGCGTATGATCACATGCACGATTACCAGCGCGCCCGCATCACCACCTTTCTCAATCCCGAAAGCGACCCACTGGGCGCGGGCTACAACATCATCCAATCCAAGATCGCGATGGGGTCCGGCGGGCTATGGGGCAAGGGCTTCCTGCAGGGGACGCAGGGGCAGCTTGATTTCCTGCCGGAAAAGCAGACCGATTTCATCTTCACCACGCTGGCCGAGGAGTTCGGCCTGGTCGGCGGCCTCGCGGTGCTGGGGCTGCTGGCCTGCATCGTGTGCGCGGGCATGCTGGTGGCGCTCCGGTGCCGGCACCGCTATGGACGGCTGCTGGCGCTTGGCATCTCGACCAACTTCTTCATGTATGTGTTTGTGAACCTCGCCATGGTGCTGGGCGCGATTCCGGTGGGCGGCGTGCCGTTGCCGCTGGTCTCGCATGGCGGGTCGGCCATGCTGATGGTGATGTTCGGCTTTGGCCTGCTGATGTCCGTGCACGTCCACCGCGACGTGGAGTTCGCCGACAAACGGGATCACTGACGCCGCGCGCCTCGTGATCCCAGGCCGGGCAGGCCCCGGCTGTCCAGCGGCGCCGCGGGCGGCGCCAAACCGCTGGACGCCGTGATGAGCGCCGAGGCGTGCTCGATGGACCGGATCACGGCCTCTCCCGCCTTGCGGACGGCGGGATCGGTGCTGGCGGCGAGGCGGTCCGAGAGGATCAGCGCCGGGGAAAGCGCGCCGCGCAGATCGTGCCGAAGCCTGGCCGTCCGCGCCTCAATCTCCTCGATGCGGGCCTGCGCGGCGCCGGGACCCGGCACCGTGGCGGCGGCCGGCATCAGGCCGTACAGGACCAGGCCAGCGCAAGCCGACGCGCCCAGCGCCGCGGCCAGGAACGGCGCGCCCACGCCCATGAGCGCCAGCACCGCGCCCGACGCGCCGAAGGCCGAAGCGGCGCCGACCAGCGGAATGAGCAGGCGGGGCGGGATCATTGCGCTGTATCAGCACCAATCCCGCCCCCGCTCAAGGGTTTCGCGGCCAGGCTTGGATTGACTTGGCCCGGGACCACCAATTATAAGCCGCGTCTGCCATGGAACTGCCGGGCCAGGCTGCCCCGGTTGTTTCTTGTCCGGTTGCCGAGTGGCGCGTCCGCCTTGGCTCGCAGCCGCACCATCGGAATCGGAGTTTGTCGTGAAGCGCACGTATCAACCGTCGAAGCTGGTCCGCAAGCGCCGCCACGGCTTCCGCACCCGGATGTCCACCGTCGGCGGGCGCAAGGTCCTGGCGAACCGCCGCGCCAAGGGCCGCAAGCGCCTGTCAGCCTGACGCGGCCGATGCGGCGATGCCGCCGGAACTCGCCAGGCCGCCGGAGCGCCTGAAACGCCGGGCCGAGTTCCTGCGCGTCGCCAGCAAGGGGCGCCGGACGTCGGTGCACGGCCTGGTGCTGCAAGCCCTGCTGCGCGGGGATGACGGGCCGGCGCGGATCGGCTTCACGGTCACCAAGAAGGTCGGCAATGCCGTCATCCGCAACCGAACCAAACGGCGCCTGCGGGAAGCCGCCCGGCTGCTGGCGCGTGATGCGCCGATGCAGGGCGTGGATCTCGTGCTGATCGGCCGCGACACGACGCGGACCCGGCCTTTCGCCCTGCTGATGGACGACATGCGACGCGCGCTCGACAAGGCAGGAGTGTCTTGATCGCGCGCATGCTGGTGTGGTGCGTTTGGGTGTATCAGTGGACCCTGCGCCCGTTCATCGGCGCCCATTGCCGCTTTGAACCCACATGCAGCGCCTATGCCATGGAGGCGCTGCGGCGTCACGGCGCGGCCAACGGCGCCGTGC
The DNA here is from genome assembly GCA_964252005.1 of uncultured Acetobacteraceae bacterium. Lineage (GTDB taxonomy): Bacteria > Pseudomonadota > Alphaproteobacteria > Acetobacterales > Acetobacteraceae > CAHJXG01. Next base: position 20,836 of record CAXULX010000022.1, on the reverse strand, counting down.
TGACGACGTGGCGGGTGCTGCGCTGCAATCCCTGGTGCGACGGCGGCGTTGACCCGGTGCCCTCCTGCCCATGTTTTGGAAAGTGACGGCCCTCTGATGGACCAGAAACGCCTTTTCCTCGCGATTGCGATCTCGATCGCGATCCTGCTGGGCTTTCAGTTGCTGCTGCCGAAACCACCCGTCCAGCAAGCAGCCATACAGGCCACGCAGTCCACCCCGACCACCCTGGCGCCCCGTCCGACCGGGGATGTCGCGACGCCCGGGTCGCAGCCCATGGCGGTCCCGCCGCCGCGCGACGTGCCGCGCCTGAAGATCTCGGCGCCCCGGGTTCAGGGCAGCATCAGCCTGCTCGGCGCACGGCTGGACGACCTGGTGCTGCGTGACTATCGCGAGCAGGTCGAACCAGACTCGCCCTTGGTCCGCCTGCTGGAGCCGCGTGCCGACCCGCAGCCCTATTACGTGCAGTTCGGCTGGACGGCGGAGGGCGCCGACGCGAAGGTGCCGGACCTCGACACCGTCTGGACCGCGTCCGCGCCCGAGCTGACGGCGGCCACCCCGGTGACGCTGTCCTGGGACAACGGCGGCGGGCAAGTGTTCGAGATCGCCCTGTCGGTTGATGCCAACTACCTGTTCACCGCCGAGCAGCGGGTGCGCAACGCCGGGTCCGCCGCGGTCGGCGTGCATCCCTGGTCGCGCATCCGTCGCGACTACAGGCCCACGACGGCGGGCTACTACATCCTGCATGAGGGCCTGCTGGGCGTGCTGGGCGGGCGCCTGCAGGAACAGACCTACGAGAAGGCGAAGACCGAGAGCGACAAGAGCCACGGCGCGTCGCTCAACATGACCACCACGGGCGGCTGGGCGGGGATCACCGACAAGTATTGGCTCACGGCGCTCATCCCGGATCAGGCCACGCCGGTCGTCGCGTCCTTCCGCCACCTGACGGAGAACAACAGCGACCGGTACCAGACGGATTTCCTGTCGAGGGATCCCCTGGTCGTCGGACCCGGCGCGGTGGGCAGCAGCACGACGCGCCTGTTCGCCGGCGCCAAGGAGGTGCAGCTGCTCGACCGCTACCAGAGCGAGCTGAGCCTGCCCAACTTCGACAAGGCGGTCGATTTCGGCTGGTTCTATTTCCTGACCAAGCCGATCTTCTATGCGCTGGACTGGCTCTATAAGCTGACCGGCAACTTCGGCGTCGCGATCATGATCTTCACGGTGTTCGCCAAGGCCGTGTTCTTCCCGCTGGCCAACAAGTCCTACAAGTCGATGAGCAAGATGAAGCTGCTCGGCCCGAAGATGCAGGAAATCCGCGAGCGGCTGAAGGAAGACCCCGCCAAGATGCAGGGCGAGATCATGAGCCTGTATAAGTCGGAAAAGGTCAACCCGGCGAGCGGCTGCCTGCCGATGGTGGTGCAGATCCCGGTGTTCTTCTCGCTGTACAAGGTCATCTTCGTCACCATCGAGATGCGGCACGCGCCGTTCTTCGGCTGGATTCACGACCTGTCGGCGGTGGACCCGACGAACGTGTTCAACCTGTTCGGCCTGATCCCGTTCGACCCCGCCGCCTACTCGCACCTGCTGCACTTGGGCGTTTGGCCGCTCATCATGGGCGTCACCATGTTCCTGCAGCAGAAGCTCAACCCGCCGCCGCCCGACCCCGTGCAGGCGCGGCTCTTTCAGTTCATGCCGATCATCTTTACCTTCATGCTGTCGAGCTTCCCTGCCGGATTGGTGATTTACTGGAGTTGGAACAATCTTCTCACGATCGCGCAGCAATGGATGATCATGCGCCAGACCCGGCTGACGATACCGCGGATGGCGCGGTCCTAGGCGGCGGGACGCCACAGCCGGACCCGGAGCAGATCGAGGCCGGGCGGCTGCTGTTCGCCGCCGAGTGCCGGTTCTTCTACGCCGCGCAACGCCTGGATCAACTGCCCGAGCCCGGCCTGCCGGAGGTGGCGTTCGCCGGGCGGTCCAACGTCGGCAAGTCCAGCCTAATCAATGCCCTGACCGGGCGCAGGGCGCTGGCCCGCGCCTCCAACACCCCGGGGCGCACCCGGCAGCTCAACTTCTTTGACCTGGGCGGGCGGCTGACGCTCGTGGACATGCCGGGCTACGGCTATGCCCAGGCGGCAAAGGAGATCAAGGAGGATTGGCAGGGGCTGATGTTCGAGTACCTCCGCGGCCGGCCCACTTTGCGCCGCGTCGTCCTGTTGCTGGACAGCCGGATCGAGTTGAAGGCGTCGGACCTCGCGGTGATGGACCTGCTGGACCGGGCGGCGGTGACCTATCAACTCGTGCTGACCAAGTCCGACGGCGTGAGGCCCGCGCCGCTTGCCCGCAAGCAGGACGAGGTCTCCGCCCTGATCCGCAAGCACCCGGCCGCCCATCCGGAGCTTTGCACCACCAGCAGCGAGGCCGGGGTCGGCATGGAGGCGTTGCGGGCGGAGCTTGCGGGCCTTGGATTGCCCGCTTGACCAAGCGCGCGCCGTCCCGCTAGGGAACCGGCATGGTACTCACCCCCGAGCAATTGCGGGCCGCCGCCGATCAGGCCGATATCCTGGTTCAGGCGCTGCCGTATCTACGCCGTTACGCCGGCATCACGGTCGTCGTGAAATACGGCGGCCATGCGATGGGCGACGAGACCCTGGCGGCGCAGTTCGGCCGCGACATCGCCCTGCTCAAGCAGGTCGGCGTGAACCCCGTCGTCGTGCATGGCGGCGGTCCGCAGATCAACGCGATGCTGGAGCGCCTGGCGATCCCCTCCAGCTTCGTGGACGGGCTCCGCATCACCGACGCCTCCATGGTGGAGGTCGTCGAGATGGTGCTGTCGGGCACGGTGAATAAGCATGTGGCCGGGCTGATCAACATCGCGGGCGCCCTGGCCGTGGGGATTTCAGGCAAGGATGGCGGCCTGATCCGCGCCCGCAAGCTGACCCGCACGGTGCGCGATCCCGGCAGCCATATCGAGCGTGCGCTGGATCTTGGGTTCGTGGGGGAGCCGGAGAGCGTGGATGTCCGGGTGATCCACGCGCTGACCGGCGCCGGGCTCATTCCGGTGATCGCGCCCGTCGCCATGGCGGCGGATGGCCAGACCTACAACATCAATGCCGACACCGTGGCCGGTGCGGTGGCCGGAGCCTTGGGCGCGCAGCGCCTGCTGATGCTGACGGACGTCGCGGGCGTGTTGGACGAGAACCGCCAGCTGATCCCGGACATGACGGTCGCCGAGGTCGAGGCCGGCATTGCGAGCGGCATGATCTCCGGCGGCATGATCCCCAAGGTCGAGAACTGCGTGGAGGCCGTCCGCAAGGGCGTGCGCGGGGCGGTGATCCTGGACGGCCGCATGGGTCATGCCTGCCTGCTGGAACTCTTTACCGAAGGCGGCATTGGCACCCTGATACGGGCATAACAGCCGGATTGGCCTGCGCTTGACAACCCTGGCCCGTGGCGTTGGCGTGCCGCCCGCGATGAAGGATGCCCGCACATCATGTCCAATCCCGGAGATGCCGACACGACGCCGATTGGCTCTGTCCAGCAACTGGCAGACTACATCGCCGCCGGGTGCAAGCCGAAATCCGAGTACCGCATCGGCACGGAGCATGAGAAGTTCGGCTATCAAGCCGCCACCTTCCAGCCGCCGCCCTATGAGCCCGACGGCATCCGCGCGGTGCTGCAGGGCATGGCGGCGGCCGATCCGGAGGGGTGGCAACCCATTCTGGAGCATGACGCCCCGATTGGCCTGAAGGGGCAGGGGGTGCATCGGAGCGCCTCCGTCTCGTTGGAGCCGGCCGGGCAGTTCGAGCTGTCAGGCGGCATGCTGCACGACCTGCATGCGACGCGGGACGAATTCACTGCCCATATCGAGGCGGTGCGGGCGGTCGCGGCCCCGCTCGGCATCGGCTTCGCCCCCTTGGGGCACCATCCGACGCTCGGCCGGGCCGACATGCCCTGGATGCCGAAGGGCCGCTACGCCATCATGCGGCGCTACATGCCGCTGGTGGGGCAGCTTGGCCTCGACATGATGCAGCGGACCTGCACCGTGCAGGTGAACCTCGACTACTCGTCCGAGGCCGACATGGCCCGCAAGCTGCGCGTGTCGCTGGCGCTGCAGCCGGTTGCCACCGCGTTGTTCGCCAACTCTCCCTTCGTCGACGGCAAGCCGAGCGGCTTCCTGTCGAGCCGCGCTCGGGTGTGGACGGACACGGACGCGGACCGGTCCGGCATGCCGGCCGTGATGTTCGAGGAGGGGTTCGGCTTTGAACGCTATGTCGAGTGGCTGCTCGACGTTCCGATGTATTTCATCGAGCGCCAGGGCGCCTACAGGGACGTGGCGGGCGAGTCGTTCCGCGAGTACATGGCCGGGCGCCGGCCGCATATCGGCAACGGCCGGGCCACGATGGGCGATTTCGCCGACCACATGACGACGGCCTTCACCGATGTCCGGGTGAAGCGTTTCTTGGAAATGCGCGGCGCCGACGCGGGCCGGCCGGACATGATGCTGGCGCAGAGCGCCTTGTGGGTGGGCATCCTGTATGACGACGCTGCCCTGGCGGCCGCCGATGCGCTGGTCCGCAGGCATCCCTGGGAGGCGTTCCTCGCACTTCGGGCCGCGGTGCCCCGGCTTGCCCTCGATGCGCCCTGGGCCGAGGGCACGGCGCGCGACCTGGCGCGGGACATGGTGGCGATTGCGCAAGACGGATTGCGTGCCCGCGCCCGGCACGATGCCGCGGGCGAGGACGAGACGGCCTACCTCGCTCCCCTGCAACCGATGATGGAAGGCGGGCCGACGCAGGCCGAATACTGGCTGTCGCGCTATCAAGGGGTGTGGGCCGGCGACGCGCGATGCATCTTTTCCGAAGCCGGGCTCTACGATCTAGGAAAATAGTCAAGTTAGTTCGAGGTAAACACAATTTCGTGAGAAAAACTGTGCCCCTCAGTACATTCGCCTTGTAATGGCGCGTGAGATAAGCGGTAATGCAGCAATGAATATCAGCCAGACCAGTGCTGTCATACGCGCCGCCACCGGGTCTGCCGATCCGGTTGTGATACGTCTCCGCCTCATTGGTCAGATGGAAGCGTCCACCCCGAACGGCGAGAGCATCCTGCCGCCGGGCCGCAAGACCAGGGCCTTGCTCGCCATCATCGCGTTGTCCGCACCGCGTCCGGTGCTTCGCTCGCGCCTGGCCGAACTGCTGTGGAGCCGGCGGCCGGAGGAGCAGGCGCGCGCCTCGCTTCGCCAGGAGATCCACCGCTTGCTGGAGGTGCTCGCTCCGGCCAGCAAGGAGGTGCTGGCGATCAACCGGGACAGCCTTGCGCTCCGGCCCGGCGCCGTTTGGGTCGATGTCGAGGAGGTGCTCCGCGCCACCACCACCCACCCGGCATCGCTTGCCCTGCTCGATGGCGAGTTGCTCGAGGAGTTGGACGGCGTCGATCCCGCGTTTGACGGCTGGCTGCAAAGCGAACGTGAACGCCTGCGGGATCGCGCCCGCACGGTCGGCGAGACGCTGCTGCTGGAGCAGTCGTCGCCCGAGGCGCTGATCGTCGTCGCCCAGCAGCTCCTCTCCATCGACCGTGCGCATGAGGGCGCCTGGCGGGCGCTGATGCGGGCCCATGCCGAGCGGGGCGAGCGCGGCATGGCGATCCAGTCCTACGACCGGTGCCGGGCGGTGTTGGCGGACCTGCTGGATGCGATGCCATCCACGGAAACCCAGGCGTTGCTCGCGGACATACGCCTGGGCCGCACGGCCCGGCCCGCCGCGCCCGCCGTGTCCCCGCCTGCCGAGCAGCGGCCTGAGCCTCGCGCCGCCTCGCCGCGGGTTGGAGCCAAGCTCGGCGTGTTGCCGCTCACCCTCGTCGGCACGGATGAGACCGAGGCGCACCTCGCCTTGGGCCTTGCGGAGGAAATCACCTCGGCCATGCAACGGGTCCGTTGGTTGTTCCTGGTCTCAAGCGGGTCGCTTGCGCAGTTCGTCCAGCAGGGCCGCGATGATGCCGGGCTGCGCCGGGCCTTTGGCCTCGATTTCGTGTTGGACGGCCTGGTTCAGCGGGTCGGCCGGCGGCTCCGCATCACGCTGCGGCTCGTCGACCTGCGCGATGGCGGCCAGATCGTCTGGGCCCGGCGGTTCGACCGGCAAACCAGCGACCTGCTGACCCTGCAGGAGGAGGTCGCGGCTGAGGTCGTCGCCCAGGTCGATCCGGAAATCCTGGCCATCGAAAGCCGCCGTGCCGCGCAACGGCCCACGTCGGACGCGGCGGCCTACGACCTGCTGCTTCGTGCGCTCCCCGGCTTGGGCCGGCTGGAGCGCGAGCACTTCATGCAGTCCGGTCAGTTGCTGCGTCAGGCCATTTCGCTCGAACCCGATTTCGCGGCGGCCTATGCCTGGTATGCCTGCTGGCTCACGCTGCTGATCAGCCAGGGCTGGGCGAGGGATCGTGAAGCGGCGGTGAATGACGCGGCACATCATGCGGAACGCGCCGTCACGCTCGATCCGCAGGACGCCAAGGGGTTGGCGATTGCCGGCCACGTCCGCGCATCCCTCCAACGCCGCATCCGGGAGGGGATCGCCCTGCACGAGCGCGCCCTGGCGCTCAACCCGAACCTGGCCATGGCCTGGGCGCTTTCGGGCTTCGCCCATCTTCAACTTGGCGATTGGGAGGAGGGCGAACGCCGCTTGATGCGCTACAAGCAGCTTGCGCCGACCGATCCCCACGCCTTCCACTACGACACTGGTTTCAGCCTCGTCGCGATGGCGAAGCGGGATTACGAGGGCGTCGTCACGGCCGGGCGCAGCGTCAGCGAGATGAACCCGGCGTTCTCCAGCGCGTGCGAACTCTATCTGTCCGCGCTCGGCTATCTCGGCCAGATGCAGGAGGCGGCGGTGGTCCGCCGCCGGCTGCTCACGATCAACCCCGGCTTCAGCGTCGAACGCTACCTCCGGGACAGTCCCCTTGAGCAAGGGGAAGATCGGGAGCATGTCGCACGCGGGCTAAGGCTGGCCGGCGTGTCGGAAGAAGCTCCCGGCTGAATATCAGGTTGGATGGAACCGCGGTCGTGCCCTAACGCCGCGCCGACGCGGAACGGAGCGGCGGGCTGGCGGGTTGCAGCCCCGCCAGGATCGCCGAAGTCAGGGCGTGCGCGACGCAGCGGTAGCCGAGATCGTTGTGATGAACGCCGTCATCCGAGATGAAGTCTTTGTAGGGACGCCCGGAAGACTGCCACTGATCCATCAACGCGCCACGGTCGAACAGGCCCGTTCCCGTCTGGCCGGCAACGTCGGCCAGAACCTGGTCGATCTGCTGGTGATGCGGCGAGGCGAGGATCAACGGCGCGCGCTGGTTGTTCATGAGCACGACGTCGATGCCCGTGTTCCTCAGCATGTGCACGCCGTCCACGAGGAGTTGCCGGAACTCCTCGGGATCCCGGTTCTTCATCGCTCCATTCGCGCCGACTTGCCAAATCACCAAGGTCGGATGCACCTCCAGCACGTCGGTCTCGATGCGCGGAAGCATCTCGGCCGCGTCTTGGCCGCCTATGCCACGGTTGATGACCGCAACGTGGGATGTCGGGAGGGCTGTCGAAAGCGCCGCCTGCAAGACTGCCGGATAGCTTTGCGCGATGCTGGTGGAATGCCACCCTTGCGTGGAGGACGAGCCGAACGCCACGATGGTCAGCTCTGAATTATGATCCAGGGCTTCCTTGACCCGGGGCAGCGCCAACGGCATGACATGCGCCGCCGGGCAGCCATCGGGCCTGTCCGCGGCCGTTGCAGGCAGCGTGACGACGAGCGTGACGGCGCACGCCAGGAGAAGTCGTGACAAGAAGCTCAACATGTCTCGATTCCTAGGTTGCCGTTCCACCAACCGTCAAGCTAGAGATCTTCAAGGTCGGTTGACCGACGCCCACCGGCACGCCTTGCCCGTTCTTGCCGCACGTGCCGATACCGGCATCGAGGCCGGGATCGTTGCCCACCATATCGACCTTCAGCAGCGCGTCGGGGCCGTTGCCGATCAGCGTGGCGCCCTTCACCGGGCTGGTGATGCGGCCGTCCTCGATCAGGTAAGCCTCGCTGGCCGAGAACACGAACTTGCCGGAGGTGATATCGACCGAGCCGCCGCCGAAGTTCACCGCATACAGGCCGCGCGGCACGGACCGGATGATCTCCTCCGGGTCCGATGGGCCGCCGAGCATGACGGTGTTGGTCATCCGCGGCATCGGCGCGTGGGCGAAGCTCTGCCGGCGGCCATTGCCCGTCGCCGGCACGCCCATCAGCCGGGCATTCAGCCGGTCCTGGATGAACCCGGTCAGCACGCCGTCCTCGATCATGACGGTGCGCCCGGACGGCGTGCCCTCATCGTCGATGGTCAGGCTCCCCCGCCGATCCGGCAGGGTGCCGTCATCCACGACGGTGATTCCAGGACTTGCGATGCGCTGCCCGAGCAGCCCGGCGAATGCCGAGGTCTTCTTGCGGTTGAAGTCCCCCTCCAGCCCGTGCCCGATGGCCTCATGCAGCAGGATCCCGGGCCAGCCGGGGCCGAGTACCACCGGCATCTCCCCGGCCGGCGCCGGGCGGCTGTCCAGGTTGACCAGGGCCTGGCGCAGCGCCTCGTCCACCGCGGCCCGCCAGAACGCCGCGTCGAGCAGGCGGCCATAGCCGTGACGTCCGCCGGCGCCGAACGTGCCGCTTTCCCGCCGCCCGTCCTGCTCCACGATGACCGACACGTTCAGCCGGACCAGCGGGCGCAGGTCGGCCGCCCGCGTGCCGTCCGCCCGCAACACCTGGACAGCCTGCCATTCGCCGAACAGCGACGCCATGACCTGCTTGACCCGCGGGTCCCGGCTGCGGGCGTATGCGTCGATCTCGCTGAGCGTGGCCGTCCGGTCCGGGAACTCGGTCTCCGTCAGCGGATTGGCCTCGGAGTACAGCCGGGCGTTGCTGGAGCGCGGGGCCGCCGCCACCGTGCCGGACCGGCCGGAGCGGACAGCCGAGACCGTGGCGGCGGCCCGGCTCAAGGCATCCGCCGAAAGCTCTCCGGCGTGGGCATACCCCGCCTCCTCATCCAGCATCGCACGCAGACCGAAGCCGAGCTGCGTGTCGAACCCGGCGCTGCGGATGCGGCCGTCATCCAGGCTGAGTTGCTCGCTTTCCCGGTATTCCATGAACAGCTCGCCATCATCCATGCCCGCCAAGGCGCCCCCGACGATGCGCTCGGCCGCAGGAAGGTCGAGGGCAGCGCCGGGCCGGCCGAAGAACAAGGCGTCCGTCGCGGCGATGGGGCTGGGAGCGGGCTGGGTCATTCAACATCCTCGAACATGTCAACGGGCGATGGGTTTGGCATGGACACTGCGGCCCATTCAGTATGGAGCGAATGGCCTCGCATGGGACGCTGCCATCGCCGCAGCCTGGCTGCGCCCGGCGTGCAGCGCCGCGAGCGCCGCGGTCAGCACGAGGACCGCCATGGCTTGATGCGCCGTGCCCAAGGCGACCGGCACGACCCAGAGCAGCGTCATGACCCCCAAGGCGTACTGACAACCGACCGCCAAACCCAGCGCGAGCAGCGCCGTCCGCAGGCGCCCCACAGCACCGCCGCGCAGCCCGACAGCCACCGTCGTGATGGCCAGGAGCGCCGTGAGGGTCGCCAGCACCCGGTGATCGAACTGCACGGTCGCGATGTTCTCGGTCATGTTGCGCACGAACGGATGAAGCTGCGCGATGCCCGCAGGCACCCACGAGCCGTCCATGAGCGGAAAGGAGTTATAGGTCAGGCCCGCCCGCAACCCGGCCACGAACCCGCCGGCCACGATGGTCAACGCCACCGCGGCACCCGTGGCGGCGATCAGGACGCGCAAGCCGCGGACACGCGGGCCGGCGGGCGGAGAGGCCGTGCCGTCCTGCCAAAGCGACAACGCCGTCCAGAAGATTGCGGCATAGAGCGTGAGGGCCATGGCGAGGTGGATCACCAGCCGGTACGGCGAGACGGTCGTGCTGTCCGCCGCGAAGCCGCTGGCCACCATGAACCAGCCGATCGCGCCCTGCAGCCCGCCCAGCAGGAACAGCACGCCCAAGCGCCATGCCAGCCGCCGTCCAATGGTCCCACGCCACGCGAACCAAAGCAGCGGCCCCAGGAACGCCAGGCCGATCAACCGGCCCCAGAGGCGGTGCCCCCACTCAAGCCAGAAGATGTGCTTGAAGCCGGCGAGCCCGAACCCCTGGTTCACCAAGGCATATTGCGGAATGTCCTGATACAGCCGGTAAAGCCGTTGCCACTCCGCATCCGACAAGGGGGGCAGCGCGCCCATAAGGGGCTTCCACTCCATGATCGACAGGCCCGAACCCGTCAGGCGCGTGGCGCCGCCCAACGACACCATGACCAGCAGCATGGCGCACATTGCGAACAGCCATGCGGCGACCGCCCGGGCCTGATGCTGGCGCGTGGTGTGCTGGAGGGCGATGGCGGACGTTGCGTCGAGCGGCATTTCTGAAGTCTGGCCTCCAAACCATGAGCGAACTATGAATCCACGCCGGCCAAACGACAAATCGTACGACGGCCTTGGTCAAACCCGCTTGCCGCCCGTCGCGGCGGCGTTCCCTGGGAGATGGAGTGTCAGCCAGCATTCGGCAACGCGCCCTGTCGCTATCCTTTGTGGTCGGCCGGCCGGCGCTTCTGCTGCTCGGCCTGGTGGCCGCCGGGCTGGCACTGCGGCGCCTGGGCCTGGACGACGGGATCGCGGCCGCGGGACAGCACGGCCCGCTGGCGTTCACGGCCATCGCGGCGGTCGCGTGCGCCGTGGGCGTGCCCCGGCAAGTGGTGGCCTACTCCGGCGGCCTGGCTTTCGGCTTCTGGCCGGGTGCGGCCCTTGCGCTGCTGGCGGAAATCCTGGGGTGCATCGGGAACTTCTACTGGGCGCGGTGGGTGGCACGGGCGTGGGCTGCGCGTTGGCTGGCGCGGAGCGGAACCGGACGGCTTGAACGGCTGAGCCGTTTCCTGGTGGCCAATGCGTTCGTCGCGACCCTCACGCTGCGTTTGCTGCCGGTTGGCAACAACCTGCTGCTCAACCTGCTGGCCGGCGTGTCGGGCGTCGCGGCCGGGCCGTTCCTGGCGGCCTCGGCGCTGGGCTACGTGCCGCAGACCGCCGTGTTCGCCTTGTTGGGCGGCGGCGTGCGGGTGTCGCAGGGGGTGCAGGTGGCGGGGGCCGTGGCACTCCTGGCACTCTCGATGGCACTCGGATTGCTGCTGGCGCGCCGGCGCTCAGTGCCTTAGCAAGGCGGTACCGTCAAACTCAGTGCAGGTGCAGCATGTGAGGGGCGTGCCGCACCGAGGCCGGGCGGATCCGCCCGCCGCTGGCGACGCGGATGGAGTGGAGGGGACCGTCCAGCTCGCGCTCCCAAAACTGCAGGAAGCGGCGCAGGGCCGGAAAGCGTGGCGCCAAGTCGAGCTCCTGCCAGATGAATGTCTGCAACAGGCCCGGGTGGTCCGGCAGGAAATAGAGGATTTCGGCGGTCGTGAGCCGGTAGTCTTTGAGCTGTAGTCCCAGGGTCATGCCGGTTTCCTAGTCTTTGAAGGTCCATTCCCCGACCCGCGCCGCGCCGGGGCCGCGAGGCGAGCGTTTCAGAATGCCGTGCAGTATGAAAGAAAAAAGAAAGCGTTCTCAGCAGTTTGGCACTCAACATGCCCGAATGCTGCTGCGCCCTTGACTTCGATCAAGGCAGCCTCTAGATCGCTGGCACTCTCGGAGTGAGAGTGCTAACGCCCGGCGATCCGGGCTTTCGATAGGAGGCGATCCCACATGAAATTCCGTCCGCTACACGACCGGATCGTGGTCCGGCGCATCACCGCCGAGGAAAAGACCTTGGGCGGGATCATCATTCCGGACACGGCGAAAGAGAAGCCGATGGAGGGCGAGGTCATCGCCGCCGGCCCCGGCGCGCGCAACGAGCAGGGCGCCATCGTCGAGCTGGACGTGAAGGCCGGCGACCGCGTGCTGTTCGGCAAGTGGTCCGGCACCGAGGTGAAGCTGGATGGCGAGGAGCTCCTCATCATGAAGGAGAGCGACATCATGGGGATCATCGACGGTCCCGCGGCATCCGCCAAGGCCGCCTGAGCCGTCCCGACGCAAGATCAAACGGATTGAGGAGAATACAACATGGCAGCTAAAGACGTACGATTCGGCGGCGATGCCCGCCAGCGCATGCTGCGCGGCGTGGACATCCTGGCCGACGCCGTGAAGGTGACGCTGGGACCCAAGGGCCGCAACGTCGTCATCGACAAGAGCTTCGGCGCCCCGCGCATCACCAAGGACGGCGTGACCGTCGCCAAGGAGATCGAGCTCGGCGACAAGTTCGAGAACATGGGCGCGCAGATGCTGCGCGAGGTGGCGACCAAGACCAACGACATCGCCGGCGACGGCACCACCACCGCGACCGTGCTGGCCCAGGCCATCGTGCGGGAGGGCGCCAAGGGCGTCGCCGCCGGGCTGAACCCGATGGACCTGAAGCGCGGCGTCGATGCGGCCGTGACCGCCATCGTGGCCGAGCTGAAGGACCGCACCCGCAAGATCACCACCGAGGCCGAGACGGCGCAGGTTGGCACCATCTCCGCCAACGGCGAGGCCGAGATCGGCCGCATGATCTCGGAAGCCATGCAGAAGGTCGGCAACGAGGGCGTCATCACCGTCGAGGAGGCCAAGGGCATCCAGACCGAGCTTGATGTCGTGGAAGGCATGCAGTTCGACCGCGGCTACATCTCCCCGTACTTCATCACCAACGCGGAGAAGATGGTCGCCGAGCTGGACCAGCCGTACATCCTGATCCACGAGAAGAAGCTGTCGGGCCTGCAGACCATGCTGCCGCTGCTGGAGACGGTGGTGCAGTCGGGCCGTCCGCTGCTGATCATCGCCGAGGACATCGAGGGCGAGGCTTTGGCGACGCTCGTGGTGAACAAGCTGCGCGGCGGGTTGAAGGTCGCGGCCGTGAAGGCGCCGGGCTTCGGCGACCGGCGCAAGGCGATGCTGGAAGACATCGCCGTGCTGACCGGCGGCCAGGTCATCAGCGAGGACCTCGGCATCAAGCTGGAGAGCGTCACGCTCGCCATGCTGGGCCGTGCGAAGCGCGTGCTGATCGAGAAGGAGAACACGACCGTGGTGGAGGGCGCCGGGTCGGCGGACGACATCAAGGGCCGCTGCAACCAGATCCGCGCGCAGGTCGAGGAGACCACGAGCGACTATGACCGCGAGAAGCTGCAGGAGCGTCTGGCGAAGCTCGCCGGCGGCGTCGCGGTGATCCGCGTCGGCGGCAGCACCGAGGTCGAGGTGAAGGAGCGCAAGGACCGCGTGGACGACGCGCTGCACGCGACCCGCGCGGCCGTCGAGGAGGGCATCGTGCCCGGCGGCGGCGTGGCGCTCGCCCGCGCCAGCCTGATCCTGGCACAGCTCAAGGCCGACAACGAGGACCAGAAGTTCGGCATCGAGATCGTGCGCAAGGCGGTGCAGACCCCGCTGCGCCAGATCGCCGAGAATGCCGGCGAGGATGGTGCGGTGATCGCCGGCAAGGTGCTGGAGAACAGCGACTACAACTTCGGCTTCGACGCGCAGAGCGCCGAGTTCAAGGACATGGTCGCCGCAGGGATCATCGACCCCACCAAGGTCGTGCGCACGGCGCTGCAGGACGCGGCCTCGGTCGCAAGCCTGCTCATCACCACGGAGGCCATGATCGCCGAGCGTCCGGAGAAGAAGCCGGCCGGCGGCATGCCCGGCGGTGGCGGCGGCATGGGCGGTATGGGTGGCATGGGCGATATGGATTTCTAAACGCATCCAACATGCTGCAAGGAGAAGGGCGGGCCGCAAGGTCCGCCCTTTTTCATGAATGCAGCGGGAGAGGCAGGTCGCGGATGTCGCTTGATTGACCCACCCTGCCGCAACGGCGGGCAGCGTCATCTCGTTTCAATTGACACACCTTGCGCTTTCTGCGCCCATAACAAATCAGTCGTGGTTTTGACTAGCCTTGCTGCGCTTCCGCCATCCTCGGGTGCCCACAAGCCGTCTAAAGGCCCGATTGTCTCGCTGCTTGCGCTGTTGCAGGCAGCAAAGACGGAGAGCGACGTAGTTATGGCGACCGGCACAGTGAAATGGTTCAATACAACCAAGGGTTTCGGCTTTATCATGCCCCAAGACGGGGGCAAAGACGTTTTCGTACACATTACCGCCGTGCAGGCGGCCGGCCTGCGCGGCTTGGATGAAGGTCAAAACATCAGCTACGAAGTGGTGATGGAGCGCGGCAAGGCCGCCGCGACAAACCTCAAGCTCGCGTAGGCGGCGACTGTTCCTGCCGAACTGACGCCGTTTGGCATCAGTTCAATCGACCCAACCACCGCACGGCCGGCCGTGCGCCCGAGGAGTTAAGTGCGAATGGCTATCGGCACCGTAAAGTGGTTCAACGCCACCAAGGGCTTTGGCTTCATCATGCCGCAGGACGGCAGCAAAGATGTGTTCGTGCACATCACCGCTGTGCAGGCCGCCGGCTTGAACGGATTGAATGATGGCCAGAAGGTCAGCTATGAGGTTGCAATGGAGCGGGGCAAGGCCGCCGCGACCAACTTGAAGCTTGCCTAAGCCGCAGGGCCTTCTTGGACTTGGGCTGCCCCGCGTGGGCAGCCCGACGTCTGGAGTTGGCCCGAGCGGTTTCGACGAACGTTAGTCACCGGTCCAGCCGGCCGAGGTCACGCCCGCAGTGAGCGCCTGATCGGCGCGCGTCACCGGCTCGACCTTGAGCGCGCCGGCCTGCTGCATCAAGCCGGTGACCTGGCTGACCTGGTCGGCCGTGGTCGTGCGCACGGCCAAGATCAACCGGCCTTCGCGACCGCGCTGATTGCGCGCATCGACCTGCGCTTTGTCCGTCGCCTGACCGGCCGCGTTCGCCATGACGCCGGTCCCGGCGCCGACGGCCGCCGCAGCGGCCACGGCCAGCCCGGCGGCCCCGCCCGTGGCGAGCGTGGCCGCAGCCACCGCGACGGCACCGGCGTAGCCCGCCATGCTCGTGCCCATCGTCCGCAACTGCCGCTTGTCCGCGTCGTCGGTCGGCGGGGCCGCGCTCTCGTTGGGCGTCGCCACCTCATTCGCGGGCTGTTCTTCCGGCAGGCTGAAATCGGCGCGGTCGTAGCCCGCCAAGGTCAGTTGCGACAAAGCGCCCTGCATGGTGGCGTCGTCGGGGAACACGCCTTGGACCTCATGCACCGTCGCTTCATGCCCTGGCCCTGCCTTCGCGTCGCCCGTGCCGCTCATGCTGTCGCTCCATCGTTTTGCCGTCAACGCATCAGGGCCTGCCCTGTTCCCGCCGCAGCGCGCGGCCCGGCATCCGGTGCGGCTCAGCCGGGCAAGCAGCCCTCCACCAACACGATGTCGGCCGTCGCACTCGCCAGGCGCTGCCGCAGCAACGGCGCATAGTCGGCGCTGCGGTAGAAGCCCCGTGCGGCGTCCAGGGACGGGAACTCCAACATGACCACGCGTCCCCGCGGTTCCGTGCCCTCCAGCGGCTCCAGCTTGTCCGTGCGGACCAAGTACCGGCCGCCATGGGCTTCGACCACCGGCGTGACGCGGGTGCGATATTCCTCGAACCCGGCGGGATCGTGCACGTCGATTGAGGCGATCAGGTAGGCCGGCACCGCCGTCAGCCCGCCCGCGGGATCGTCTGGTGCCGGGCCCTGACCCCACGCTCGATGGCCGCGGCGACCAGGGGCTCCAGCCGCAACTCGCCCATCACGAGTTCCAGCATGCGGAGCACCGGCTGGTTCATCGCCCGGTCGGCGGCGACAACCTCGCACGCCAGGGCATAGGCGGTTTCGCGCAGGCGCGGCTCCAGCGCCTCCCTGATCATCGTGCCGGCATGGGCCAGCCCTTCGTCCTCCTCCAGCAGGGCGACTGCGGCGTCGGAGGCGAACTCCAGGTGCTCGCTGCTGAAGTCCTGGAAGATCGGCAGGGTTTGAACCAGGCCCGCCATCACGCCGATCTCCCGGTCGGTGATCGCGCCATCTGCGGCGGCCACGAGCACCATGGTGCAGACCAACGCTTCCTGGGCGTCCAGTCCGGTTCGGACGAGCATGCTTTGTTCCCTGCTATATGTGCCCAACATAGCCCAGCCCGGCCGGAGTGCAAAACTAAGGCTGCGTGATGGCCGGCTCCAGGAACGCCCTCGTCTTCGCCACCGCCTCGGCCAGGCCCACGCGCTGCACCTCCACGCCCGGCGGAAACGCGGTGAGCAGGCGGGACGGGGCGCGGCGGTCCAGCAGAACGAACACGCCGCGGTCGGTGGCGGACCGCACCAGGCGGCCGAATGCCTGGCGCAGCCGCAGCCGGGCCTTGCTGTCTTCGTAGCTCTTGGGATCGCCGCCGGACAGATGCGCCCGGCGCTGGCGATGCAGAATGTCCGGGCGCGGCCAGGGCACCCGCTCGAACACCACCAGCCGCAGCGCGCGGCCCGGCACATCCACGCCGTCCCGCATCGCGTCGGTGCCGAGCAGGCAACTGTCCAGCTCGGTCCGGAACACGTCCACCAGCGTCGCGTTGTCCATCGCGTCCACGTGCTGCGCGAACAGCGCGACCCCGGCTTCCTCCAGCGTCGGCGCGATTCGGGCATGCACGGCCCGCAGCCGTTGGATGGCGGTGAACAGCCCCAAGGCGCCGCCGCCCGCGGCCAGGAACAGCGCCTGGTACGCGGCCGCGAGCGCAGAGGGGTCGCCGGGCGCCAAGTCGGTCACGATGAACGCCCGGGTCTGCGCGGCGTAGTCGAACGGGCTTGCGACGGAAACGCGCAGCGGCGGGGAGGGCAGGTGCCCGGCGCCCACCCGCGCCTCCGCCGCCGGCCAGCCCGCCTCGCCATCCCCGCCCTCGCCCCCATCCCGCAACGTGGCGGAGGTGATCAGCAGGCCATGCGCCGGCGCCGCCAGGACCTGCGCGAACGGCAGGGTGGGGTCCAGCCAATGCCGGTGCAGCCCGACATCGCGGTCCGCGCCGTCCCGCCGGTCCAGATGCAGGCTATGCACGTGCTGCGGCCGGACGCCCGGCTCCGGCGGCGGGGCGCCGACGGCGTCCAGCATGGACATCCAGGCGGCCAGCCGGTCGATGGCCCGGCGCTTGATCGAACGCTGCGCCGCCTCGATCCGGTTGCGCTGCGCGGCCTCAAGCTCCTCCGCCTCGTCCACAAGCCTTTGGCCCAGGCGTTGCAGCAGGGTCTTGAGCGGCTCGGCGATGCGGCCCAGCGCGCGGCCCAGCAGCGCCGCCGCGTCGGGCAGGTCCGGGCCGACCGGATACAGCTCGCATTCGGAGGCGCCGCGGCCCGCGTCGGCCTCCCCCGCCAGCCGGGCCAGCACCTGGCGGCGCGCCAGGCGGAGAAACGCCTCCGACGGGTTGGCCGGCGCCTCGTCCCCCGCCAACCGGCCCGACCAGCCCAGGGCCGGCAAGGCGCGCGCCGCCTGCAACGCGGCGTCGAGCGGCGCCTCAAGTTCGGCCTGCCCGGCCACCAGGTCGTCCAGCCGGCGCCGCAAGCCGCGTGCGCGCGACCGGCCGCCCTCTGCCCCCAGCAGCCAGCGGCGCAGCTCCGCGCCCTCAAGGCCCGAAAGCTCCGCCGAGAACGCGCCGTCGGCGGCGTCGAACAGATGATGCCCCTCGTCGAACACGTACCGGCTCGGCACGGCGTCGTCGTCGAGGCCGCCCCAGGCCGCCTGCGCCATCACCAGCGCGTGGTTGGCGACGACCAGCTCGGCACCCCGGGCGCGGCGGATGGTGTGCTCGACGAAGCAGGTGCGGTGATGCGGGCAGGCGCCATGGATGCACTCGCCGCGGCGGTCGGCGATGGCGGGAAGCAGCGCCGTGCCGAACAGCTCGGGGAACCAGCCCGGCAGGTCGCCGCCCACGATGTCGCCATCCGCCGTCGCCGAGGCCCAGCGCGCCACGAGGCCAAGGGCCGTCGCCCCGGCGCCGCCGAGGGCCGCGTTCACCTGCTCCTCCATGTTCAGCAGGCACAGGTAGTTCTCCCGCCCCTTGCGGATCACGACCCGGCGGCGTCGTTCGGCGGGATCGGGGAACAGCCGGGTCAACTCGACGTCGATCTGGCGCTGCAGGTGGCGGGTGAAGGTGCTGATCCAGACGGTGCCGCCGTTGCGCTCGGCCCACAGGCTGGCCGGCGCCACGTAGCCGAGCGTCTTGCCGGTCCCGGTCCCGGCCTCCGCCAGCACGACGTGCGGATCGCCCCTGACCTCCCGGGGCGCAAAGGCACCGGCGGCGGCGCTGGCGTAGTCGGCCTGGCCCGGCCTTTGCTCGGCGTGCGCCCCCAACATGCGCGCGAGGCGGGACCGCGCCTCGTTGGCGCCGACCGGCAGGGCGCCCGGCGGCGGCGGCGGCGCCTGCTCCTCCCATTCCGGCAGGCGGCGCCAGACTTTCAGGCCGTCCGCGGACGGCTTGGCCTTGGGCTTGCCAAGCGCTGCGGCCACCAGGCCCGCCCATGGCCAGCCCGCCTGTCCCATATGGGCCGCAAGCCCCGCCGCATCCTTGTTGCGCGGCAGGTCGCACCCGGCGGCAAGATGCCGCAGCAGGGCGGCGGCGATGTCCGGCAGCAAGGCCGCCGCGTCCTCCATGCTGCCGGGCGGTTCGAGGTCGAGCGCAAAGGCCAGCCCGCGCGGCGTCGGCGTGACCGGCCGCGCCGGCATGGCGAAGGCGAACAATTCCAGCAGGTCGAGGCAGGGCTGCCGGCCACTCCCCAGGCGGCGGAGCGTCGCCGGGGCATGGACCAGGAGCGGGATGCTGCCATGCAGCATGGCGGCAGCCTCCGGCAGGGTGAGCGTCAGCAACTCGCCATCCGTGCTGAGCAGGGCGGCGCGGCCGTGCCCGGCCACCACGGCCGGCGCGTTCGGGATCAGCAGGGGAGGGGGTGTCGGCATGGATGGCCTATGTACGGTGCCGGCATGGGCGCGGGCAATGCCGGTGCCGGCAATCGCCTCAATTCCGTAGATTTTCCTCGGGAAGCCCGACGCCGCGATTGACCCGGACACCCCCCATTTCTAGCTTGCAGCCATGCCAGACACCCGACGTGACGCAATCGATCCAATCCCGAAGGCATGGCCGTTCGAGGAGGCGACGAAGCTCGCCCAGCGCCTGGACGCCAGCGGCAAGGAGACGGCGCTGTTCGCGACGGGATACGGGCCGTCGGGACTGCCGCACATCGGCACCTTCGGGGAGGTCGCGCGCACCACCTGGGTGCGCCATGCCTATGGGGCGTTGACCGGCCGGCCATCCCGGCTGCTGGCGTTCAGCGACGACATGGACGGCCTGCGCAAGGTCCCGGACAACGTGCCGAACCGGGCGATGCTGGAGGGGTTCCTAGGTCAGCCCTTGACCCGGGTGCCCGACCCGTTCGGCACGCATGAGAGCTTCGGCGCCCACAACAACGCGCGCCTCCGCGCCTTCCTGGACGGCTTTGGCTTCGAGTACGAGTTCGCCTCCAGCACCGAGTACTACACCCAGGGCCGCTTCGACGCCGCCCTGCTGCGCACGGCGGAGCGGCACGAGGAGATCGTGGCGACGATCCTGCCGACGCTCGGGCCGGAGCGGCGGGCGACCTACTCGCCGTTCCTGCCGATCCACCCCCGCACCGGCCGGGTCATGCAGGTGCGGATCGACGCGGTGGATGCGGCCGGCGGCATCGTGTCCTGGCAGGACCCCGACAGCGGCGAGCGGTTCCAGACCCCGGTAACCGGTGGCGCCTGCAAGCTGCAATGGAAGGCCGACTGGGCCATGCGCTGGTTCGCCCTGGGCGTGGATTACGAGATGTCCGGCAAGGACCTGATCGACAGCGTCCGCCTGTCCGGCCGGGTGTGCAGCGTGCTGGGCAGCCCGCCCCCGGTCGGCTTCACCTATGAGCTGTTCCTGGACGAGCACGCGCAGAAGATCAGCAAAAGCAAGGGCAACGGCCTCTCGGTGGAAGAATGGCTGCGCTATGCCCCGCCCGAAAGCCTGGCGCAGTTCATGTACAACTCGCCGCACCGCGCCAAGCGGCTGTTCTTCGACATCATCCCGCGCGCCGTGGACGAGTACCTGGCGAACGCCGCCAAGCTGCCGGAGCAGGACATGGCCGCTCGCCGCGTCAACCCGGCCTGGCACATCCAGGGCGGCAGCAACCGCGGCGCCGCAAGCCCGGTGCCGTTCGGCATGCTGCTCAACCTCGCGAGCGTGGTGAACGCCGACACGCCGGACATGCTGTGGGGCTTCCTGCGCCGCTACAGCCCGGATGCGGCGCCGGGGGTCAGCCCGTTCTTCGACGGCCTGGTCGGCTACGCCATCGCCTACTACCGCGACTTCGTGCGCCCGGCGAAACGCTACCGCGACCCGGCGCCGCTGGAGCGTGAGGCGCTGGAGGACCTGGCCGACATGCTGACCCCCCTCGATCCCGGCACGCCCGCGGAGGCGATCCAGGACGTGGTGTACGAGGTCGGCAAGCGGCATCCGTTCCCGGACCTCAAGGCATGGTTCGGCTGCCTCTACCAGGTGCTGCTCGGCCAGAGCGAGGGGCCGCGCTTTGGCGGCTTCGTGGCGCTGTATGGCGTGCAGGAGACGATCACGCTGATCCGCAACCGCTTGGAGGCGACCCGGGGCGCCGCGTCCCCGGCGGGACGGCCGGGACCAGCCCTGCCGGCAACGGCACTGCCAGCAGCAGGCGCGCACTGAGCATGAACCTGCTGAGGAAGGCGGTCCGGCAATTGCCGGCGCTGTTGGGCGTGGCGCTGCTGGTCGGTGCGATCTGGGTGGTGTGGAAGGAGTTCCGGCACCTCAAGGTCGCGGACATCAAGA
>CAXULX010000021.1:0-64713 GCA_964252005.1 uncultured Acetobacteraceae bacterium | reverse complement strand
GCTACCCCGCCCCGGCCTCCTCCTTCAACGATGCCAGCTTGAAGTCGCGGAACTGCTGCCGCAGCGCCAGCTTGTTCAGCTTGCCCGTCGCGGTGTGCGGAAGCTGCTCGACGACCACGACCTCATCGGGCGTCCACCACTTGGCGACCTTGCCGGCGTAGGAGGCGAGGAGGGCTGCCGGGTCGATGGCGCGGCCGGGCTTGGCCACGACGATGAGCAGCGGGCGCTCGTCCCATTTCGGGTGGCGCGCGCCGACGATGGCGGCCTCGGCCACGTCGGGGTGATCGACGGCGATGTTCTCGAGCTGGATGGAGCTGATCCACTCGCCGCCGGACTTCACGATGTCCTTGGTGCGGTCGGTGATTTCCATCAGGCCGTGCGGGTCGATGGTGGCGACGTCCCCGGTGGCGAACCAGCCCTCCGCGTCGGTCGCATCGGCGTCGGCGTTGAGGTAGCGCCGGGTCACCCAGGGGCCGCGCACCATCAGGTTGCCGAAGGTGGCGCCATCCCAGGGCAACTCCTTTCCCATGTCATCCACGATCTTCATGTCGAGGCCGGGCACGGCGCGGCCTTGCTTGTATTGCAGGGTCTTGACCGCCTCCGGCGCCAGGGCCTCGAAGCCGGGCTTCGGGCTGTAATAGGTGCCGAGCGGGCTGGTTTCCGTCATGCCCCAGGCGTGGTCCACCTGCACCCCGTAGTCCCGGGCGAAGGTGTCGATCAGCATGGGCGGGCAGGCCGACCCGCCGCACACCAGCCGACGCAGGGTGTCGAGCGTGCCCCCGGTCGCGCGCAAATGCTGGAGCAGGCCCATCCACACCGTCGGCACCCCGGCCGACATCGTGACGCGCTCACTGTTCATCAGCGATTGCATGCTGGCGCCGTCGAGGTGGCGGCCCGGCAGGACGAGGCTCGCCCCCACCATCGGCGCGACATAGGGCATGCCCCAGGCGTTGACGTGGAACATCGGCACCACCGGCAGCACGCGGTCGATGCTGCGCAGGCCGAACACGTCCGGCAGGTTGACCGCGTAGGCGTGGAGCAAGGTGCTGCGATGGCTGTACAGCACGCCCTTCGGCCGCCCCGTGGTGCCGGAGGTGTAGCACAGCGCGCTCGCCTGCTCCTCATCGAGGCGCGGCCAGGCGAAGTCCTCGTCGGCGTCGGCCAGCAGCGTCTCGTAGCACAGCAGCGCCTGGCCCGGCGCCAGCACCACCTCGGGCATTTCCGCCGGGTCCGCCAGCATGACGAAGGCGCGCACCCCGGGGACGAGCGGCGCCACGGCGGCGAGCAGCGGGACGAAGCTCACGTCGGCGAACACGAGGCCGCTGCCGGCGTCGTTCAGCACGAAGGCGATGTCGTCGGGCGAGAGGCGCGGGTTCACCGTGTGGATGACCGCCCCCATGCCGGACACCGCGTAGTACAACTCCAGGTGCCGGTGCCCGTTCCAGGCGAGGGTCGCCACCCGGTCCGCCCCCTGCACGCCGAGCCGCAGCAGCGCGCGGGCCAGGATGCGGGCGCGCTGCTCGATCCCGGCGTAGTCGGTGCGGTGGATTGCGCCCTCGGTCGTGCGGGACACGACCTCGGCCCGGGGGTGGTGGCGGGCGGCGTGGGCGATGATGGAGGAGATCAGCAGCGGCTGCGATTGCATCAAACCGAGCATGGGGCGTTTCCTCATTCTGGGGCCGTCTGGGTGCGGCGATGCCCTAGGATGGCCGGGCTGGGCCGCGGTGTCACGGGGCCGTTGCGGCGTGGCGCGGGCCCGGCCCCGCGCGTCCCGGTGCCGCGGCGGCGGGACGTGCGGGCGCAGGCATTGAGCAACCCCGGTGATTCGAGTGTTGATCCGAAACGTTCGCCTGGGATAGACCCCAAGGGTTTTCAGGGACAGCCCGATGCCGCACCATAAGTTTTCGCTGGTTGCCTGCGCCCGATGGGAGGAGCAGGACGTCCTCGAGTGGCTCGATTACCATCGCTCCATCGGCATTGACCACGTTTACCTTTATTCAAACGACGACGACGCCTGCACGCTCCGGAACGCCATCGTCCCGCATCTGGAAGGTTCTTGCCCGTTTGTCACCTACCGCCACTGGCATCCAAGCAACGGCGTCCAGGCGCATATATATTTTGACTTCCTGTCAAATCATCGGTTTGAAACGGAATGGTTCTGCTTTCTTGACATCGACGAGTTTTTGGTCATCAAGGAGCATAACGATTTACCGCGCTTCATGGCGCCATTGGAGCCGCACTTCGACGCGGTCTATTTCAATTGGGTGCTTTATGGCGCAAGCGGGCGCTTGACGCGCCAGCCGGGCAGCGTGCTGACGGGCCTGGCCCGTCGGAACCGCCGGGTGAACCTCCACACCAAGAACTTCATCCGGGCGCGCTTCGCCGATCCGAAGACGATACGGCCCAAGTTCGACCAAGGCGCCCGCGCGTTCTGGCATTTCTGGGACGACTACCATCTCGACGGCCTCCGCGTCTGCGACGTGTTTGGCGTGCCGCTCCTGCACTACACGGACCAATGGCCGGATCGGGCGCGTGCGCTCGTCAACCGCCCGGGCTTTCAGGAGCATGCGCTGGCGACGGCGTACGTGGCGCATTTCCAGATCAAGTCCGAAGCGGACTTCAGGCGCCGGGCAGACCGTGGCGGGAACGTCAGCCAGCAGGTTTGGCTGAAAATCTTCGAGGAAGGGGGGCACCGGGCGGTGCTGGCCGAGAACGACGCGGTGTCAGACACGTATCTCCAGGAGCTTTGGGAACGCCGGCAGCCGCGGCGAGCCTGAGCGCGACCGCCCCGAGGCGGCGCGGACCCGTGAGTTGAAGCCAGGCCCGGCCTGGCCTACCGTGCCCGCAGGCCACAGAGGGGCGCACCATGTCCGGCTTTGCCAGCACCAAGGACCTCGCCGACAAGACCATCAGCTTCGAGGAGCTGGCGCCGGGCCTGTACGGCTACACGGCGGAGGGCGATCCCAACAGCGGCGTGGTGATCGGCGACGACAGCGTGCTGGTGGTGGATGCGCAGGCGACGCCGCTGATGGCCGCCGACGTGATCGCGCGCATCCGCGCCGTGACGGACAAGCCGATCCGCTACGTCGTGCTGTCGCACTACCACGCCGTGCGGGTGCTGGGCGCCAGCGCCTACACGGGCGCGGAGATCATCGCCTCCGACGTGTGCCGCGACATGATCGCCGAGCGCGGCCAGCAGGACATGGACAGCGAGATCGGCCGCTTCCCGCGCCTGTTCCGCGGGCGGGACAGCATCCCCGGCCTGACCTGGCCGACGCGGACCTTCCACGACCGCATGACGCTGCGCCTGGGCGGGCGCGAGGTGCAGATCATCCACATCGGGCGCAGCCACACCGCCGGCGACACGGTGGTCTGGCTGCCGAAGGAGCGGGTGCTGTTCAGCGGCGACGTGGTCGAGTTCGGCGCGACGCCCTATTGCGGCGACGCGCACTTCGCCGACTGGCCCGGCACGCTCGCCGCCGCCGAGGCATTGGGGGCGGAGGCGCTGGTGCCCGGGCGCGGCCGGGCCTTGGTGAACGCGGCCGAGTGCCGGGAGGCCATCGAGGGCACCCGCGCCTTCACCGCCGACCTGTTCGCGGTCGTGCAGCGCGCGTCGGCCGGCGGTGCCGGGCTGAAGGAGGTCTACCACCAGGCGATGGCGGAGATGCGGCCCAAGTACGGGCATTGGGTGATCTTCGAGCACTGCATGCCGTTCAACGTCACCCGGGCGCATGACGAGGCGCGCGGCCTTGACCACCCGCGCATCTGGACCGCCGAGCGCGACGTCGAGATGTGGCAGGCGCTGGAGCAGGGCGCGCCGGTCCGCCCGGCGGACGACACGCCCGGGCGGCCCTGATGCCGCACGCCGCCCCCCGCTACGCCGCGGCGCCACCGCCTCCGGGCACGGCGCATCACCCGGCGGTGGTGGCGGGCGGCGGGCTGGTTGGGCTGACCCTGGCGCTGGACCTGGCGCAGCGCGGGGTGCCCGTCGTGGTGCTGGACGACGACGACGGCGTCAGCACGGGGTCGCGGGCGATCTGCTTCGCCAAGCGCACGCTGGAAATCTTCGGGCGGCTCGGCCTCGGTCCCCGGATGCTGGCGAAGGGCGTCACCTGGAACGTCGGCCGGGTATTCCTGGGCGAGCGCCAGCTGTTTGACTTCGACCTGCTGCCGGAGGACGGGCACGAATATCCGGCCTTCATCAACCTTCAGCAATACTACACCGAGGAGTGGCTGGTCGAGGCGTGCGAGGCGACGGGCCTCGTGGACCTGCGCTGGCGGCACGCGGTCGCCGGGGTGGACAGCCGGGCGGATGGCGCCACGGTCACGGTGGACACGCCGGCGGGGCCGTACCGCCTGACCACGGACTGGCTGCTCGCCGCCGACGGGGCGCGCAGCTTCGTGCGGGGGTGCCTCGGCCTGCCGTTCGTGGGCAAGAGCTTCCGCGACCGCTTCCTGATCGCCGACGTGGTGATGCGGGCGGACTTCCCGACGGAACGCTGGTTCTGGTTCGACCCGCCGTTCCACCGCCACCAATCCGCCCTGCTGCACAAGCAGCCCGACGACGTGTGGCGCATCGACCTGCAGCTCGGCTGGGACGCCGACCCGGAGGCGGAGCGGCGGCCCGAGCGCGTCATCCCCCGCGTGCAGGCCATGCTGGGGCCGGACGTCGAGTTCGAACTGGAATGGGTCAGCGTGTACAGCTTCCGCTGCCGCCGGCTGGAGCGGTTCGTGCACGGCCGCGTGGTGTTCGTGGGCGACAGCGCGCACCAGGTCAGCCCGTTCGGCGCCCGCGGCGGCAATGGCGGGGTACAGGACGCGGACAACCTGGGCTGGAAGCTCGCCGCGGTGATCCAGGGCGCGGCCGGCACAGCGTTGATCCACAGCTACGACGCGGAGCGCATCGCGGCGGCGGACGAGAACATCCTGCACAGCACGCGCGCCACCGACTTCATCACGCCAAAGACGGACGCCGCCCGCGCCTATCGCGACGCGGCGCTGATGCTGGCGGCCCGGCACGGCTTCGCGCGCCCGCTGGTGAACTCCGGCCGGCTGTCGCGCCCGGCGCGGCTGCTGGACAGCCCGTTGAACGCGGACGACAGCGACGAGTGGCCGGGCTGCCTGCCGCCGGGGACGCCGGCGGCGGACGCGCCGGTCACCGTGGCGGGCCGGCCGGATTGGCTGCTGCGCCACGCCGCCGGGCGGGGTTTTTGCCTGTTGGTGTTCGGCCCGGCCACGCCGGACATCCCCGGCGTGGCCACGGTCCGCATCGCGCCGGACGCGCTGCACGACGTGCGCGGCCTCACGGCGCGGCGCTACGGCGCGGCGCCCGGCGCCTGCGTGCTGCTGCGCCCGGATCAGCACGTGGCGGCGCTGTTCCACCGTTTCGACCGGGGCCGGGTGACCGCCGCCCTGCGCCACGCCCTGGGCCATCCCGCCGCCGCGGTGCTGGAGCGGGTCGCCTGATGCCGCTCGATCTCGCCCCCCGCCTCGCCGACCCCGACCGGCTGTTCGCCGCGCTGGTGGCGGCGCATGACGGGCTGGACGCGGCCGCGTCCCGGCGGCTGGATGCGGCCCTGGTGCTGTTGCTGGCCAACCACATCGGCGACGACGGCGTGGTGCTGCACGCCATCCAGGTCGCCCAATCCGCGGAGACAGGATCGTGAACGTGATGCGGACCACGGAGGCGGGGTTGACCCACGCCTACCAGACCGGCTTCGGCAACGGCTTCGAGACGGAGGCGCTGCCGGGCGCGCTCCCGGTCGGGCGCAACTCGCCGCAACGCTGCCCCTACGGCCTGTATGCCGAGCAGCTCAGCGGCAGCCCGTTCACGGCGCCCCGCGCCAGCAACGAGCGGTCCTGGCTGTATCGCATCCGCCCGACCGTGCGGCACTGGGGCCGGTTCCGCCCCGCGGACCCTGTGCTGTGGCGCACGGCGCCCTGCGCGGAGGCCGTCGTGCCACCCGCCCCGATGCGCTGGGACCCGCTGCCGCTGCCGGAAGGGCCGACCTCGTTCATCGAGGGCCTCCGCACCATGACCACCGCCGGGGACGCGGACGCGCAGTCCGGGATGGGTGCCCACGTCTATGCCGCGACCCGCTCGATGGCGGACGAGTACTTCTACAACGCCGACGGCGAGCTGCTGATCGTGCCGGAGCAGGGGCGCCTCCGCCTGTGCACCGAGTTCGGCGTAATCGGCCTCGAACCCGGAGAGATCGCCGTGATCCCGCGCGGGGTGAAGTTCCGGGCGGAACTGCCGGGCGGGCCGTCCCGCGGCTATGTCTGCGAGAACTACGGCGGCGCCTTCACCCTGCCGGAGCGCGGCCCCATCGGCGCCAACTGCCTGGCGAACCCGCGCGACTTCATGACGCCCGTGGCGGCCTACGAAGACCGCGAAACCCCGTCACGCCTGTTCGTCAAGCAGGGCGGCGCGCTGTGGGTGGCCGACATCGGCCAGAGCCCGCTCGACGTGGTGGCCTGGCACGGCAACTACGCGCCGTACAAGTACGACCTCCGCCGCTTCTCCCCCATCGGACCCCTGCTGTTCGACCACGCGGACCCCAGCATCTTCACCGTGCTGACCGCGCCCAGCGAGACGCCCGGCACCGCCAACGTCGATTTCGTCTGCTTCCCCGACCGCTGGCTGGTGGCCGAGGACACCTTCCGCCCGCCCTGGTACCACATGAACTGCATGAGCGAGTTCATGGGCCTGATCTACGGCCAGTACGACGCGAAGCCCCAGGGCTTCGTGCCGGGCGGATGCAGCCTGCACAACGCCATGCTGCCGCACGGCCCCGATGCGGACGCCTTCATGCGGGCGAGCGCCATGGAGCTTGGCCCGCACAAGCTGGAGGGCACCATGGCGTTCATGTTCGAGAGCCGGCACCGCCAGCGCGTGACCAGCTTCGCGGCCGCCGCGCCGCAGTTGCAGCACGGCTACCAGGACTGCTGGGCCGGGCTGCGGAAGCACTTCGACCCGACCCATCCGAACGCGGGGACGCCCTGACATGACGATTGACCACACGCACAACCCGTCGCTGCAAAGCTGGGTGACGAGCGCCAACGGGCACCCGGACTTCCCGATCCAGAACCTGCCGTTCGGCGTGTTCGGGCCGCTGGCTGGCGCCCCGCGCGGCGGCATCGCCATCGGCGACATGATCCTTGATTTGCGTGCGGTGCACGAGGAGGGGCTGCTGGACGAGGAGGCGCAGGCCGCCGCCCATGCCTGCATCGGCCCGTCGCTCAACCCGTTCCTGGCGCTGGGCGCCGGCCCGCGCATCGCGCTGCGCGACGCGATCAGCGCCCTGTTGCAGGACGGCTCGGACGAGCGCCCGCATCTGCTGCACCGGGCGGAGGATTGCATCCTCTACCTGCCGGCGCATGTCGGCGACTACACGGACTTCTACGCCGGCATCCACCATGCGGAGACGACGGGCAAGCTGTTCCGCCCGGACGCGCCGCTGCCGCCGAACTACAAATGGGTGCCCATCGGCTATCACAGCCGGGCCAGCAGCCTGCGCCCCAGCGGAGCCGAGGTGCGGCGGCCCAACGGGCAGCGCAAGCCGGCGTCCGAGGCCGTGCCGAGCTACGGGCCGAGCCGCAGCCTCGACTACGAATTGGAGCTCGGCATCTGGGTCGGCCCCGGCAACGCGCTCGGCACCGCCATCCCCATCGGCGAGGCGGCGGGGCACATCGCCGGGTTCTGCCTGCTGAACGACTGGTCGGCGCGGGATGTCCAGGGCTGGGAATCGCAGCCGCTCGGCCCGTTCCTCGCCAAGAGCTTCAGCACCACCATCAGCCCCTGGATCGTGACGCCCGAGGCGCTGGCGCCGTTCCGCAGCGCCCAGCCGCCCCGCCCGCCCGGCGACCCGGCGCCGCTGCCCCATCTGCACGACCCCGCCGACCAGGACGCCGGCGCGCTGGACCTGGAGCTTGAGGTGCTGCTGATCACCGCCGCCATGCGCAAGCAGGGCCTGGCGCCGCACCGCCTGTCCATCGGGTCGAGCCTGGCGCTGTACTGGACGCCGGCGCAACTGCTCGCGCACCATGCGAGCAACGGCTGCAACCTGAACCCCGGCGACCTCATGGGCACCGGCACCATCTCCGCCCCGACGCCTGACGGCTGCGGCTGCCTGCTGGAGATCACCGGGGGCGGCCGCACGCCGATCACGCTTCCATCCGGTGAGGAGCGCCGCTTCCTTGAGGACGGGGATGAGGTGATCCTGTGCGCCCGGGCCCGGCGGGAGGGTGCCGCATCCATCGGCTTCGGCTCTTGCCGCGGCCAGGTGACGCCGGCGCTGTAGCTGCGTTGCCGGACCTCGCACCGCAACGAGAGGGTAGATGCCGGTCGTCTTCCGCCAGAACGGCTTCCGGTTCCTGTTCTACGCCAATGAGGGAAGCCCTCGCGAACCGGCGCACATCCATGTGCTGCGGGACGGGATCGATGCCAAGTTTTGGCTTTGGCCACAGGTCAAGCCAGCCTACAATGACGGTTTCAGCGCCAAGACGCTTCGGGAGCTGGCCGGGATCATCGAGCAGCGCCGGAATGAGATCGCGAGGGCATGGGATGAGTTTTTCAGTGAGGGCTAAAACTGTCCGCTTCGACCAGGACAGCATGTGGGTGGAGCTTTCGGACGGCCGTACTCTGGGCGTCCCGCTCGCATGGTTCCCGCGCCTTCTGCATGGCTCAGTCGAGCAACGCGAGCGCGTTGAGATCAGCAGCCGCGGGCTGCATTGGGAAGAGTTGGACGAGGACATCTCCATCGCCGGCCTGCTGGCTGGGCAAGGCGACCAGACCCGCGCCCGCATGACGGCGATCGCTTGAAAGCATCGTGATCGACACGGATCGGGCCAGGGCTGCAAGCTGTTCTCGACCGGCACGCCGCTTTCCTCGATATAACGACGCGCGAAACGCTCTGGACCAAGTTGGCCTGATCGCTCCTCTTAAGCTTTGCTGCTCGCGTTCTGAACAAATTTACCCCGTTCCGCTCTTGCCGCCTCCCCTTGCCGGATCGTCCTCCGATGGGTTAGCTCCGGTGCTTGGGCTAGTGGAAAGAAAGCGTCATGCGCGTCAAGGATGTGAAGAAGGTCGTGCTCGCCTATTCCGGCGGGTTGGACACCAGTGTCATCCTGCGCTGGCTGCAGACCACCTACCGCTGCGAGGTCGTGACCTTCACCGCCGACCTCGGCCAGGGCGAGGAGTTGGAACCGGCCCGGCGCAAGGCCGAGATATTCGGCGTCAAGGATATCTTCATCGACGACCTGCGCGAGACCTTCGTCCGCGACTTCGTGTTCCCCATGTTCCGCGCCAACACGGTCTATGAGGGCCAGTACCTGCTGGGCACCAGCATCGCGCGCCCCCTGATCGCGCAGCGGCAGATCGAGATCGCGGAGATGGTCGGCGCCGACGCGGTGGCGCACGGCGCCACGGGCAAGGGCAACGACCAGGTGCGGTTCGAGATCGCCTACTACGCGCTGAAGCCCGACATCAAGGTGATCGCCCCCTGGCGCGAATGGGACCTGACCAGCCGCACCCGCCTGCTGGAGTTCGCCGAGGCCAACCAGATCCCCATCGCCCGCGACAAGCGGGGCGAGGCGCCGTTCAGCGTGGATGCGAACCTGCTGCACTCCTCCTCGGAGGGCAAGATGCTGGAGGACCCGGCCGACGAGGCGCCGGAGATGGTCTATCAGCGCACCATCCGGCCAGAGGACGCGCCGGACCAGTCCACCGTCATCAGCATCGACTTCGAGCGCGGCGACCCCGTCGCCATCGACGGCGCCGCCCTGTCGCCGGCGTCCCTGCTGACCCGGCTCAACGAGCTGGGCCGCGCCAACGGCATCGGCCGGCTGGACCTCGTGGAGAACCGCTTCGTCGGCATGAAGTCCCGCGGCGTGTACGAGACGCCCGGCGGCTCCATCCTGCTGGTGGCCCATCGCGGCATCGAGAGCATCACGCTGGACCGGGAGGCCGCGCACCTCAAGGACAGCCTGATGCCGCGCTATGCCGAGCTGATCTACAACGGCTTCTGGTTCAGCCCGGAGCGGCGGATGCTCCAGGCGGCCATCGACGAGAGCCAGCACAGCGTGACCGGCCGGGTGCGGCTGCGGCTATATAAGGGCAACGTGAGCGTGATCGGGCGGGAAAGCCCGAACAGCCTGTATTCGATGAAGGTCGTGACCTTCGAGGACGACCAGGGCGCCTACGACCAGACCGACGCCCAGGGGTTCATCAAGCTCCAGGCGCTCCGGCTGCGGCTGGGCGCCATGGCCGGGCGCCGCGGCGGCACGTTGTAACCGCCGACCCACACGGAGAACGCCCATGCCCGTCCACAACCGCATCGCCGCCCTCCTGCCCGAACTGACCGCCTGGCGGCAGGACCTGCACGCCCATCCGGAGCTGGGCTTCGAGGAGCGCCGCACCAGCGACACCGTCGCGGCCAAGCTGGCGGAATGGGGGATCGAGGTCACGCGCGGCATCGCCGGCACCGGGCTGGTCGGCACGCTGCGCCAGGGATCGTCCGGACGGGCCATCGGCTTGCGGGCGGACATGGACTGCCTGCCGATGACGGAGGAGAACGAGTTCGCGCACCGCTCGACGGCGCCGGGCCGGATGCACGCCTGCGGGCATGACGGGCACACGACGATGCTGCTGGGGGCGGCGCGCTACCTAGCGGAGACCCGCAACTTCGACGGGACCGTGCACTTCATCTTCCAGCCGGCGGAGGAGGGCGGCGGCGGCGGGCGCGTGATGGTGGAGGAGGGGCTGTTCCGGCGCTTCCCCTGCGACATGGTGTTCGGCGCGCACAACGACCCCACGCTGCCGGTCGGCACGATGCAGGCGGCGACGGGCCAGGTCTGTGCCGCCGCGGACACGTTCTGGATCAGGGTCGCCGGGCGCGGCGGCCACGCGGCCCGGCCGCATGCCAGCATCGACCCGGTGGTGATCGGCAGCCACGTCGTGCTGGCGTTGCAGAGCGCCGTGTCCCGGCGCATCGACCCGCTCCGGAGCGCGGTGCTGAGCATCACCCAGTTCCATGCCGGCAGCGCCAGCAACGTGATCCCCGACGGCGCCGTGCTGAACGGCACCGTCCGCACGCTGGACGCCGACGTGCGGGACGAAATGGAGCGCATCATGCGCGAGACGGCGGAGGCGACCGCCGCGGCCTACGGCGCGACGGCCACGCTGGACTACGAGCGCGGCTACCCCTCCGTGGTGAACGCGCCCGAGCCGACGCTGCGCGCCGTGCAGGCGGCGGAACGGCTGCTGGGCCAGGGCAAGGTCATCACCGAGGCGCCGCCGACCATGGGGGGCGAGGATTTCTCCTACATGGCGCAGGCGGTGCCGGGCTGCTTCGTGCGGATCGGCCAGCGCGGCCAGACCAAAGGTACGGTCCCGCTGCACAACGCGCGCTACGACTTCAACGACGACATCCTGCCGGTCGGCGCCAGCTTCTGGGCGGCGCTGGTGGAGCAGGAGTTGCCGCGGGGCTAGGCCGGGCGCCCCGCAGTACCCCATCCCTGCCGCTCAGCCTGCCCGGCCGCTCACCAGGTCGGTGACGACGCCCGGATCGGCCAGGGTGCTGGTGTCGCCCAGGCCCTCCGTCTCGTTGGCGGCGATCTTGCGGAGGATGCGGCGCATGATCTTGCCCGACCGGGTCTTCGGCAGGCCCGGCGCCCACTGGATCGCGTCCGGCGCCGCGATGGGGCCGATCTCGCGCCGCACCCAGGCGACCAGTTCCTTGCGCAGCGCGTCCGTCGGCTCCTCGCCGTCCACCAGCGTCACGTAGGCGTAGATGCCCTGGCCCTTGATGTCGTGCGGGAAGCCGACGACCGCGGCCTCCGCGACCTTGGAGTGGGCCACCAACGCGCTCTCGACCTCGGCGGTGCCCATGCGATGGCCGCTCACGTTGATCACGTCGTCGACCCGGCCGGTGATCCAGAAATAGCCGTCCTCGTCGCGCCGGGCGCCGTCGCCGGTGAAATACAGGCCCTTGAAGGTCGTGAAGTAGGTCTGCACGAAGCGGGCATGGTCGCCGTACAGCGTGCGCATCTGGCCGGGCCAGCTGTCGGCGATGCACAGGTTGCCCTCGACGGCGCCCTCCAGCGGCATGCCCTCGCCGTCCACCAGCACCGGGCGGATGCCGGGCAGCGGCAGGGTGGCGGAGCCGGGCTTGACCGGCACGGCGCCGGGCAGGGGGGAGATCAGGATGCCGCCGGTCTCCGTCTGCCACCAGGTGTCCACGATGGGGCAGCGCCCGTCGCCGATGACGCGGTAGTACCACATCCACGCCTCCGGGTTGATCGGCTCGCCGACGCTGCCGAGGATGCGGAGCGAGGCGCGGGAGGTGGATTGCACCGGGCCGTCCCCCTCCCGCATCAGCGCGCGGATCGCGGTGGGCGCGGTGTAGAAGATGTTGACTTGGTGCTTGTCCACCACCTGCCAGAAGCGAGAGCTTGTGGGATAGTTGGGGATGCCCTCGAACATCAGCGTGGTGGCGCCGTTGGCGAGCGGGCCATAGACGATGTAGGTGTGCCCCGTCACCCAGCCCACGTCGGCGGTGCACCAATAGACCTCGCCCGGCTGGTAATCGAACACGAGCTGATGCGTCATCGCCGCCCAGACCATGTAGCCGCCCGTGGTGTGCAGCACGCCCTTCGGCTGCCCGGTGCTGCCGGAGGTGTAGAGGATGAACAGCGGGTCCTCCGCCCCCATCTCCTCGGGTGGGCAGTCCGTGCCGGCGGCGGCGAGCAGGGTGGCGTAGTCGTGGTCGCGCCCCGCCTGCATCGGCGCGCTGCCCCCGGTGACCTGCACGACGACGACGTGCTGGATGGTCGGGCAATGCCTCAGCGCCTCGTCGGCGTTGGCCTTGAGCGCCACGCGGCGCCCGCCGCGCCGCCCCTCGTCCGCGGTGATCAGCAGCGTGCTGCCGCAGTCCTTGATGCGGTTCGCCAGGCTGTCCGGGGAGAAGCCGCCGAACACCACGGCATGGATCGCGCCGAGCCGGGCGCAGGCCAGCATCGCCGCCGCCGCCTCCACCACCATCGGCAAATAGATCGTCACCCGGTCGCCGCGCTTCACGCCCAGAGTGCGGAGCGCGTTGGCCAGGCGGCAGACCTCCTCGTGCAACTGGCGGTAGGTCACGTGGCGCTGCTGGTTCGGGTCGTCGCCCTCCCAGATGATCGCCACCTGGTCCGGCCGCTCCGCCAGATGCCGGTCGAGGCAGGAGGCGGAGGCGTTCAGCGTGCCGTCCTCGTACCAGCGGATGCTGACATCGCCCTCGAAGCTCGTGTTCTTGGCGCAAGTGGGCGCGCGCATCCAGGCGATGCGGCCCGCCTGCTCGGCCCAGAACGCCTCGGGGTCGGCGATGGCGGCCTCCGTCATGGCGCGGTGCTGCGTGGCGGTCGCGTGGGCGTGGGCCGCGATCTCGGGCAGGACGGGGTAGGTGCGGTCGGACACTCTGCGCTCCCTCGGTGTCTATTGCTGTTGGCCCCGACGCTACAGCCCGGCGTCCTCCGGCACCAGCACCGCGCCGTCAACTATCCGCGCCGGCACCGCCTCCAGCCGGCCGCCGACGCAGGGACCGCCGACGCAGACCCCATCCTCGATGCCGAACAGCGCGCCGTGCGCCGCGCAGACGATGCGGGCGCCGTCCGCGGTCAGGAACCGGTCGGGCGCCCGGTCGAGCGCCGCGCCGACATGCGGGCAGGCGTTCACGTAGACGAACACCGCGTCGCCGCGCCGGATGGCGAACAGCCCGGTGAAGCCACCGCGCGCCGGGCCGAAGCCGCGCGACGCGCCGTCGGGGATGTCCGCAAGCCGGCACAGCCTGCGCTCGGTCATGCCGTGTCCCCCGCCAGGCTCATGACGTGATGCCAGTGCGCGGGGGACACCGGGCTGACGGACAGGCGGGACAGGCGGAGCAGCGGCATGTCGGCGAGCGGCGGGTGCGCCTTGATCTCAGCCAAGCTGACCGGCCGGGGCAGGGGCGCCACGGCGCGCATATCGACGCAGACCCAAGGGCCGCTCTCCGCCGTCGGGTCCGGGTAGGCTTCCCGCACCACCTCGACGACGCCCACCACCGCCCGGCCGATGTTGGAATGGTAGAAGAACGCCCGGTCGCCGAGCCGCATGGCCATCAGGTTAAGCTTGGCGGAGTGGTTGCGGACGCCGGTCCAGGGTTCGGTGCCGCGCGCCGCCTGCTGGTCCCAGCCGAACACGTCCGGCTCCGACTTCACCAGCCAGTAGGCCACCTATGCCACCTGCTCGCCATCCTTGAACACGGTGCGGAAGGCGCGGATGATGGTGCTCTCGAACAGGCCGGCGCGGCCGTAGGGGTCGCCGGCGGCGAACCCCTCCGCGGCGGCGCGGTCCTCGACATCCACAAGCAGCAGGCTGCCGCAGGGCCGCCCGTCGGCGTCCAGCAGCGGGCCGCCCTGCACCACGCGGTCGGCGTAGGTGGTGAGGTAGGCGACATGCGCCGGCCGCGTCGCGAGGCGCAGGTCGAGGCTTGCGGGCCGGTCGGTGCAGATGATGGCGAACAGCATGTCGTGCCCCCTGGTATGTGCGGCGTATGTGCGGCGCACAGTAACCGATCAACGGACGCCTTCAACTGGCGCAATCTCGTGCTATCTTCGAGGGGTGGACGCCACATCATACTCCGCGCGCCCGTCGCGCAGCCTGCACCGTTTTGCCAACCCCGGCCGCTTCCTGCGGCTGGCCGGACGGGTGCAGCCCTGGCTGTCCGCGGCAGCGCTGCTGCTGACCTTGGGCGGGCTGGGCTGGGGGCTGTTCGTGGCGCCGGCGGATTGGCAGCAGGGCGACGCGGTGCGGATCATGTACGTGCACGTGCCCGCGGCCTGGCTGGCGTCGGCCGGGTATTTCAGCCTGGCGCTGTGCTCGCTCGCCTCACTCGTGTGGCGGCACCCGCTGGCGGACCTCGCCGCAGTGGAGATCGGGCCGGTGGGCGCCGGGTTCACGGCGCTGTGCCTGGTGACCGGGAGCCTGTGGGGCAAGCCGATGTGGGGCGCCTGGTGGGTGTGGGACGCCAGGCTGACCAGCGTGCTGGTGCTGTTCTTCCTGTATGTCGGCCACATCGCGCTGGTGCGGGCGTTCGACGATCCGAACCGGGGCTACCGCGCCGGGGCGATCCTCGCGCTGGTCGGCGTGGTCAACCTGCCGATCATCAAGTTCAGCGTCGATTGGTGGAACACCCTGCATCAGCCGGCGACCATCACCCTGACGGGCGCGCCGACGATGGCGACGACGATGCTCTGGCCGTTGCTGGTCTGCGCCATCGGCTTCTCCTTCACCTTTGCCACCATCGTCGTGGCCCGGCTGCGGGCGGCGGTGCTGGAGCGCCGCATCCGCGGGCTGCTGCTGGCGGATGCCGAGCGGCATGGGGCCGCGGCATGACGCATCTGCCTTACATCGCCGCGTGCTTCGGCTTGGGGCTGGCCGTGCCCGCCCTGTTCGCGGCCGGCGCGTGGCGGCGGCTGGGCCGGGCGCGGCGGCGGCTGGCGCAGATCGACCCCCGGGGCAGCATGGGGGAGACCGCATGACCCGCAAGCGGCGCAGGCTCTGGATCGTGCTCGCGTGCGGCCTCGGCGTCGGTTCGGCGACGGCGCTGGGCCTCGCGGCATTCAGCGACAACATCGTGTTCTTCGTGGCGCCGTCCGACCTCGCGGCGCACGCCACCGGCTCCGGCCGCACCCTGCGGCTCGGCGGCCTGGTGGAGGCCGGCAGCATCCACCGTGGTCAGGAGCGCGGCGCGCCCACCGCGCGGTTCCGCATCACCGACGGCCGGGCCGCCGTTGACGTATCGTACTCCGGCATCCTGCCGGACCTGTTCCGCGAGGGGCAGGGGGCGGTGACGCTCGGCACCCTGCAAGCCGATGGCAGCTTCCGCGCGCAGGAGGTGCTGGCCAAGCACGACGAGACCTACATGCCCAAGGATGTCGCGGACGCGCTGAAGCGGACGGGCCAATGGCGGCCCGAGCAGGGGCCGCCGCCGCCGGCCGCGACCTGGAACACGCTGTCTCCGACGAAGCTGGAGGCGCCGCAGAAGGTGGGCGGATTATGATCCCTGAACTCGGCCACTTCGCGCTCGCCTTGGCCTGCGCCCTCGCCTTGGCGCAGACGGTGCTGCCGATCTGGGGCGCGCACCGCAACGACGCGCGGCTGATGGCCGCCGCCCCGCCGCTCGCGGTCGGGCAGCTGCTGGCGCTTGCCACCTCGTTCGGCGCGCTGGTGTGGAGCAGCGTCGCCGACGACTTCTCCGTGCTGAACGTGGCGGAGAACAGCCATACGCTGAAGCCGCTGCTGTATAAGGTCACCGGCGCCTGGGGCAACCACGAGGGGTCGATCCTGCTCTGGGGCCTGATCCTTGCCCTGTGCGGCGGCGCGGTGGCGGCGTTCGGGCGCGGCCTGCCGTCTGCCTTGCGGGCGCGGGTGATCGGCGTGCTGGGCGGCAGTTCCGCCGGGTTCCTGCTGTTCGCGCTGCTTGCCAGCAACCCGTTCAACCGGCTGTGGCCGCCGCCGTTCGACGGGCGGGACATGAACCCGCTGCTGCAGGACCCCGGCCTCGCCTTCCATCCGCCCATCCTCTACTCCGGCTACGTCGGCTTCGCCGTGCCTTTCGCCTTCGCCGTGGCGGCGCTGCTGGAGGGGCGTATCGACGCCGCCTGGGGCCGCTGGGTGCGGCCCTGGACGCTCGCAAGCTGGTGCCTGCTGACCATGGGCATCGCGCTCGGCTCCTGGTGGGCCTACTACGTGCTGGGCTGGGGCGGCTTCTGGTTCTGGGACCCCGTCGAGAACGCCTCCCTATTGCCCTGGCTTACCGGCACCGCCCTGCTGCACTCCGCCATCGTGGTGGAGAAGCGGGAGGCGTTGAAGGTCTGGACCGTGCTGCTCGCCATCGGCACCTTCTCCCTCAGCCTGTCCGGCACCTTCCTGGTGCGGTCGGGCATCCTCAACTCCGTCCATGCCTTCGCCAACGACCCGACGCGCGGCGTGTTCATCCTGGGCCTGCTCGGCATCGTGATCGGCGGCTCGCTGCTGCTGTTCGCTTTCCGCGCCCCGGCGTTGGCGCCAGGTGGGCTGTTCGCGCCGCTCAGCCGGGAGGGCGCGCTGGTGCTGAACAACGTCCTGCTGTGCAGCATGGCGGCCGTCGTGATCACCGGAACCATGTATCCGCTGTTCGCCGACTTCGTGCTGGGATCGAAAATCTCCGTGGGCGCGCCGTTCTTCAACGCGACGGTGCTGCCGCTCTGCGTGCCGGTGTTCGCGGCGATGATCGTGGCGCCGACCATGGCGTGGAAGCGCGCGCAACTGGCGCCGGCGCTGATGCGGCTCTGGTGGGCGGCGCTCACGGCCTTGGCCGTGGGGACCATCGCCTCGCTGGGCCCGGCGCGCGGGCTGCCGGCCTTGGCGTTCGGGGGCGCCGCCTGGCTGATCCTGGGGTCGTTCGCCGAGGTGGTCGAGCGTGTCCGGCTGTTCCGGGTGCCCATGGGCGACAGCCTGGCCCGGCTGCGCGGCCTGCGGCTGTCGATGTTCGGCGCCGCCTTGGGCCATGCCGGCATGGGCGTGCTGGTCGCAGGCGTCGCCGGCATGTCGCTCGCCACCCAGCAGGTCGTGCTCATGCATCCGGGGGACACCGTGCAGTCGGCGGGCTATAGCTGGACCCTCGAAGGGCTGCGCGACCAGGCGGGTCCGAACTATGCCGAGCGCGTCGCGACGATGCGGCTGGAGCGCAACGGGCGGGTGATTGCCACCATGCAGCCGTCGCGCCGCACCTTCCCGGTGCAGCGCATGACGACGACCGAGGCGGCGATCCATACCAACGGCATGGCAGACCTGTATGTCGTGCTGGGCGAGGAGCGGGACGACGCCGCGATCATGCGGCTGAACTACAACCCGTTGGCGCCGTGGATTTGGCTTGGGGCGCTGGTGATGGCGATGGGCGGCGGCTTGTCGCTGCTGGACCGCCGCACGCGGGTCGGCGCGCCGGCCCGGGCGGCGGTGCGGCCCGGGTCCGCAATCGCGTGACCCGCCGCCAGGGCCTGTTGCTGGCGCCGTTCGGCGCGGCGGTGCTGGCCGGCGCCGGGTTCATGACGGTGTTGGGCCGCATGAAGGCCGGCCGGTTCGACCCGCACGACGTGCCGAGCCAGTTGATCGGCCGTCCCATGCCGGACTTCGCACTGCCGGCGCAGGAGCCGGGCCAGGGCTTCGGCAGCGCCGACATCGCCGCGCTGCGCCGCCCGGTGCTGGTCAACTTCTTCGCAAGCTGGTGCGTGCCCTGCATCGTCGAGCATCCGGAGCTGATGGCGCTGTCCCGGGCCGGCATGCCGATCTGGGGCATCGCCTACAAGGACACCGTGCCCGCCGCCTCCGGCTTCGTCGCCCGGCACGGCAACCCCTACGCCCGCATCGCGCGGGACGCGCCGGGTCAGGTGGCGATTGATTGGGGCGTCTATGGCGTGCCGGAAAGCTACCTGATCGACGCCGGGGGCGTCGTGCGCTGGCGCATGGCGGGGCCGCTGACCCCCGCCGTGGTGTCGGAGCAGTTGCAGCCGCTGCTGCGGGCCATGGCGTGAAGGCTCTCGTACTTCTGGCGCTGCTGTGGAGCGGCGTCGCCCTCGCCATCAGCGACCCAGCCGAGATGCTGCCCGACCCGGCGCAAGAGGCCCGGGCGGAGCAGGTCGGCCGCCAGCTTCGCTGCCTCGTCTGCCAGAACGAGAGCATCGAGGACAGCAACGCCGACCTGGCGCGCGACCTGCGCCGCATCGTTCGCGCCCGGATCGCCGCCGGCGACGCGGACGTGCAGGCGACGGAGTGGGTCGTCGCGCGCTATGGCGACTTCGTGCGGCTGCGCCCGCCGGTAAACGCCGCGACGGCCGTGCTTTGGGCGTCGCCGGTGCTGGCGGTGGCCGTGGGCCTCGGCTTCGCGCTCCTGACGCGGCGTCGCGCCCCGGCTGTGC
Organism: uncultured Acetobacteraceae bacterium; assembly: GCA_964252005.1. Classification (GTDB taxonomy): domain Bacteria; phylum Pseudomonadota; class Alphaproteobacteria; order Acetobacterales; family Acetobacteraceae; genus CAHJXG01. The sequence continues at coordinate 45,738 of CAXULX010000021.1, read as the reverse complement.
CCGCACCCCTGACGGAGGCGGAGCGCACCCGCCTGGCTGACCTCTCGCCTCCATGATCTGGGTGGCCATCCTCGTCCTGGCGGTCGCCGCGTTGGCGCCGTTGGCCACCGTGCTGCGCCGCCGGACCGCCGCCCGTGGCGGGCGCGACCCGGCCCTCGCGCTGCATCGCGACCAGCTTGCCGAGTTGGACCGTGACCTGGCGGAGGGCCGCATCCTGCCGGCGGAGCACGCCACCGCCAAGCTGGAGGTGCAGCGCCGTCTGCTGCACATCGCCGGCACCGCCGAGGACGCGGCCCGGCCGGGGTCGCGCGCCCCGGTGTATGCGGTGCTGGCGCTGGTACCGGTCCTGGCGCTCGGGCTCTATGTCGTCGGCGGCTCGCCGGGCCTGCCGGGCGCGTCGAGCCGGGAGGCGCACTCGGCGGAGGAGGACGCGCTGATCGGGCAGTTGCGGGAGCGTCTGGCCGCCATGGACCCGCGCAGCGAGCCGGCGCGCCAGGGCTTCTTGCTGTTGGGCAACATCGAGGAGGGGCGCGGCAACGACGCCGCCGCAGCGGCGGCGTTGCGCGCGGCGCTTCAGGTCCGCTTCGACCCGGTGATCGCCGCCCGTGCCGCGGAGGCCGCCACCCGGGCCGAGGGCGGGGTCAGTGACTCCACGGCGTCGCTGTATCGCCGCGCCTTGGCCGCGGCGCCGCCGGACGCCCCTTGGCGGCAGGTGGTCGAACAGCGGCTCGCCGAACGCCGCCTCCCGTAGGGCCGGGACATTTCCATCGGAAGGGCGGTTGTTTTATCATGGGGGCCATGACCAATGCCGAACCCTGGCTGACTTTGCCGAAAAGCAACCGTTGTTGCAGGCGCAGGGTGCCAATGACGTTCCTGGTGTTGCTCGGCATCCTGGCCGGCTGCGCGCCGCAGCGGCCGGGATTTCTTGGCCGGTTGCAACAGGACTGCGACGCGGGCGACAAGGACGCCTGTGTGCTGCTGGCCGGTCCGATGGTGGCGACGGACCCGCAGCGTCCCTCTCAAGCGGCAGCACGGCCACGGACTGCGGTGCAGCGTGACGTGGATGCGATCATGCAGGGCATGGACCGGAACCACATCGGGTTGCGGCTGCATGCGGAGCCGGACGACGGCGGCTAAAGCCGCCGCCGCATCCGGCCTCACCGCGGGCGCTTAGTACGGACGGAGGTAGCCGCGCCGTGCGGCCTCGCGGCGGCGGAACCGCTCCCGCCGGATTTCCTCACGACGGCGGATTTCCTGCCGACGGAGGGCCTCGCGGCGGCCGTAGCCGTATTGCACCGTTTGCACGGCGGGCTGTCCGGACATAGCGGCCGCGGCCAGCGCAGGCTGCATGACCGGCGTGGCGCTGACCGGCAAGGCGAGCGTGCCGAGCATGGCCAGGGAGAGGAGGAGTTTGCGCATGGGACCTGCCTTATGTCGTTCAGGGGTATGATGTCGCCCGATAACGTGGCGCAACGATGGCAGGTTCCGTCTCAGCTGGGCCCGACGCCGAGATATGTTTCGATGACCCGCGCATCCCCGGCCAACTCGGCGCTCGGCCCCGCGAGCGCCACGCGGCCGGTTTCCAGCACGTAGCCATGGTCGGCCACCTGCAGCGCGGCGCGGGCGTTCTGCTCGACCAGCAGGATGGCGCAGCCGCGGGCGCGCAGGCCGGCGATGATCTGGAACACCTCCCGCACGATCAGCGGCGCCAGGCCCAGGCTCGGCTCGTCCAGCATCAGCAGGTCGGGCCGGGCCATCAGCGCGCGGCCCATGGCGAGCATCTGCCGCTCCCCGCCGCTCAGCGTGCCCGCGTGCTGGCGGCGGCGCTCCAGCAGGCGGGGGAACAGCGCATAGACCTCGTCGAGGTCGCAGCGCGCCGCGGCGCTGCCGGCCCCGCGGTGCCGGAACCCGCCGAGCCGCAGGTTGTCCTCCACCGACAGGGTCGAGAACAGCTCGCGCTTCTCGGGCACCAGGCTCATGCCGGCGCGGACCCGGTCCTCGACGCCGAGCCGGCCGACATCGCGGCCCCCGAACCGCACGCCGCCGCGGCCGGGGCGCACGCCCATCACGGCGTGCAGCAGCGTCGTCTTGCCCGCGCCGTTGGGGCCGATCACCGTGACGATCTGGCCCGGTCCCACCGTCAGCGACACGCCGTGCACCGCGCCGATGCCGCCGTAGCTCACATGCAGGTCCGTGACCTCCAGCACGCTCAAGCGGCGGCGCCCAGATAGGCTTCGATGACGGCCGGGTCAGCGCGGATGGCGGCGGGGGCGCCCTCGGCGAGCTTGGCGCCGAACTCCATGACCACGAGGCGGTCGGCCAGCCGCATGACGAACTCCATGTCGTGCTCCACCAGCAGCACCGTCACCCCGTCGTTGCGCAGGCGGCGCAGCAGGGCGGCGAGGTCGGCCTTCTCCGCATGGCGCAGCCCGGCGGCGGGCTCGTCCAGCAGCAGCAGGATGGGATCGAGGCACAGGGCGCGGGCGATCTCCACCAAGCGTTGCTGGCCGAGCGCCAGGCTGTCGCCGGGCTTGTCGGCCTGCGCGTCCAGGCCCACCCGGGCGATCTGCCGTCGCGCCTCGGCGAACAGCCGCGCCTCCTCCGCCCGGTCCAGGCGCAGGATCGCGGCCAGCGGGCCGGCCGCGCCGCGCAGGTGGGCGCCGAGCGCCACGTTCTCCAGCACGGACATGCCGGGCACCAGCCTCACGTGCTGGAAGCTGCGCGCGATGCCGAGCCGCGCGACGCCGGGCGGGGACAGGCCGGTGATGTCGCGGCCCCCGAAGCGCACCTGCCCGGCGCCGGGCCGCGTCACGCCGGTCAGCAGGTTGAACGTCGTGCTCTTGCCCGCCCCGTTGGGGCCGATCAGGCCGACGATCTCGGCCGCGTCCAGACGCAGCCCCATGCCGTTCACCGCAACCAGGCCGCCGAACGTCTTGCGCAGGCCGGTGGCGGACAGCACGGACGCCCCCGCGGCCGGCAGCGTCCGGGCGGGCAGGGCGGCGGCGTCCGCACGCACGCGGCGGGGCCGGGCCGAGGGGAACAGCCGGCGCAGCCGCGGCCACAGCCCGTCCGGCGCGGTTTGCAGCACCAGCACCAGCAGGACCCCGAACACGATAGTCTCGTAGTTGCCCTGCTGTCCCAGCAGACGCGGCAGCAGGCTTTGCAGCTGGTCGTTCACCACCGTCACCAGCCCTGCGCCCAGCAACGCGCCCCAGATCGACCCGGCGCCGCCCACCACCGCCATCAGCAGGTACTCGATGCCGGCATTCAGCCCGAACGGCGTGGGGTTCACGCTGCGCTGCATATGCGCATACAGCCACCCCGCCAGACCCGCCAGCACGGCGGCGTAGGTGAAGGCCAGGATGCGCGCCCGCGGCAGGCGGACGCCGCAGCTTGCCGCGGCCGCGGCCCCGCCGCGCAGCGCCCGGATCGCCCGTCCTACCCGGCTGTCGAGCAGGTTGGATGTCAGCAGCACGACCAGCGCCACGGCGGTCCAGACCACGACGAAATACTCGCGGCTCCCGGTCAGCGCCAGGCTGCCGATCCGCAGCGGCGGGATGCCGGACAGGCCGTCGTTGCGGCCGAGCCCGTCGAGGTTGCCGGCCAAATAATACAGGCTCACCGCCCAGGCGATGGTCGCCAGCGCCAGGTAGTGCCCCGATAGCCGCAGGGTGACGGCCCCCAACGCCAGCGCCGCCACTCCGCTGGCCAGCAGCGCCGCCGGCAGCGCGAGCCAGGGCGACAGGCCCGCCCCGCCGGTGAGCAGCGCCGAGACGTAGGCGCCGCATCCCATGAACGTCGCCTGCCCGAAGGAGGTCATGCCGCCGTAGCCCGTCAGCACCACCAGCCCCATGGCGACGATGCCGGCGATGCCCGCGTAGTCCGCGAGCGTGATCCAGAAGTTCGGCACCCCCGGCACGAACGGCACGGCGAGCCAGGCAAGGAACAGCAGGGCAGGGAGCAGCCGGGTCATTCCTCCTCCTCGGCCGGGTTGCGCAGGCTGCGCCAGAGCAGGACCGGGATGATGACGGCGAAGACGATCACCTCCTTGAAGGCGCTGGCGTAGAACGAGGACAGGCTCTCGACGCAGCCGACCAGCACCGCGGCGAGGGCGGCGATGGGGTAGCTGACCAGCCCGCCGATGATGGCGGCGACGAAGCCCTTGAGGCCGATCAGGAAGCCGCTGTCGTAATAGACGGTGGTCAGCGGCGCGATCAGGATGCCCGACAGCGTGCCGATCAGCCCGGCCAGCAAAAAGGCGATGCGCCCGGACAGCGCGGTGCCGATCCCCACCAGCCGAGCGCCCAGCCGGTTCACCGCCGTCGCCCGCAGCGCCTTGCCGGCCAGGCTATGCTCGAAGAACAGATAGAGCGCCGCGATCAGCGCGAGCGTGCTGCCCACGATCCAGACCGCCTGGCCGGGGATCACCGCGCCGCCCCAGGCAAGGCGCGCGTCGGAGAAGCCCGGCGCGCGGTAGCCCTCCGGCCCGAAGAACACGAGGCCGAGGCCGAGCAGCGCCAGATGCACGCCGATGCTGGCGATCAGCAAGGTGAGCACCGACGCCTCCGCCAGCGGCTGGAAGGCGATGCGGTAGAGGTAGGGCGCCATGGGGGTGACGATGGCGAGCGTCAGCAGCGCGTCGGCCGCGACGCCGGGCTTGCGGGGGGCGAGGACCAGGGCCAGCGCCGTGATGAGCGCCGGGAGCGCCAGGGTCTCCAACGCCAGGCGCGACATGCCGCCCGGCGACAGCACCCGGCGGTCGGCCAGCAGCCCGGCCAGGAACGCGGCGGCGCCCAGCGCACAGAGCAGCCAGACGCTGCCCGGCAGCCGCCCCTCGTCGAGCGCCGCGTAGGTCAGCGCGCCGTAGGCGACGATCTCCCCCTGCGGGATCAGGATGACGCGGGTGACGGCGAACACCAGCACCAGCGACAAGGCCAGCAGCGCATAGATCGCGCCGTTCACGACGCCGTCCTGCAGCAGGATCAGCGCGATGTCCGCGTCCATGCGCGGCGCTAGGGGAGGTGGGTCAGGGCAGCAGCTTCCAGGCGCCGCCCTCGATCGTCACCATCACCCGGGCGCGCTGGTCGAAGCCGTTATGGTCCTGCGGCGTCATGGAGGAGATGCCGTGGGTCAGCACCAGGTTCTCCCGGCCCTCGATGGCGTCGCGCAGGGCGGCGCGGAACGCGGGCGTGCCGGGCTTGGCGGTGCGCAGCGCCGTGGGGATGGCGGCGTCCAGGATGATGCCGGCGTCGATGGCGTGGGCGCCGAAGGTGGCGACGCTGCCGGGGCCATGCGCGGCCTCGTAGCGGCGCACGTAGTCGAGCGCCACGGCCTTGATCGGGTTGCTGTCCGGCAGTTGCGCCGCGACCAGGATCGGGCCGGCCGGCAGGATCGTGCCCTCCACGTCGCGTCCGCCGACGCGCAGGAAGTCCGCGTTGGCGATGCCGTGGGTCTGGTAGTACTTGCCGGCGTAGCCGCGCTCGTGCAGCGCCTTCTGCGGCAGGGCTGCCGGCGTGCCGGCGCCGGCGATCAGCACCGCGTCGGGCCGGGCGGCGACCAGCTTCAGCACCTGGCCGGTCACGCTGGTGTCGGCGCGGGCGAACCGCTCGGTCGCCACCAGCCTGATGCCCTGGGCGGCGAAGGCGCGCGTCGCCTCGCTCAGCCAGCCGTCGCCATAGGCGTCGTTGAAGCCGATGAACCCCACGGTCCTCACGCCCGCCCCGGCCATGTGCCCGGCGATGGCATCGGCCATCAGGCTGTCGTTCTGCGGCGTCTTGAACACCCACTTGCGCTGCGCGTCCATCGGCTCGATCAGCCGGGCGGAGGCGGCCAGCGCGATCATCGGCACCTGCTTCTCCGCCGCCACGTCGATCATCGCGAGCGACGCCGGCGTGGTGCTGGAGCCGACCAGCGCGTCCACGCCCTCGTCGATCAGCTTGCGGGCGTTGGCGACGGCCCTGGTGCTGTCGCCGCCGTCGTCCAGCACGATGTACTCGACCGTCTGCCCGGCGACCGTGGACGGCATCAGCGCGATTGAATTGCGCTGCGGCACGCCGAGGCTGGCGCCCGGCCCGGTGGTGGAGATGGTCACGCCGATCCTGACCTGCGCCCGGGCGGCCCCGGCGGCGGTCAGCGCGATGGCCGTCAGCAGCATGATCGCAAGACGACGCATGGCCGGATAAACCCCCCAACACTGCCCGTGCGGCCTCAATCGAGCCTTGTGCGACGGGCATTCGTTTGAACCCGCAGTGGTATGGCGCGGCCCGCAGCGTGTCAAATACCCGAGGCAGGGCCGGCCTCCCGCGCGGGTGGTGCGCGTGGCCCGCATGCCGTCTGGACTTGCGGCGCAGGGCGGCATCCGCTTTAGCCTCCCGGCATGGTTGAACGATTCCTTCTCGCATCCCTCGTGGCCCTGAGCGCGAGGCGGGCACCCCTGGTCCTGCTGGTCGGCGCCGTGCTGGCCGTGCTGTCCGCGGGGCTGGCCACCCGCCTGAGCGTCACGACCGACCTCAGCACCCTGTTCAACCCCAGCCTGCCCTGGAAGCAGCGGGAGGCCGAGATGCGCCGCCTGTTCCCGCAGCGCGAGGACCTGCTGGTCGCCGTCGTCGACGCGGCGACGCCCGAGGCGGCGGACGCCACCGCCGCCGGGCTGGCCGCGGCGCTGGCGCGGGACGGGGCGCATTTCCGGCTGGTCCGCCGGCCCGACGCCTCGCCGTTCTTCGACCAGAACGGGCTGCTGTTCCTGGACACGCCGTCCTTGTCCGCGGTGCTGGACCAGACCATCGACGCGCAGCCGTTCCTGGGTCAGCTCGTCGCCGATCCCAGCGCGCGCGGCCTGTTCGCGGCGCTGTCGCTGCTGGCGATCGGCGTCGAGAAGGGCGCCGACCTGGGGCCGTTCGGCACCGCGCTGCGCGGCTTCCACGACGCGATGGCCACCGCCCTCCGCGGTGCGCCGCAGCCGCTGTCGTGGCAGCGCCTGCTGTCCGGCCCGGTGGCGGAGATGGGCGGACCCTACCGCTTCGTGCTGGCGCAGCCCCGGCTGGACTTCGGCGCCCTCCAACCCGGCGCCGCCGCGACCCGGGCGCTGCGCGACGCCGCCGCCCAGCAGGAGTTCGTCCGTGCGGGCCAGGCGCATGTGCGCGTCACCGGCGCCGTAGCGCTGGCGGACGAGGAGTTCGCCTCCGCCGCCAACGGCGCCGTCGCCGGGCTGGTCGGCAGCACGGGGCTGGTGATCGTCTGGCTGGTGTTCGCGGTGCGGAGCTGGCGGCTGGTGGTGCCGATCCTGCTGACGCTCCTGCTCGGGCTGCTGCTGACCACGGCCTTCGCGGCGCTGACCGTCAGCCCGCTGAACCTGATCTCCGTCGCCTTCGCCATCCTGTTCGTCGGCATCGCCGTCGATTTCGCCATCCAGTTCAGCGTGCGGCTGCGGGAGGCGCAGGTGGAGACGCAGGACCTGCGCGCAGCACTCGCCGTCACCGGGCGGCGGGCCGGGGGGCAGATCCTGGTGGCGGCGGGGGCCACGGCGGCGGGGTTCCTCGCCTTCGTGCCGACCGATTTCAGCGGCGTGGCGGAGCTGGGCCTGATCGCAGGCGCCGGCATGCTGATCGCGTTCGCCTGCACGCTGGTGTTCCTGCCGGCGGCGCTGGTGCTGTTCCGGCCGCGGGCGGCGGCGCAGGAGGTCGGCTTCGCCTGGGCGGCGCCGCTTGACCGGATGCTGGCCCGGCGCCGCTGGCCTGTGCTGGCGCTGGCCGGCGTCGCCGCCGGGTTCGGCCTCGCGTCGCTGCCGCGCCTGGCCTTCGACAGCGACCCCCTGCACCTGAAGAACGCCTCGACCGAGGCGATGCGGACGCTCGCGGACTTGTCGGCGAACCCGCTGACCAATCCCTACACCATCGACGTCCTGGCGCAGCCGGCGGCGGCGTCGGCCATCGCCGCGGCCGTGCGGCCCTTGCCGCTGGTGGCGCAGGTCGTCACCTTGGAAAGCTTCGTGCCGCAGGACCAGGCGGCGAAGCTCGCTTTGATCGCCGACGCCGCCGGGCTGCTGGCGCCGACGCTGGCGCCGCGGGAGCCGGCGGCGGAGGTCACCGTCGCCGACCTGCGGCTCGCGGCCCGCACGGCGCTGTCGCAGTTGGCGCGGGTCACGCCGCGGCTGCCGCCCGACCATCCGCTCGCGGCCATCGCGGCCGACCTGGCCGCGCTGGAGGCGGCCGGCGACGAGACGCTGCTGGCCGCGAACGGGGCGCTGACCCGCTTCCTGCCGCCGCAGATTACCCGGCTGCGCGCGGCCCTGCGCGCCGGCCCGGTCACGCTGGCGGACGTGCCCCCGGACATCGCGCAGGACTGGCGGCTGCCGGACGGCCGGGTGCGGGTGCAGGTCGCCGCCAAGCCCGACGCCGCCAGCACCGAGGGGCTGCGCGCCTTCGTGGACCAGGTCGGCGCCGTCGTGCCCGACGCCGGCGGCCCGGCGCCCACCATCGTCGCCACGGCGCAGACCATCATCTCCGCCTTCGAACGCGCGGCGCTAGGCGCGGTGCTCGCCATCACGCTGATCCTGTTCGCCTCGCTGCGGCGGGCGCTCGACGTGGCGCTGGTGCTGGCGCCGCTGCTGCTGTCCTCGCTGCTCACCGTCATCGTCGCGGCCTGGCTGCCGCTGCCGCTCAATTTCGCCAACGTGATCGCCCTGCCGCTGCTGCTGGGCGTGGGCGTCTCGTTCAATATCTATTTCGTGATGAACTGGCGGGCGGGCCTGCGGTCGCATCTGGCGTCGCCGACGGCGCGGGCGGTGGTGTTCTCCGCGCTCACCACGGCCACGGCGTTCGGCTCGCTGGCGCTGTCGGGCCATCCGGGCACGGCGAGCATGGGTGCCCTGCTTCTGATTAGCCTTTGCTGCACCCTGATCGCGAGTTTGGTATTTGTCCCCGCCCTGCTTGCCACAATATCGTCACAGCGCGGCTGAATGCCGCCGCAATCTCCGGGCAATACTGCCCTCGGAGATGGAAGGTCGAGGCTATGGCGTTTATTCGGACGGGCATAATCATCGTGGCGCTGGTGCTGGGCTGGGCGGCCGTGCGGTCGCAATCGGCGGCGCACAGCGTGCCGACCCAGTCCGCGCAGTTCCATGTGCCCGTCGCCTACAGGGCGTCGTAGCTCGTTCGCACCGCGCCAGCCTGGTCGAACGCCGCGCGGACGGCGGGGTCCAGGAGCGCGGCCAGCTCAGCCTCATGCTCGTAGTCGGGCATCAGCCGGGCCAGATGCGCGTCGCGGCGGCTTGCCGGGTGGAAGTAGAGTTCGCTGACGCTGGGCGGCAAGTGCCTGGCGAGCCGGATGACCCGGTCCGCGGTCATGTGGCCGCTCCAGGCGATGCCGAACGCATGGTCGTTGGTCCGCACCCCGGCCCGGCGCGCCTGGGCGCGCAGCACGCGCGTCCCGGCATGGAGCAGGCGGTCGCCCAGGCGCTGCGCCGCGCCGCAGGCCAGCATCGTGGCCGGAGGCTCGGCGGGAATGCGGATCGCCGGCAGGCCGTAGGCGGCGCCGGCCTCAAGCATCAGGCGGCCGACCGTGGGGTGCAGATGCATGTGCTTGTGGGCGTTGGCGTGGTCGAGGCGAAGCCCGGTGGCGGCAAAGGCGGCGAACTGCGCATGGATTTCCGCCGCCAGCGCCCGCCGGGCGTCCGGACGGAAGAAGTAGCGGATGCCCAGGCGCAACTGGTCGGAGGGGAACTGCCTCTCCGCGTCCAGCAGACCCGGCGCCGGTCCCGCCGCCGGCCCCTCGATCACCACGAGGTGCAGGCCGACGCGCAGACTCGGCAGCCCGCGCGCCCGGCGCACCGCATCGGCGGCGGCGGGACCGGCGACCATCAGGCTGGCCGTGGTCAGCAGGCCCTCGCGGCACGCCTGCTCCACGGCCTCGTTCACCCCGACGGACAGGCCGAAGTCGTCCGCGGAGACGATGACCCGCGGTTTCAGGGACGCTAGGCCGCTTTCTGCCGCTCCCGCAGGAACTGGAAGAACTCCACGCCTTCGCGCAGGCGGCGCTTCATCATCTGCGGGCTGCGCACCATCTCGCCGACGATGGAGGCGATCTTCGGCGCGCGGAAGTAGAACTTCCGGTAGAACTCCTCGACGCTGCCGAAGATTTCCGTGTGCGACAGATGCGGGTAGTGCAGGGGCGCGATCTGCACGCCGCGCTCGTCGATCAACTCGGCGTGCTCCGCGTCCAACCAGCCGTTCTCCACCGCCTGGTCATACAGGAACGTGCCGGGATACGGCGCCGCCAGGCTGACCTGCAGGGTGTGCGGGTTGATCTCGGTGGCGAAGCGGATCGTCTCCTGGATGGTCTCCTTGGTCTCCCCGGGCAGGCCCAAGATGAAGGTGCCGTGGATCTTGACGCCCAACTCGTGGCAATCCTTGGTGAACTGCCGCGCGACCTCGATCCGCATGCCCTTCTTGATGTTGTGCAGGATCTGCTGGTTGCCGCTCTCGTATCCGACCAGCAGCAGCCGCAGGCCGTTGTCCTTCAGCACCTTGAGCGTCGCCCGCGGCACGTTGGCCTTGGCGTTGCACGACCAGGTGACGCCGAGCTTGCCGAGTTCCCGCGCGATGGCCTCGGCGCGCGGCAGGTTATCGGTGAAGGTGTCGTCGTCAAAGAAGATTTCCCGTACCTGCGGGAAGGCGCGCTGGATGGCGCGCACCTCGTCCGCCACGTGGCCGGAGCTGCGGACCCGGTAGGTGTGGCCGCCGACCGTCTGCGGCCATAGGCAGAAGGTGCACCGGCTCTTGCAGCCGCGCCCGGTGTAGATCGAGACGTAGGGATGCATGAGGTAGCCGATGAAGTAGTCCTCGATCCGCAGGTCGCGCTTGTACACGTCCGACACGAACGGAAGCTGGTCCATGTCCTGGAGGATCGCGCGGTCCTTGTTGTGCACCAGCAGGCCGTTCGCGTCGCGGTAGGAGATGCCATCGATATCAGCGAAGTCGCGGCCCTCGGCGACCTCCAGGCAGGTGAAGTCGAACTCGTTCCGTGCCACGAAGTCGATGGGCGCGCCCTGCTGCAGGCTCTCGGCCGGCTGCACCGCGACCTTGGCGCCGACGAAGCCGATCTTGAGCGCGGGGTTCGCGTCCTTCATCGCCTGCGCCACCTTCACGTCGGACGCGAAGGAGGGGGTGCTGGTGTGGATCACGCAGAGTTCGTGCTGCCGGGCCGCGGCCAGCACCGGCTCCATGCCGAGGCCCGCGGGCGGCGCGTCGATCAGCTTGGCGCCGGGCACCAGGGCGGCCGGCTGCGCCAACCAGGTCGGATACCAGAACGACTTGATCTCGCGCTTCGCCTGGTAGCGCGAGCCGGCGCCGCCGTCGAACCCGCCGAAGGACGGGGGCTGCAGAAACAGGGTCTTCATCATGCCAATCTATCCCTTACCGGGTCCAACTCACGCCGGATATAATGCGGTCCCGGGGCCAGGCCCGGCCGCGTCGCACGGAGGATCTGCCCGCGCCAGGCCACCCGATCCGTCCGGTAGCTCGCCAGCATCACCGCGATGGACATGAGATCGCGGAACGGCAAGCACCAGAGGCCGGCGCCGGGCGCCAGGCCAAGGGCGCGGTCGATCCCGTATCCCGCGGCGCCCCGCACCAGCCAGGCGAGCACGAAGGCGAGCCACGCCCAGGCGGCCCCGCCCGACAGTCCCACGGCCAGCGCAGCCCAGAACAGCGGATATTGCACGCTCGACATCGCGAAGCCCACGGCCTCAAGGCTCTGGATCGTACGCGCCCAGCGCAGCTCGTGCTGGAACAGCTCCGGCAGATGCGCCTCGGCCACGGTGGTTGCCGGCACGGTTCCCGCGAGCGCGATGGACAGGCCGCGCGCCTTGACCAGCCGGCCCAGCACGGCGTCGTCCGCCAGGTGGTCCGCCAGGGCATGCAGGCCGCCGATGCTGTCCAGCGTCTGCCGCCGCAGCGCCATGGTGGCGCCGAGACAGTCCTGCCGCCCCAGCCCGCGCGCCATCAGCGCGCCCGGCAGGAACGCATGGTTGATCTGCTCGGCGCCCAGCCGCCCGGTCAGCGTGCCGCCCGACGGCAGCCCGGCATACAGCGTGGTCACCAGGCCGACGCCCGGCGCCATGAGGCTCGCGACCAGTTGGGTGAGGTAGCCCGGCGCCGCGTGGATGTCGCTGTCGGCGATGACCAGCACGTCGTGGCGGACCTGCGGCGCCATGTTGATGAGGTTCGCAACCTTGCGGTTCACGCCGTGCGGGGTGGGGTCCACCACCACCGCCATGTCGAGCGCCGGGAAGCGCCGGCGCAGGCGGGCCAGCACCTCCAGCGCCGGGTCGGCCGGGTCCTGGAGGCCGAACACGATCTGGAACTCGGGGTAGTCCTGGCTGCAGAAGCTGGCCAGCGCCTCCTCCAGGAGAGGCTCGTCGCCATGCAGCGGCTTCAGGATGGTGACCGGCGGGCATTGCTCCGGGACCATGGCGGCGCGGCGGGTGAACCGCTCGACCGCCAGCCATCCGGCGCTGGATTGCAGCACCCCCGCGACCGTCAGCCCCATCGCACCCATCGTCAGGACATCGAACAAGCCAGGCGTCCCATCAGGCCATCGTGCCGCCGGAGAGATCGGCGGTCTTGCGTTGCAGGCTTTGGATCAGCGGCCCCGCGTCGCCGGACCCGAGCAGCGAGCGGAAATCCGACCGCTGCACCGCGACCCGGCTGATGGACCCGTTGAGCAGCACGTCCACCGCGCGCCAGCCCGAGGGCGTACGGCGCATGACGTAGTCGATCCGGGTCGGCGTGCCGCTGGACGGCACGATCTGGCTCGCGACGACCTGATCGGCGCCGACGCTGCGGCTGATCGGCAGCAGCTCCAGCTTCTCGCCGCCGAAATTGTCGAAGTTGGCGACGTAGCTCGCGACGGTGAAGCGGCGGAACACGTCGAGCAGTTGCGCCTGCTGCGCCGGCGGCAACGCTGCCCAGCGGGGGCCGACCGAGGCTTGCAGGATGCCCGGGATGTCGAACGCGCCCTCCACTAGCGGCGCCAGGGTGGCGAAGCGTTGCGGGAACGGGGTGGCCTTGCCGGCGCGCATGCCGGCCAGCAGGCCGCGGTTCAGGGCGTTGATCGGCGCGGCGGCGTCGGGATCAGCCGCCAGCGCCGCGCGCCCCAGGTCAGGCAGCAGCAGCCCGCCCCAAAACCCCCTCACCAGCGCGCGCCGGGCGAGGCTCATCGCACCGGCACCATGAGCGTTGGCTTCGCCGCGTCCTTGCCGAGTGCGGCCATGACGGTTGCGACGATGTCCTTCGCGCCCAGCCCGGCCTCGATCATCTGCGCCGCCGGGGTGTTGTGGTCGATGAACCGGTCGGGCAGGGTCATGGACCGCACCCGCACGCCGCCGTCGAGCAGGCCGCGGCCCGCCAGATGCTGGAGGACCGCGGCGCCGAACCCGCCGATGGAGCCTTCCTCGACGATGACCAGCACGGCGTGGTGCCGGGCAAGCTGCTCGACCATGGCGACGTCGAACGGCTTGGCGAAGCGCGCGTCGGCGACGGTCGCGGACAGGCCGCGCGCCGCAAGCTCGTCCGCCGCGCGCAGGCTGTCGGCCAGGCGGGTGCCGAGGCTCAGGATGGCGACGGCCGAGCCTTCGCGCAGGATGCGGCCGCGGCCAATGGCGAGCGGCGTGCCGCGCGCCGGCAGTTCGATCCCGGTGCCCTCGCCGCGGGGGTAGCGCACGGCGCTGGGCCGGTCGTCGATCCCCGCAGAGGTCGCGACCATGTGCATGAGCTCAAGCTCGTCCGACGGCGCCATCAGCACGATGCCAGGCAGGCAGCCGAGATAGGCGAGGTCGAAGCTGCCGGCATGGGTCGCGCCGTCCGCGCCGACCAGCCCGGCACGGTCGATGCCGAAACGCACCGGCAGGCCCTGGATCGCCACGTCGTGCACGACCTGATCGTAGGCGCGCTGCAGGAAGGTGCTGTAGATCGCGCAGAACGGCCGCAGCCCTTCCGTCGCCATGCCGGCGGCGAAGGTGACGGCGTGCTGCTCGGCGATCCCCACGTCGAAGCAGCGGTCGGGAAACCGCTTGGCGAAGCGGTCGAGGCCGGTGCCGGTCGGCATGGCGGCGGTGACGGCGACGATGCGCGCATCCGCCTCCGCCTCGGCGATCAGCGCGTCGGCGAACACGCGGGTGTATTGCGGCGGACCCGGCGGCGCCTTGCCCTGCTCCCCGGTGACGACGTTGAACTTGCTCACGGCGTGGTACTTGTCCGGACTGGCCTCGGCCGGGGCGTAGCCGTGGCCCTTCTTGGTGATGACGTGCAGCAGGATCGGCCCGGCCTCCTCCGCTTCCCGTACGTTGCGCAGCACGGGCAGCAGGTGGTCCAGGTTGTGGCCGTCGATGGGGCCGACGTAGTAGAAGCCCAGCTCCTCGAACAAGGTGCCGCCGGTCAGGATGCCGCGGGCGTACTCCTCCGCCCGCCGCGCCGTGCGCTGGATGCCGCGCGGGAAGCGCGTGGCCATGCGCGAGGCGAGGTCCCGCAGGCTCAGGAACGACCGGCTGCTCATCAGGCGCGACAGGTAGGCGCTCATCGCGCCGACCGGCGGCGCGATCGACATGTCGTTGTCGTTGAGGATCACCAGCAGGCGCGACTTGCGGGCACCCGCGTTGTTCATGGCCTCGTACGCCATGCCGGCGCTCATCGCGCCGTCGCCGATCACCGCGACCACGTGGCGGTCGGCTTGGCCGTGCAGGTCGTGCGCGACGGCCATGCCGAGGCCGGCGGAGATGCTGGTGCTGCTGTGCGCCGCGCCGAACGGGTCGTACTCGCTCTCGCTGCGCCGGGTGAAGCCGGAGAGCCCGCCGGGCTGGCGCAGGGTGCGGATGCGGTCGCGCCGGCCGGTCAGGATCTTGTGCGGATACGCCTGGTGCCCGACATCCCACAGCAGGCGGTCCTGCGGCGTGTCGAACACGGCGTGCAGCGCGACCGTGAGCTCGACGACGCCGAGCGACGCGCCCAGGTGCCCGCCCGTGGTGCTGACGGCGTCGACCGTCTCGGCCCGCAGCTCGTCGGCAAGCTGGCGAAGCTGCTCGGCGGAGAAGTTGCGCAGGTCGGACGGCACCTGGACGCGGTCAAGCATCGGGGTGGCGGGACGGGGTGGGAGCGGGATGCTCGCGTTCATTGGGTCACTCAGCTCCCCTCGCGGGGCGCACCGCGCGGCTAGATGGTTTCTGGATCGAATATAGTCGGCTATAACGCGAAAACCGTTGAATCAGAGCAAGTTTTGCCGCCCTCGCCCGGGCGGTGCCGATTTGCAGGCGTAGTGCGGCAGTTATGCCACGTCCGGGATGACGGGCGGTCCGGACGTGGCGGCTGTAGCCGCGTCCTGGCCCAGGTGGCAACACGCATCGGCACACATTGTCTTGTTCGTGCAACACGCGGCGACATTAACCAACCTGCCGTCGTCTCGCCAGGCTGCCCGGCTCATCCGGCCTTACTGTTGTGATTAAGCCACAGTGCTGAGCCATAACCGACACATTGCTGGTTTGCAGCGCCTCGTTCTCCCACGTGAATGCGATATGGTCGGCGGGGCCGTGTGCGGCCGGTGGAGAGAACTGCGGATGATGCGTGTCGTCTTGGCCCAACCCAGAGGCTTCTGCGCCGGTGTGGAGCGGGCGATCGAGATCGTGGAGCGCGCCCTGGCCAAGTTCGGGCCGCCGATCTACGTCCGGCACGAGATCGTGCATAACAGGCATGTCGTCGAGGATCTACGCACCCGCGGCGCCATCTTCGTGGACGAGCTGGACGAAGTCCCGCCGGGTTCGATGACGGTGTTCAGCGCGCACGGCGTCGCCAAGCGGGTCGAGGAGCTTGCGGCCGAGCGCCGCCTGCCGGTGTTCGACGCGACCTGCCCCCTGGTGGCCAAGGTCCATGCGGAGGGCCGGCGTTACGCCGCGGGAGGGCGCGAGATCGTGCTGGTCGGACATGCCGGGCACGCGGAGGTGGAGGGCACCATCGGGCAAATCCCCGGCAAGGTGCACCTGGTGCAGACGGTCGCCGACGTGGCGACGCTGGAGGTCGGGTCCCCGGACCGGCTGGCCTACGTCACCCAGACGACGCTGTCCGTCGATGACACGCGCGGCATCATCGCCGCATTGCAGGGCCGGTTCCCGTCTATCGTGGGTCCCGACGTGCGCGACATCTGCTATGCCACGCAAAACCGGCAGCAGGCTGTGCACGACCTGGCGAAGCTGGTCGATCTGATCCTGGTGGTGGGATCGAAGAACAGCTCGAACTCCAACCGCCTGCGGGAGATCGGGGAGGAGCTGGGCAAGCCGAGCTACCTGATCGACGACGCATCGGCGTTGGAACGCGAATGGTTCGCCGGCATCGGGTCCGTGGGCCTGACCGCCGGCGCCAGCGCGCCCGAGATGCTGGTGCAGGGCGTGCTGGATGGGTTGCGGCGGTTTCGCCAGGTGGACGTCTCCACGCTGGCGGGCGCCGCCGAAGACGTGAAGTTCAAGTTTCCGGCCGAGTTGAGCTAGGCCGAGGGGGTTCAATCAATGTCCGTTCCAATGAGGCAGGTCGCGCGCGTCGGCGCTTACGTGGTCAAGCAGCAGGTGCTGGGCCGCAAACGCTATCCGCTCGTGCTGATGCTGGAGCCGTTGTTCCGCTGCAACCTCGCATGTTCCGGCTGCGGCAAGATCGACTATCCCGCCGAGATCCTGAACCAGCGCCTGTCGGTGGCGGACGCGCTGGCGGCGGCGGACGAGTGCGGGGCGCCCGTGGTGTCCATCGCCGGCGGCGAGCCGCTGCTGCACAAGGAGATGCCGCAGATCGTGGAGGGCCTGCTGGCCCGCAAGAAGTTCATCTACCTCTGCACCAATGCGCTGCTGCTTGAGAAGAAGATGGACCAGTACACCCCGCACCCGGACTTCTCCTGGGACGTGCACCTCGACGGCGACCGGGAGGTGCATGACCGCTCGGTGAGCCAGGCCGGCACCTACGACCGCGCGGTGGCCGCCATCAAGGAGGCGAAGCGCCGCGGCTTCCGCGTCAGCATCAACTGCACCCTGTTCGACGGCGCGGAGCCGGAGCGGGTGGCGAAGTTCTTCGACGACGTGATGGCGATGGGCGTGGACGGGATCATGACCTCGCCGGGCTATGCGTATGAGCGCGCGCCGGACCAGGCGCACTTCCTGTCGCGGCAGAAGACCAAGCAGTTGTTCCGCGACATCCTGACCTACGGCCGCGGCAAGAACTGGAAGTTCACCCAGTCGCCGCTGTTCATGAGCTTCCTCGCGGGCAACGAGAACTACCAATGCTCGCCCTGGGGCAAGCCGACCCGCAACGTGTTCGGCTGGCAGCGGCCGTGCTACCTGCTGGGGGAAGGCTATGCCAAGACGTTCGCCGAGCTGATGGACAGCACGGATTGGGACAAGTACGGCACCGGCAATTACGAGAAGTGCGCCGACTGCATGGTGCACTCCGGATACGAGAGCACGGCGGTGATGGATGCGGTGAAGTCGCCCCTCAAGACCATCGCGACAGCGTTGCGCGGCCCGAAGCTCGCCGGCCCGATGGCGCCGGAGATCGACCTGTCGAAGCAGCGCCCGGCCGAATACGTGTTCAGCCGGCACGTGCAGCAGAAGATGGCCGAGCTGAAGCACAAGCCGCGGGGCAAGCCCCAGGTGACCGACGCCGCCTAAATGGCTGGGCCAGCCTGAACATGTAGGGCGCATGAGCGGAGCGCCATGCGCCAATGGGCGGCGCTAACGAGAGGCGGATGGCGCTTCGCTTATCCGCCCTACGATCTCGATCGGAAAGTGTTCTACCCGCCGCGCGCCACCCGCGCGGCGGCGGTCACGCACAGGATTTCGAACAGCATCGACGCGCCGTGGAACGCGGTCAGCCCGCCCACGTCGAACGGCGGCGAGACCTCCACGACATCCGCCGCCACCACGTCGAGGCCCATCAGCCCGCGTACGATGCGTTGCGCCTCGATCATGCTGAGGCCGCCGGCTTCCGGCGTGCCGGTGCCGGGCGCCCAGGCCGGGTCTAGGCTGTCGATGTCGAAGGACAGGTAGCACGGGCCGGCGCCCACCACCCGGCGCGCCTCCTCCACCGCCCAGCGCCAGCCGCGGTCGTGCAGCTCGTCCATCGGCATCACCCGCATGCCGCTGCTGTCGCTGAATTCCCATAGGCTGCCGGGCACGGTGCTGGTGCCGCGCAGGCCGATCTGGATGACGCGGGTGGGGTCGAGCAGCCCGTCCTCCACCGCCCGGCGGAACGGCGTGCCGTGGTGGATGCGCGATCCCATGTAGTCGTCGCCGGTGTCGCCATGCGCGTCGATGTGCACCATGCCGACCGGGCCGCCCGCGGCGACGGCGCGCAGGATCGGCCAGGCGATGGAGTGGTCGCCGCCCACGGTGACCGGCGTGACGCCCGCGGTCACCACCTGGCGGTAGAACGCCTCGATCTCCGAGAGGGCGCCGGCCAGGTTGTAGGGGTCCTCGATCCAGCAATCGCCGAGGTCGCGGATGCGGAGGTCGCCGAAGGGCTGCGCGCCCGTCGCGGTGTTGATGGGGCGCAGCAGGCTGGACTGGTTGCGGACCTCGCGCGGGCCGTGCCGGGCGCCGGGGCGGTTGGTGACGCCGCCGTCGAACGGCACGCCGATCAGGCCGATATCGACCGCCGAAAGGTCCTGGGTGTGCGGCGTGCGGAAGAAGGTCGGGATGCCCGCGTAGCGCGGCTGCGCCTGCGGGTTCGACATGATGGGATAGCGGCGGGCGGGCTTCAATGCATCCATGCGGCGAGGCTATAGCCGACCGATCTCCCGCACGCGAGTGACGAGTGCATGTCGGGCGCGGGCCGCGTCGCCGCCCAGCCGGATCAGGTCCGGCAGCTCCCATGGCCGCGACAGCGCCGCCCAGGCCACGCGCAGGCCGCCGATCCGCCCGGCGCCGTCCAACGCCACCAGCGCGGCCGGCGGCAGGTCGCGGGCGGCGCCGTCGCACACGGCGCGCAGCACGGCGAACGGCAGGCCGTGGCGTTGCGCCACCCGCGCGACCGCGGCGCTCTCCAGATCGACGGCGACCGCTCCGGTGCGGGCAAACAGCGCCGCCTTGGCCGCGGCGCTCGCCACGACCTCGCCGCCGCCATGCAGCGCGCCCGGCGTCGCCCCGCCCAGCCGCCGCATCAGCGCGCCGTCGGCCTCCCATCGCTCGGCACCGAGCAGCACCGTGGACGGGACCAGCACCATGCCAGGGGAGACAGCGGGATCGAGGCCGCCCGCGAGGCCGAAGCTGAGGAGGCCGGAGACGCCGCGTTCGACCAGGCGTTGCGAGGCCGCCGCAGCCCCTTCGGCCCGGCCGCCGCCGACCTCGACGGGAACGCCGAGGCGCCGGGCGATCCGCGCCTCCGCCTCAAGCCCGGTGACGATGCCGACGGGGCCGGGCGCCAGGGCTCAGAACCCGAAGGTGACCCGGCGGCTGTTGCCATGCCGCAGGTTGCGGAACCGCGCCAGCGCCAGCAGCGGGAAGAACAGCCGGTAGCCGTGGTAGCGCAAATAGAACACCCGCGGGAATCCCACGGCGGTGTAGGGCAGCTCATCCCACTCGCCATCCTCGCGCTGGGTGCGGGCCAGGTATTGCGCCGCGCGGTCCACGGCGGGGCCGGTCTCGCCGGCCGCCATCAGGCCCAGCATGGCCCAGGCCGTCTGCGACGGCGTGCTGGCGCGGTACTCGCCGGGCGCGCTGGCGGCGTAGCTTTCCTCGTCCTCGCCCCAGCCGCCGTCGTCGCGCTGCCGGTCCAGCAGCCACTCGCGGGCGCGCCGGATCGCCGGGTCGTCATGCGGCAGCCCCGCCGCGTTGAGCGCGCACAGCACGGACCAGGTGCCATAGATGTAGTTGGTCCCCCAGCGGCCGAACCAGCTCCCGTCCGGCTCCTGGTCGGCGCGGAGGTAGGCGATGGCGCGGGCCATGGCCGGCTCGTCGGCCGCGTGGCCGAGCTGCGCCAGGAACGACACGCAGCGCGCGGTCACGTCGGCGGTGGGCGGGTCCAGCAGCGCGCCGTGGTCGGCGAACGGGATGTGGTTGAGGAAGTCGTGGTCGTTGTCCGCGTCAAAGGCGCCCCAGCCGCCGTTGCGGCTCTGCATGCCGAGGATCCAGTCCCGGGCGCGGTTCACGCTCTCCGCATGGCCCGGGTCGCCGTTGCGGTGCAGCAGCATGCCGACCACGGCGGTGTCGTCCACGTCGGGGTAGTGCGCGTTCTCATACTGGAACGCCCATCCGCCGGGCGGGGCGTCCGGCCGGGACAGCGCCCAGTCCCCGCGCAGCGCCGTCACCTGCCGCTCCACGAGCCAGGCGCAGGCGGCGTCGATGCCCGGGGTCGCGGCGCCCTCCGCCTCCGCGACGGCGTGGCCGGCCAGGCTCGTGTCCCAGATCGGCGACAGGCAGGGCTGGCAGTACGCCTCGGTCTCCGTCACCACCAGCAGCTTCCGCACCGCGCGCCAGGCCGTGTCCGCATCCGGGTGGTCGGGGGCGTAGCCGAGCGCGTCGAACATCATCACGGTGTTCGCCATCGCGGGGTAGATGGCGCCCAGGCCGTCCTCCCCGTTCAGCCGCTCGGTCACGAAGGCGACCGCGTCCTCGATGGCCCGCGCCCGGACGATGCGGGGAAAGGCCGGCTCCACGGCGCGGACGACGCTGTCCACCCCCTTGAATACCCGGCCCCAGGCGGACCGGTACGGGCCGCGCACCCAGTCGCGCACCCGCTCCGGCGGCATGTAGAACAGTTCGGAGATCTCGACCCGGCGCGGGTTGCGCGCGCGCGGGTGCAGCGCCATGAGCACCAGGAGCGGCACCAGGACGGTGCGGGACCAATACGACACCTTGGACAGATGGAAGAAGAACCATTGCGGCAGGTGCATGATCTCGACCGGCATGACCGGCACGGCGCGCCAGGGCACCTGGCCGAACAAAGCGAGCTGGATGCGGGTGAACACATTGGTGCGCTCCGCCCCGCCGGCCGCCAGGATGGCGACGCGGGCGCGGGCCATGTGCGGCGCGCTGGGCAGGTCGCCGATGGCCTTCAGCGCGTAGTACGCCTTCACGCTGGCGGACAGGTCGAACGGGCCGTCGTGGAACAGCGGCCAGCCGCCATGCGCGGCCTGGATGCGCCGGAGATACACGCCGATCTTCTGTTGCAGTGCGTCGTCGATCCGGTCCAGGTAGTGCTCCAGCAGCACGTACTCCGCGGGGATGGTCGCGTCGGCCTCCAGTTCGAACACCCAATGACCATCGGGGCGCTGCTGTCCGGCGAGGGCCGCGGCGGCGCGGTTGATGGCGTGCTCAAGGGCATCGCCCTCAAGCTGATGGGCATAAGGACGGGTCAGGCTCTCACTCGGCATGGGGGTCTGTGTGCTCGTGTCACGCGGCTAGGAGGATGGATGCTGCATCGCAACCTGATCTGATGGCACCTTCGATGGTCGCGGGCAAGCCGGTGGCGGTCCAATCCCCCGCAAGCGCCAGGTTGGGCCAGCGGGTCCGGGCGGCGGGCCGCCTCCGGTCCTGCTCGGGCGTCGCGGCGAAGGTCGCGCGCTTCTCCTTCACCACGCGCCAGGCCGGCATCGCCTCCGGCAGGCGCAGCACGGCGCGGACGTCCTGCCAGACCTCCGCGGCAAGCTCGGCGGCCGGCGCGTCCACCCGGCGGTTGCCGGCGCTGATGGTGACGCTGACGACGCCGGGCTTCACGAACACCCACTCGGCGGTGCCGCCGATCAGCCCGGTGAACCCGGCCTCGCCGGGATCGGCGTCGCAGCGGAAATGTACGTTCAGGATGGCCTCGAACCGGTCGGGCACCACGAGATCCGGCACCAGGGCGGCGGCGGCGGGGGCGGGGACCGCGACGACCACCGCCTCGTCGTTCGCCACCGGGCGGTCGCCGACCGCCGTCGCCCGGCCGGCCGTGAAGCCCAGGCTGCTGATCCGGCTGCCGAGCAGCACGTCGGCGCCGCGGGCGGCGAGCCAGGCCACGGCGGGGTCGATGAAGCTCTCGGACAGCCCGTCGCGCGGGTATGCCGGGATGCAGGCAGCACCACCGAGTGCCAGGCTCTCGTCCATCACGGCGCCCAGCAGCATGGCGCTCGCGGTCTCGGGCGGCGTGTTGAGCGCCGCGACCGCGAGCGGCTCCAGCAGGCGGCGGTAGAGTTCGCCGGGGCGCAGAATCCCGGCCACTGTGGCATCCCGGCCACGGCGGCGGAGCATCAGGACCGGCAGGAACTCCCGCAGGCGCGCCCCGGGCACCCGGCGATGCCGGCTGAACAGCCACCAGGGCAGCCGGCCCTGGCTGGGGCGGACGGTCCAGCGTTCCCCGGTGGCGAGGTCCATGAACGGGAACACCGGGGCGCCCGGCCCGGCCATGGTGCCGCGGGCGCCGACCCGGTCCAGGAAGGCGTAGGCGCCGCGGTTGCCGGACAGCAGCAAATGGTTGCCGTTGTCCAGCCGGCAGCCCAGCTCGCGGTCGAAGTAGGACCGGCAGCGGCCGCCTGCGGCCGGCCCGGCCTCGTGCACCGTGACGCGCACGCCGCGTTCCACCAACGCCATGGCGGCGGACAGGCCGGCGAGGCCGGCGCCGATGACGTGGACATGGGAGGGGGAGACATGCGCAGGGGGCGGGTTCATGCCGCGTATCTGAGGGCGATCAGCAGCTTCTGCCACTTCGGCACGCGCACCGGCTGCTCCAGCCGCGTCCAGCCGCGGCGTTCCAGCCGGTGCAGCAGGGCGGCGTAGGATGCGCCCATGAGCCGCGCCGGGCGCATCGCGCGGGGCGCGCAGCGGCGCATGGCGGCGTGCGCCTCGGCGAAGTGCCGGTGCGCCTCCGCCGCCATGCGGGCGCAGACGGCGGCCAGGCCCGGATGGCGCAGCGCCGCGGGGTCTGGCGGCACGCCGGCGTCGTGCAGCCATTCCAGCGGCAAGTAGAGCCGTCCGCGCCCCGCGTCCTCCGCCACGTCGCGGAGGATGTTGGTCAGTTGCAGGGCGCGGCCCAGGTGCCAGGCCACGTCGTCGGCCGCCGGGGAGGCGTCGCCGAAGGCGCGCACCGACAGGCGGCCGACCGCGGCGGCGACCCGGTCGCAATACAGGTCCAGCTCGGCCAGGCTCGGTGCGACGATCACGGTCTCCGCATCCATCTGCATGCCGTCGATGACCGCCATGAAGTCGTCCTGGCGCAGCGCGTAACGCTGGATGGCCGGGAGCAGCACCCGGGTCACGGCGTCCTCTGCGCGTCCGGCGTACAGCCCGGCAATCCGTCCGCGCCACGCCGCGAGGCCGGCGATCTTCTCGGCCAGCGGCCCCGGCTCGTCCGCCACGTCGTCCACGATGCGGCAGAAGGCGTAGATCGCATACATCGCCGCCCGCCGGTCCGCCGCCAGCACCTTCATGCCGCGGTAGAACGAGGTGCCGGCGCGCCGCACCAAGGCTTCGACTTCCTGAAGGTCGGAAGCCGCGGCGCCGAGCGGGGTCATGGCGCCCACCGCAGCGCCGCCAGGAGGCTGAAGGCGGCGTCGGATTTCCGCAGCTTGACCCGGCCCGCCACCGGGTCGCCATGGCGCAGGCGCCGGGCCAGGCGTCGGGACAGCCCCAGGATGACGGCCACCTCCAGCCGCAGGCGGCGGTCGCGCGTCCGGCGCGGCAGGTCAGCGGCCTCCCTATGCAGTTGGTCCACATGGTCGAGCAACCCGGCGAACACCGCCCGCAGCCCCGGCGTCTCGGCCGGCCCGGCCAGGTCGGCGACGCTGCCGCCGGCCGCCGTCAGCATGTCTTCCGGCAGGTAGCAGCGGCCGAGCGCGGCCAGGTCCTTGGCGCCGTCCTGCAAGTGGTTCAGCACCTGCAGCGCGGCGCAGAGCGGGTCGGACGGGACGTGGGTGGCCGGGTCCTCCCCGTGCAGGTCCAACACATGGCGCCCGACCGGCATGGCGGACAGGCGGCAGTAGTCGTGCAGCTCCCCCCAACTGGCGTAGCGATGCTTGGTGGCGTCCTGGCGGAAGGCGGCCAGCAGGTCCTGGGCATGGCGCGGCGTCACGCCGGTCTGCGCGAGGCTGTCCCGCAGCGCGACGCCGCTGGGGGAGCCGCCATCGGCGTGGCCGAGCAGCACGGCCTCCATGCGGTCGAGCCGAGCGATCTTGTCCGATGGCTCCAGCGCCGGGCTGTCGGCGATGTCGTCGCCGTTGCGGGCGAAGGCGTAGAAGGCATGGACGTGCGGGCGCAGCGCCGGGCGGATCAGCGCGGAGCCTACGGGAAAGTTCTCGTCGCCGCGGTCCTTGCCGGACCAGGTCTCGACGGAGTCCATGGCGGCGCTCATGCGCCCGCGCCCTGATAGGCCCGGCGCTTCCACACCACGCCGCGTCCGCGATGGTGGTCGATGGCGGAGCCGACCGTCGCGGCCAGATAGAAACAGGCGATGCCCGGCAGCGCCAAGGCCCAGAACGGCGGCTGTCCGAACCGCCGCAGCGTCGGCAGGAACGACGCCATCGACCCGGCCAAAGCCAGCGCCCCCATCGCGCGCGCCGCGCCATGGCCGAACAGCGCCAGCGCCAGCGGCGCCAGCCACACCAGCGCCAAGCCCAGCACGGTGCCGAGCAGGAGCGCCGGCGAGAACCGCAACTGCACGTAGGCGGTCCGCGCCACCATCCGCCAGATGTCGGCGGCGCCATGGTAGGGCCGCACGCTGCGCGCCAGGCGGCTATGGCCGAGCCAGATGCGCCCGCCGCGTTTCACCGCCGCCGCCAGCGCCACGTCGTCGATCAGCGCGCCGCGCACCGCCTCGATCCCGCCGATGCGGTCGAGCGCGCGGCGGCGCAGCAGGATGGTGCCGCCCGCCGCCGCCGCCGTGCCGTGCGCCGGGTCGTTCACGGAGGCGAAGGGGTAGAGCAGTTGGAAGAAGAACACGAAGGCCGGCACCAGCGCGTGCTCCGCCCAACTGGCGCAGCGCAGTTCCACCATCTCGGACACGAGGTCGAGGCCGTCTCGTTCGGCCTTGGCCACGAGCGTCGCGACGTGGGCCGGGTCGTGCAGGATGTCGGCGTCGGTCAGCAGCACCAGCCCGGCCGTCGTGCGCGCGACCCCCTGCGACACCGCCCAGAGCTTGCCGCTCCAGCCCGGCGGGCGCGGCTTGCCGTCGAGCACCAGGAGGCGCTGCTCGGCCAGGCCGGGGCCAACGAGGCCGCGCGCGATGGCGCCGGTGCCGTCGCCGCTGCCGTCATCCACCAGGATGATCCTGAGCCGCCCGGCATAGTCCTGCGCCAGCAGGGAACGCAGCGCGTCGCCGACGCTGTCCGCCTCGTCCCGCGCGGGGATGACGATGTCCACGTCGGGGAACGACGCCGGGCGCGCCGGCGCGAGCGTCGGGCCGCCCTGCCAGAACCGGCCATGCAGCGCCAGGAGGTAGGCCCAGGCCAGCAGCGCCAAGACGGCCAGCGCGATCATGCCGGCAGCCGCCCTGCGCCGCGGAACCAGGCGACCGCGTCCGCCACCGCCTGCCGCGCCGGGCGGGGGGCGTAGCCGAGTTCGGCGATGGCCTTGGCCGGGCTGAAGTACATGCGCTTCCTCGCCATCGCCAGCATCTCCCGCGTCACCAGCGGCTCGATGCCGAACGCGCGCGCCGCGCCCTCCATGCCGAGCGCCACCGGCCACAGCAGGCCATGCGGCAGGCGGGCACGGCGCGGGGTGCGGCGGCCCATCACGTCGTCCACCAGCGCGAGCAGGTCCGGCATGCCGAGGTCATGTCCGCCCAGGATATAGGACTCCCCGATTCGCCCACGTTCCAGCGCCAGCACGTGCCCGGCGGCCACGTCATCGACATGGACGATGTTCAGCCCGGTATCGACGTAGGCCGGCATGCGCCCGGCGGCGGCGTCCAGCACCATCTTGCCAGTCGGCGTCGGCTTGATGTCGCGGGGTCCCACGGGGGTGGACGGGTTCACGATCACCACCGGCGCCGCGTGGTCCCGCACCAGGTCGCGCACAGCCTGCTCCGCCAAGTACTTCGAACGTTTGTACACGCCGACGATGCCATCGGGATGAACCGGCGTGTCCTCCGTGCCCGGCGTGCCGTCGCCGATCAGGCCGAGGGCGGCGACGCTGCTGCAATACACGATGCGCTCCGCCCCGGCGGCGGTCGCGGCCAGCAGCAGGGCGCGGGTGCCGTCCACGTTGGCGGCCAGCATCGGCGCCGGGTCGGGCACCCAGAGCCGGTAGTCGGCGGCGACGTGCACCACATAGCGGCAGCCGGCCACCGCCGCCACGAGCGACGCCGAGTCGCGCAGGTCGCCCTCCGCAAGCTCCGCCGGCAGGTCCGCGACGTTGCGCCGGTTGGCTCCGGGCCGCACCAGCAGGCGCAGGCTGTGGCCGCGGCCGAGCAGGGCGCGGGCGACGGCGGACCCCACGAACCCCGTGGCGCCGGTGACGAGCGTAGGCTGGGTGGGGGGCACGGACGCTCCTGAACGGCGGGTCTTGGTCTATAGCGGGCCGGGCCGGGCGGGTGTAGTGCCCCGGCTTCTTTTGCGGGCTGCTGAACATGAAACGCCTCACCCTGTTGCTGGCGCGTGGCGTGTCCCTGCTGCGCCGTGCCCGCGACGTGGCGCTGGGCCTGCCGATCCCGCTGGTGTCCCAATGGATCGAACTGCGGCGGATCAGGTGATTTCGCGGCGCCAAGCCGTATTTGCGCCCGGCCGCCACAGTCCGCTGCTGACATAAATCGAAACGACTTTTTAACGTGTTCTCCGTATGCTGCCGGCATGTTGCTTCTGCGCCGGATTTCTACGGTTTTTGCATTGGAGGTGCCGGACCGCCACAGGCAGCGGCTGAACCGTTTCGGCTCCGTGCTGGCGCTGGCCGTCGCCCTCGGCATCCTCCTGTGGCTTGGATGGACCGGGACGGGAACCCGCGCCGAGATGCGGCTGGCCAGCCAACGGGCGGTGCGCGTGGCCGAGCTGCGCGGCACCTTCGCCTTTTTCGACGAGTGGCTCACGATGTCGGCCCGCATGGCGGTGCTGTCCGGCGAGCCTCGCTGGGTCGCCCGGTTCGACGAGGCCGGCCCGAAGCTCGCGGCGGCCATCGCGGAGGCGGTCGCGCTCGCGACGCCGGAGGTCGGCTCGGCGCTGGCGCAGACCATGGAGGAGTCGAACCGCGACCTGACCACGATGGAGCGGGCGGCCTTCGCCCTCGTTGCGGCCGGCGACCGCAACGGGGCGCAGGCGCTGCTCGACAGCCCGGAATTCGACTACCTCCAGGCCGTGTACGCCTCGGGGATCGAGACCTTCGGCCAGGACCTCGAAACGCTCGCGACGGCCCGCGCCAAGGCCCTCAACGACCGTGCCTGGATGGAGATGTCGGGGCTGGGGTTGAGCGCCATCCTCCTCGTCGCGGCCGTCTTCGCCCTCAAGGGGCGCGCGCGGCTGCGGGCCGCCCTCGCCGCCACGGAGGCCGTGGCGCGCACCGACGCCCTGACCGGCCTGCCCAACCGGCGCAGCCTCTACGAACAGTTGCGTATGGCCTTGGCGAGGGCGGATCGGAGCGGCGGCGCGGTCGCGCTGCTGCTGTGCGACCTCGACCGGTTCAAAGGGGTGAACGACGCGCACGGCCACACCGCCGGCGACCACCTCCTGCAGCTTGTGGCGGCCCGGCTCCGCAACGCCGCGGGCGAGGGCGGCGTGATCGCCCGCCTGGGCGGAGACGAGTTCGCCTTGGTGGCCGCGCCCGACGCCGCGAACCCGTCCGGTTCGGCCAGCGAGGCGGCGGCGCAGCTCGCGCGGCGGATCATCGCCGTGCTGGGACAGCCTTTCGCCCTTCCCGACGGGCTGGTGGCGCAGATCGGCGTCAGCATCGGCATCGCGCTGGCGCGGCCGGAGGACGGGAGCGTCGATGCGCTGGTACGCCGCGCCGACGTGGCGCTGTATCGGGCCAAGGCCGACGGGCGCAGCCGCTTCCACTTCTTCGATCCCGGCCTCGATGCCCATATCCAGGCGCGCGCGTTGCTCGAGGGCGAACTGCGCCATGCCGTGGCCCATGACCTTCTGCGGCCGCACTTCCAGCCGCTGGTCGATCTGGCGACCGAGCGGCTGATCGGCTTCGAGATGCTGGCGCGCTGGCCGCACCCCACCCGCGGCATGATCGCGCCGGGCGAGTTCATTTCCATCGCCGAGGATATCGGCCTGGTCGGCCCGATGACCGAATGCCTGCTGCGCCGGGCCTGCTGCGCCGCCGCCGCGTGGCCGTCCGACATCTTCGTCGCCTGCAACCTGTCGCCGCTCCAGCTTCGCGACCGGAGCCTGCCCGCGACCGTGCAGTCCATCCTGACCGAGACCGGGCTGCCGGCGCACCGCCTCGAATTGGAGATCACCGAGAGCGCGCTGGTGGGCGACATCGATCTGGCGCAGGACCTGCTCGGCAAGCTCAAGGCGCTGGGCGTGCGGTTGGCGCTCGACGACTTCGGCACGGGCTATTCGAGCCTGCGGCACCTGCAATTGCTGCCGATCGACAAGCTGAAGATCGATGCGAGCTTCGTGCAGGCGATGGACAGCGACACCGAAAGCCGCAAGATCGTCGCCGCCGTGATCGGACTGAGCCATAGCCTCGGCCTGGTGACCGTTGCCGAGGGGGTTGAGGAGGAGGGCACGGCGAGGCTGCTCCGCGACCTCGGCTGCGATATCGGCCAGGGCTGGCTGTATGGACGCCCTGAGTCGGCGGAGGCGGTCAGCGCGCTGCTGTTCGAGGCCGCGCGAGGCTGAGGCGTGCACCGGCCGTCCAGGACGGTTCACGGCGCCGTTCGGGGCCTTGCGACATGCGGCGGCGCCACTGTACCGTGCCGGGCATGCACGTGCACGAACGGGCGGACGGGCGGCCCAACATCCTCGTTGCGGCATGGTGGGCCGATTGGACGCGCTGACGCTCTTTGGCTTCGTCTCCGTCAGCCTGATGCTGCTGTGCTATGCCTGCGAGGGCCGAGGGCGGGGCTGGGTGCTGGGATTTGCCGGGTCGTGCGCGCTGGGGTCGGCCTACGGGTTCCTGCAGGGCGCCTGGCCGTTCGGCGCGGTTGAGGCGGTCTGGGCGCTAGTCGCCTTGCGGCGCTGGCTCAATGCAGGCCGCCCGCCTGCTCGATGAAGGCCGCGACCTCAGCGACGCCCTGGCCTGCGCGGATGTTGGCGAACACGAAGGGCCGGTCGCCCCGCATCCGGCGGCTGTCGCGGTCCATCACCTCGAGGCTCGCGCCCACATGCGGGGCGAGGTCGATCTTGTTGATGACCAGCAGGTCGCTGCGGGTGATGCCGGGTCCGCCCTTGCGCGGGATCTTGTCGCCGGCGGACACGTCGATGACGTAGATCGTGAGGTCGGCCAGCTCGGGGCTGAAGGTCGCCGCCAGGTTGTCGCCGCCGCTCTCGATCAGGATCAGGTCGAGGCCCGGGAAGCGGCGGCGCATGGTGGCGATGCCCGCCAGGTTGATGCTGGCGTCCTCCCGGATCGCGGTGTGCGGGCAGCCGCCGGTCTCGATGCCCAGGATGCGCTCCGGCGCCAGCGACCCGGCGCGGGTCAGGAACTCCGCGTCCTCCTTGGTGTAGATGTCGTTGGTGATCGCCGCGATGTCGAAGCGAGGCGAGAACCGCTTGCACAGCGCGTCCATCAGCGCGGTCTTGCCGGTGCCGACGGGTCCGCCGACGCCGACGCGGAGGGGGCCGTGGGGCGATGTCATGTGCGGAACAGCCTCGTGTACTGGGTTTCGTGGCGCATGGCGGCGATGTCGGAACGGAAGCACGCGCCGCCGAGGTCGTCCAGCGTGGCGCCGCGGGTCGCCTCCGCCACCTCCTGGATGGCGGGGTCCAGGGCCGACAGCACGCGCAACCCGGCGGTCTGGCCCAGCGGCACCAGCCGCACCGCCGCGCTCACCAGGTTGGCGGCGAAGCCGTGCAGGACGGCCAGCGCCGCCGGGTCCACGGCGACGCCGTGCGCCGCGGCCAGCGCGCCGACCGCGACGGGGTAGGCGATGGGCTGGCCGGTTGCGCGCAGCGCCGAGAGCCACGGAGCGCCCCAGACCTCGGCGGCGATGGCAAAGGCGTCGCCCTGGCCCAGCGTCTCGGCCCGGCGCTCACGGGCGGGCTGCACCGCGGCGGCAAGCTCGGCGACGGCGGCGAGCGCGGCCGGGTCGCGGGCGGCGTGGGCATGGCGGAGCAGGATGGCGTCGGCGCGGCCCGATCCATGGCGCAGCACATCGCCGAGCCAAGCCAGCAGGTCGGCCTCCGTGCGGACATCCCCGGCCTCGACCGCCCATTCCAGGGCGTGGGAGTAGGCGTAGGCGCCGGTCGGAAAGGCCGGCGACAGCCAGGTCAGCAGCTTCGTGAGGTCAGTGGTCATGTGGGTGGGCGTGGCCGTCCTCGTCGTCATGGGCGTGCGCGTGGCCGCCGGCATAGGCCCCGCCCTCCGGATCGAACGGCGCCTCGACCTCGGCAACGTGGCCGCCGAGCGTGCGAACCATGTCGGCGATCACGTGGTCGCGCCGGATGCGGAGGTGCGCGCCCAGCAGTTGGATGGGAAGGTGCCGGTTGCCGAGGTGCCAGGCGATGCGGACCAGGGCGGCGGCGTCGTGGGCGTGGATGTCGAGCAGCGGTTCCGGCTGGGCCTGCACCAGGACGACGCTGCCGTCGTCCAGCAGCAAGCCGTCGCCGTGGCGGAGGCGGACGGCTTGCGGGAGGTCCAGCAGGAGGTCGTGCCCGGCGGCGGTGCGGAGCATGATGCGGCGGCGGTGGCGGCGGTCGAAGTCGATCCAGACCTGATCGCGCCCGCGCGCGGGGTCCCAGGTTCCACTCGGAAGAAGCTGTGCCGACCGCATCATTGATCTGCCGACAACAGAAGCGGCGGCTGGCCGGGACCAACCTGGCCCACCAAGGCCGGCTCGGGTTCCTTGGTGGGCGACAGGGCCACGAAGACGCGCTTCGCGATCTCAC
This sequence comes from uncultured Acetobacteraceae bacterium, assembly GCA_964252005.1. Taxonomy (GTDB): domain Bacteria; phylum Pseudomonadota; class Alphaproteobacteria; order Acetobacterales; family Acetobacteraceae; genus CAHJXG01. The sequence continues at coordinate 14,760 of CAXULX010000021.1, read as the reverse complement.
CGACCGCCCTGGTGCTGAGGGCATCCACCGTGCCGCCCACCAGGCCGCCCACGACGGGCACGAACTTGGTCAGGTTGACGACGCCCTGGGTTCCCGCCTTTGCCAGCAGCCGGGAGCCTATGGCTTGGTTGATCCGGGCGACGACGGCGCCGGCGATCTGGCCCATCGCCCTTTGCCCCACCCTGATGCCGGCCTCCTTGAGGATATCGAGCGCAGCGTTTCCAGTGAGGCAGGCAAGCGCAAGGGTGCGTGCCTCCGGGCCATGAAGATCGTAGCCCCTTGCCGACGCGATCTCTGCGATCAACCGCAACTGCACTGCCGCGACGCTTAGCAGGTTCGCTGGCAGGGTGATGGGAAGCGTCAAGGCGCCGCCCACGTTGGTGACGAAGCCGGCCGTTCCAGCCAGGGTGCAGTAATATGCGATCCGGCGATCAATCTCGGCGTTCGACTGTAGTGTCTTGGCGGTCTCAACGGTCTCCTGAGAGCCGGAGATCTGATCGTACAGCCAGTTCAACGCCCCAATCAGTGCTGCTTGCGCTTTGCTTTTGGTGCCATTCGCCTCGACTGGCTCGGTCATTGCTGATCCCGATCAAAACAGAAAATACCGCTGCGCCATCGGCAGCACGACCGCCGGCTCGCAGGTCAGCAGCACGCCGTCCGCCCGCACCTCGTAGGTTTCCGGATCGACCTCGATCACCGGCGTCGCGTCGTTGTGGATCATGCTGCGCTTGCCGATCTGCCCGCGGGTGTCGCGCACGGCCGACAGGCGCCGGGTGAGGCCGAGGCGCTGGCCGATGCCGTCGTCCAGCGCCGCCTGCGACACGAAGGTGACGCAGCTTGCGGCCAGCGCCCCCCCGAACTGCCCGAACATCGGGCGGTAGTGCACCGGTTGCGGCGTGGGAATGCTGGCGTTCGGGTCGCCCATCGGCGCGCAGGCGATGGTGCCGGCCTTCAGCACCAGGTCGGGCTTCACCCCGAAGAACATCGGCGACCACAGCACGAGGTCGGCGAGCTTGCCCGGCTCCACCGAGCCGACCTCATGCGACAGGCCCTGCGCGATGGCCGGGTTGATCGTGTACTTGGCGATATATCGCTTGATCCGCGCGTTGTCCGAACGGCCATCGCCCGGCAGGGAACCGCGTTGCTGCTTCATCTTGTGCGCGGTCTGCCAGGTGCGGATCGCCACCTCGCCCACTCGCCCCATCGCCTGGCTGTCGGACGAGATCATGCTGAGCGCGCCCAGGTCGTGCAGGATGTCCTCGGCGGCGATGGTCTCCCGCCGGATGCGGCTCTCGGCGAAGGCCACGTCCTCGGGGATGGCGGGATCGAGGTGGTGGCAGACCATGAGCATGTCGAGGTGCTCGTCCAGCGTGTTGGCGGTGTAGGGCCGCGTCGGGTTGGTGCTGCTGGGCAACACGTTCGGCAGGCCCGCGACGCGGATGATGTCGGGCGCGTGGCCGCCGCCGGCGCCCTCCGTGTGGAAGGCGTGGATGGTGCGGCCCTGGAACGCCGCGATGGTGTCCTCGACGAAGCCGCTCTCGTTCAGCGTGTCCGTGTGGATCATCACCTGCACGTCGAAGCGGTCGGCGACCGAGAGCGCGCAGTCGATGCTGGCGGGCGTGGTGCCCCAGTCCTCATGCAGCTTGAGGCTGCTGGCGCCTGCGCGGATCATCTCCTCCAGCGCCGCTGGGCGGGAGGCGTTGCCCTTGCCTGCGAAGGCGAGGTTGACCGGCAGGCCCTCGGCCGCCTGCAGCATCCGGGCGAGGTGCCAGGGACCCGGCGTGCAGGTGGTGGCGCTGGTGCCGGTCGCAGGCCCGGTGCCGCCGCCGACCAGGGTGGTGATGCCGGACGCCAGCGCCTCCTCCACCTGTTGCGGGCAGATGAAGTGGATGTGGCTGTCGATGCCCCCGGCGGTGAGGATCTTGCCCTCGCCGGCGATGACCTCGGTGCCGGGTCCGATGATGATGGTGACGCCCGGCTGCACATCGGGGTTGCCGGCCTTGCCGATGGCGTAGACGCGGCCGTCGAGGATCGCGACGTCGGCCTTGACGATGCCCCAGTGGTCCAGGATCAGCGCGTTGGTGATGACGGTATCGACGGCGCCCTCCGCCTGCGACGCCTGGGACTGGCCCATGCCGTCGCGGATCACCTTGCCGCCGCCGAACTTCACCTCCTCGCCATAGGTGGTGAGGTCGCGTTCGACTTCCGCGAACAGATCGGTGTCGGCCAGGCGCACGCGGTCGCCGGTGGTAGGTCCGTACATGTCGGCATAGGCGCGGCGGGGAATGCGGGTCATAGCGGGCCCATGATGTCGCCGCGGAAACCCTGCACGATGCGGGCGCCGCGATACGGGATGAGCGTGACCTCGCGGGACTGGCCCGGCTCGAACCGCACGGCGGTGCCGGCGGCGATGTCGAGCCGCTGGCCGCGGGCCTGCGCGCGGTCGAACTGGAGTGCTGCGTTGGCCTCGGCAAAGTGGTAGTGGCTGCCGACCTGGATCGGGCGGTCGCCGGTGTTGGCGACGGCGAGCGTCGTGCGCGGCAGCCCGGCGTTCAGCTCGATGTCGCCGTCCTCGGTGAGGACTTCGCCGGGGATCATCGTATCGGCTCGTGCACGGTGACGAGCTTGGTGCCGTCGGGGAAGGTCGCCTCGACCTGGATGTCGGCGATCATCTCGGCGATGCCCTCCATCACCTGATCGCGGGTCAGCACGCTGGCGCCCGCCTCCATCAGGTCGGCGACGCTGCGGCCGTCGCGCGCGCCCTCGACCACGAAGTCGGAAATGAGCGCGATGGCCTCCGGATGGTTCAGCTTGACGCCGCGCTCCAGCCGGCGCCGGGCGACGCCCGCGGCCATGGCGATCAGCAGCTTGTCCTTCTCGCGGGGGGTCAGGTGCATCGGCGCTCCTCAAGCACTTGGGTTTGGGCGAGGCTGGCCCAGGTGACAGGCCCTGTCCATGTCAGCACGCAGGCCGCCGCCAGCGATAGAGGACATCCGGCTCGCGCTCCTCGTTGCGGCTGCCATTGGTCTCCTCCAGCGCGACGAAGCCGCGCCGCTCGTAGAAGCGCCGGGCAGGCGCGTTCCGTTGGAACGTCCACAGATGCAGTTCCGGAAAGGCCGCCTTGGCGACGTCCAGCAAGGCCCCGCCCACGCCCTGGCGCTGCCGAGCCGGCAGCACGTAGAACTGCTCGACCCACCCGTCACCGAACGCGATGAAGCCGATCAGCCCGTCATCGACGGCCCCCCAGACATCGCACTGCGCAAAGATCTGCTCCCGGAAGAAGGCGCGGTCCTCCAAAGGCGTATGCAGCCCGGTCAGCCACGGCAACCGTTCGTCGAACGCCGCCCTGTGCACCAGGGCGGCTTGATCCATCTCGTCCCGCGACAAGCGCCGGATTGCAGCCGGAGCCGGCCCGCCCGAGACCATGGCGGCCGATCGCTTGTCTTTCACGCCGGGCGTCAGGGACATGTCGTTTCCTCAGCACAGCCAAACGCGCGGCAGCGGACGGCCGGCGCGCAACGCGGCCAATCCTGCCACGACCGCGGCGCGGAGGCACGCGCCATCTGCCGCCACTATGCGGGCGACCAGCAGCCCGTCCCAGGCGGATGCCCCGGCATCGTATCCGGCCAACGCCTCGCGCAACCCATCAAGCCTGTCCTCCGCGTCGGGCGCGGCATGGATCAGGGTCGCGACCCCGCGCGCAGCCCCCCCCGTGGCCCGGCGGTCCAGCACGGACTGCACCTGCCCGTCGAAGCGGATCGCGTCGTGCAGCAGCAGGCGCCCGTCGCGGCGCAGCTCGACCCGGTCGCGCAGCCAGGCGTCGTGCACCGCCTCCCCCATGGCCGTGCGTCCGAACACGAGCTGCTCGACGCCCAGGAACCAAGCGTCCCCGGCCAGGTCCACCGACAGGCGGCGCCGGACGGCGCAGCGGTCGAACAGGATGCTCTCCTGCGGCAACCATTCCAGCGCCGCGCCCGGCGCCACGTTGAGCATGGTCGAAACCTGGGCCGGCGCCGTGCCGGGCAAAGCGCGGTAGAAGCGTTCCGCCGCCTGCGACGCGACCGTCGCCCGCGTGCCGGGTCCGGCCGTGACCGTGGTGTCCAGCGCGTCGCCCCCGGCCACCCCGCCGGAGCTGTTGAGAGTGATGGCGCCGGCCCATGCGCCGTGCTCCATGCGCGGGAAGCGCGCTTTGAGGCAGCCCTCCTGGCGCAACCCGTCCAGCACGGTGTCGGCACCGCGGCGCTTGAACGACAGGCGGAGCGTGCCCTTGGCGCGCTGATGCACATGCATCGTTTCAGCGGGAGGCGAGATGGCGGACCCAAGCCGTCACGCAATCGGGTGCGGCAAACACGACCAGGATGGTGAGGACGATGGAGATGAGCCAAGCGACGACGCCGGTCAGGACGCTCATCCAGAAGCTGGTCGTGCGCCTGATCTCGGCGGCGAGTGCCGCGCGGTTTTCGCCAAGCGCCTCTTCGATGATGTTGGCGCGCTCCGCCGCGACTGCGGCAGCGCCAAATGTCGAGAGATACCTCCGGGCCTGATTTCGGTAGGCGTCGATCTCGGTTGCGGTCGGATGACGATCAGCCGGCGGCGTGGCCCTGAAACCTCCAAGCCGCCGTTCGTGGATCGTGCGCTTGTACAGCGCGTAGGCGAGAAGACCGAAAACCTCGTCGGGGCCATCAACCAGCCGTTCAAACGCCCGACTGTGAACGGTCTCAGGCCGGGGTTCGGCTTCGCTCAACCGGCCCGTCCAGACTTGCTTTGCGAAGGTCGTCACGCATCGAGCGCTTCATCGCCTCCAGAGCTTTTTGAAGGCTTTCCTCGCTGATCGATTGTTGCGTGTGGAGGATTGAGTTCGAGTCCATCTCGGCAACTCGGTTCTGCGGATCATAGGCCATGGCACCTCCGCCACAATTATGGGAATTCAGGCCGACGAGGTCAAACGGCGTCTCACGCCGAAAGACCCATATTCGCCTTGTGCGTCGGCCATGCTACCCGATCAACGCCCGCAGCTTGGCGCGAACCTCGGCCAGCTCGCCCGCGCTGACCCGGCCCTTGCGCATGGCCCGGCGCGCGTCCCAGTCCTGGCTCTTGACCTGATCGGCCAGCACCACGCTCGGCGGCCGGCCGGCGATGGCCACTTCGAACGGGTGGCCCTTGATGCGCGTGGTCGTGGGACAGCAGATCATCATGCCGGACCGGCCGTTGTAGCTGGCCGGGCTGAGCACCACGGCGGGCCGATGCCCGGCCTGTTCAGGCCCGGCCTGCGGATCGAACTGCAGCCAGACGATATCCCCGGCCTCCGGCACATAGGCCGCCATCACCAGACCTCTCGGCCGACAGGCAGCCCCGTCTCGACCGCATCGTGCCGGTTCTCCTCGGTGATCCCGGCCACCAGCGTCGCGAGGTCGTAGGCCGCTTCCCGGATCAGCTCGATGACGATCCGGCCCGCCTCCTCCCGAACGTCTACCGGCTGGTCCAGATGCAGCCGGGCGGCTTCCATGACAGCCGCCGGAATGCGGACCGACGCGCTGTTGCCCCACTTCCTCACGACGACTTTCATCACGCCTCCAAGGCTCGGCGTGTCCAGGTCTAAAGTATGGACATTGTCGATACAATGCCCGTCCTCAAACCGAAAGCCGCCGCCGCACCTCCGCCTCGTCCAGCGTGCCCGGCGCGCCGCTCAGCACGATGTCGCCGCGGTCCATCACCGCCAGCGTGTCCGCAAGTTCGCGCGCGAAATCATAATACTGCTCGACCAGCAGGATCGCCATCGTCCCGCGACTGCGCAGCAGGGCGATCACCCGGCCGATGTCCTTGATGATGCTCGGCTGGATACCCTCGGTGGGCTCGTCGAGCACCAGCAGCCGGGGCCGCATCACCAGCGCCCGGGCGATGGCAAGCTGCTGCTGCTGCCCGCCCGACAGGTCGCCGCCACGGCGGCGCAACATGCTGCGTAGCACCGGGAACAGGTCGAAGATCTCGTCATCGACCCGGCGCTGCGCCCGGGGCAGCACGGCGAACCCGGTCTCCAGGTTCTCCCGCACTGTCAGCAGCGGGAAGATGTCGCGCCCCTGCGGCACCCAGGCGATGCCGCGCTGTGCCCGCGCATAGGTCGGCAGGCGCGTGATGTCGGCCCCCTCCCACCGGATGCGCCCGCGCGTCACCGGATGCGCCCCGGTGATGGCGCGGAGCAGGCTGGTCTTGCCGACGCCGTTGCGGCCCAGCAGGCAGGTGACGGCACCGGCCTGCACGCCGATAGACACGCCGCGGAGCGCGATGGCGGCGCCGTAGTGCAGGTCCACCCCCTCCACCACCAGCCGGCCGTCCGCCTCAGCGTCCAAGGTAGACCTCGATCACCCTTGGGTCGCCGCTCACGTGGTCGATGGTGCCCTCGCTCAGCACGGACCCCTCATGCAGCACCGTCACCTTCACATCCAGCGCGCGGACGAACGCCATGTCGTGCTCCACCACGACGACGCTGCGGGTGCGGTTGATCTCGCGCAGCAGCTCCGCCGTCTGCTCCGTCTCGGCATCGGTCATGCCGGCCACGGGTTCGTCCACCAGCAGCAGGCGCGGGTCCTGCGCCAGCAGCATGCCGATCTCCAGCCACTGCTTCTGCCCGTGGCTGAGGTCCCCCGCCCGCCGGCCGCGATGCTCGCGCAGGCGCGTGGTGTCGAGGATGCCCTCGATGCGCGCCTGCTCCTCCCGCGTCTGCCGCGCGCCGAGCGCGAACCACGGGCGGCGGTCGCCCGAGAGCGCCAGCAGCAGGTTGTCCCACACCGTATGCGGCTCGAACACCGTGGGCTTCTGGAACTTGCGCCCGATGCCGAGGCTCGCGATGGCCGGCTCGTCGAGCCGGGTGAGGTCGATGTCGGCGGCATAGACGACGCGGCCGGTATCGGGCCGGGTCTTGCCGGTGATGACGTCCATCATCGTCGTCTTGCCCGCGCCGTTCGGCCCGATCACCGCGCGCATCTCGCCCGGCGCCAGCACGAGCGACAGGTTGTTCAGCGCGCGGAAGCCGTCGAAGCTGACGCTCACCCCGTCGAGATACAGCAAGGTGTCGGAAACCGGCCCCAAGGCGGTCAAGGCGTGGCCTCCCCGGACACGGCGCTCTCTTCGGACATGACGGGCGGCTTCGGCACGGGGGAGTGCGGCATCAGGCCCATGAGGCCGCGCGGCAGGAACAGCGTCACCGCGATGAACAGCCCGCCCAGCGCGAACAGCCACAGCTCCGGCAATTGCCCGGTGAAATACGTCTTGGCGAGGTTGACCAGCACGGCGCCGAGGATCGCGCCGTGCAGCGTGCCGCGCCCGCCGACGGCGACCCAGATCACCGCCTCGATGGAGCCGGCCGGCGCGAACTCGCCGGGGTTGATGATGCCGACCTGCGGCACGTACAACGCGCCGCCCAGCCCGGCCATCACGGCGGAGAGCGTCCAGACCACCAATTTGTAGCTCTCCGGCCGATAGCCGAGGAACCGGGTGCGGCTCTCGCTGTCCCGCACCGCGATCAGCACCTTGCCGAAGCGCGACCGGGTGAGCCAGCGCGCCATCAGATACAGCGCGCAGAGCAGCGCCGCCGTGACCAGCAGCAGCCCCGACCGCGTGCCGTCGGACGAGAGCGGCGCGCCCAGGATCTCCTTGAAGTCGGTCAGCCCGTTGTTGCCGCCGAACCCCATGTCGTTGCGGAAGAACGCCAGCAGCAGCGCGTAGGTCAGCGCCTGGGTGATGATGGACAGGTACACCCCCGTCACCCGGCTGCGAAAGGCGAGCCAGCCGAACACCAGCGCCAGCAGCCCCGGCGCCAGCATCGCCATCAGCACTGCGAACGGGAACTGGCCGAACCCGTACCAGTACCACGGCAGCGCGTGCCAGTTCAGGAACACCATGAAGTCCGGCAACGCCGCGCCGTACTGCCCGCGCCCGGCGATCTGCAACATGAGGTACATCCCCATCGCGTAGCCGCCGAGCGCGAAGAACGCGGCGTGGCCGAGGCTCAGGATGCCGGCGAACCCCCAAACCAGATCGACCGCGAGCGCCAGGATGGCGAAGCACAGGTACTTGCCGACGAGCGACACCACGTAGGTCGGCACATGCAGGGCATGGCCAGACGCGGTGCCCAGGTTCAGCCCGGCCAGCAGCAACGCGCCGCCCAGCACCAGCAGCAGGGTCGCGGGTGTCGCGACCCGGTTCACGTCTCCACCGCCCGGCCCTTCAGCGGGAACATGCCGCGCGGCCGGCGCTGGATGAACAGGATCAGCAGCACCAGCACCACGATCTTGCCCAGCACTGCCCCGGCCACCGGCTCCAGGAACTTGTTCACGACGCCCAGCGTCAGCGCCCCCAGCGCCGTGCCCCACAGGTTGCCGACGCCGCCGAACACGACGACCATGAAGCTGTCGATGATGTAGCCCTGGCCGAGGTTGGGGCTCACGTTGTCGATCTGGCTGAGTGCCACCCCCGCCATGCCCGCGACGCCGGAGCCGAGGCCGAAGGTCAGCGCGTCGATGCCGCCCGTGCGGATGCCCATGGCCGCCGCCATGCGCCGGTTCTGCGTCACCGCCCGCATCCGTAAACCGAGCGGCGTGAAGCGCAGCACTGCCATCAATCCCAGCAGCACGGCGAGCGCAAAGACGATGATTGCCACCCGGTTGTAGGTCAGCGTCAACTGCCCGAACCGCCCGGCGCCGCTCATCCAGGCCGGCGTGCCGACCTCGCGGTTGGACGGCCCGAAGATCGACCGCACTGCCTGCTGCAAGACGAGCGACAGGCCGAAGGTGGCGAGCAGCGTCTCCAGCGGCCGGCCATACAGGAAGCGGATCAGCCCGCGCTCGATCAGGACGCCGAGGCCGCCGGACACCAGGAAGGCGAGCGGCACGGCGATGAACAGGCTGGCGCCGAACAGGCCCGGCGCATGGGCGCGGATCGCCTCCTGCACGACGAAGGTCACGTAGGCGCCGATCATCACCATCTCGCCATGCGCCATGTTGATGACGCCCATCACGCCGAAGGTGATGGCAAGCCCGGCCGCCGCCAGCAGCAGCACGGAGCCGAGGCTGAGGCCGTAGAACGCCCCCTGCGCCAGGCCCCAGAGCTGCAAGGCCCGGTCGATGCCGGCCACCCCCTCCGCCGCGGCGGCCGCCACGGCGGGGGAGGGGGCGGGCAGCGAGGCCAGCACCCCGCGGGCGTCCAGGTCGCCGCGGGCGCGCAGCACCGCGACGGCGGCCAGCTTGTCTGCGTCAGCTGCATCAGGCGCAGCCAGCATGGCGGCGGCCCGGGCCTGCTGCATGATGCCGCGCACGCCGGGATCGCGCTCCCCGGCGAGTGCCCGGTCGAGCGCCGGAAGCGCGGCGGCGTCGCGGGACTTGAACACCGCCTGCGCGGCGTCGGCGCGGGCGGCGGGATCGGGGGCGAACAGCCGCAGGCCCCCCATGGCGGCGTCCACCGCGCGGCGCACGGCGTTATTGACCCGAATTGGGCGGAGACCCGCGGCCTCGGCGGGCGCGCCGGTCTCGGCGGAGACGACGGCGCCGCCGGGTTCGCGGATGAATAGCGCGCCGCCGGGCTGAACCAGCAGCCGCCCGGCCTGCAAGGCGTCGAGCACCGGGCCGGCGCGCGGGTCGCCGGAGACGGCCAGCGCCTCCACCCCGCGCCGGATGTCTTCAAACGACCCGCTGCCGAGCGGGGCCAGCAAGGGCGATTGCGCCCAGGCCGGCGCGCTGAGCAGAAGCACGACGAGAAGGCGGCCCAGAAAGCGCCCCGAGAGCCGCCCCGCAGATCGCCCCGGAAGCGTCAGCTTCCGCCGCCGCCGCACTTGCCGGCCTTCACGTTGAAGTTGCCGCACGACATCGGCGACCGCCAATCGGCGATCAGGTCGCGCGAGCCCTCAAGGTAGGGCGACCACTCCTGCGCCACGATGGTGCCCGGCGTCGTGGACACGATGTTGAACTGCCCGTCCGCCTGGATCTCGCCAATCAGCACCGGCTTCGTGATGTGGTGGTTCGGCATCATGGCTGACAGCCCGCCGGACAGGTTCGGCACGGACACGCCGATCATCGCGTCGATCACCTTGGCCGTGTCGAAGGTGCCGGCCTTTTCCACCGCCTTCACCCACATGGCGAAGCCGATGACATGGGCCTCCATCGGGTCGTTCGTCACGCGCTTGGGGTTCTTCGTATAAGCCTGCCAACGCGCGATGAACGCCTTGTTGTCGGCGTTGTCCACGCTCATGAAGTAGTTCCAGGCGGCCAGATGCCCGAGCAGCGGCTTGGTGTCGATGCCGGCCAGTTCCTCCTCGCCGACGCTGAAGGCCACGACGGGGATGTCGGTCGCCTTGATGCCCTGGTTGCCCAGTTCCTTGTAGAACGGCACGTTGGCGTCGCCGTTGATGGTGCTGACCACCGCCGTCTTCTTGCCGGCCGAGCCGAACTTCTTGATGTCCGCCACGATGGTCTGCCAGTCGCTGTGGCCGAACGGCGTGTAGTTGATCAGGATGTCCTCCTGCTTCACGCCCTTGGACTTCAGGTAGGCTTCCAGGATTTTGTTCGTCGTGCGGGGATACACGTAGTCGGTGCCGGCCAGCACCCAGCGCTGCACGTTTTCCTCCGCCATCAGGTAATCCACCGCGGGGATGGCCTGCTGATTCGGCGCGGCGCCGGTGTAGAACACGTTCTTGCTGCTCTCCTCGCCCTCATACTGGACGGGGTAGAACAGGATGTTGCCGGTCTCCTCGAACACCGGCAGCACGGACTTGCGCGACACGGAGGTCCAGCAGCCGAACACGGCGGCGACCTTCTGCACGGTGATCAGCTCGCGCGCCTTTTCGGCGAACAGCGGCCAGTTGGAGGCGGGATCGACCACCACGGCCTCCAGCTTGCGGCCGAGCACGCCGCCTTTCTTATTCTGCTCGTCGATCAGCATCAGCATGACATCCTTCAGCGTCGTCTCGCTGATCGCCATGGTGCCGGACAGGCTGTGCAGGATGCCGATCTTCACGGGCCCCGCGGGCTGCGCCTGCGCCGTGGACGCCAGCAGCCCTGCCGCCATGACGGCAGCACACCCCACGCCGCGCAGCCAATTTCGGACAGACGCCATGTTCCCGCTCCTTTTTGCCGTGATGCGCGGTTGCCGCCGCGGTTGATCCTGGCGTTGCAAGAATTAGGCCATATTGTCACGCCGGCGTGAGGCACTCGCCGTCTCAATTTTGGCGTTGTTTTAGGCAAATGTCAGCGGCGGCCCAGGCGTTTCACCCGGGCCAGCACCGCGGCAGGGTGCCAGCGCGGCGCGAGCGACAGCCAACTCAGCGTCCGCTCGGCGTTCGACAGGCTGCGTTTGTAGCGGTCGCCGCCCCCCAGGAAATCGTAGCTGGTCCCGCCGCGCGCCCGGTGCATCTCGATCGCCAGATGATGGCAGGTCAGCCCCGGCTTCGCATGCGGCCCGGCGCCGGGGTAGTCGAAGCCGCTCTGGTAGGCGCACGCCCAGCCGCCGCGCACGAGGTTATAGAGGTAGCCGACCACCTGGCCGCCCGCGGTGATCCGCAGCAGTTCGGCCTCGTCTGGCGCGCCGCGCTGGATCAGGCGGCGATGGAACCGCCGCGTTGCCTCGGTGGCAAACGCGCCCGGCATGCCGCGGGAGCGCCACGTCGCGCCATGCAGCGCGATCAGCCCATCGAGGAACGTTTGGGCCTGCCCGATGTCCGCCGCCCGCTCGATCCGCAGCGCGCCGCGTGCGGCGTAGGCGCGGTCGGACCGGTGCAGTTGCTGGCGCGTGTTGCGGCTGAGGTGCCCGGCATAGGCGGCGTCCGGCGGGATCAGGCCGAAATCCACGTATGGCGCCACCCGGTCGGGGCCGGGCAGTGCCGTGGCGCCGGCCAGCAGGGCGGCCTCGCGCGTGGCAGCGCCGACGCCGGACAGCATGAGGCGCGGCGCCTGGCCGTCCCGCCGCCGCAGCGCCGCCCGGATCATCGCGGCCAGCAGCCCGTCCGGCGCGCGCCGGGCCAGCAGGGGATCGTTATGCTCGGTGAACACCGCGTCGAATGCCGGGTCGCCGCTCTCGTGCAGCCACAGGCTGTCGCCGGCCCAGGAGCGCCGGCGGTTCCATAGGGCGATGGCGAGCAGGCCCCCGGCGTCATGCGCCTCGATCAGCAACGGGTCGGCGAACCGCTCGGCGGCGCAGCCCACCCAGGTCCAGGTTTGGAAGGGAGCCGGATCGGCCACGGCCTCCAGCATGCGCCAGCGCGCGCCCAGCGCGGCCAGGCCCAGCGCGTCGAGCCTGGGGCAGGAAAGCACGATCTGGGGCGGGCCGGCAGACATGGGACAACCGAGACATAGCCGGGATGGCAGGGCAATTCACAACCTTGAGTAGTGCTCACTCTATAGTTTATAACTTTCACGAAGCATCGAAATCGGGCAAACAGGGCGCCCGCCTTCCGGAGTCGTCTTGTCGGTCAACACGGTGTTCACGGCGCTGATCCTGCCGCCGGCCAGCTTGGCGCTTGCGGCGCTGCTGGCGCTGCTGCTGTTGCGGGGCCGGGTGGGGCGCGCCTTGGCGCTGCTGGCCCTTTTTGCGCTGGTCCTGCTGTCCTTGCCGGTGGTGTCCATGGCGCTGCTGGCCTCGCTCGACGTGCCGCCCGATGCGCGCGCCGGGCCGTCTCCGCAGGCGATCGTCGTGCTCGGCGGCGACGTGGACCGCTTGGCCGACCCGCCCGGCGCCACGCTGGGCAGCCTCAGCCTGGAGCGGGTGCGCGCGGGCGCCGCGCTGCATCGGCGCTCCGGCCTGCCGGTCCTCGTGTCCGGGGGCATGGTGGACGACCTGCCGCTCACCGTCGGCGCGCTGATGGCCGAAAGCATGGTGGCGGATTTCGACGTGCCCGTCCGCTGGACCGAGGCGGCGTCCCCCACGACGTGGGAGAACGCCGAGTACAGCGCCGCCCTGCTCGCCGCCGCGGGGATCGGCCGCGTGCACCTCGTCACCCACGCCTGGCACATGCGGCGGTCGCTGCTGGCGTTCCGGCGGGCCGGGATTGACGCCGTGCCGGCGCCGGTCCGTCGGGACCCGTGGCCGAGCCTCCGGGCGGGCGAATTCCTGCCGAGGACATCCGCCTGGGTCAACAGTTTCTATGCCATGCACGAATGGGTCGGCCTCGCCTACTACGCGGCCCGGCGGTGACCTACAACGTGACCGCGGCCGAACTGCACGAGGTGCCCGGCGAATGGGACGCGCTGTTTGCCGCCGGGCCGGGCTTCCAGTCGAGCCGCGCCTGGTTCGAGGCGACGGTCGAGGCTGGGCTGCCGCCGGGCAGCCGCGCCGAGTTCCTGCTGTGCCGCGACGCCGGGCGGCCGGCGGCGATGCTGCCGTTGCTGCACGGGCCGGGCGGCCAGGTGCGCGGGCTATCGACGGTGTACACCTGCCTGTTCCAGCCGCTGCTGGCTCCGGGCCTGGGCGGGCGGGACGTGCGGCGGGCCGGGGCGGCGCTGGGCGCCTATTGCCGGCGCTGGCCGACGCTGGTGCTCGACGCGCTCGACCCGTCATGGCACGCGCTGCCGCCGCTGCTCGCCGGCTTGCGCGATGGCGGGCTGGCGACGCTGCGCTTCGAGCATTTCGGCAACTGGCACCAGCCGGTCGCGGGGTGCGGCTGGCAGGACTACCTGGCCGCCCGGCCGGGCCGGTTGCGCGAGACGATCCGCCGCAAGAGCCGCGCCTCCGCGCGCGACTGCCGGGTGCGGATCGAGCTGGTGCGGTCCTGCGACGGCCTGGGCCGCGCGATGGCGGCGTTCGAGGACGTGTATCGGCGAAGCTGGAAGCCGCCGGAGGCCGCGCCCGGCTTCACCGCCGCGCTGCTGCCGCGCGCCGCAGCGGCGGGCGTGCTGCGGCTGGGCGTGCTGTGGTCGGGCGCGCAGGCGGTGGCGGCCCAATACTGGACGGTGGCGGGCGGCTCGGCGACCGTGCTGAAATTGGCGCATGACGACGCCTGGCGCCCGCTGTCGCCGGGCACCGTGCTGACCGGCCATATGATCCAGGAGTTGCTGGGGGAGGGGGTCGCCGAGCTTGATTTCGGCCGGGGCGACGATTCCTACAAGGCGACGTGGTCCAGCCTGCGGCGGCGGCGCATCGGGGTGCTCCTGGCGGATCCCCGCAACCCCCGGGGCCTGGTGGCTTTGGCACGGCAATCTGCCGGCGCGATGCTGCGCGGGGCGCTCAATCGGCTTGCATAGTCGCTTGGATGTCAAAATAATTATATTATGCTGGAGAAACGAGCGGAAGGTGTGGTAGGGTTCGTCATCAAACGATCCCAGATTGGGCTCTCCCAGGTTGGGAAACCTGTTCGCCTTTATGCTGCCGGGAATGTCGTGCGTTTTGGCGCCGTTGCTGCGCGAAACGCATGAGTCCCGGCGGGCGTCGTCGTGGCACTGATCGGAGTGGGACCTATGTGCGGCATCGTTGGCGTGATCGGCATTGAACCGGCGGCTCCCCTGCTGCTGGAGGCGTTGCGGCGGCTTGAGTACCGTGGCTACGACAGCGCGGGCATCGCCACGCTGCTGGGCGACGGGATCGAGCGGCGGCGGGCGCCGGGCAAGCTCGCCAACCTCGCCGCGGAGCTGGAGCGGGAGCCGCTGCCGGGCGTGATCGGCATCGGCCACACCCGCTGGGCCACCCACGGCGCGCCGACGCAGCGCAACGCGCATCCGCACGGCACCCCCCGCGTCAGCGTGGTGCATAACGGCATCATCGAGAACCATGCCGAGCTGCGCG
>CAXULX010000020.1:0-66625 GCA_964252005.1 uncultured Acetobacteraceae bacterium | reverse complement strand
GGCGACCGCACCTTCGTGGGCTTGCACAACTATACCCGGATGCTGACCGACGAGCGGTTCGGCTGGGCCTTGCTGCGGACGCTGTACTTCACGGCGCTGTCGGTGATCCTGCCCATGGTGCTCGGAGTCGCGGCGGCCGTCGTGTTCCACCGCAGCTTCCCGGGCCGCGGCCTCGCGCGCACGCTGTTCATCATGCCGATGATGGCGACGCCGGTCGCCGTCGCGCTGGTCTGGACCATGATGTTCCACCCGCAGCTCGGCGTGCTGAACTACCTGCTCACCAGCGTGGGCCTGCCGCCGAGCGCGTGGGTCTATGAAAGCGGCACGGTGATCCCGACGCTCGTGATGGTCGAGACCTGGCAGTGGACCCCGCTGGTGATGCTGATCGTGCTGGGCGGCCTCGCCAGCCTGCCGACCGACCCCTACGAGGCCGCGATGCTGGACGGCGCCAGCATGGCCCAGGTGTTCCGCCACGTGACGCTGCCGCTGGTCTGGCCGTTCATCATGGTGGCGGCGGTGATCCGCGGCATCGACGCGCTCAAGGCGTTCGACACCATCTTTGTCATCAGCAACGGCGGACCCGGCACGGCAAGCGAAACTCTGAATATCCTACTCTACTTGGAGGCGTTCAGCTTTTACGATATGGGATATGCCTCCGCCATCGTGGCGGTGTTCTTCGTGTTGATTCTATTGGTGACGATGCTGCTCCTGCATTTCCGGCAGCGGGATGCGCTGTCGTGACCGCGTTGCCGGCCCGGCGGCGCGTCACCCCGGCCGGACGCCGCCTGCGCCGGGTCATGGGACGCATCGGCCTGTACGCCTGCGTCCTGGTGCTGGTCTCGCCGGCCGTTCTGGTTTTTCTTTGGATGTTGTCGCTCTCGTTGAAGAACGAGGCGGATAATACAGCCTTTCCGCCAGTCTTCATCCCGAACCCGCCGACGCTGGCCAACTTCGCGGACGTGTTCCGCAAGAACGACTTCCTGCAATACACCCTGAACTCGGTCATCGTGTCGTTCGCCGCCACCGGCGCGGCGCTGTTGATCGGCGTGCCCGCGGGGTACGGCATCGCCAAGGCCCGTGCGGCCCGCGTGGCGCTGCTGATCCTCATTGCCCGGATCACGCCGGGGCTATCCTACCTGATCCCGCTTTTCCTGTTGTTCCAATGGCTTGAACTGACGGGCACGCTGCTCCCGATCGTCATCACGCATTTGGTCATCACCGTGCCGATCGTGGTCTATATCATGATCGGCTTCTTCGAGGGGCTGCCGCCCGAGTTGGAGGAGGCGGCGCTGGTGGACGGCGCGACGATCTGGCAGGCGTTCCGCTACGTGGCGCTCCCGCTGGCCCGGCCGGGCATCACCGTGGCTGCGATCCTCGGCTTCATCTTCAGTTGGAACAACTTCATTTTCGGCATCGTGCTGGCCGGCCGCGAGACGAGAACGCTGCCGGTTGCCGTCTATAACGTGCTGACGTTTGAGCAGATCAGTTGGGGGCCGTTGGCGGCGGCGGCGCTGCTGGTCACGTTGCCGGTGTTGCTGCTGACGCTTTTGATGCAGAAGGAGATCGTGGCCGGGCTGACTGCGGGCGGCGTGAAGGGCGGCTAAGTCAAGCCGCGCCTACCCCACGGCCCTCTCCGCCTTGGCACGCATTCCACTTGATGAAAGCTAGACGGCCTGCTTGCGCGAGGCTTCGTGGGCCGTGCCGCTGGCTGCGGCCGGCTTCTTCGCGCTGGCGGTCGCTTCCACCATGATGCCGCGCAGGTCGCGCAGGAACGCCTGGCCCTTGAGCGTCCGCTGCACCAGCACGCTGCGGCGATCCATGGGGTCCACCTTGCGGCGCGCCAGGTCAAGCTCGCCCAGCCGGTCGAGCGCACGGGTGATGGCCGGCTTCGACACGTTCAGGTCGGAGGCGAGGCCCCGCACCGTATGCGCGCCGTCCTGTAAGTAACAGGTCAGGAACACCCCAAGCTGCCGCGCCGACAGGTCGGGGCCGTCGCGCCGCACAAGGGCAACGATGGTGTCACGGAGGATGCCGACGGACTGGTCGGTCGTCTGATTGGCTGCCACGGCTTTAGTCCTTTCAGGGTATGGGCACTGTCCTCGCCCAAGCAACATTCATCTGGAAGCGGCAAGTCGGTATCCCAGCGTCACCGATTCGTTTTTAATTGGTGACACTACGGATCGTTAACAGTCCTATGCAACAAATCCAGTGCGGAAAACGATCACACAACAGTCATTCGGCCATTTAAACGGCTTTATTAACGCGATTTAATGTTTCGACCGCTGAAAACAGCGCGCGAAGGCCCAAAGCTTCCCCGCCCTCCGGCCGTCCCGGACGTGTTTGGTCATTCCAGGCATAGGTGTCGAGATGCGCCCAAGCCGTCCCAGGCGCAACGAACCGCTGTAGAAACAGGGCGGCGGTGATCGCGCCCGCCATCGGCTTGCTGGACACGTTGTTCAGGTCGGCCACCGGGCTGCTGAGCCAGGTGTCATATCCCGGCCAAAGCGGCAGCCGCCACACCGGATCGGCGCAGGACCGCCCCGCCGCCAGCAGCGCGTCGGCCACCTCGTCGCCCGCATCGGTGTGCGGCGCAAACAGCGCCGGCAGGTCCGGGCCAAGCGCCGTCCGCGCCGCCCCGGTCAGCGTCGCGGCGTCGAGCAGCAGGGCCGGCTGCTCGTCCGACGCCTCCGCCAGCAGGTCGCACAGCACCAGGCGCCCCTCCGCATCGGTGTTGCCGACCTCGACGCTGAGGCCGCGCCGGGTGCGCAGCACGTCCAACGGCCGCATCGCGGCGCCCGAGACCATGTTCTCGACGCAGCCGATCCGCACGACCAGCCGCACCGGCAAGTCCGACTGCATGACCATCCGCGCGAGGCCGAGCATCAGCGCCGCCCCGCCCATGTCCTTCTTCATGCGCAACATGCCCGATGACGGCTTCAGGTCGTAGCCGCCGCTGTCGAAGCACACGCCCTTGCCGCACAGCGACACCAAGGGCGCGTCCGGCCCTGCGGCGCTGCCCCGCCACGTGAAGCGCGCCACCTGCGGCGCCCGCGCCGAGCCGCGGCCCACCGCGGCCACCGTCGGGTACTCGGCCGCCAGCCGCTCGCCCTCCACGATCTCCCCATCGGCCCCGAAGCTCGCGCCCAGGGCCAGGGTCGCGTCGGCGAGTTCGGCGGGGCCGAGGTGGTTGGCCGGCGCGTTGATGAGGTCCCGCACCAGCCAGGTCGCACGCGCCGCCGAACGCGCCGCGTCGCAGCCGTCCGGCAGGACGAGCCTCGCCGACAGCCGCGGCGCCGTATGCGCGGCGTAGTGGTAGGCGCCGAGGCAGAAGCCCAGCACGGCCCCGTCCATGTCGAAGTCGCCCGGCTCCAGCCGGGCCACCGCGCCCTTTGGCAGGGCCGTCGGCAGGCCGCCATGCGCGAAGGGCGTCCGGTCGTCGCCCAGGCCCAGCAGCGCGCCATCCAGCCCGTCCCGACCCGGCAGCAGCGTCAGTTGTCCCGGCAAGGCCGCGAACCCGCTGGCCCGCGCGAACGCGGCCTGGGCGGGCGGCAGCGCCGCCAGCGCCGCATCCAGGGCGTCCGGACGCACGGACCGGACCGGCAGCGCCGCCCCCTCCGCGCCCGCCTCGGCAAAGCAGTCCAGGTCGCGATTGAACATTCCCACTGACTCCGGCCATGCGCCGATTCGCGACAAGCCGCCTCGGGCGCCACTGCTTTTCATGTGCCTGATTTTTCCCATGGGCAAGGCGGTGCGCGTGGCGTTCATGGGCCGCGCCCTGCCATCCAAAACTTGCATTCTGCTGGCGGAGGCCCAACCATCCCCGCATGTCGGGCTTTCCCTCTCGGGTCAAAGCGGTCCTTGGACCCACCAACACCGGCAAGACCCATCTTGCCATCGAGCGCCTGCTCGCGCACGCCTCGGGCATCATCGGTTTCCCGCTGCGCCTGCTCGCGCGGGAGAACTACGACCGCATGGTGGCAAAAAAGGGCGTGAAGTCCGTGGCCCTGATCACCGGCGAGGAGAAGATCGTGCCGCCCGGCGCGCGCTGGTTCTCCTGCACCGTCGAGGCCATGCCGCTCGACCGCGCCGCCGAGTTCGTGGCCGTGGACGAGATCCAGCTCTGCGCCGACCCCGACCGCGGCCACGTCTTCACCGAGCGCCTGCTGCATGCCCGCGGCCTCGTGGAGACCATGTTCCTGGGCGCCGAGACCATCCGTCCGCTGTTGCAGCGCCTGGTGCCGCAGGCGGAGATCGAGACCCGGCCCCGCCTGTCGCAGCTGACCTATGCCGGCCCGGCCAAGCTGGTGCGCCTGCCGCCGCGCAGCGCCGTCGTCGCCTTCAGCGCCGGGGAGGTCTATGCCATCGCCGAGCTGATCCGCCGCCGCCGGGGCGGGTGCGCCGTGGTGATGGGCCGGCTGTCGCCCCGCACCCGCAACGCCCAGGTGCAACTGTATCAGAACAAGGAGGTGGACTTCCTGGTCGCCACCGACGCCATCGGCATGGGGCTGAACATGGACGTGGACCATGTCGCCTTCGCCCGGCTCAGCAAGTTCGACGGCCACCGCCCGCGCCGCCTGACGGCCGCCGAGGTCGCGCAGATCGCAGGACGGGCCGGGCGCGGCATGCGGGACGGCACCTTCGGCACCACCGCGACCTGCCCGCCGCTCGACGACGACCTAGTGCGCGCGGTTGAGGGGCACGAGTTCGAGCCGTTGGAGCAGCTTTACTTCCGCAACGCCGCGCTGGACTTCACCACGCTGGACACGCTGCTCGCCACG
This sequence comes from uncultured Acetobacteraceae bacterium, assembly GCA_964252005.1. Classification (GTDB taxonomy): domain Bacteria; phylum Pseudomonadota; class Alphaproteobacteria; order Acetobacterales; family Acetobacteraceae; genus CAHJXG01. Next base: position 61,847 of record CAXULX010000020.1, on the reverse strand, counting down.
CTGACGGCGCCGCCGCCACGGCCGGGCCTGGTGCGCGGCCCCGACGCGACGGACCTGGAAACGCTGGAGGCGCTGTCGCGGGAGGAGGAGGTCCGGGCCATGGCGCGCGGCCGCCGCATGGTCCGGCTGCTGTGGGAAACCTGCCAGATTCCCGACTTCCGCAAGCTCGCGGACGACACCCACACGCGGCTTTGCGCCCGCATCTTCGGCCACCTGTCGCGGGAGGGCACGTTGCCGACGGACTGGCTGGAGGGGGGCATCGCCGGGCTGGCCCGTACGGAGGGCGACATCGACACCCTGATGCAGCGGCTCTCGGGCGTGCGCATCTGGGCCTACATCGCCGCCCGATCCGACTGGGTGCGCGACGCGCCGGCCTGGCAGGCCCGCACGCGGGAGGTGGAGGACCTGCTGTCGGATGCGCTGCACGAGCGGTTGACGACGCGGTTCGTGGACCGCCGGGCCGCCCACCTGATGCGCCGGCTGGAGGAAATTGATGGCCAGGAGCTGCTGTCCGCCGTGACCGCCCGCGGCGAGGTCGTCGTGGAGGGGCATTCGGTCGGCCATGTCGGCGGCTTCATCTTCCTGCCGGACCCGCTGGCGGAGGGGCAGGAGAAGCGCCTGGTGCTGCGCGCGGCCCGCAGGGCGCTGCGCGAGTGGATGCCGCGCCAGGTGGCTGAATTGGAGGCGGCGGACGACGCGGCCCTCGCGCTGTCGCCCGAACACAAGCTCGCCTGGAACGGCGTGCCGGTCGCGCGGCTGCGCCCCGGCGCCAGCCTGCTCCGCCCGCTGGTCGAGGTGCTCGACAGCGAGTTCCTGGATGGCCCGCAACGGGAGCGGGTACGGGTGCGGCTGGCCCGTTGGGTCGCCGGCTTCATCGCCCGCGACCTGGCGCCGCTGTTCGCCGCGGAGGCCGCGGCCGGCCAGGACCCGGCGCTGCGCGGCCCGCTGCACCGCATCGTCGAGGCCGGCGGCGTCGTGCCGGGAGAGGCCGGGCAGGACATCGCGCCGGCGCTGCGCGGCCGGTTGAAGGCGCTGGGCGTGCGGGCGGGCCGCTTTGCCCTGTTCATGCCGGCGATGCTGAAGCCGCGGGCGCAGGCGACGCGCGCCCTGCTGTGGGCGATCCGGGCGCGGGTGCCGGCGCCCGCGCTGCCGGCGCCGGGCCTCGTGTCGGTGTCGCCGCCGGATTGGCCGCCGGGGTTCGCCGCCGCGATGGGCTGGCTGCCGGCCGGGCCGGTGCTGCTGCGCCTGGATGTGGCGGAGCGGATCGCGGCGGAACTCGCCTATGCCACGCGCAGCCGGGCCGCCGCGGTGCCGGACGGGCTGGCGTCGCGCCTGGCCGTGCGGGCCGACGCCGTGCCGGCGGCGCTGCGGGCGCTCGGCGTGCGGCTGGCGCCCGGCGCCGTGCTGGCGGCGGATCAGTACGGCCCGCCCTCGCCCCCCATGATGCTGCCCGGGCGGCGGCGGGAACACGCGGCGGCCGCGCCCTCCCCGGCCCCGCGCGTGGCGGAGGGACCGTTCGCGGCGCTGGTGGCGTTCCGGCGCTGATGGAGGCGGACGGCGAGGACCGGCTGTGGCAGCGCCTCGACAAATGGCTGTGGTGCGCGCGCTTCATGAAGGCGCGGTCCGACTGCGCACGCCTGGTCGCGGGCGGGCTGGTGCGGATCAACCGCCAGGTGACGGACAAGCCGCATGCCCGGCTTCGCCCCGGCGACGTCCTGACCCTGCCGCTGCGCCAGCAGGTCCGGGTGGTCCGCGTGCTGGCGCTCGCCGCCCGGCGCGGTCCCGCGCCGGAGGCGCAGGCGTTGTATGAGGAGATTGCCGAGGGGCCGTGACGTGCGGCCCTGTCATGCCCCCAGTACTTGCACCCGCGCCGCTTGCGCCCGGGGTGAAAGGACCGCATATCGCCCCACTTAATGGCGGAACCCGGGGCAGTGGCCCGGAAGTGGAAGGGGCTGGCGATGACCTACGTGGTCACCGAAAACTGCATCAAGTGCAAATACATGGATTGCGTCGAGGTGTGTCCGGTGGACTGCTTCTACGTCGGCGACAACATGCTGATGATCCATCCCGACGAGTGCATCGACTGCGGCGTGTGCGAGCCCGAGTGCCCGGCCGAGGCGATCGTGCCGGACAGCGACGACCGCGCCGCCGCCTGGGCCGAGCGCAACCGCATCTACTCGCTGGAATGGCCGAACATCGTCCGCAAGGGCGAGCCGCCGGCAGATGCGGACGAGTGGAAGGACAAGCCGGGCAAGGAGGCGTTGTTCTCCACGGAGCCTGGCAGGCCCTAAGCGACGCCGGCCACCCAGGGGCGAACATCACCCGCGGTGACGGCGCGTGAAAATTGTGTTATGCTTCGTTGGCTGGCGTCCATTCGTGCTGAACAGCACAGGCCGACGATATCGGCCGTTCGCCGGGCGTTGCACAACCCAATCAGCAGGCGCCCGCACGGTTTGCGGGCCAGGAGAAGAAGGTGCCCACCAAGCCCGTAGCAGCCAAGGATGCGCCAGATCGGGCCACCCTTATGCCCGATGATGCCAGCACAGCAGAGGCCGCGGTGGCGGTGGGTGCGCCGGCAGCCTCGGCCGGGGCGAAGCCTGATGTGGCGGAGCCGCCGTTCCGCTCGCCGCCCAAGATGCCCGGCCATATGCCCGGCATGCACGGCCGGCCGCAGATCGTCCCGCGCGCCATGGCGGCCAAGGAGGACTTCGCGGAGGGCGACTACGTCGTGTATCCCACCCACGGCGTCGGCAAGGTGGAGCGGATCGCGACGGAGGAGATCGCCGGGCACAAGCTCGAACTGATCCACATCACGTTCGAGGAGAACCGCATGACGCTGCGGGTGCCGGTCGCCAAGGCGCGGACGGCCGGGCTGCGCAAGCTCGCGACGCGGGAGATGTTCGACAAGGCGCTCGACCTGTTGAAGGGCCGGGCCAGGATCAAGCGCACCATGTGGTCCCGCCGGGCGCAGGAATACGAGCAGAAGATCAATTCCGGCGACCCGTTGCAGATCGCGGAGGTGGTGCGCGACCTGCACCGCAACGCCGGGCAGCCGGACCAGAGCTTCAGCGAGCGGCAGATCTACGAGGCCGCGATGGATCGCCTGGCGGCGGAGATGGGCGCGCTGGACGGCACGGACAAGGCGACGGCCTCCCTGAAATTGGCCGAGAAGCTCAAGGCCATCGTGAAGGGCGCCGCGGTCGAAGTCGATGCCGATGGCGCGGAGGTCGAGGCCGAGGTGGAAGCCGAAGCTGAAGCCGGGACAGGGGTGGAGTAGGCCGGCCCTTACCCGACCATCCCGCACAAACGAAAAAGGCCCGGGGGATCGCTCCCCCGGGCCTTAATCGTCATCAAGTCCGGTTAGTTGTTGCTGTTGCGATTGCCGAACAACTGCAGCAGAAGCATGAACAGGTTGATGAAGTTCAGATACAGGCTCAGCGCGTCGAACACGCTGCGCTTCGCAGCGCCATCCGTGCCCTCGGCGTAGGCATACTGCTGGTAGTCGCCCTTGATCCGCTGCGTGTCGTAGGCGGTCAGGCCGACGAAGATCAGCACGCCGATCACGCTGATGGCGAACTGCAACGCAGTGCTGCCGATGAACATGTTGACCAGCGACGCGACGATGATGCCGATCAGGCCCATGATCAGGAAGCTGCCCATCTTGGTCAGGTCGGACTTCGTCGTGTAGCCATACAGGCTCATCGCGCCGAACGTGGCGGCAGTGACGAAGAACACCCGGGCGATGCTGGCGCCGCTGTAGATCAAGAAGATGTTCGCGATCGAGGCGCCCATGGCCGCGGCGAACGCCCAGAACAGCGCCTGCGTCGCCGAGCGCGACAGCCGGTTCACGCCGAAGCTCAGCACCATGGTGAACACCAGCGGCGCGAAGATCGCGGCATAGCCCAGGATGGTCGGCTGGACCGCGATGCCGCGCGGCGTCGCAACCTGGCGATAGAACAGCTCAATCAGGCTCGTGTTCGCGATGGCATAGGCGACGATGCCCGTCAGCAGCAGGCCCGAGGACATCCAGTTATAGACGCGCAGCATGTAAGCGCGGAGCCCGGCATCGAGTACCGCGGTGTCAGCGGCCGCGCTGGGCGCGTAGGATCGAGAGTCGGGGATGAAAGCCATAATCCTTTACCTCATGTGGGCGTGACTGCCCGTGCCGCGTATGTTGGTTGAATCCAATGCTGGATCAAGCGAAATCGGGAGATCCGCCTTTTGAGCCGCGGCCTACTCGTTTCTCAGGAAAGGCGCGGCCCGTGCCCGCAGCGCCGATGCAGTCCCGGCATAGCCGAAGCCCAGCATCAGCGCGACGCATCCCAGGATCGTCGCCGCCAGGATGCCCGGCAGGAACACCCAGTCCGCCCGCATCAGGAACCGCACGACGCCCCAACTCGCCAACGTCCCCACCAGCGCCGCGATCAGCCCGGCCGCCGCGCCGATCAGCCCGAACTCCACCAGCCACGCCGCCCGAATCTGCCGCCGCGTGGCGCCGAGCGTCTTCAGCACCACAGCCTCCGCCATGCGCCGGCGCTGCCCGGCCGCCACGGCGCCCACCAGCACCAGCGCCCCGGACGCGAGCGTGACCGAGCCGGTGGCCGCAAGCGCCGCCGCGATCTTGCCCACCAGCGCCGCCACCGCGCCCAGCACGTCCGCGACCCGGATGCCGGACACGTTTGGCAGCGCGTCCGTCACGGCGCGCAGCACCGCGCCTTCGTTCGCCGCCGCCGCCCGGACCGTCGCGATGTGCGTGTGCGGCGCACGCTCCAGCAGGCCCGGAGAGGCGACCATGGTGAAGTTGATCGACAGCGACCGCCAGGCGATGTCGCGCAGGCTCGCGATGCGCAGGTCGATGTCGCGGCCCAGCACGTTGACCCGCAGCGTGTCGCCCAGGCCCACGCCCCAGCCCCGCGCCAGTCCCGCGTCGAACGACACCAGCGGCGGACCCGCATAGTCCGCCGGCCACCAGTCTCCGGCCACCAGCCGCGACCCCTCCGGCACCGTCCGGCTGTAGGTCAGGCCGCGGTCGCCGCGCAGCGCCCACTGCGTCTCGGGCGTCGCGCGCACCTGCTCCGCCGGCACGCCGTTCACCGCGACCAGACGGGCGCGCAGGCTCGGCACCTCGGCGATGTCGCCGACGCCGGGCTGGGCATGCAGGACCTGCTGGAAACGGGCGAGCTGGTCGTTCTGGATGTCGATGAAGTAGAAGGTCGGCGCGTTGGCCGGCAGCTGCTCCAGCACCTGGTTGCGGATGTTGCCCTGGATCAGCGCGACGGCCGCCAGGGTGGACAGGCCGAGGCCGAGCGACACCAGCATCAGCGGCGTGGCGGCGCCGGGCCGGTGCAGGTTGGCGACGCCGAGCCGCGCCCAGGGCGCCGGCAGCCGCGGCGCCCGGCGCGCCAGGGCCATCAACACACTGCCGCCGATGCGGAACAGCAGCAGGGTCGCCATGGCGCCGCCGCAGAACCACAGCGCGAACCCACGCTCCGGCGACGCCGCGACCGTCAGCCCGACGAGTGCGGCGACCAGCGCGCCCTGGGCCAGCAGCAGCCATGGCCGCGCCCGCATCCGCACCGGCAGCAGCGCGTCCCGGAACAGCGCCGCCCCCGGGATCTGCGACGCCCGCGCCAACGGCCAGAGCGCGAACGCCCCGGCGGTCAGCAGCCCGTACGCCGCCGCCAAGGCCAGGGACCGCGGATACAGCCCGGCCTGCGGCGGCACCGGCAGCGCGTCCCCGAACAGCGCCACGCCCACGACCGGCAGCAGGGCGCCCACGGCCACGCCGATCAGCACGCCCACCGCGGACAGCGCCAGGACCTGGATCAGGAACACCGTGAAGATCGTCCGGGTGGAGGCGCCGAGGCAGCGCAAGGTGGCGATGGTCCGCGCCCGCGCTTCCAGCCAGGCCCGCACGCCCGTCGCGACGCCGATGCCGCCGACCAGCAGGGCCGTGAGGCCGACCAGCGTCATGAACAGGCTGGTCTGGTCGATGAAGCGCGCGACGCCCGGTGCGGCCTCCGTCGCGTTGCGGATGCGCCAGCCCTGGTCCGGGAAGGCGGCCCGCAGCGCCGCCGTGACGGCCCCAGGATCGGCTCCCGGCGGCAGCACGACGCGCAGGTCGTAGTTCAGCAGCGACCCCGGCTGCACCAGCTCGGTCGCCGGCAGCGCCGCTGTGCCGATCATGGCGCGCGGGCCGAGGATGGTGGGCGCCGCGACCCGGTCCGGCTCGGCCAGCAGCACGCCGCGCAGCTGCACGGTGCTGCGGCCCAGGCGCAGCAGCGCGCCGGGCTGCACGCCCAGGCGGTCCAGCACGACCTGCTCCGCGACCAGGCCGGCCACCCCGTCCCGCTCCGCAAGCGCGTCCTGCAGCGTGCCGGTGGACAGGGCGGCGGCGCCGACCAGGGGGTAGGCGGGGTCAATCGCCTTCAACTCGACAAGCTGGCGCTCCCCAGATGCGCCGCCCTGCCTTGTCGTCGCTGCTGGGGCGACCAGCATCGAGCGCATCTGCACGATGTCCGAGACCTGGCCGCCGCGGGCGCGCAGCCAGTCGCGCAGCGTGTCCGGCAAGGGCTGCGCGCCCGATTGGATTTCGAGGTCGCCGCCCAGGATGCGCCGGCCCTCGGTCGCGAGGCCCCTCTCGATCCCTTCCCGCAGGCTGCCCACCGCGGCGATGGCGCCGACGCCGAGCGCCAGGCACGCCAGCACGATCCGCAGGCCGCGCACGCCGCCGCGCAGCTCCCGCCGGGCGAACCGCAGCGCGATCACGCGGGCACGCCCACGCGCCCATCGGCGATGCGGATGCGCCGGTCGCAGCGGTCGGCGAGCGCCGGATCGTGGGTGATGAGCAGCAGGGTGGTGCCGGCATCGGCCTGCATCCCGAACAGCAGGTCCATCACCGTCCGCCCGGTCGCCACGTCGAGGTTGCCGGTCGGCTCGTCCGCCAGCAGCAAGCGCGGCCGGGGCGCGAAGGCGCGGGCCAGCGCCACCCGCTGCTGCTCGCCCCCGGAAAGCTGGCCCGGCAGATGCGTGAGCCGATGCGACAGCCCGACCGAGGCGAGGCTCTGCGCCGCCCGCGCCTCCGCGTCCCGCACCCCGGCCAGTTCGAGCGGCACCGAGACGTTCTCCAGCGCCGTCATGGTCGGGATCAGGTGGAAGGATTGGAACACGATGCCGATGTGGTCGCGGCGGAACCGGGCCAGCGCGTCCTCGTCGAGTCGCGTCAGTTCCTGGCCCGCCACCTGCACCTGGCCGGCCGTCGCCCGCTCCAGCCCGGCCAGCACCATCAGCAGGCTGGTCTTGCCCGATCCCGACGGTCCCACGAGGCCCACGGCCTCCCCCGCCTCGATGTCGAGATCGACCGCATGGCCGTCGCCGCCCAGAATATTGACCGGCCCGGCCGCGGAGGGCACGGTCAGCCGCAGGTCCCGCACCCGCACCAGGGGCGCAGAGGCAGGGTGAGCCATTGATATGTCCATGATAGGCCCATATGGCGCGCGCCGTTGGCGGGCCAACATCGCCGCACTCGCGATGCTGGCTTTTTTGGCGGCCAGCCCGGCGCAGGCGCGCACGACCCGCATCCTCGTGCTGGGCGACAGCCTGACCGCAGGCTACGGCCTGGCGCAGCCGGAGGGGTTCCAGGCGGTGATGCAGGCGGCGTTGCGCGCCCGCGGGCTGGACGTGGCCCTGGTGGACGCCGCCGTGTCCGGCGACACCTCGGCCGGCGGCCGGGCGCGGCTCGATTGGGCCTTGGCGGACGGCGCGGAGGCGGTGTTCGTCGAATTGGGCGCGAATGACGGCCTGCGCGGCCTCGACCCGGCGGGGACGGAAGCCAACCTCGTCGCGATCCTGGATGCGCTGGCGGCGCGCGGGGTGCCGGTGCTGCTGTCCGGCATGCTGGCGCCGCCCAACCTCGGCGCGGACTACGGCGCGGCGTTCCGGGCGTTGTTCGAGCGGATCGGCACGCGGCCCGGCCTGCTCTACGACCCGTTCTTCCTGGAGGGCGTCGCGGGCGACGCGGCGCTGAACCAGGGCGACCGCATCCATCCCAACCCCGAGGGCGTGCGCCGGGAGGTGGCGCGGCTGCTGCCGTTGATGGAGCGGCTGGTCGCCGCGGCCAACCGGGGGGCGTGATGCGGCTGTTCGTGGCGCTCGACCTGCCGCACTCGCTGCGGGAGCGGCTGTCCTGGATGGCCGGCGGCCTGCCCGGGGCGCGCTGGGTGGCGCCGGAGAACTACCACGTCACCCTGCGCTTCATCGGCGAGCTGCCGGGCTACCGGGCGGAGGAGGTGGACCAGGCGCTGGCGGGCCTGCGCGCGCCGGGGTTCACGCTGCAGCTGGCGGGCGCCGGCACCTTCGAGAAGGGCGGCCGGGTGAACAGCCTGTGGATCGGGGTGGAGCGCAACCCGCAGCTTGACCATTTGCAGGCCAAGATCGAGACCGCCCTGCAGCGGGCGGGGTTCGAACGGGAACGGCGGCGCTTCCTGCCGCACGTGACGCTGGCGCGCATGGACGGGGTGCCGGAGCAGAAGATCGCCGGCTGGGTCGCAGGCCACAACCTGTTCCGCAGCCAGCCGGTCGCGGTCGAGCACTTCACGCTGTTCAGCTCGCGGCTGGGCAAGGAGCAGGCGGTTTATACGCCGGAGGTCGAGTACGAGCTGGTGTGAGCGGCGGGAGGTCGGTCAGGCCGAGACGTTGATGCCGGTGGGCGGCTGTCGGCTGGCGCTTTCTGGGCGTTGAGCAAGGTGAGGGCGTGCAAGGCGACCGTGGCGCCGGCGTTGGCATGTGCTGTGCTGGACGGGCCGGTGAGGTGCTTTCAAATCGGGATAAACACCTAATTTCTGCGGTTTCTGATTTTTACAATAGCGGCGTATCCCATCATTGCAGCAGCGGTCCACCATAACAGATCAGAGGCAACCGGGAATGCCTGTCTGAGATAGATACTAATTAGAAGAACCCCAAGTCCCAGAAGAACCAAATGGTTTATAGTCGTCATGTTATTCATAAGTGCTGCCCATTTCTATCATCTACTCCTGAAATACGGCAACGGCAGGCTGGGCAGCATGGCCACCCGCGGCTTGCGCCTGACTGACCGCTACGCCCCCTGGCCGCGGAGCGACGACGGCCGGAGAGGGCCGGAGGAAGCGCGGCGCTGATTCCGATGATGGCGTACATAGACGGCGAAGCTTCTTTCGAACCATCAGGATAGGCGACCACGCCTAATGAAAAGTTAACGCCGCCGCTTAGATTTCCAGTTTTTGAATGAGAGCTAATGACCCTCGACGACCTCGCGGCCCAGGTCCGCGCCTGCACCAACTGCGCCGCCGTGCTGCCTTTGGGACCCCGGCCCATCCTGCGGGTGTCCACCACCGCCACCATCCTGATCGCGAGCCAAGCGCCCGGCACCAAGGTGCACATCAGCGGCACGCCGTGGACCGATGCGTCCGGCGTGCGGCTGCGCACCTGGCTCGGCATGACGCCGGACGAGTTCTACGACACCGCGCGCATCGCCATCCTGCCGATGGGGCTGTGCTACCCGGGCCGCCTGCCGCAGGGCGGCGATTGCCCGCCGCGCCCGGAGTGCGCGCCGCTGTGGCGCCGGCGCCTGCTGGACGCGATGCCGGGCCTGCGCCTGACCCTGCTGGTCGGCAGCTACGCCCAGGCCGATGCGCTGGGGCCCGGCCGCATGACCGACCGGGTGCGGGACTTCCAGCGCCACCTCCCGCGGTACTTCCCGCTGCCGCACCCGAGTTGGCGGACCGGCGTGTGGGAGAAGAACAACCCCTGGTTCGTCACCGACGTGCTGCCGGCGCTCCGGGCCGAGGTGCGGCGGGTGCTGGGGTAGTCAGCGCAAGCCTTCCAGGATCGCCACCAGCTTGCGGTCGCGGTCCGCGGCCATCTCGGGGATCGGCTTGCCCTCCGCCTCGGCCTCCACGCCTTCAATGAGTGCCTGCTCGAAGGCGGGCGTCATCGCCGGCGTGCCGAGGTCCGGCCAGAGCTTGTCCACGCTGATATGGTCCATGAGGTAGCGCAGCCCCCCGGCCCCGCCGCCCAAATGGTAGGTCATGATCGGCCCCATGATCGCCCAGCGCAGGCCCGGCCCCTGGCTCACCGCCGCGTCCACGTCCGCCACGCTGACGACGCCCTGCTCGACCAGGTACGCCGCCTCCCGCCACACCGCCGCCTGCAGTCGGTTGCTGACGTGGCCCGGCATTTCCTTCATCAGGCGGATCGGGTGCTTGCCGATGGCGGCATAGAACCGCATCGCGCGCTCGATGGCCTCGGGCGCGGTCCGCTCGCCGCCGGCGACCTCCACCAGCGGGATCAGATGCGGCGGGTTGAACGGGTGGCCCAGCACCAGGCGCTCGGGGTGGTGCGTCCGCGCCTGCATGGCGGTGGGCAGCAGGGTCGAGCTGCTCGACGCGATCAGCGCGTCCGGCGGCAGCGCGGCGCTGATCTGCTCGAACAGCGCGACCTTCAGCTCGATGCGCTCCGGCCCGTTCTCCTGCACCAGGCCCGCGCCCTCGACGGCGGCGACGGGGTCGGCGGTGAAGGTCAGGCGGGCCGGGTCGGCGGCGGGATGCAGGCCCAGGCGCTCCAGGGTCGGCCAGGCGGTCTCGACGAACTGGCGCAGGAAGCCCTCGGCGTGCGGCGCCGGGTCGCTGGCGGCGACGGACAGGCCGTGCGCCAGGAAATAGGCGGCCCAGCTTGCGCCGATGGTGCCGGTGCCGAGGACGGCGACGTGGCTGATGCCGTCATGCATGGTCGTTCTCCTTTATTGCTTGGCGCTCACGGCTTGCAGCGGGCGGCTCATCCGGACTCGGCCGGTTCGTGGTTCTGGGTGTGGAACGGCAGCACGAAGCCGCCGGGGATGCCAAAGAGTTCGCGCGGCGTGATGCGGGCATGGCGGCCTCCGGGGCGTGGCGCCCCAGTGTGGCATCACCGCTGCCGCGGATCGAGGGCCGCCTGCACGGCGTCCACCACGGCGTTGGCCAGCACGACGAAGAACGAGGCGTACAGCACCGCCGCCATCACCACGGGCAGATCGAGGTTCTGCAGCGCGTCGTACGTCAGCTTGCCGATGCCGCGCAGGCCGAACACCACCTCCGTCAGCAGCGTGCCGCCGCCGATCAGCGCGCCGATGTCGAGGCCGAACAGGGCCACGACCACCACCAGTGCGTTGCGCAGCGCGTGGCGCAGCAGCACCCGGGCCTCGCTGATGCCCTTGGCGCGCGCGGTGCGGATGTAGTCCTGGCGATACGCCTCAATCAGGCTGGACCGCAGCACCCGGCCATACACCCCGGCATAGAGCAGCGCGAGCGTGATCCAGGGCAGCACGAGGCTGCGCGCCCAGCCGGCGGGGTCCTGGAGCAGCGGCAGGTAGCCGAGAGGCGGCACCCAGCGGAACGCCCAGCTGTCATGCAGGCGGCTCTGGGTGAGCAGGTTCACCACCTCGCCCAACCAGAACACCGGGATGGAGATGCCGACCAGGCCGAGCGCCGTCACCGCGCGGTCCCACGCGCTGCCCTCCCGCGCCGCGGCGACCAGGCCGATGGCGAGGCCGGCCAGCAGCCAGATCACCGCGGCGCCTGCGGCCAGGGACAGGGTGACGGGCGCGGCCCGCAGCACGGCCGGCACCACGCGCTGTCCCCGGTTCACCTGCGAGGTGAGGTCGCCGGCGATGAACAGGCGGTGCATCAACAGGCCGTACTGCACCGGCAGCGAACGGTCGAGGCCGTACTCGTGGCGCACGGCGGCCAGCGCCTCCGCCGAAGCGCCGCGCCCGGCCAGGCGCGCGGCCGGGTCGGCGCCGGGGGTCGCGAAGAAGATCAGGAACACGAGGACGCTGATGCCGAACATGACCAGGAGCGAACGGATGAGGCGCGTCATCATCGCCGGGTCTCAAGCGACGCGCGCCACGCCTCGCCCACCACGTTCAGCGCCAGGACCGTCGCCAGCACCGCGAGGCCCGGCGCTATGGCGACCATGGGCCGCGTGTAGATCAGCGCCTGCCCATCGGCGATCAGCGTGCCCCAGCTTGCCGCCGGCGCCTGCACGCCGATGGACAGCACGGACAGCGCGGCCTCCGTCAGCAGCGCCATCGCCATGACCACGGGGGCGAAGCCGATCAGGCCGGGCCAGATGTGCGGCAGGACGTGGCGGCGCAGGATGTGGAGCGGGGCGCCGCCAGTGGCGTGGGCCGCCTCGATGAACTCGGCGCGGCGCAGGGCCAGCACCTGCGCGCGGATCGGCCGGGCGACGTAGGGCACATAGACGACGCCGAGGATCAGCACCGGCAAGGCCAGGCTGTCGGCGGTGAGCCGCAGCGGGCCGATCCGCAAATCCTGGCTGATGAGCACGATGGAGAGGGAGATCGCCAGCAGATAGACCGGGAACGCCCAGAGCAGGTCGAGCAGCCCGGCCAGCACGGTATCGACCGCCCCGCCCACGAAGCCGGACAGCACGCCCAGGACCGCCGCCAACGCCAGGCACAAGATCGTGGCGCACCCCGCGATCAACAGGGACGTGCGCCCGCCATACAGCAGCCGCGCCGCCACGTCCCGCCCCTGCGTGTCCGCCCCGAGCAAATAGGCGCCGCGCCAAGTCGGCCCGATGGGTGTGACCCCGAGGCCCAGCCCGGCGGTGTTCTCCGCCAGCACCTCCTGGCCCGCCGCCGTGCCGTTCACGTTGCTGCGGAACGGGTCGGTGCCCGAGACCCGCGACGCATAGAGCGGCGCCAGCAGGCAGGCGAGCAGGATGGCGGCCAGCACGGCGACCCCGGCCCTCATCGCACCCAGGCCCTCATCGCACCCCGGCCCTCATCGCACCCAAGATTGGCTGACGAGCCAGCGGAACTGCTCGTGGTAGCCGAAATGGCCGATGCGGGCGGACACGAAGTCGATGTAGCGCGGGTTGAACAGCACCACGGCCGGCGCCTGGTCGGTCACGGCACGGTCGATAGCGGCGAGTTCCGCCGCGCCATCCGGGGCCGCCAGCGCCGCCCGCAGCCGCGCGTCCAGCGCCGGGTCGCAGAAGCCGGAGATGTTGGGCGAGGCGTCCGATCCCGGGCGGAAGGCCGAGCAGCCGAACACGCCGCCCAGGAAGTTGCCGGCCGAGGCGTAGTCCGCATACCAGGTCGTGAGGCTCGCCTGCACCCGGTTGCCGGTGTTCTGGATGTAGGTGAACTGCACGTTGCCCGACAGGCTGCGCAGCCGAGGCACGAAGCCCAGGTCGCGCAGCACATCCAGCATGTAGGTGCCGATGGCGCGGGCCACCGGGCTGTCGTCGATCACCAGCGTGACCGTCTGCCCGGCCGTGCCGCTCTCGGCCACCAGTTGCCGCGCGCGGGCCAGGTCCAGCGGATACGGGCAGTACGGCTGGTGGCCCGGCAGGCGCGGCGGCAGCACCTGGCAGGTCTCGTCCGCGAGCCGTGCGCCGCCGAACAGCTTCACCAACGCGCGCCGGTCTACCGCGAGGTTCAGCGCCCGGCGCACCCGCACGTCGTCGAATGGCGGCAGGCGGGTGTTGAGCGGCAGGAACCACATCGCGTAGGCCGGGCTGAGATGCACCTGATCCGCGTAGCGCGCGCCCAATTCGGCCAGCCGGTCCGCCGGCGGCGCGTCGAAGGTCCAGTCGGCCTGGTTGTTCTGGATCGCGGTGACCTCGGCCTCGTCCTCCAGCCCGAAGTCGTAGTCGATGGCGTCGGGAAAGCCGTCGGGCTGCGCGTCCGCGCTCCATTCGCGGAAGTGCGGGTTGCGGACCAGGCGCAGGCTGTCGCCGGGATCGTAGCGGTCGATGCGGTAGGGGCCGGTGCCGGGCAGCGGGACGGTGCCGGCGTCCGCGTCGGCTGCCGTGCCCGGCAGCACGCTGGCATGGGGCAGAGCGAGCTTCATCGCGAACTCCGGGTCCGGCCGCGACAGGCGGATGGTGACGGTGCCGGCCTCGTCGTCCGCCATGACGCCCTCCAGCGTGCAGGCGGCCGGCGCGCGCAGGCACGCCTCGGCGCCCGCAATCGCGCCGTAGAAGCTGTCCGCGGTCGGGCTGGAGAGGCGAAACAGCCGGCGGAAGGAGGCGGCGACGTCGGCCGGGCGCACCGGGGCGCCGTCGGAGAAACGAAGGCCGGGCCGCAGCCGGAACACCCAGGTCAGGCCGCCATCGGTCGGCGTCGGCACGGCGTCGGCCAGGTCGCCCACGATCTCGTTGCCGCCGGAACCCGGCACCTTGCGGAAGGCCAGCAGCCCGTCATAGGCCATCGAGAACATTTGCCAGAACTGCGCGGTGTAGTTCACCTGCGGGTCGATGGTGCCGGCGGCCGAGTGGGCCAGCAGACGCATCGTGCCGCCGCGGTGCGCCCGCATCAGCGCCGCCCGGTCCTCCCCGGCAAACGCCGGCCCGGCGAGCACCGCCAGCAGGACGGCCCAGCGGATCAGCGGCGGAGCACGAAGGCCGTGCCGTCCCAAACGCCGAACGGCGCAATGCCGTCCTGTTCCAGGGCGAAGCCATGCGCCGCGGCCAGCGCAGCGGCATCGGCGCGGTCGGCGGCCCGGTCGCCGCGATAGGAGAAGTTGAGCACCACCAACGCCCCGCCCGGCCGCAGCACCCGGGCCGCGCCCGCAACGTGGCGGCCGACCACATCAGGCCCGGCCTGCACGATGTAGGGGAAGCTGTCGATCGCCAGCACCAGGTCGAACGCGCCGCCGGGCAAGGCGTCGAGGTCGCGTCCCGCCGTCTGGTCGAACCGCACGTTCGCCAGCGCCGCGCGCCGCCGCGCCTCCGCGACCATGCCGGCCGACACGTCCAGGCCCAGCACGGACCGGCACAGCGGCGCCACCGCCGCCGCGATCCGGCCGATGCCGCAGCCCAGGTCCAGCACGTCGGCCTCGGCATGCAAAAGCTGGTTCGAGCGCAGCCATCCGACGATCTCGCTTGTCGCCTGGGCCAGGATGGCCGGGTCGCCGAGCGAGTACAGCGCCACGCTGGCCTCGGGCGAGTGCGCCACGGCGCGGTCGAAGAATGCGGCGATCCGCGCCAGGCCGTCATCGCCGGAGGCGTCATGCTGGGCGCCGGTCGCCGCGACCTCCGCCGCCAGCCGGTCGAGCGCCGCGCCCCGGCCCTCCACGAGCCGCGCCATCGCCGTCCAGCGCGCGTCGTCCGGACCCGGACGGTGCTGCGCCAGGCTCGCCACGATGCCCTCCGCCGCCACGCCGGTCAGCAGCATGCGCGCCACCGCGACCTCCGGCGAGATGCGCTCCGCCAAGCAATCCCTGATCGGCTGGTCCAAGCTCACGCCGCATTCGCCTGGATGTTGGCCGCCGCAGGCGTCAGCCAGCCGAGCCGCGCCAGCCGCGCCCCCTCCCCGGCCAGGAAACGGTCGCCGATGTCGCCGCGCCAGCGGAGGTCGGGGATGATCACGTTGCGCGCCCGGGCCGCCGCCTCCGCCTGCGCCCGCGGCACCGTCGGGCCAATGCCGGTCACCACCATGGCGTAGCCGGTGCGGCGCCGGGCGAACAACTGGCCGCCCTCCCGCCGCATGTCGGAGAAATGGTAGTGCAGCAGCTCCGCCCCGTCCGGCGGCTCGTGGAAGAAGATCGGCGGGTCCGCCGCGGGGTCGGCGCCGGGCTGCTCCTCGGGGAAGCCCGGCACGGTCAGCACGATGCCCACGGACCAGCCCGGCTGCGTCGCAAACCCCTCCGCCCCACCGCGCACCATGCGGCGCAGCAGGTCGCCCCAGCCGTCCCGCTGCAACGGCGCCAGCACGGCGAACCCGGGGTTGCCGAAGCGGCAGGTGAACTCCAGCGGCCACAGCCCGGCGTCGTTGGCGATCATGTTGAGGTTGACGTAGCCGACATGCCCGGCGGCGGCGAGCACCGGCGCGATCCGGCCCAGCGTCGCGTCGAACAGCGCGCCGGCGCCCTCATAGGACAGCAGGGTGCCCATCTCGCCGGTCATCTCGCCCAACTCGCCGGGGAAGAAACGCTTGTGCTCGAAGTCGATGCAGGCGGGACGCAGGAACGCCCGGCCGTCGAAATACGCGCCGACACCGACCTCCACCCCCTCCAGCCGCGGCATCAGCAGCACGCGGCCCGGCGGCGTGCGGGACAACTGGAACAGCACGTCCGCGCCCTCCCAGTGGTCGCCCACGAAGGTCGCCCGCGCGTTGTTGTCGTGCTTGAGCACCATGCGCCCGGGATGCCGCGCGAGCCAGGCGGCGGCGTCGGCCGGGCCGTCAAACGGGTGGCTCTCGGCGATCTGCAGGCCGGCGTCCCGCAGCGTGGCCTGGCCGAAGGCGCGGTCGTACTCCAGCCGGTCCCCCAGCGCGCTGCCGCCGATCACCTGATAGCCGGCCTGCCGCAGCGCGTCCTGCTCGGCGCCGCGCCCGACCTTCTCGAACAGCACCAGGCCGTCGCGGCCCACCCAGTCAAGCTCGGCCCGCCAATCCGCCACCGGGTCGAGCAGGCCCCCAAAGCAGCCGGCATAGGACGGGTCCCCGGCGTGGACACGCACCTCATGCCCCTCGCGCACCAGGTCGAGATAGAGATCCCCTAGGTCGATCCGCGATCCGATGCCGAGAACCCGCAACGTTGCCTCCGTGCCACCCTGCCCCATGCCGTACTGCACAACCCCGGCCCTCACAAGACGCGGACCCGGCGCGGATCACCAGATCATCCGTGGCCCCAGCTCGCCGTCATGCGGCTTGAAGCGGGGGGCTGCCTGCCATTCCTGGACCGGCATGAAGCGCGGGGCCAGGAAGCGGTAGGTGCGGCCCAGCAGAGGCCAGGTCCCATCCGACCAGCCGGGCACCGCGAGGTCCCACTCCGCCAGGATCGGCTCCCAGCCGCGCAGGCTGCAATACAGCCAATCCCGGTGCTGGCGAATGAGGGTGCGCCAGGGTTCCAGCGCCCGCAGCGCGTCCAGCACGACCGCGGTTTGGCCGTCCACGTCGGCGAACCGCGCGTTGAGCCGGCCGAGGGCGATGGCGGTCAGCCGCGTGACGCGGGACAGCAGCTCCAACCCGGCCAGGTTCTGCGCCAGGCCGGCCCCCAGGCGCCGCAACCGCTCGGCCAGCCGCAGCACCCGGCGCAGCAGCCAGTCCCGCAGCGCCTCGACGAAGCCCAACTCGTGCGCCGCGTCCTCCGCCAGGCGGGCGACCGCCGCCGCGTCGGGACTGCCGAGTCGCGCCGCAGCCTCGATGTACGCCGCTTGCAGGCCCGGACGCATGCCGGGGTCCGCCGCCGCCGCCAGCACGGCCTGCGGCTCGGCCTTGGCCCAGTCCACAGGCGTGTCCGCGCCAAGCTGGCTGACGAGCCGCAGCTTCAGGCGCGACGCCGCCAGTTGACGATGCGACGGGTCGGGCTGCCAGCTCGCCGTGCCGTCCAGCACCTCGACCGGCAGCGGGTCGCCGAGCCGCAGGTCGGTGACGAACTCGAGCGACCGGGCGATCCGGGCCAGCATCTGGCCGTCCGCGGAGGCGCCGTCGATGCCAAGCTCAGCCTGGAGCGACCGCAGCGGCAGCACGGCGGTGCTGCGGCCTAGCGGCATGACCAGGGACGGCGCGCCGTCCGCCTCGGCCGGGCGGAACACTACCTCGCTCAGTTTGCTGAACAGCGGATGTTCGAGGGTGCACCGGTTGGGAGCGGCAGGCATGGCCGCATCCTATCCGGGGATGGTTAACAAGCCCTGAGCGGCGTCACCCGCAACGGGCCTACTCCCCCTCCGCCTCGAGCGCCGCGATGTCGGCGTCGCTGAAGCCGAAATGATGGGCGATCTCGTGGATCAGCACGTTGCGGACGAGGCGGAACAGGTCCTCCCCCGTCTCGATCCATTCCAGCAGGATCGGCTCGCGATACAGCACGACCAGGTCCGGCGCCTGCGGCGTGCCGCCCGCGTCCTTCTGCCCGAGCGGCACGCCGCGGTACAGCCCGGTCAGCTCCCAGGCGTTGTCGATGCCCAGCTCGCCCAGGGTCTCGTCGTCCGCGACCTCCTCCACCAGGATCGACAGGCCGCGCACCCGCCGGCGCAGCGCGTCGGGAATCGCCGCGAGCGCCCGGTCGGCCAAATCGGCGATGTCTTCGGGCGCGGGAGGCAGGGTATAGGTGGGCATGCGCCTATCCGCCCCATCCGGCGCCGGAGGTCAACCGAAATGCTGCGTCCCGCCAAGATCGAGCCGTTGACGCCAGGCGAGCGCGACCGGCTGCCGGACATCCTACCCGGTTGGCGCCTGCTGCCGGACCGCGACGCCATCGCCCGGGAGTTCAAGTTCAAGGACTTCAGCGCCGCCTGGGGCTTCATGGCGCGGGTGGCCCTGCTGGCGGAGCGGCACGACCACCATCCCGAATGGTCGAACGTTTACAACCGGGTGTCCGTCACCCTCACGACGCACGACGCCGGCGGCCTGTCGGAGCGGGATGTCGAACTCGCTCAGGCCATTGACGCTACCCTGCTCGGCTGAGCGCGCGGTTGCCAGACGAAGCCGTGGACCTCGGCACGGCGACCCTTCCCGAGCGGTCGCTCGCGATCCGCCGCGCCGCGTCGCGCCTGTGCTTCCAGCTCGGCTGGTCGCCGCTGCATGAGATGCCGCTGCCGAACAACCGCCGGGCGGACATCATGGCGCTGCGCCCCGATGGCGGGTTCGCCTGCATCGAGGTGAAGTCCGGGGCGCGCGACTTCCTGTCCGACACCAAGTGGCCGGAGTACCGGGACTACTCCGATTGCCTGTACTTCGCGGTGGACCCGGATTTCCCGCAGGGGCTGCTGCCGCCCGACACCGGATGGATCATCGCCTGCGACGGCACTGCCGAGGTCCTGCGGGAGCCGCCGGTCCGCGCGCTGTCCCCGGCCCGCCGCCGCGCCCTGCTGCACCGCTTCGCCACCCTGGCTGCCCAGCGCCTGGCCTGGATGCAGGACCCCGACGGACAGCATAGCCTCCGGATGGCGCTCCGCGTCGAGTAGGGCTGCTGCGGGCCTAAGCAATCTATCGTAGGGCGGATAAGCGGAGCGCCATCCGCCTCTCCTTGGCACCGCCCGTTGGCGCATGGCGCTCCGCTTATGCGCCCTACATGTCCAAGCTGGTAGCCATCGGTGGCTCAAGCTGCAGGCTGCTTAGCCGGCGCTCCGCACCGCTGTCATCCGCTGCACCGTGGCCGTCGTCGAGTAGCCCGGCAGCAGCTCCGCCAGCCAGACCCGCCCGCCCCAGCCCTGCACCAGCTCGGCGCCGACCACGGCGTCCAGGGTGTAGTCGGCGCCCTTGACCAGCAGCTCCGGCCGGAGCGCGGCGAGCGTTTCGACCGGCGTGTCGTCGTCGTAGATGCACACGAGGTCCACGGCGGACAGGCTCGCCAGCACCGCCGCGCGCGCCGCCTCCGGCTGCACCGGGCGGCTGCTGCCCTTCAACCGCCGCACGCTGGCGTCCGAGTTCAGCCCGACCACCAGGCGGTCGCACTGGCTGCGCGCCTGCTCCAGGAGGTGCACGTGGCCGGGGTGCAGCAGGTCGAAGCAGCCATTGGTGAAGCCGGTCCGCCAGCCCCGGCGGCGCCAGCGTTCCACCTGCTCGGCCGCGGCCTCCAGCGTCACCACCTTGCGCAGCGCGCCGCCCTGCGGGCTGAGGGCCGAGAGCAGGTCCCCCTCCCGCGCGACGGCAGTGCCGACCTTGCCGACGACGATCCCGGCCGCGATGTTCGCCAGGCGCGCCGCCATCGGCAAGGACACCCCGGCCGCCATCGCCGCCGCGAGCGTCGCGACCACCGTGTCCCCGGCGCCGGACACGTCGAACACCTCCGGCGCCTCCGCCGGGAAGTGGTGGGTGCCGTCCGCGTCCACCAGTGTCATGCCGTCCTCGGCCCGCGTCACCAGCACCGCGCCGAAGCCATGCGCGTCGCGCAGCGCGATGGCGGCGACGACGATGGCGGCCTCGTCATCGACCGGCAGGCCCGTCGCCTCCGCCAGCTCGCGGCGGTTGGGCGTCACCACGTCGGCGCCGGCATAGCGGGCGTAGTCCAGCCCCTTGGGGTCCACCACGACCCGGCGCCCCCCGGCCTTGGCGGCGGCGATCAACTGCACCGGGATGTCGCCGGCCAGCACGCCTTTATTATAGTCGGACAGGATGGCGACCGAGGTCGCCGCCAGCGTGTCGTGCGCGATGCGCATCATGCGTTCGGCGAGCTTCGGGTTGACCGGCCCCGTCTCCTCCCGGTCGGAGCGCAGCAACTGCTGGCCCTGGCTGACGTAGCGCGTCTTGACCGTGGTGGCGCGCCCGCCCTGCACCAGCAGCCACGGCTCGACGCCGGGCTGGCCGCCGACCAGGCCGGTGAGGTCCGACCCGGCCTGATCGTCCCCCACCACCGACACGAAGGCCACCGCCGCCCCGAGCGCCGTCAGGTTGCGCACCACGTTGCCCGCGCCGCCGGGCATGGCGACCTCGCGCTCCACCGTCAGGATCGGGATCGGCGCTTCCGGGCTGATGCGCTCCACGGTTCCATAGACATAGCGGTCGAGCATCACGTCGCCGATCACCATGACGCTGGTGCGGGACAGGCGGCGGACGGCATCGGCGAGGCCGTCGGGGTCGAGCGCCATCGGGTCTCCGGGAGAGTCCTGGGCTGGGTCGCCGCCGGGCTGGCCGGGTTGGGATGTGTCGTCCATCGTCATGGGCTACCGCCCCCCCGCGCAGGTGGCAAGTCGTGCGTTGCCGTCACGAGGAGGTCCCGCCCCCGGCGGGCGCCTCCGCCTGGAGGAACCGCACGTCGTCGCCGTCCAGCACGGCGCAGGTCAGCGGCCCGCCGCGGCCGGCGCCGGTGTCGATGCCGATGCGGTTGGCGCGGAGGGTCGGCTCCGGCTGCGGCGTGTGGCCATGCACCACCACGAGGTCGGGCGCATCGGGCAGCAGGGGGCCGCGCCGGTCGAGGAACGGCCCGCGGATCCACAGCAGGTCGGACCATCTCTGCCGGGTCAGCGGCACGCCGGGCCGGACGCCGGCATGGGCGAACATGTAGCCGTCGCGCTGATACCAGGCGCCCAGCGTGCGGAGGAACAGGACGTGCGCGCGGGGCACCAGAGCCGGCCATTGCGCGAGCGGGACGGACGGGCTCATGCCCCAGCTCGCCAAGGTCTCGGTGCCGCCGTTGTCGAGCCAGTTGTCGGCCTCGCGCTGGTCTTGCCAGGCCAAGGCCGACAGGAACATCCATTCGTGGTTGCCCATCAGGTTCACCATCGGCACGCCGGGCACCGGCGGCCCGGCCCCCAGCAACTCCAGCACTCCGGCCGAGTCCGGGCCGCGGTCGATCAGGTCCCCCATGTGGACCAGCAGCGGCCGGCCGACCGGGCGCTCGCCGAGGTCCCGGGCAATCGCCTCGTGCAGCGCCTGGAGCTGCGTCAGGTGCCCGTGCACGTCGCCGATGGCGTAGATCCGGCGCCCCGGCGCCAAGCGCGGAAGCTCCGGCGTCCGAGGCCCCATGCCGAAGACGGAGGCGAAATTCGCTAACCTGCTGGTAATCATGATGCGGCATCTTATCCCCACCAAGCGGGGACCACGACACTGAAATCTGACAGCGCCCAGGCCAGCGCCCGTGGAGACACCGTCGCGGCGGCCCATCATATCGGACGGCATCTGCTGGATGCGGTTGAGCGTGCCCTGCGCGCGCCGCACGGCCGGATGGCGCTCGTGCTGCATCTCTCCCGCATGGCGCCGCCGGCGCCGCGCCCGCATCACCGCCGCATCGCCCGCGCCGTGATGGACGACGCGGCGCAGCGTCAGGCGGGCCAGGTCTTCGCCTTGCCGAACGACGACCTCCTGCTGCTGTTCCGCGCCGATGACGAGGCTTGCCCGCTGGCCGCCACGCTGGCGCGGCTGTTCCAGGTGGACATGCCGGACCCCGCCGGCCTGATGACGCTGTGGCCGCTGGAGCGGGACGGCGCGGCCGTGCTGCGCTATGCCCAGGCGCGTGCGCTGGACGCCCTGCCCGGCCCTGCCCTGACCGAGCCGGCCGGGAACGCCCAGACGATTGACGCCCTTGAGGCCGTGATCGAGCACAGCCGCATCACCGACCTCATGCAGCGGCAGACCGCCGTCCTGCTCGTGCCGGGGCAGAAGGCCCGCTTGCAGCCCTTGTTCCGGGAAATGGCCTTCTCCGTCGCGGTGCTGGAAGCCCGGATCGCCGCGACCGGACAGGCCCGTGCGGACCCGTTCCTGTTCCGTCACCTGGCCAGCCGGCTGGATGGCCGGATGCTGGCCGCGCTCCGTCAAGATTTGCAGGCGAACGGCCCGCTGACGGCCGGGGCGCGTGGCCTGGGTCCGATGCTGCATCTCAATCTGACCTTGTCCGGGGTGATGTCCGATCCGTTCGCCCAGTTCGCCGCGGCCTGTCGGGCGATTGGCGCCCGGGTCGGCGTGGAGATCCCGCTCGTCGAAGCCTGCGCGGACCCGGAAGCGTTCATGGCCGCCCGCACGCGCCTTCGGGCTGCCGGGCTGGCGCTCGTGCTGGACAGCGTGTCGCACCACGCGCTGATGCTGACGGTGCCGGCGGTGCTGGAGCCCGACCTCATCAAGCTCGACTGGTCGCCGCGGCTGCCGGAAGCCGGGCCGGCGGTGGCGCGGGCGGTCGGGATGCTGGGCGGGGACCGCGTCGTGCTGCACCGGGCCGAGACGGAGGACGCCTTGACCTGGGGCCTGGCGCACGGCATCCGCCGGTTCCAAGGGCGCCAGGTGGACGCGATGCTGGCGGCGGGGCGCATCGGCGCCTGCGGATCGGGCCGGTCCTGCTCGCTGCGCCAATGCGGGGAGCGCGCCTCCGCCACGGGACCGGGCGGCCGGGCAGGCTGCGGCAACCCGGCCCTGCTCGATGCGGCATTCCCCCTCCTGGCGCGGTCAGCGGCCATGGCATGAGCGGCAGGACATCAGACCGCCCCACCGTGCTTCCTGAGACGCCGCCGCCTGGTTCCGCGGGCCTTTCGGCGTTGCGCGGCCTGGTGCGCGACTGCGCGGCGTCCGGCGTGGAGCGGCGCGTCCTGCTGCTGCGCACCGACCTGCTGCCGCCGCGGCTGACCCGGCCGCACCACCTACGGCTGATGCGGGAGGCGCTTGATCCGTTGCTGTCGGCCGAACGCGCCTGCCTGCATGACCTGCCGACCGCCCGGCTCGCGCTGGCCTGGCGCGGCCCGGCGGCGGCGCTGCTTCAGCAATCCATGACGGCCCTGGAGCACCTGCTCGGCGCCGGCCTCCGCGTCGGCCCGGCTGCGATACAGGGCCTGGTCCGGCTGTTCGACCTGCCGCGCGACGGCGCGGCACTCCTGGCCGTCGCCGGCGATGCCGAGGCCGCGCCTTCCCATCCGCTCGCGGTCCCTGCCGTCCCGGTGGCCGTGCCGTTGGACGCCGCCGCGCTGGCTGCGATGGAGCGGCATCTGTCCGCGGCCGACATGACCCGGTTCGCCCGGCGCAGTCCCATCCATCGCCTGGACGGCGGGCAGGTGCGCCTTGCCTGGGAAAAGCGTTATCTGTCCATCCCGGAACTGACCGACACCCTGGCGCCGGGCCGCAGCATCCGGGCCGATGCCTGGCTGTTCCGCAGGCTGACCCGTGTCCTTGACCGCCGGATGCTGGCCTTGCTCTCCGCGCCGCTTGAGCTGCGCGGCGCCGGGCCGTTCAGCCTGGACCTCAACGTCGGCAGCATCCTCAGTCCGGAGTTCCTGCGCTTCGACGCCGCGCTGCCGGGCGCGTTGCGCGGGCGCGTCGTGCTGGACATGCAGCCGGCCGACGTGCTGGCCGATCCCGCCGCTTTCGCCTTTGCCCGGACCTTTGCCCGCGCCCGGGGCTACCGCCTGCTGCTGCGCGGCGTCACGGCGGCCTTGCTGCCTCTGCTGTGCCTGCCGCCGATGGAGCTGGACGTCGTGCAGCTCCGCTGGTCGCCGGAGCTGACGCGGATCGCGCCGGCGCTGCTGCAGGCGGGGTCCGCCGAGTGGCTGCTGAGCCGGGCCGACGACGCCGCGGCCGTGCGATGGGGGCGGGAGCAGGGGGTCACCCTGTTCCAGGGCCGTGCCCTCGCGGCGACCGGATGACCCGGGGACACGGCCCCTGCCTGCCCTCGGGCGGCATGCCCGCACACGGCCCTTGGCGAACCGCGCCGAGACGCCTAATCCCCGGCCATGCACGCCATCCAAGTTCAGGGCCTGACCAAGCGCTACGGCGACGTGACCGCGGTGGACGGCGTCGCGTTCAGCGTGGCGCCCGGCGCCACGCTGGGCCTGCTGGGCGGCAACGGCGCGGGCAAGACCACGACCATCGCCATGCTGCTCGGCCTGCTGATCCCGACCGCCGGCAGCATCCGCATCCTGGGGCACGACATGGCGCGCGACCGGTTCGCGGCGCTGGCCCGGATGAACTTTTCCTCTCCCTACATCGCGCTGCCGTCCCGGCTGAGCGTCGCGGAGAACCTGCGGGTCTATGGCCACCTCTACGGCGTGCGCGGCCTCGAGGCGCGGATCAGGGAGTTGGCAGTGCAGCTCGACCTCGCGGACCTGCTGGGCCGTCCGGCCGGCAACCTGTCCGCGGGGCAGAAGACCCGGGTGGCGCTGGCGAAGTCGCTCATCAACCGTCCGGACGTGCTGCTGCTGGACGAGCCGACGGCGAGCCTCGATCCCGACACCGGCGACATGGTGCGAAGCTGGCTCGAACGCTATCGGCGCGAAAGCGGCTGCACCATCCTGCTCGCCTCGCACAACATGGCGGAGGTCGAGCGGCTGTGCGACTCCGTGCTGATGCTGAAGCAGGGGCGCATCGTGGACAGCGGCTCCCCGCCGGAGCTGCTGGACCGCTACGGGCGGGACGACCTGGAGCAGGTGTTCCTCGACATCGCCCGCCGCGGCACGGTGGCGGCATGACGGGCGTCGCGTTGCGCGGCTCGCTGCGGCGCATCTGGGGGCTGATGTACCGGCATCTGGCGCTGTACCGCCGGTCCTGGCCGCGGCTGCTGGAGCTGATGTATTGGCCGGTCCTGCAGATGTGCATCTGGGGCTTCACGGCGAGCTTCCTGGTCGGGCGCGCAGGTGGCGCGGCGGTCGCGACGGCAAGTGCCCTGCTGGGCGGCGTGCTGCTGTGGGAGGTGGCGCTGCGCAGCCAGATGGGCGTCGCGATCAGCTTCCTGGAGGAACTCTGGTCCCGCAACCTCGGCCATGTCTTCGTCAGCCCGATCCGGCCCTGGGAGATGGTGTCGGCGCTGATCGGCATCTCCGTGCTCCGTATGCTGACGGGCGTGCTGCCGGCGATCCTGCTCGCCTTCGTGCTCTATGCCTTTAACCTGTTCGACATGGGGCCGGTCGTGGTGCTGTTCTTCGCCAACCTGATGATCATGGGATGGTGGGTGGCGTTCGGCGTGGTCAGCCTGATCCTGCGTCACGGCGCCGGGGCGGAGGCGCTGGCCTGGTCGGTGCTGTTCGGCTTGACGCCGTTCTCTGCGGTGTTCTACCCGGTGTCCGTCCTACCGGCCGCGGTGCAGCCGGTCGCCCTCGCCTTGCCGTCATCGCATGTGTTCGAGGGCATGCGGGCGGCGCTGTCGGGCGTCGTGCGGTGGGACCACCTCGCTTGGGCCGTCGGCCTGAATGCCGTCTGGATGGCCGCCGGGATCTGGCTGTTCGCAGCCCAGTTCCGCCAGGCCCGGCTGCGCGGCGCACTCTTGAGCATAGGCGAATGATGCCCACCACCTTCTGGCTGATCCGGCACGCCATTGTCGCGGAAAACGAGCGCGCCACGCTGTACGGCGTGCGGGACGTGCAGCTTTGCCCCGACAGCCTGGTGGCGCAGGTGCCGATGTACCAGGCACTGGCCGCGCGCCTGCCCCGGCCCGCGACCTGGATCTGCACGCCGCTCTCCCGCACGCGCCGCACGGCGGAGGCGATCTTCGCGGCGGGCTACCCGGCGCAGGACCTCGCGGTCGAGCCTGACCTGATCGAGCAGGACCTGGGCGACTACCAGGGCCTGCGCCATGCCGCCCTGCCGCCGCTGCTCACGGCGCCCGCCCATCCGTTCTGGCCGCTGGCCGCCGACGAACGCCCGCCCAACGGGGAGAGCGTCGCGGAGGTGCTGGTGCGCGTCGGGGAGGCTTTGGAGCGTTTGGCCGAACAGTATGACGGGCGCGACGTGGTCATCGTGAGCCATGGCGGCGCCATCCGGGCCGCCGTCGCGCACGCCATGGACATCGACGCCCACCGCGCCCTGCATCTGTCCGTCTATAACCTGTCGCTGACCCGGCTGGAGCGCCTGCCGGAGGGTTGGCGCGTGGGCTCCGTCAACGAGTCGCCGGGGTTCGAGGACCAAATTGGTTGAGGCGGCGCTTCAACAGTGCTTGGTAACGCCATAATCCGGCGCTAGGATCGCGCAACTCAAGAAGGAAGAGGCCCGATGGTCCGTATGGTTCTGCTGGCCGCGCTGAGCCTGGCGCCGCTGGCCGCGCACGCGCAGTCCGACCAGCAGCAGTTGGTGGACCGCGCCACGTTGGCAGCGCAGCAGATGCTGAACAACCGGGACGGCACCGACGCCCAGTACGTGCTGAAGCGCGCCCGCGCGGTGATGATCTGCCCGCAGGTGTTCAAGGCAGGCTTCCTGCTGGGCGGCCAGGGCGGGAGCTGCGTGCTGGTGGCGCGGGACGGCGCCGGGTCATGGTCGGCGCCGGCGTTCTACGGCCTCGGCGGCGGCAGCATCGGCTTCCAGGCGGGCATCCAGGACGCGGAGGTCATGCTGATGGTCATGTCGGACAAGGGGCTGGGCGCCGTCATGGACAGCCAGTTCAAGCTGGGCGCCGACGCCAGCGCGACGTTCGTGGACCTGGGCGGCGGGATCGAGGGCGCGACGACGGCGGCACTCCGCGCCGACATCGTGGGCTTCACCCGGGCGCGCGGGCTTTATGCCGGCATCTCCCTGAGCGGCAGCCTGCTGGGGGCCAAGTCCGACTGGAACGCGGCCTATTACGGCCGGCCCGTGGCGGCGCAGCAGATCGTCCTCGGCATGGAGGCGACGAACCCGGCGGCCGACCCGCTGCGGCAGGTGCTGATCCAGTTCGGCCAGCAGGCCGAGCCGCCGCCGCCCCCGGCCCTGCCGGCGCCCGTGCCGCTGCAGCCGATGCCGCGGTCCGCGCCGATCCAGCAGCAGCCGTTGGGCGCGCCGCGCCGCTAGCCCTTCCCGATCCGCCCGGCCGGGCTTAAGCTGCCTTCCATGGACCGGCCATTCTGGACAACGACGCCGCTCGACCGCATGACGGCGCTGGAGTGGGAATCGCTCTGCGACGGCTGCGGCCGCTGCTGCCTGCACAAGCTGCGGGACGAGGAGACGGAGGAGCTTTCGTTCACCAACGTGTCCTGCCGCCTGCTGGACGGCGAGACCTGCCGGTGCAGCCAGTACGAGACGCGGCAGGTCAAGGTGCCCGATTGCGTCGCGCTGACCCCCGCCTCGCTGGACGGCATCGACTGGCTGCCGCCATCCTGCGCCTACCGCCGCCTGGCCGAGGGCAAGGGCCTGGCGTGGTGGCACCCCCTCGTCTCCGGCGATCCCGAGACCGTGCACACGGCCGGGGTCTCGGTGCGTGGCCGGATCGTGAACGAGCGTCGGGCCGGGCCGCTCGAACACCATGTCGTGGATTGGCCCGGGCGGTCGCCCCGCGTGCCGCGACGCATCAAGCAAAGGCTGGACCCATGATGCAGGACGCACTTTATGGCGGCGTGAACGCGGCCGTGCTGACGGCGATGCGCGCGGACCTGTCGATCGACATGGACCGCATGGCCGCCCATTGCCGCTGGCTGCTGGCCCAGGGCTGCAACGGGCTGGCCGTCCTGGGCACGACGGGGGAGGCCAACTCGCTCGGCGTGTCGGAGCGCATCGCGGTGCTGGAGGGCCTGGTCGAGCGCGGCATCCCGCCGGCGCGCCTGCTGCCCGGCGTCGGCGTGCCGGCCCTGACCGACACGGTGCTGCTGGCCCGGCACGCGGCCGACCTCGGCTGCCCCGGCGTCCTCGTCCTGCCGCCGTTCTTCTACAAGAACCCGAGCGAGGACGGCCTGTTCGCCTGGTTCAGCGAGGTCGTCCAGCGCACCGGCGGCGGCGCGCGGGTGTTCCTGTATCACTTCCCCGCGCAGTCCGCCGTGCCGTTCACGGTGCCGCTGGTCGCCCGCCTGCTGCACGCCAATCCCGGCGTCGTCCGGGGCATCAAGGACAGCAGCGGCGACTTCGCCAACACCCGCGCCTATGTCGAGCATTTCGCCCGGGACGGGTTCGAGGTGTATTGCGGCGATGACGGCCACCTGCGGCAGCTTCTGCAGATCGGCGGCGCCGGGTCGATCTCGGCGGCGAGCAACGTGACCTCCGCCGTGAACGCGCAGGTTCATGCGGGTTGGGACAGCGACGCCGGGGCGGCGGCGCAAGAGGTTCTGACCGCGCTTCGCCGGGCCGTGACCTCGGCGGCGCTGATCCCCGGCTTGAAGGCATTGGTCGCCCGCCACACCGGGAACGACGAGTGGCTGAACATCCGCCCGCCGCATCTGCGCCTGAGCGGGGACGCGGCCGCCCGGCTGTTCGCCACGTTCGACGCCTGCGGGGTGCGGCTGGCCGACGCCGTCTGAGCGCATCCCGTGGCGGATGAGGCGCAAAAGCAGATCGCCCGCCTCCTCGCCCTGATGTCGGCGCTGCGTGACCCGGTGTCCGGGTGCCCTTGGGACCAGGCGCAACGCTTTGAGACAATCGCGCCCTACACCATCGAGGAGGCGTACGAGGTTGCCGACGCCATCGCCCGGCGCGACATGGCGGCGCTGCCTGACGAACTCGGCGACCTGTTGTTCCAGGTGGTCTATCACGCGCGGATGGCCGAGGAAGCCGGCACATTCGGCTTCGCCGACGTCGCCCGCGCCATCACGGACAAGATGATCCGGCGTCACCCCCACATCTTCCCCGCCGGGCCGGAGGCGCCGCAGCCGCCGGGCTGGGAAGATCAGAAAGCCCGGGAGCGCCTGGCCCGCGCCGAAACGGGGGTGCTGGCAGGGGTTGCCGCCGGCCTGCCCGCCCTGACGCGCGCCGCGAAGCTGACCAGTCGCGCCGGCCGGGTCGGCTTCGACTGGCCGGATGCGCCGGCGGTCCTGGACAAGCTCGACGAGGAGGTCGCGGAGTTGCGCGCGGAACTGCCCGGCGCCGACCCGGACCGGCTGGCGGACGAGCTCGGCGACATCCTGTTCGTCGTCGCCAACCTGGCGCGGAAGCTGGATTTGGACCCGGAAGCCTGCCTCCGCGCGGCCAACGCGAAGTTCACTCGCCGGTTCAACGCGGTCGAGCAGCGTCTGGCAGAGGCGGGACGCAGCCCGGCCGACGCGACGCTCGACGACATGGAGGCGCACTGGGCCGCGGTGAAGCGGCTCGAGTAGCTCAGCCCTCGAACAATGCCGCCCGCAACGCCTGCCAGCTCGCCTCGTCGGGCGCGCAGATCAGGCCGCCGGTGGTCTGCGCCGGGCTGTACGGCGTGCCGTCGAGCCGTGCCGACCAACCGCCGGCCTCCCGGTGCAGCAGCCACCCCGCCGCGTGGTCCCACGGCATCAGCCGGTGATAGATGCTGAAATGGCAATGCCCCGCCGCCAGCATCCGGTACTGGTGCGCGGCGCAGCGGTAGTCCCAAGCGGCACCAAGCCGCGGCAGGTTGCGGCACACCAGGGATTGCGGCGGCTCCGGCATGTATTTCCAAGACAGGGAGCCGGCCATCATGGCCAGCGGCACGGGCGCGGCCACGTGCAGGGCGGTCCGGTCCCCCGACGCGGTCTCCAGCCAGGCGCCCTGCCCGGCCTCGGCCGATGCCGTGTCGTCGCCGACGGGATCATGGATCACCGCACCCACCACCGCGCCCCGGCGCACCACCGCCACCATGGTGCCGAACAGCGGCAGCCCAGCACAGAAGTTCGCCGTCCCATCGACGGGATCGACCACGAAGCAGAGGTCCGCATCCGCAATCACGCCGAGCAACGAGGGATCGCGCGACGCGGCTTCCTCCCCCACCACGACGCAGCCGGGGAACAGCCGGTCCAATCCCGTGGCCAACCGCAACTCGGCCTGCTCGTCGGCCAGCGTCACGAGGTCGAGCGGCCCGGTCTTGGCCTGGATGTCGCCGGGCGCCAGCTTGCGGAAGCGCGGCATGATCTCGGCGCGGGCGACGGCCCGGACCAGCTGCACGACCTCGGCCAGGTCCCATGCGGCGCTCATGCCCCGCGCTCGAACCGGGCACGGTCGGCGGAGAGCATGCGGACCACCATGTGGACGCCGTCCTCCTCGTCCCGCCGCTCCATCACCTCGCCATGCTCGTACAGCCAGGCCATGCGGGCACCGTCGGACGCCGGGAGGTGGTAGTCGGCCACCTCCATGCCCGCCGAAATCCGGCCGTCCATCGCCTGGGACAGTGCGGGCAGGCCCTCTCCGGTGATGGCCGAGACGGGGATGCAGCCATCCCGGGCCGGCACGGCCTCGATGCCGCCCATCAGGTCCGCCTTGTTCAGCACCTCGATGGTGCGGGACGGCCAATTGGCGTCGAGCACGCTGTCCTTCACCATGCCGTCGAGCACGCGGACCACGTCGGCGCGCTGCGCCGCGCTGTCGGGGTGGGCGACATCGCGCACGTGCAGGATGATGTCGGCCTCGCTCACCTCCTCCAGCGTCGCCCGGAACGCGGCGACCAGCTCGGTGGGCAGGTCGCTGATGAAGCCCACGGTGTCCGACAGGATGACCCGGCGGTGCGACGGCAGCCGCATCCCGCGCATGGTCGGATCGAGCGTCGCGAAAAGCTGGTCCTGCGCGTGCACGTCGGAGCCGGTCAGGGTGTTGAACAGCGTGCTCTTGCCGGCGTTGGTGTATCCGACCAGGGCGACGATGGGATAGGGCACGCGGCTCCGGGCGCTGCGATGCAGGCCGCGGGTGCGCCGCACCTGCTCCAACTCCTTCTTGACGCGCACGATGCGGTCGCCGATCAGCCGCCGGTCGGCCTCGATCTGCGTCTCGCCGGGTCCGCCCAGGAAGCCGAAGCCGCCGCGCTGCCGCTCCAAGTGGGTCCAGGAGCGCACAAGCCGGCTGCGCTGGTATTCGAGGTGCGCCAGCTCGACCTGCATGGCGCCTTCCTTGGTGCGCGCACGCTCCCCGAAGATGTCCAGGATCAGGCCGGTCCGGTCGATGACCTTGCACTCCCAGGCGCGCTCCAGGTTGCGCTGCTGCACCGGGCTGAGCTGCGCGTCCACGATGGCGACCGCAACCTCCTCGGCGTGGATCGCCTCGCCGATGGTCGCGACCTGGCCCTGCCCCAGCAGCGTCGCCGAGCGACGAGTACGCAGCGGCGGGATGCTGGTGTGCACCACGACCAACCCGATGGAGGCGGCCAGCCCGACCGCCTCGGCCAACTGCGCCTCCGCCGCGCGGGACGCATCCTGCCGGGACGGCTTTTCCCACGGCAGGACAACCGCCGCGCGGGTCGGCGCGGCGGCGGTGTCAGCCGACGCTGCTGCCAGAACCTGCCTCCTGCGTTGCGCCAGCCTCGACCTTGCTCGCGTCGAACAACTGGATCGGCGCGCCCGGCATCACGGTGCTGATCGCATGCTTATAGACAAGCTGCGTATGCCCATCCCGGCGCAACAGCACCGAGAAGTTGTCGAACCACGTGATGATGCCCTGCAGCTTGACGCCGTTGACCAGGAAGACGGTCACGGGAGTTTTGGATTTGCGCACATGGTTCAAGAAGACGTCTTGAACGTTCTGCGATTTCTCAGTGGCCACGTTCGTGTCCTATTTGTTGTGTGGCTCCGGCTAGGTGCCGAATGCCACAAGGCTGCTGCCGCAAGCCCAAATATGGGCCGGCCGGCTGATCCTAGCAACGTCGCCCGGTGAAACAACCCATTAGGCAGCGTTGGACATGCCGTGAACGTGTCTGGCGAACAGCGCGAACAATCGACGGGTCACCGGGCCGACCCGGCCATCGCCGACCGGCTGGCCGTCAATCGCCACGATGGGCTTCACGAAGCTGGTGGCGCTGGTCAGGAACGCCTCCTGCGCCGTGCGCAACTCGGCCTCGCTGAAGGCCCGCTCCATGACGGCGACGCCCGCATCCTGCATGACCGCCAGCAACGCGCTGCGGGTGCAGCCCGGCAGGATGTTCTGGTCCAGGTGCCGGGTGCGCAGACGGCCCTCGGCGTCCACGATCCAGAAGCTCGTCGCGGCGCCCTCCGTCACCATGCCGTCCGGGTCGATCAGGATGGCTTCGGCCGCCCCCTGCTCGACCGCGGCCTGCCGGGCCAGCACGTTGGGCAGCAAGCCCGTCGATTTGATGTCGCACCGCGCCCAACGCTGGTCCGGATGGGTGATGGCGCGCGCCGTCCAACGCTCAATGTCGGTGGGATAGGGCGGGATGCGGCGCACCGTCACCACCAAGGCCGGCGTCACCGCGTGGGCGGGGAAGGCGTGGTCGCGCCGGGCGACGCCGCGGGTCACCTGCATGTACAGCAGCCCGTCCTGCACCCGGTTCCGCCGGGCGACCTCGGTCAGCACATGCACCAAGGCGTGCCGGCCCATGGGCATCGCGATCCGCACCTCGGCCAAGGACCGCTCCAGCCGGGCCAAATGCCGCTCGCTGTCGATGAACCGGCCGCAATAGAGGTGGACGACCTCGTAGATCCCGTCGGCGAACTGGTAGCCGCGGTCCTCCACGTTCACGCAGGCGTCGCGTTGCGGCACGTAGCGGCCGTTGACGTAGGCGATCCGGCTCATGCGGCCCCCCGGTCGTCGGAGTTGACGCCCAATTGCTTCAACTTGCGGTGCAGCGCGCTGCGTTCCATGCCGACGAACCCGGCGGTGCGGCTGATGTTGCCGCCGAACCGCAGCAGTTGCGCTTGCAGGTACTGCGTCTCGAACAGGTCGCGCGCCTCCCGCAGCGGCAGGCCCATCAGGTCGGCGCTGGGATCGAAGTTCAGCAGCGCCGGGGCGCCCTGGCTGATGTCCGCGGGCAGCATCTCCGCCCGGATGCTGTCGCTCGCGGTGCCCGGCGCCATGATGAGCAGCCAGTCCATGAGGTTGCGGAGCTGCCGGACATTGCCGGGCCAGTCATAGGCTTGCAGCGCCGTCAGCGCGTCGGTCGAGAGCTCGCGCCCGGGCATCCCCGACGTTTCCGCCGAGCGTTCGAGGAAATGCCGGGCGAGTTCCGGCACGTCCTCCCGCCGCTCCTTCAGGCTCGGCATCCGGATCGGCACGACGGCGAGGCGGTAGTACAGGTCCTCGCGGAACCGCGCGTTGCCGATCTCGGCCTGCAGGTCCCGGTTGGTGGTGGCGAGCACGCGGACATCCACCTTCACCCGGAACGAGCCGCCGAGCCGCTCGAACGTCTGGTCCTGCAGCGCGCGCACGATCTTGCCCTGGGTCTCCAGCGGCATGTCCGATACCTCGTCCAGCAGCAGCGTCCCGCCATGCGCACGCTCCAGCACGCCGGCGCGGCGCGGGGAGGCGACGGGATCGGCGCCGGCCTCCACGCCGAACAGCTCCTCCTCGAAGCGGGCCGGGTTCAGCGTGGCGCAGTTCAGCGCAACGAACGGCCCGTCCGCCCGGCGCGACCGCGTGTGCACCATCCGCGCCGCGACCTCCTTGCCCGATCCGGCGGGTCCGCTGATCAGCACGCGGGAGCCGGTCGGCGCCACCCGCTCCACCGCGGCGCGGAGCGCCGTGATGGCCGGGCTGTGCCCCGTGAGGGTCGACTCGAACCCGGCGCGCAGCCGAAGCTCCGCATTCTCCTGCGCAAGCCGCGCCGCCTCCAGCGCCCGGCGGATGATGAGCAGCAGCCGGTCCGACTTGAACGGCTTCTCGATGAAGTCGTACGCGCCGAACTGGATCGCCGTGACCGCCGTCTCGATGGTGCCGTGGCCGGAGATCATCACGACGGGGACATGCGGCTCCTCCGTCAGCAGCGCCTTCAGGATGCCCAGGCCGTCGAGCCGCGACCCTTGCAGCCAGATGTCGAGGATCACCAGCGACGGACGGCGCATCCGGAAGGCCGCGAGCGCCGCGTCGGAGTCGCCGGCCTGGCGGACCGTGTAGCCTTCGTCCTCAAGGATGCCCTCGATCAGCATGCGGATGTCGGGTTCGTCATCGACGATCAGGATCTCGTTCGCCATTGCTAAGCCTTCACTGGTTCGGCCGCCAAGAGCGGCAAGGACAGCGTGGCGACCGCGCCGGGTCCGTCGGTGCAGTCGTCCAACGCGAGGCTGCCGCCATGGTCCTCCATGATCTTCTTCACGATTGCCAGGCCCAGCCCAGTGCCCTTTGGCTTATGCGTGACATACGGCTCGGTGAGCCGCTCGCGGTCCTCGTCCGGGAATCCCACCCCGTCGTCGCGCACCTGGATCGCCACCATCCCGCCATCCCGCCGGACGGACAGGCTGATGCGCCCGGCCGGCTCGCCGGGGCCACGCGGGCGCATGGCGACGGCGTCGGCCGCGTTCTGCAGCAGGTTGGTCAACGCCTGGCCGACCAGGCGGCGGTCGCACAGCGCCATGGGGCCGCGCTCCGGGATGTCGGTGGACCAGACGATTTCCGGCCGGGCGCTGCGTTGCAGGACCAGCGCCTCCCGCGCGATGCGCCCGGCGTCCTCGGGCCGCAGCACCGGCTGCGGCATGCGGGCAAAGGCCGAGAACTCGTCCACCATGCGGCCGATGTCGCCGACGTGGCGGACGATGGTGTCGGCGCATTGCGCGAAGGTCTCGGGGTCCGACGTGATCTCCTTGGTGAAGCGCCGCTTCAGCCGCTCCGCCGAAAGCTGGATGGGCGTCAGCGGGTTCTTGATCTCATGCGCGATGCGCCGGGCCACGTCCGCCCAGGCGGCCTTGCGCTGGGCAGACTGCAACTCCGTGATGTCGTCGAAGGTCACGACGTAGCCGTCGGGCCGCCCGCCATGCAGGTCGGCGCCGATCCGCACCAGCAGCGTGCGGCGCCGCGACGGCGGGCCGATCTGCACCTCGGCGGTCCCTGCCCGCTCCGGCTGTTCGGCCGCCTGGTCCAGGAGCGGCGCGAACTCCGGCACCGCATGGGCCAGCTTCAGGCCAATCGCCGCCATCAGGTCCATGCCGACCAGCTCGCTCGCCGCCCGGTTCGGCAGCTCGATGTGGGCCGAGGCGTCAAGCCCGATGACGCCCGCGGACACGCCCGCCAGCACCGTCTCGGTGAAGCGCCGGCGCCCGTCGATCTGGCTGTAGGCGTCCATCAGCTCCGTCCGCTGCGACGCGAGCTGGCCGGTCATGCGGTTGAAGGCGCGGGACAGCCCGGCCACGTCGTCCTCGCTCTGCACCTCCGGCACCCGCACCGAGAGGTCGCCCGCCCGGACCCGCTCCGCCGCCAAGATCAGCCGCCCGACCGGACGCGCGATCTGGTTGGCGAGCACCAGCCCGATCAATATGGCGGCGCACAGCACCAGCAGCGCGACCAGCGCGAAGATCAGCGCGAACGTCACCTGCAGCCCGGACCGGTTCTCATCGAGCTGCTTGTACTCGGCGACCGCGCGCTCGGTCCGCGCCATGTGGCTGAGGATTTGCGGATCGACTGGGCGGCCGATCAGCAGCATCAGGCTCGGCTTGGTGTTGAGCTGGACCACGGCCCGCACCTGGTTGTCCTCGGGCGAGCCCAGCACCGCCACGTCGCCGTTCTTGGCCTGCTCCGTCGCCTCCTGCGGCGCCGGCTCCACCCCGAAGCCCGACATGGGACCCACGCCCGCGAACACCGAACCGGTGACCGGCTCATAGATGATCGCCTCCGTCAGGCCGCGTAGCACGGTCTGGGTCTGCAGGATTTGACCGAGCGCGTAGGGATCGCTCGCCACGAACTGCCCATCGCGCGCGAGGTCGTTGGCCATGCCGAGCACGTCGGCCCGGATGTTGTTGCGGTGCTCGTCAAGGTAGCCGCGCGACGCCTCCAGCCCCTCGTTCAGCGCGATGCGGACGGAGTCGTTGAACCAGGACTGAATCCCTAAGTTGAAGAACGCGGTCGCGAACACGGCGACGACGATGGCGGGCGTCACGGCCACGACGCTGAACAGCATCACCAGCCGGACATGCAGGCGGGAGCCTGCGGACCCACGGCGCTGCTCCACCCAGATCCGGGTGATCCGCCCGGCCAGCACCGCGCCCAGCAGCAGCAGCACCGACAGGTTCGACAGGACCAGCGCGAACATCAGGTTGGGCGTGAGCCGCACGCCGCCCGACAGCATGACGAAGGTCGAGATGCCCAGCGCCAGCGCGAAGGCTGCCAGCAGCAGCGTCACGATCTTGCCCAGCAGCGCGTCCGCGACCCGCCGCAGCAGCGAGCGCCGCGGCGGCTCCGCTGCCGCCCGGAGCGCCGAGCGTCTGCTGGAAGCGTTCACCGCCTAGCCGATCCCGCGCACGACCGGGATGTCCAGGTCACGGATCTTCTTCCGCAACGTGTTGCGGTTGAGGCCGAGCATGGAGGCCGCCTTGATCTGGTTGCCGCGCGTCGCCGACAGCGTCATCTGAATCAGCGGGCGCTCCACCTCGGCGATCACCTGGTCGTAGATGTCGCGCATCGGCATCCCGTCGCGGCTGGCGGCGAGGAACTGCCGGATGTGCCGCTCCACCGCGAGCGCCAGCGGCTCGGGGCTGCCGGTGTGGTGCGCCGGCTCGGCGTCGATGCCGCTTTCCAGCAGCTCGGTGCCGATCACCTCCTCCGTGATCATCTCCTGGGCATAGAGCGCTGCGAGGCGCCGCATGAGGTTCTCCAGCTCGCGCACGTTGCCGGGCCAGCGGTGCTGGCGGAGGCGCTCGATGGCGGATTGGTCGAGCAACTTGGCCGGCAGGCCGCTGTCCCGCGCCTTTTCCAGGAAGTGCCGGGCGAGGACGGGAATGTCCTCCAGCCGTTCGCGCAGCGGCGGCAGGCGGATCGGCACGACGTTCAGCCGGTAGAACAAATCCTCCCGGAACTGCCCGGCGCGGATCGCCTGGCGCAGGTCGCGGTGGGTCGCGGCCACGATCCGGACGTTGGCGCGGATCGGCTGCCGGCCGCCGACCGTGGTGAACTCGCCCTCCTGGAGCACGCGCAGCAGCCGGGTCTGGGCCTCGGCCGGCATGTCGCCGATCTCGTCCAGGAACAGCGTGCCGCCGGCCGCCTGCTCGAAGCGGCCCTGGGCGCGGTTCAGCGCCCCGGTGAACGCGCCCCGCTCATGCCCGAACAGCTCGCTCTCGATCAGCTCGCGCGGGATGGCGGCCATGTTGATGGCGACGAACGGCCCGGTGCGGCGGCGGCCATAGTCGTGCAGCGCGCGCGCCACCAGCTCCTTGCCGGTGCCGCTCTCCCCGTTCACCATCACGGTCAGGTCGGTCGTGGTGAGCCGGGCGATGCTGCGGTAGATCTCCTGCATCGCGACGCTGCGGCCGATCAGCGGCAGGCGCTCCTCCGCGTCGCGCGGCTCGCTGGGCGGCATGTCCGACACAGGCGCCGGCGCCTGCAGGGCGCGCCCGACGACGGCCAGCAGCTCCTTGAGGTCGAAGGGCTTGGGCAGGTACTCGAACGCCCCGCGCTGCGCCGCCTTCACCGCGGTCATCAGGGTGGATTGCGCGCTCATGACGATGACGCGCAGGTCCGGCCGGATGCGCTTGATGCGCGGGATCAGGTCGAGGCCGTTCTCGTCCGGCATCACCACGTCGGTGATGACCAGGTCGCCCTCGCCATCCTCCACCCAGCGCCAGAGCGTGGCCGCGTTGCCGGTGCAGCGCACCTGGTAGCCGGACCGGCCCAGCGCCTGGGTCAGGACCGTGCGGATCGACCGGTCGTCATCGGCCACGAGAACGGTGGGGGGGGTCATCTCGGTTCTTTCAGGATGCGTCCGCCTCGGTCTCGATGATCACGGGCAGGAACAGGCGGAACTCCGTCCGGCCGGGGCGGCTGTCCACCTCGATCAGCCCGCCATGGTCACCGGCGATCTTCGCGACCAGGGCCAGGCCCAGGCCGCTGCCGGACGGCTTGCTGGTCACGAACGCCTCGAACAAATGGGAGCGGATGTCCTCCGGGATGCCCGGCCCGTTGTCGCGCACCGTCACCACCAGCGGCAGGTGCAGCCGGTGGTCGCTGCCCGCCACGGCCAGCCGCATCCCGTGCTGGTAGGCCGTGGTCAGCACGATCTCTCCCGTGCCGCGCTCCATGAGCGCCGGGTCGCTGGTGATCGCCTCGGCCGCGTTCTTCACGAGGTTCAGCATCACCTGGATCAGCTGGTCCCGGTTGGCCCAGGTCGGCGGCAGCGAGGGGTCGTACACCTCGGTCAGCCGCACATGCGCCGCGAACCCCGTGCTGGCGAGCCGGCGCACATGCTCCAGCACGCGATGGATGTTCACGGCCCGGCGCTCAATCGGCTTCTCGCCAAAGATCTCCATGCGGTCCACGAGGTCCCGGATGCGGTCCGCCTCGTCGCGGATCAGCACCGTCAACTCGCGGTCGCCCTCGGTCACGCTGGCTTCCAGCAGTTGCGCCGCGCCGCGGATGCCGGAGAGCGGGTTCTTCACCTCATGCGCCAGCACTGCCGACATGCCGGTGACGCTGCGCGCCGCGCCGCGGAACTGGATTTGGCGGTCCAGCGCCCGGGCGGCGGAGCTGTCCTGAAGGGTCAGCAGCACGCAGCCCGGCTCCTCCAGCAACGCGGTCGCCTGCACCGCGGTGCCGCGCTTGTAGAAGCGCGGGCCTTCGAGCGTCAGGTCGTGGTCGAAGATCGTGGAGCCTTGCTGCCGGACCTGCGTCAGCAGGGCGAACAGCGGGTTGTCCTCCGGCAGCAGCGAGGCCAGCGTCATCTGCCGCAGTTGCATCAACGACACGCCGAAGAACTGCTCTGCGGCATGATTGACGAAGCGGAAGCGGTTCGCCGCATCGAGCAGGACGACGGGCAAGGGCAGCGCGCTCAGCATCACCTGCGCATCGATCTCCCCGGACGGGGCGGGCAGGCGGGCCAACTGTTCCACCAAAGCCGGGCGTCCCCGGGTCAGCGTGTCCTTCATGCGGCCAGCGCCTCCGGCACACGGGCGGCGTTGCGGTCGATCAGCGGGTCGAAGAAGGCGTCGATGAGCGCCTCGACGGCCGCCCGGCTCGACAGCTTGTTGACGGCCGAGCGGAACTCGGCCGATCCGAACAGGCCGCGCGAGTACCAGGACAGATGCTTGCGGGCGACCCGCACGCCGGCCTCCTCGCCGAAATGCCGCAGCATGGCGTCGTAATGCTCCAGCATCGTGGCCTTCTGCGCGGCCAGCGTCGGCTCGGCCTGCCGTTCGCCCGTCGCCAGGAAGCGCGCGGCCAGGGCGGGGAACCAGGGCCGGCCGTAGCAGCCCCGGCCAATCATCACGCCGTCCGCGCCGGACTGGCGCAGCGCCTCGGCCGCGTCGTCCTCCGTCAGGATGTCGCCGTTGACGATCACCGGCAGGCGGACCGCCTGCTTGACCTGCGCCACGAAGCGCCAGTCGGCCGAGCCGGTGTAGAACTGCTGCCGGGTGCGCCCGTGCACCGTGACCATCTGGATGCCGGACGCCTCGGCGATGCGGGCCAGGCTGGGCGCGTTGAGGCTCGCATGGTCCCATCCCATGCGCATCTTGAGCGTGACCGGCACCGGCACCGCCTGCACCGTGGCCTCCAGGATGCGGGCCGCGGCCACCTCGTCGCGCATCAGCGCGGACCCGGCGGCCTGGCCGACCGCGACCTTCTTGACCGGGCAGCCGAAGTTGATGTCGATCAGGTCGGCGCCGTGGCCGACCGCGATGCGCGCCGCCTCCGCCATGGCGGCCGGGTCGCAGCCGGCGAGCTGGACCGCGCTGGGGCCGCCGCCGCCATCGACCGCCGCCATGCGCAACGTGACCCGGTTCTCCCGCACCATGGCCCAGGAGGCGATCATCTCCGACACAACGAGGCCGGCGCCCTGCTGCTTCGCCAGGCGCCGGAACGGCAGGTCGGTCACGCCCGACATCGGCGCCAGGATCACCGGGTGGTCGAGCCTTACGGCATGGCGCCCCGACCCCAGGGTGATGGGGCCGATCAAGCCTGTGGTATTTGGGTTGCCCATGATTTGGGCAAACTACCGCCGGGGCGCGCCTGACGCAATCAGGGACCGCGTCGGCCGCACGGGTTGACGACGCGGCGGCCGGCCGGCATTGCATGCCGCCATGCGCGCCGCCGCCATCCTCGTCGCCGCCGGCTCCGGCACCCGGTTCGGGGCCGGTCAGCCGAAGCAGTATGCCACCATCGCCGGCAAGCCCGTCGTGCGCTGGGCGGCCGAATGCCTGCTGGCCCATGTCGAGCACCTACAGCCGGTCGGGGACCCGGCGCTGCTTGGCCCGGCGCTGGCCGGCCTGGACTGCCGTCCGGCCGTGCCGGGCGGCGCCACCCGGCAGGACAGCGTGCGCGCCGGCCTCGAGGCCCTGGCGCCACTGGCGCCGGAGGTCGTCCTGATCCACGACGCCGCCCGTCCCTGCGTGCCCGGCCACATCGTCCCTGCTTTGCTGGCCGCCCTTGCCCGCGTGCCGGGCGCCATCCCGGCCCTGCCCGTCGCCGACACGCTGAAGCGCGCCGCGGGACAGCGCATCGAGGCGACCGTCGAGCGGGCCGGCCTGTTCCGCGCGCAGACACCGCAGGCGTTCGACTACGCCACCCTGCTCCGTCTGCACCGCCATTCCGCCGTGCTGCCGGGCCTCACGGACGACGCCGCGCTGCTGGAGCAGGCGGGCCTCGTCGTGGAGCTGGTGCCCGGCGCCGAGGACAACATCAAGCTGACCTATCCGGAGGACCTCATGCGGCTCGAACGGGTGCTGGCGCCGACGATGCCGCGGGTCGGCACCGGGTTCGACGTGCACGTGCTGGCCGCTGGCCGCGCGTTGGTGCTGTGCGGCGTGACCGTGCCGCACACGCTCGGGCTGGCCGGGCATTCCGACGCGGATGTCGGCATCCATGCGCTGTGTGACGCGATCTACGGGGCGCTGGCGGAGGGCGACATCGGCCGCCATTTCCCGCCGAGCGAGGCGACCTGGAAAGACGCCGACAGCGCCCGCTTCCTGGTGCACGCGGCCGGGCGGATCGCGCAACGCGGCGGCCGCCTGGCCAATGCCGACGTGACGCTGATCTGCGAGCAGCCGAAGATCGCCCCGCACGCCGCCGCCATGCAGGCCCGGCTGGCGGAACTCCTGGGCGTCGAACCCGGCCGCATCTCGGTGAAGGCGACGACGACCGAACGGCTGGGCTTCGCCGGGCGCGGCGAGGGCATCGCGGCGCAGGCAGTGGCAACGATCCTGCTTCCGGGGTGACACGCCGAAGACGGAATGGTCGGAGCGGCGGGATTCGAACCCACGACCCCCAGTCCCCCAGACTGATGCGCTACCAGGCTGCGCTACGCTCCGACACCGCTTCCCTCTAGCAGGGTGCCGCCCCGGCTGCAACGCCGCGGCGCAACCGGACGCGCCGGGCCCGGATCAGTCCAGCATGGCCCGGAGCGCCGTCAGCTCGTCAAGGCTGTGCCGCAGCAGCGCGCGCAGCCGGGCGACCTCGTCGGTGCCGGTGTTGGGGCTGGGCGCGGCGCTGGACGGCTCGGGCGGCTCCTGCGTGCCGCCGGTGCGTTCGGCCTCGGCGGCGGCGCGCTCGGCGGCGGTCGCCGGCGGAATGTTGTCTGACAATTGGCCCCCACCTTCCCGTAACAGGCGCTGCACGCCCTTGATCGTGTAGCCCTGGATATAAAGCAGATCAGAGATGCGGCGCAGCAGCAGAATGTCGTCCGGGCGGTAATAGCGCCGCCCGCCGCCGCGCTTGAGCGGCTTGATCTGCGGGAACTTGGTCTCCCAGAACCGCAGGACGTGCTGCGGGATATGAAGTTCGTCCGCGACCTCGCTGATGGTGCGGAAGGCGTTGGGCGCCTTCTTGGCCCGCGGCCGCGCGTCGTCGGTGCCCGCATCGCCCGGGGCGCCCTCGTCCGGCCCGGCCTCATCCGGCGGGAGGTCGTCGGACCCGCTCATGCGTCGTTGCTGGCCGGGATGGCCGTGCCGTTCACGTGCGCCTTCAACACCTGGCTCGGCCGGAACGTCAGCACGCGGCGGGGCAGGATCGGCACCTCCACCCCAGTCTTCGGGTTGCGGCCGATGCGCCGGCCCTTCTGCCGCACGGAGAACGTCCCGAACCCGCTGATCTTCACGGAGTCGCCGGCCTCCAGCGCCCGCGACATCCGTTCCAGCACCGTTTCGAGCAGGTCGGCGGAATCGTTGCGCGACAGGCCGACCTGCGCGTAGATCGTCTCGGCCAACTGCGCTCGCGTGACGGTGTTCATTGCGGCACGCTATGCATCGGGCGCATAGGCGTCAAGCGAACGCTTTGACCTTAAACAATTATCCCCGATGCTGTTGCGCCCGCGCCTCAAAAGCGGACGAGGGCGGACCCCCAGGTCATGCCGCCGCCCAGGGCCTCCATCACCACCAGGTCGCCTCGCTTGATCCGCCCGTCGCCGCACGCCTCCGCCAGCGCCAGGGGGACGGACGCGGCCGAGGTGTTGGCGTGGCGGTCCACCGTGACCACCACCTGCTCCGACGGCAGGTTGAGCTTGCGGCCCATGGCGTCGATGATGCGGCGGTTGGCCTGATGCGGCACCAGCCAGTCGATGTCCGCGTGGCCGAGATTGTTCGCCGCCAGCGCCTCGTCCACCACCGCGGCGAGCTTTGCGACCGCATGGCGGAACACCTCCCGCCCGTTCATCACCAAATGGCCCGACCGCTCCGGCCGCCCGACGGCGCCATCGACATAGAGCAGGTCGCCCAGCGTCCCTTGCGCGTGCAGATGGGTGGACAGGATGCCGCGCCCGCCGTCCCGGTCCGTGCCGGGCCGCACGAAGGCCGCCCCGGCGCCGTCGCCGAACAGCACGCAGGTGCCGCGGTCCGCCCAGTTCATGATGCGGGAATACACCTCGCTGCCGATCACCAGCACGCCCGTGGCTTGCCCGCAGCGGACCATGGCGTCGGCAATCGCCAGCGCGTAGATGAACCCGCTGCACGCCGCCGAAACGTCGAAGCCGAAGCCGCGGGTGATGCCGAGCTCCGCCTGCACCCGGAGCGCCGAGGCCGGAAACGCCTGGTCCGGCGTCGCCGTCGCCAGGATCACCGCGTCCACGTCCTCCGTCCCGCAGCCGGCGTTCGCCAGCGCCGCCGCCGCGGCCCGCGCGCCCATGAACGCGCAGGTCTCGGTCGGCCCGGCGATGTGGCGCTGCTTGATGCCGGTGCGCTCCTGAATCCACTCGTCGGTGGTGTCGATGGTGCGCGACAGCTCGTCATTGCCGACGATCCGCTTCGGCAGGTAGCCGCCCACCCCCGCGATGACGCTGCGCGCCGCCATCGGGCCTAGACAGCCGCCAGAAGCTGCGGGCCGCCCTTGTCCGCCTTCATCGCCTCGATCTGAGCCAGGCCCTCGCGGATTTGGTCGTTGAACCGGTGCACGACCATGTCCATCGCCACGTCGAGCGCATGGGCGAATCCCTCCGCGTCGGTGCCGCCATGCGACTTCACCACCACGCCGTTCAGCCCCAGCATGACCGCGCCGTTGTAGCGCCGCGGATCGAGCCAGAGCCGCATGCGGTCCAGGCCGGGCCGGGCCAGCAGATAGGCGAGCCGCGCCGCCAGGGTGCTGCGGAAAATCTGCTTCAGCAGGTCGCCGACCAGCTTGAGCGCGCCCTCCCCGGTCTTGAGCGCGACGTTGCCGGTGAAACCGTCGGTCACGATCACGTCCGTGGTGCCCGCCGCGATGTCGTGCCCCTCCACGAAGCCGTGGAACTGCGGGGCGATATGGCTCGACCGCAGGATTTCGGCCGCCTGGCGCACGCGCTCGTCGCCCTTCAACTCCTCGGACCCCACGTTCAGCAGACCGATGGTGGGCGCCGGCAGGCCCAGCACGGTGCGGGCGAACACGTCGCCCATGACCGCGAACTCGACGAGGTTGCGGACGTCGCACTGCACGTTGGCGCCGAGGTCGAGCATCACCACATCGCCGCGGGCGGACGGCCCGATGGCCGCCATGGCCGGCCGGTCGATGCCGGGCAATGTCTTGATGACGATCTTCGCCAGGGCCAGCAGCGCCCCGGTGTTGCCGGCCGACACCACACCCGACGCCTCGCCGCCCGCCACCGCGTCGATGGCCACCCGCATCGAGGAGCCGCGCACCCGCAGGGCCGCCGTCGGCTTCATCTCGCTTGAGATGGTCTCGGGGGCATGCCGGACCGTGCAGGAGGACTGGACGCGCTTGCGCCGCGCCACCAGGGGGGCAAGCCTCGCCTGGTCACCCACCAGCAGGAACCGGGCCGAAGGGTGGCGCTCCGCCGCGATGGCGATGCCGTCCAGCACCATGTCGGGCGCGTGGTCGCCGCCCATGGCGTCGATGGCGAGGTTGAATGGCTTGTTCATAGCGGGGCGTTCCGGCCCGGCGGCACGCCGAACGCAATCAGGCCCGGACGGCCCCCTTGAGCGCCTTCCCGGCGGCCACGACCTCACGGCCGTCGTAATGGCCGCAATGGCTGCACAGATGATGCGGCCGCTTCAGCTCGCCGCAGTTGGAGCATTCGGCATGGGCCTCGACCCGCAACGCATCGTGGCTGCGGCGCATGCCGCGGCGGGAGGGGGAGGTTTTCTTCTTGGGAACAGCCATGGGACAGCGCCCCTCCGGGCTAAATGACGCGCGGCAAAAATGCGGCGCGCGGGGATCACGGGGTCAATAAGGAGGATAACAAGCCGCGCGGTCTAGCAGAGCCGCACCTAAGCTGCAAGCGACAG
This sequence comes from uncultured Acetobacteraceae bacterium, assembly GCA_964252005.1. Classification (GTDB taxonomy): domain Bacteria; phylum Pseudomonadota; class Alphaproteobacteria; order Acetobacterales; family Acetobacteraceae; genus CAHJXG01. The sequence continues at coordinate 17,054 of CAXULX010000020.1, read as the reverse complement.
CTAGTCCCGCACCCGCCGCGCGAGCAACGCGGCGAACGGGCCTGATATCTCGTCCGTCACGTCGGCCGGAAGCGTCGCGCCGGGCTTGCGCGGAAACGGGTCGAGCGCCAGGGCAAGCTGCTCCACCGCTGCCTCCCCGAGATCGGCCGCGTTGCTGGAATAGGCGATCTGGTCGATGGCCTCCGGATCGGGATCGTCGTCCTCCGCGCCGGGCGGCACGAATTGGATGGTGAAGGCTTCCTCCACGTCGTGGCAGAACGGATCGAGCGAGACGACGCAGGTCTCCGTCACCCCGGCGCGCAGCACGCCCTGCGCCTCCACCATGGCCGCACCGACCCGGCGCAGCTTGAACGCGCATTGCAGGCTGGAGAGCGCCAGAACACGCAGCCGGGCCGCGACCGCCGCCAGCTCGTCCGCCTTCGCCTCGACCTCCACGGTCAGGCCGTGCGGCCCGATGCGGTCCAGCGCGACGGGGCGGTGCAGCTCCGGGGTCATTCGGTGGCCCGCGACGGCCGGAAGCTGACCCGGCCCGCCAGCAGCGCCTCGATCGGCTGCCCCGCCAAATGCGCGGATTGCTCCAGCATCAGCGCCGCCAGGGCGTGCGCGGCCTCCGGCGGCGCCTGGCCGCGCCAAACGTTGCGGGCGACCGCGCCGGCCAGTGCCATCACGTCGCCGCTGTCGAGCGCGGCGGCATAGGCGGTGGACCGGCCGTTGAACGCTTCCCACATCGCGCGCACCCGCTTGCCCACCGTCATGTCGCCCACGCCGATCTCCCGCAGGTTGATGTCCATGTCGGAGAACATCGCGTCGAACACGGCCTGCGCCAGCGCCTGCCCGTCCTTCGACGCGGCGTGCAGCCGGTGCACCACGAGGAACACGTAGAGCCCGATCACGTCGAACCGCCCGTCCAGCGTGTCCGGCACGCCCAGGGTCTCGAAGATGTAGGGGTCGCGCGCGGCGCCGACGGCGGCCGTGTAAAGCTCGAACCCGGCGCGCTCGTGCCGCTTACGCCCGAGCAGATTCAAGAGTGCCATCTGATTCCCATCCGCCCTGTCCGGCACAGCGCCGCCAGATTGACACAACCCGGCGGGCATGACACCCACCGTCCAGATAGGTTTCCTGCTGGGGTCGATCAATGCGGGCCGGGCGATGCGGCCCTGGGACCGCGTCGGCTCATCCCTGAACCAGACTGGACCCGCGATTGCGCCTGCTCCCCGTCTTATTCCTGTTGGGCCTGTCCGCTTGCAGCGCCATCGACGCGCCGCACCAGTTGCGCGGCAACCACGTCGATGCCGACCTCATCAAAGAGCTGGTGCCCGGCACGTCCACCCGGGCCGACGCCACGTCGCTCCTCGGCTCGCCGAGCGCGCATGGCAGCTTCGACGACAACACGTGGATCTACATCAGCGAGACCACGCGCACCCGGGTCGGCCGGCTGCCGGGCATCATGGCGCAGGACGTGACGACGCTGACCTTCGATCAGGCCGGCGTGCTGCGCGACGTGCAGCACCTGAACCAGGATGACGGCCGGGACGTGTCCGTCGTGAGCCGCGCCACCCCCTCTCCGGGCAGCGAGGCGTCGTTCCTGCAGCAGCTGCTGGGCAACGTGGGCAAGTTCAGCACGGGCGGCACGCCGGGCAGCACCCGGACGACGCCGGGCGGCAGCGGCGGAGGCTTGTAAGCCTAGAAGTGGCTCCAGCCCGGCCGGTCCAAGGTGATGACGGCGCCCGCCCCGTCCAGCACCCGCACTGAGGCGCCGCCCTCGAACCGCCCGATCCGCGTGACGCTCAACCCTTGAGCCGCCGCCGCCCTGAGCGCCCCGGCGCGTTGCGGCGGCACCGCCATCAGCAGCTCGTAATCGTCGCCGCCGGTCAGGCAGGTCGCGAGCCAAGCCTCCCCCGCCGCCTGCGCCGCCGCCGAGCGCGGCACCCGCGCGGCCTCGATGACGGCGCCAAGCCCGGCGGCGCGGCACAGGTGGCCGAGGTCCTGCACAAGCCCGTCCGAGATGTCCATGCAGGCCGACACGATGCCATGCAGCGCCAGCCCGAGCCGCGGCTGCGGCAGGCGGTAGCGGCCCGTCAGCCAGCCGTCGGGGTCCGGAACCCGGCCCTGCAACGCCAGCAGGCCGAGCGCCCCGTCGCCGACCGTGCCCGTGACCCACACCTCGTCGCCCGCCGTGGCGCCCCGGCGGCGGAGCGCCGCGCCGGGCGCGACATGGCCGATGGCGGTGAGCGACAGCGTCATCGGCCCCGGCGTCGCCGTGGTGTCCCCGCCCAGCAGCGCGATGCCGAACCGCGCTTGATCGCGCGCCAGCCCGGCCGCGAAGGCCGCGAACCAGGCGTCGCCCGTGTCCCGCGGCGCCGAGACGGTCATCAGGTACGCCAGCGGCGTGGCGCCCATGGCGGCCAGGTCGGACAGGTTCACCCGCAGCAGTTTGGCGCCCACCGTGTCCGCCGGGTCGTCGGGCAGGAAATGCACGCCGGCCACCATGGTGTCGGCCGTCAGCACCAACTCGCGGCCCGGCGGCGGCCGAAGCAGGGCGGCGTCGTCCAGCAGGTCGAGCGCCCCCGGGCCGGCCAGCGGCCGGAAATGGCGGGCGATCAGCCCGAACTCAGCCGGCGGGTCGGCGGGGGTCAGGGGCGCGCCATCAGGGGGCGTGGGCCGCCTCCGCCGGGAAGTCGCCGGGCCGCAGCTCGCGCGCCAGCCGGTCCAGCATCCCGTTGACCATGCGCGGCTCCTCCCCGGTGAAGAAGCCGTGCGCCACGTCCAGGTACTCGTTGATGACGACGCGGGCGGGCGGGCCGTCGGCCATCGACAGCTCCGCCCCGCCGGCCCGCAGCAGGGCGCGGAGCACCGGATCGAGCCGGACCATGGGCCACTCCGGCGGCAGGGAGGCGGCGATCAGGGCGTCCAGCCGGTCCTGCTGCAACACGGCGGAGCGGACGATCTGCTGAAACAGCGGCACGTGCGCGTCCGGCACGCGGCCCTCCTCGAAGCCGCCGCCGCCCAGGTGCTCGGGGCCGGGCATCTCGCCCAGGCGGTGGCGCACGAACTGCTCGATCACCGTTTCGGCCGTCTCGCCGCCCTGCTCGCTTTGAAACAGCGCCTGGACAGCCGCGACGCGGGAGGCGGTGCGGGGACGGCTGGGCGGGCGGGCGGGGCGGGCCATCAGGCGGTCCCCATCTGGCGCGCGACCGCGATCTGCCGCAACGCCGCCGACGCGGCCTCCGCGCCCTTGTTGTGGCCGTCCGTGCCGGAGCGGGCGACCGCCTGGCCGATGTCGTGCACGGTGAGCAGCCCGGTGCCCATCGCCAGCCCGTATTGCAGCGCCACCTGCATCAGGCCGGCCATGCTTTCGCGGCAGATATGGTCGTAATGGTCGGTCTCCCCCCGGACGATGCAGCCCAGCGCGATGAAGCCGTCGAACCGCTGCGACCCGCGCAGCACCAGGCGGATCGCCTGGGCCAACTCGAACGCGCCGGCCACGTCCAGCGTGTCGTGCGTGGCGCCGGCCTCCGACAGGATGCGCGCGGCGCCCTGGGTCATGCCATCGACGACCTTTTGGTAATAGGGGGCGCGCACCACCAGCAGGCGGGGCGGGGCGCCGGGCACGGCCGGGGCGGCGGGCAAGGGGGCGTCAATGGTGCTCATCGGGCGGCCCTCATTCGCCGGGAACGCCGTCGATCGGCCGTTGCTCGACGATGTTCAATCCGTAGCCCTCAAGCCCCACCAGGGTGCGCGGTGTGTTGGATAGCAGGATCATGTCCCGCACGCCCAGGTCGATCAGTATCTGCGCCCCGATGCCGTAGTCCCGCAGGACCGGCTTGGGCCGGGCGTCGGCCTTGAGCGTGCCGACCCGCTCGGACAGGGCGGTCGGCCTCGGGTCGCGGATCAGCACGACGGCGCCCCGGCCCTCGGCCGCGATCATGTGCATCGAGGCGTGCAGCGCCGACCAGTGCGGCCCCCTCAGCGTGTCGCTCACCAGGTCCACCGCGTGCATCCGCACCATCGCCGGCTGCGGCCCTGAAAGGTCGCCTTTGGTCAGCACCAGGTGCTCCGCATAATCCAGCGTGTTGGCATAGACGCTCAGCGTCCACTCCCCGCCCTCGGCCTGGTGCATGACGCCCTGCTGGACCTGGCGCACCAGGCGCTCGGTGCGGCGGCGGTGGGCGATGAGGTCGGCGATGGTGCCGAGCTTGAGGTTATGGTGCTGGGCAAAGGCGACGAGGTCCGGCAGGCGGGCCATCGTGCCGTCGTCGTTCATGATCTCGCAGATCACGCCGGCGGGCGTGAGGCCCGCCAGACGCGCGATGTCCACCGCGGCCTCCGTATGCCCGGCGCGCACCAGGGTGCCGCCCTCCCGTGCCGACAGCGGGAACACGTGGCCCGGCGTCACGATGCGGTCGGGACCGGCCTCCGGGTTGATCGCGACGCCGATGGTGAGCGCGCGGTCGGCTGCCGAAATCCCGGTCGTCACCCCGTCCCGCGCCTCGATGGACACCGTGAACGCCGTGTGGTGCCGGCTGCTGTTCGACTGGCGCATCAGCGGCAGGCCAAGCTGCTCGATCCGGGCGGGGGTGAGCGCCAGGCAGATCAGGCCGCGGGCGTGGCGCGCCATGAAGTTGATGGCGTCGGGCGTCGCGAACTGGGCGGGGATCACCAGGTCCCCCTCGTTCTCCCGGTCCTCGTCGTCCACCAGGACGAACATGCGCCCGGCCCGCGCCTCCTCGATCAACTCCTCGGCGCTGCACAGGTAGTCGGACAGGGTGGCAGACTTCATGGAACCTCCGCCAGGCGGGCAACGTAGCGCGCCAGCATGTCAATCTCGATGTGCACCGCGTCGCCGGCCGCAAGCTGCCCCAGCGTGGTCACGTCCCAGGTATGCGGGATGACGTTGACGCCGAACAGGCCGCCCGCCACGTCGTTCACCGTCAGCGACACGCCGTCGAGCGACACGCTGCCCTTGGTGGCGATGAAGCGGGACAGCTCGCGCGGCGCCTCGACCTGCACGCGCCAGGAGCCGTTCTCCGGCACCACCGACCGCACGTCGCCCAGGCCATCGACGTGGCCGGACACGAGATGCCCGCCCAGCTCGTCGCCGAGGCGCAGGGAGCGTTCCAGGTTCATGCGGCTGCCGACGGCCCAGCCGCCGAGCTTGGTCTTGGACAGCGTTTCGCCCGACACCTCCACCGCGAACCAGTCCGGCCCGACCTCGACCGCGGTCAGGCAGCACCCGCCGCAGGCGATGGACGCACCCAGGGCGATACCGCCGGTGTCCGGCCAGGGCGCGCCGATGACCAGGCGCATGTCCTGGCCGCCGCCGATGGGCCGCAGGCTCCGCACCTCGCCCATGCCGGTCACAATTCCGGTGAACATCAGGCGGCCTGCTCGGTTTCGCTTGGCGCGGCGTCGCGCCGGGTGAACTCGGTCAACATGTCATCCCCCACTGGCCGCGAGTCCACCCGCCGGAACCGCGGCATGTCACCCAGCGCCGCCGTGCCGAACGCCTGCGCCGCCGGCCAGCCGTCGCCGCCCATGACGCCGGGCGCGTGGAACCAGGCGATGCCGTCCACCAGCCCGGCGCGCAACAGCCCGCCCGCGATCTGCGCGCCCCCCTCCACCAGCAGCCGGGTCAGCCCGGCGGCGCCCAAAGCCTGCATGCCGGCCGCGAGGTCAACCCCCTGCTCCGCGCCTGCAACCTCGATCAGCCGCACCCCAGCCCGTTCCAGCACCCCCGCCCGCCCTGCGTCGGCGCCGGGGCGGTGCAGGAACCAGGTCGGCGCGGCCGCGGCACCCGCCACGACGCGCGCGGCGGGCCGGGTGCGGAGCCGGCTGTCCACTACGATACGCAGGTCGGGCGTCTTGCGGTAGCCGGGGATGCGGCAGGTCAGCTCCGGATCATCCGCTTCTACGGTGCCGACGCCGGCCAGCACCGCGTCGTGCTGGCCGCGCAGCGCATGGGCCGCGCGGCGTGCCTCGGGGCCGGTGATCCATTGGCTCTCCCCGGTGCGCGTCGCGATGCGGCCGTCGAGCGTGCTGGCCAGCTTCAGCGTCACCATGGGCCGTCCCAGGCGGACCCGCGTCAGGAATCCGGCCTGCAACGCCCGCGCCTCCTCCGCCATCAGGCCGACGGCGACCTCGATCCCCGCCGCCCGAAGCATCGCCACGCCGCGGCCGTCCACCCGCGGGTCCGGGTCGCCGCAGGCCACGACGACCCGCGCCACCCCGGCCGCGGCCAGCGCGTCGGCGCAGGGCGGGGTCCGCCCGTGATGGCTGCACGGCTCCAGCGTCACATAGGCCACCGCGCCGCGCGCCAGGTCGCCGGCCTGGGCCAGCGCGACCGCCTCCGCATGCGGCCGCCCGCCCGGCGCGGTCGCGCCGCGCCCGACCACCCGGCCGCCCTGCACCAGCACGCAGCCGACCGAAGGGTTCGGCCAGGTGTTGCCCAGGCCGCGCCGCGCGAGCGCCAGGGCGGCGCGCATGTGCTCCCCGTCCGCCGCCCCGTCGATAATGCCCACGTCGCCCATGCCGCGCTATGTAGGCTCCTCAAGCGACCCCAGGAAGGTCTCGAAGTCCTTTGCCTCGCGGAAGTCGCGATACACGCTGGCAAAGCGGACGTAGGCGACCGCGTCCACGTCCTTCAACGTTTCCATGACCAGCTCGCCCAGCTGCTTGCTCGGGATGTCGTTCTCGCCCGTGGCTTCCAGTTGGCGCACGATGCCGTTGACGATGCGCTCCAGCCGCTCCTCCTGCACCGGGCGCTTGCGGAGCGCAATGCGGATGGAGCGGCCGAGCTTTTCCCGGTCGAACGGCACCCGGCGGCCATCGGCCTTCAGCACCGTGAGCTCGCGAAGCTGCACGCGCTCGATGGTGGTGAACCGCTGCCCGCAGCCGCCGCAGAACCGCCGGCGCCGGATCGCCGACCCGTCATCGGTGGACCGGCTGTCCTTCACCTGCGTGTCGTCGTTGCCGCAGAACGGGCAGCGCATGATGCTCAGGGTCCGGCGTGGCCCGCCTGCAGGGCCGGGTAGATCGGGAAGCGCGCGCACATCGCCTGCACCCGCGTTGCCACCGCCTGCTCCGCCGGGCCGTTGCTGCCGTCGTTGGAGCGCGACAGGCCGTCCAGCACCTCGTTGATCATCAGGCCAACCTCCCGGAACTCGGCAGGGCCGAAGCCGCGGGTGGTGGCGGCGGGCGTGCCGAGGCGGATGCCCGAGGTGATGGCGGGCTTGGCCGGGTCGAACGGGATGGCGTTCTTGTTCACCGTGATGTGGGCGCGCTCCAGGCTCGCATCCGCCGCCTTGCCGGTCACGCCCTTGGGCCGCAGGTCCACCAGGACCAGGTGGCTGTCGGTGCCGCCGGTCACGATGTCGCAGCCCTGCTCCATCAGCGTCTCCGCCAGGATGCGGGCGTTGTCGATGACGGCGCGCTGGTAGGTGCGGAACTCCGGGCGCAGCGCCTCGCCGAACGCCACCGCCTTGGCGGCGATCACGTGCATCAGGGGGCCGCCCTGCAGGCCCGGGAACACCGCCGAGTTGAACTTCTTGCCCAGCTCCAGGTCGTTCGACAGGATCATGCCGCCGCGCGGGCCGCGCAGCGTCTTGTGCGTGGTCGTCGTCACCACGTGGGCGTGCGGCAGCGGCGTCGGGTATGCGCCCGCCGCCACGAGGCCGGCATAATGCGCCATGTCCACCAGGAACCAGGCGCCGACCTCGTCCGCCACCTTGCGGATGCGGGCGAAGTCGATGGCGCGCGGGTAGGCCGAGCCGCCGGCGATGATCATGCGCGGCTTCTCCGCCCGGGCCAGGCGCTCCAGCTCCTCGTAGTCGAGCAGGCCGTCCTCCTGGCGCACACCGTACTGGACGGCGCGGAACCACTTGCCCGACAGGTTGGGGGCCGCCCCGTGCGTCAGGTGGCCGCCGGCGGCGAGGCTCATGCCCAGGATGGTGTCGCCGGGCTGCAGCAAGGCGAGGAACACCGCCTGGTTGGCCTGCGCGCCGGAGTGCGGCTGCACGTTGGCGTAGGCGCAGCCGAACAGGGCGCGGGCGCGGTCGATGGCGAGCGTCTCCGCGCGGTCCACCTCGAAGCAGCCGCCGTAGTAGCGGCGGCCCGGATAGCCCTCGGCATACTTGTTGGTCAGCACCGAGCCTTGCGCTTCCAGCACGGCGGCGGAGGCGATGTTCTCGCTGGCGATCAGCTCGATGCCGTCCTGCTGGCGGCCCAGCTCCGCGCCGATGGCGGCGGCGAGGTCCGGGTCGGTCTCGGTAAGGCTGGCCGAGAAGAAGCGGGTCAGGCTGGTGGGCAGGGTCTGTTCGTTCATGAGGGTCCTATGGGGTCCGGGGCCGCGTTCCCTGCATCTAGGGGTTGCCGCCAGTTATATCACGCCTTTTGCACGCAACTCCGCCAGCCGCTCCGGCGTCAGCCCCAGGCGGGCGCCCAGCACCTCCTCGGTATGCTGGCCCAGCGTCGGGGCGGCCATGCGGTAGTCGGCCGGAGTCTCCGACAGGCGCACGGGGTTGGCGATCACCGTCACGCCCTCCGGGCTGGACGGATGCGGCATCGTCACCACCGCGCCGCGCGCCTGCACCTGCGGGTCGGCGAACACTTCTTTCAGTGTGTTGATGGGTCCGCAACCGATCTTCAGCGCCTCAAGCTCTTCGACCCAACGCGCCGTCGGGTGCTGGCGCAAGATGGAGGTCAGCGTTTCCGTCACCAGGTCGCGGTGGCCGACGCGGGCGGCGTTGGTGGCGAAGCGGGGGTCGTCCAGCAGGTGGGACAGGCCGTAGCCGTCGCAGAACCGCTTGAACGTCGGGTCGTTGCCGATGGACAGCACGATGTAGCCGTCGGCGGTCGAGAACACCTGGTACGGCACGATGTTCGGGTGCTGGTTGCCGAGCCGCGCCGGGTTCTCCCCGGTCGCCAGGTAGTTCATGCCCTGGTTCGCCAGCCACGCGACCGAGGTGTCGAGCATGCCGATGTCCACCTGCTGGCCCTGCCCCGTCGCCTCCCGGTGGCGCAGCGCCGCCAGCACGCCGATGCAGCCGTACAGGCCCGCAAACAGGTCGGCGACGGGCACGCCCACCTTCTGCGGCGCGCCGTCGGGCTCGCCCGTCAGGCTCATCACGCCGCCCATCGCCTGGATCAAGCTGTCATAGCCCGGCCGCGGCGCGTAGGGGCCGGTCTGCCCGAACCCGGTGATTGAGCAGTAGACCAGGCCGGGGAACCGCCCGTGCAGCTGCTCGTAGCCCAGACCGTATTTGGTGAGCGCGCCGACCTTGAAGTTCTCCACCAGGATGTCGCTTCTCGCGATCAGGTCCAGCGCGATGGCCTGGCCCTCCGGCGTCGCGATGTCGAGCGTGACCGACCGCTTGTTGCGGTTCACGCCGACGAAGTAGGCGCTCTCCCGGGTGCCCGGCATGAACGGCGGCGCGAAGCCCCGCGTGTCGTCGCCGGAGCCGGGCTTCTCAATCTTGATCACGTCCGCGCCCAGGTCGGCCAGCATCTGCACGCAGGTCGGCCCGGCCAGGACGCGGGTGAGGTCGAAGACGGTCAAACCCGCGAGCGGACCGGAGGGTGGGGGCCCGGAGCTTGGGTGGTCAGTCATGCTGGATCGGTCTCCGCGCCCTTGTTCAGGCCCATAGGTGGGTCCATTCTCGACGGAGCGTTATATGCACCCTGCATCCCGAGGCAAACCCGATGCTCGACCGGCCCCATCCCACCCCTGACGCCCCGATGCTCGATCAGCAGGCTTTGGCGACGGCGCTGTCGGGCAAGCACTTCATCGGCGGGCGCTTCGTGCCCTCCCGCGCAGGCAAGACGTTCGCCGTCGTGAACCCGGCCACCGGGCTTGAGGTCGCGCACGCCGCCGAGGGCGACGCGGCCGACGTCGAGGCCGCGGTGCAGGACGCGGACACGGCACAGAAAGCCTGGGCCAAGGTCCCGGCCCGCAAGCGCGGCGCCATGGTGGCGCAATGCGCGGCCCTGTTGCGGGACCACGTGGAGGAACTCGCGCGGCTGATCGCGCTGGAAACCGGCAAGGCGCTCCGCACCGAGAGCCGGGTGGAGGCGCAGGTCGTCGCCGACATCTTCGAGTTCTACGGCGGCCTCGGCGGCGAGTTGAAGGGGGAGACGGTGCCCTTCGCCCCCAACGTGCTGTCGGTCACGGTGCGGGAGCCGCTGGGCGTCGTCGGCGCGATCATCCCGTGGAACGTGCCGATGCTGCTGATGGCGCTGAAAGTGGCACCCGCCCTGGTCGCCGGCAACACGGTGGTGGTGAAATCGGCGGAGGAGGCGCCGCTCGCGGTGCTGCGCGTCTGCGAGCTGATGAACCGCGTGCTGCCGCCGGGCTGCTTCAACATGCTGTCGGGCTTCGGGCCGGAGTGCGGCGGGCCTTTGGTCGCGCATCCGCTGGTGCGCAAGGTGACGTTCACCGGCAGCGTCGAGGTCGGCCGCATCGTGTCCAAGGCCGCCGCCGAGAAGCTCGTGCCGGCCACGCTGGAGCTGGGCGGCAAGAGTCCCATGATCGTGTTCGCCGACTGCGACTTCGACAAGACGGTGATGGGCGCCGTCACCTCCATGCGCTTCACCCGGCAGGGCCAGAGCTGCACGGCGGCGAGCCGCATCTACGTGGAGCGCCCGATCTTCGACCGCTTCGTGGACGCGCTGGCGGCCAAGGTGGACGCCATGGTCATGGGCGACCCGCTGGACGAGGCCACCGACATCGGCACCCTCATCAGCCCCGACCAGTTCCACAAGGTCGAGGGCTTCATCGAGGAGGGCCTGGCGACCCCCGGCGCCACCGGCCGCGCGTGCAGCGCCATGCCGTCCGACCCGGCGCTGGAACAGGGCCTGTTCATCCGCCCCCATATCTTCTCCAATCTGCCGGACGACAGCCGGCTGGTGCAGCAGGAGATCTTCGGCCCCGTCACCTGCGTGTTCCCGTTCGACGACGCGGAGGCGGCGCTCGCGTCCGCGAACGGCACCGAGTATGGGCTGGCGGCGTCCTTGTGGACCAACAACCTGCGCGTGGGCCTCGACCTCGCGCACCGGCTGGAGGCCGGGCTGGTGCAGATCAACCAGAACCTGGTCGTGCAGGCCAACCTGTCCTATGGCGGCGTGAAGAGCAGCGGCTTGGGCAAGGAGGCCAGCCTTGAGTCGATGCTGGAACACTTCATGCACAAAAAGACCATCATGGTGAATTACGGCTGATCCAACGGACGGGGACCGATGCCCAAGACCGACCAGACCATCCCGGCGAACCTGCAGCCCAAGGCTGCCGAGTACTCCTTTGACCTTGACGCCGCGCTGCGGTCCATCGTCGCGTTGCGCGCGACCGTGCCGGACGATGCGTTCACCGCCTCGACCCTTGGCACCGAGCGGGCGGGCAGCGCCGTGCACATCCGGCCCGGCCTATTCCTCACCATCGGCTACCTCATCACCGAGGCGGAAACGATCTGGCTCTCCGCCGCTGATGGGCGCACGGTGGCGGGCTATCCCATGGCCTACGACCAGGACACCGGGTTCGGCGTGGTGCAGGCGCTCGGCAAGCTCGACGTGCCGGTGATGGAGCTGGGCGACAGCGAGGCGGCGCGGGTGGGCGAGCCGGTGATCTTCGCCGCCGCCGGGGGCCGCCGGCAATGCGTGGCGGCGAAGGTCGCCGGGCGGCAGGAGTTCGCGGGCTATTGGGAGTACCTGCTGGACGACGCCATCTTCACCGCGCCGTCGCACCCGTTCTGGGGCGGCGCCGGGCTGGTGGGGCGGGACGGCCGGCTGCTGGGCATCGGCTCGCTGGTGCTGCAGCAGGGCCAGGGGGGCAAGCGGCAGGACATGAACATGGTCGTGCCCGTGCAACTGCTGCATCCCATCCTCGACGACCTGCTGTCCTATGGCCGGGTCAACCGGCCGCCCCGGCCGTGGCTGGGCCTGTATGCCATGGAGGACGACCAGGCGCTGGTCGTCGGCGGCCTCGCGGATAACGGGCCGGCGGACCAGGCGGGGGTGCGGACCGGGGACCGCATCCTGTCGGTGAACGGGGAGGACGTGCCGGACCTCGCGGGGCTGTGGCGCGCCGTCTGGGCGTCCGGCCCGGCCGGTGCGCCGGTGCAGGTCAGGCTGGGGCGCGGCAGCAAGACGGCCGCCGTCACCGTGACCTCGACCGACCGCGCCAGCCACTTGAAGTCGCCCCGGCTGCATTAGGCGCCGATGCGCGGCGGGATGCGCCCACGCCTGACCTGGGCGGCCCGCGCCCTGGGCCGGATATTCGCCGTGTCGCTTGGGCTGGTTGCCCTGGTTGGCGTCGCGGTGGGGGGCCTGTTCTGGCTGTCCTTGCCGCCCGGGGCCATGCAGGCCCGAGTCCCCGGCCTCTCGGGGGCGGTCGCGATCACCCTGGACGCCGATGGCATCCCGCGCATCGCGGCGGGGTCGGAGCGCGACGCCGCGGCGGCGCTCGGCTTCGTGCATGCCCGGGACCGCATGTTCCAGATGGAGTTGATGCGCCGGGCCGCGTCCGGGCGCCTGTCGGAAATCGCCGGGGCGGCGACGCTGCGGCTGGACCGGACGATGCGGGTGCTCGGCCTCCGCAGGCGGGCGGAGGCCGACCTGGCGGCGCTTCCTGCCGACACGCGGGCGATGCTGGACGCCTACGCTGCGGGCGTGAACGCCTGGATCGCGGCGCGCGGCCGGCTCGCGGCGCCGGAGTTCATCCCGATCGGCATCCCCGACCCCTGGACGGCGGTGGACAGCCTGCTCTGGGGCAAGACCATGGGCCTGTACCTGTCGGGCAACTGGCGGTCCGAACTGGCGCGCGCGGCGCAGGCCGGCCCAGCCGGCCGCATGAAGGAGCTTTGGCCGCCGCAGGACGACACGCCGCGGCCGGACGCGCGCGGCCCCGATATGCGCGGCCTGGACGTGCGCGGCCCGGACACGCGCGGCCTATACACGCGGCTCGCCGCGGCGGTGCCGGACTTCCCCGAGCCGTTCACCTGGCCCCACTCGGCCAGCAACGAGTGGGCGGTGGACGGCAGCAGGACGACGACCGGCCATCCGCTGCTGGCCGGCGACCCGCATCTTGGGTTCAGCCTGCCGGCCATCTGGTACTTGGCGCGGATCGAGACCCCGGGCGGCGTGCTGGCCGGCGCCACGGCGCCGGGCGTGCCGTTCCTCATCCTCGGGCATAACGGGCGCATCGCCTGGACCTTCACCACCACCGGGGCCGACACCCAGGATGTGTTCGTCGAAACCGTGCTCCCGGACGGCCAATACCAGACGCCGGACGGCCCCCAGCCGTTCATCCGGCGAGAGGAGCGCATCCGGGTGCGCGGCGCCCCGGAGGAGCGGCTGGTCGTGCGGGAGACACGGCATGGCCCGGTGCTCAGCGACCTCGACGCGCCCGGCGGCCCGGTGCTGGCCGTCGCCATGGCCAACCTGGCGCCGGGCGACAGCACGGCTGTCGGCCTGCTGGCGCTCAACCGCGCGTCGGACGTGGCGGGCGCCGGGCGCGCGTCCGAGCTTGTCGCGGCGCCCGTGCAGAACCTGCTGACGGCGGACCGGACGACCATCGCGCAGTTTACCACCGGCCGGGTGCCGATCCGCCGCGCCGGCGACGGAACCGTGCCGGTGGACGGCGCGGACGGCGCGCATGACTGGACGGGCTATGCAGGCGGGGCCGCCCTGCCCCGCGTCGTGGCGCCCGCCGCCGGGCGGCTGGTGAACGCGAACGAGCGTGTAGCCGGGCCGGACTTCCCGGTGTTCATGGGCGCCGACTGGTTCGGCGATTGGCGGGCGCGGCGCATCCGGCAGATGCTGGCGGCGACGGACAAGCATGACACGGGCAGCTTCGCCGCGATGCAGGTGGACGCGGTCAGCAGCTTCGCCGTGCAGATCCTGCCGGCGCTGCTGGCCACGCGGCCGTTCGATGCGGCGTCCGGACGCGCCCTGGCCCTGCTGTCCCATTGGGACGGCGCCATGCGGCCCGAGCTTCCGCAGCCGCTCATCTTCAACGCCTGGGTCCGACAGTTCGACGCCATGATGCTGGCGCACGCCGGCGTGCCGGCCGCCGCCACGGGCGCGGACGCGGACCTGGCGGCGCGGGCGTTGTCGCCGGGCGGCGCGGGCTGGTGCGAGGGCGATTGCGGGCCGCTGCTGGCCGAGTCGCTGAAGGCCGCGCTGACCGGCCTGGCCGCCGTCTATGGGCCGCAGCCCGGCGACTGGCACTGGGGCAGCGCGCACCAGGCGGTTTTTTCACACCCGCTGCTGGGATCGTTGCCCGTGCTCGGCCGGCTCACGACGTCCCGTATCATACAGCCCGGCGACGACACGACGGTGTATCGCGGCGGGATGCGCAGGGACGCCTGGGCGTCGGTGCACGGCGCCGGCTATCGCGGAGTCTATGACTTGGACAACCTCGACCGCAGCCTATTCGCCTTGACGCCGGGGCAGTCCGGCCACCCGTTCCGCCGCATGGCAACCTCCTTGATGACGCGCTGGCGGGACAACACATCCATCGTGATCGGCTCACAGCCCGCCGCCGTCTCGGATCGCATAGGATTGGTGCCATGAGCGCGTATTCCCCCGGCCAAGCCTTGGACGACGCCCCGCTGCTTGAGGGCGTGCTGTTCCGCCGGGTTTGGGCCTGGTTGATCGACCTGCTGCTCGTGGGCGGGGTCGTTGCGGTGCTGTGGGTCGTGCTGTTCGGCTTCGGGCTGCTGACGCTGGGGCTTGGGCTGCCGCTGCTGGGATTGTTGCCGATTGTGCCGCTCGCCTATCACATCCTGTTCGTGGCAAGCGCACGCAGCGCGACGCCGGGCCAGTCGATGATGGACCTCGTGGTGCGGCGCGACCAGGATTTGGGCCGGCCGTCGTTGCTGCAGGCGATCCTGTTCACCGCCGGGCTGTGGCTGACGCTGGGGGCCGGGGTGGTCTGGCTGGCGGCGGCGTTGCTGACCACGCGCCACCGGACGCTGCATGACCTGGTGTCCGGCGTCGTGGTCGTCCGGGCCCGCGCCTTGGACGGGGCGTTGACCGCGCCCGCCGATTTCGGGAACATGCCCCGGGGATCCGGATACGCATGACGTACAAGCCGCCGCGCCGACCGCAGTTTTTCTACACCACGGCTCCGCTTCCCTGCCCCTACGTCTCGGGCCGGACCGAACGCAAGGTGGTGACGGAGATCACCGGGCCGGACGCCGACAACCTGCATGACCGGCTGTCGCGGGCCGGGTTCCGCCGCAGCCACAACATCGCCTATGCCCCGGTCTGCCCGTCCTGCCAGGCGTGCGTGCCGATCCGGATTCCCGTCGCGGACTTCGTGCCCGACCGCGGCCTGCGCCGCATCAGCCGGGCCAACGCGGGCGTCGAGGGCTACAACATGCCCGCGCGCGCCACGGCGGAGCAGTTCCAGCTGTTCCAACGCTACCAGCAGGCCCGGCACAGCGACGGCGACATGGCGACCATGAGCTTCTACGACTACCGCGCCATGATCGAGGACACGCCCATTGAGACCACCATCACCGAGTTCCGCGGCGCCGGTGAGCGGCTGATCGGCGGCTGCCTCACCGACCGGCTCGGCGACGGGCTTTCGGCGGTGTACAGCTTCTTTGCGCCGGAGTGCGAGCGGCAGTCGCTCGGCACCTACGCGATCCTATGGCTGATCGAGCGCGCCCGGGCGCAGAAGCTGCCCTATGTGTATTTGGGATACTGGGTGCAGGAGAGCCGCAAGATGGCCTACAAGGCGCGGTTCCGGCCCTGCGAGATCCTGGTGCAGGGCACCTGGCGCACGCTGACGGACACCGAGGCGGGCCAGAGCGCGGGCGTCGCGGCCGACCTAGTGCCGGAGACCGCAGGCTAGAACCGGGCAGACAGCGCCAGCGAGCCGAAGTTGAACAGGCCGCTTTTCTGCCCTTTGAACGACTCAGTCTGCCAGGTCTGCGTATAGGTCACGCGCACGCCGTAGAACATGGCGGCCAGGCCGGCCTGGACTTCCCCCAAATAGGGCCGTTTATCGACTGACGGGCCGCGGCCGCGGAACGTGCTGCCGTCCAGGAACACGTCGCGCGCGATGCCCTGGCCGTCGGCCCCGGCGAACACGTACCAGGCGAGCGGGCGCGTGGGCGTGTAGGCGTCCGACCCGCTCAGGCCCGGCCGCATGCGCGGGGCGCCGAAATCGCTGTCGAGGCCCTGGCCGAGCCGGAAGCTGACGCCCGCCTGGACGTAGTCCCGGACGGTCCCCACCCCGGCGGTCAGGGCCGGTAGCGCGTCGGTCTCGATGCCGTGGAACTGGGCCATCGGCAGGCGGTAGGTCCGCTCCACCAGGAGTTCGACGGCCGGCTCGTCCTTGAGCTGCGCCGACCAGCCGCGGTTGGGCGTGTCGCCGATGATGTCGTGGAACCCGTTCTGCACCACCCGGCCCAGCGCCGACGGCCCCACCACGCCGAGCGTCACCGCCATCAGGCTGCGCGCATGGTCGCTGTCATGCAGCAGCCCGAGGGTCGCGTTCAGATAGCCGGCATAGGGCCGGTCCCGCGGGTTCGGCGGGCTGATCTGCGTGTCGCGCGGCGTGAAGATGGATTGGCTGATGTCGAAGCTGATCCGCTGCACCCCATCGCCCCAGACAGCGCGGCCCAGGCCGGCCAAGGCGTCCGGCACCGCACTGGTTCCCGACGTGTAGCCGAGCCGCAGGCCGCTGGTGTAATACTGGTCGGACGTGCCCTTCAGCGTTGACGTCGCGTCGTTCTCAATCTGCAGCGTAAAGATGCCGGCGGGATCTTGGGGCGGGGCGGCATGGCCGGGCGCAACGATGACCAATGCCGCTGCTAGTCCGATCGCGGTGTTCCGAAACATGCTGCGTCCTGGCGTGGTGTGCCGGCCGAGACTACCGGCAACATGCCGGGGGTTAAACCCCCTTGGCCTGGCCGCGGCATGTGGTTGCAGGGTCTGTGATCCGGTGGGGCCGGGTCACCGTGGGCGTTGAGCGGTGAGGGGTGAGCGCGCGCCGGCATCAGGCTTGGCGTCCCGTAGGGGATTCGAACCCCTGTTACCGCCGTGAGAGGGCGGTGTCC